>CAJJOL010000154.1:0-1011 GCA_905193385.1 uncultured Prevotella sp. | reverse complement strand
AGGCTCATATATGCATCTGCTTTGTGGCTTTGAAAGTATACAAGGAACTGGAGCGCATGCTGAAAGTCTCAGAGATTAAAATGAGCGTAGACAAGGTGCTTGCATTGGCTAAGACCATCACAACCATACAAATTAAGCTACCTCTGAACAAGGATGTATACACTCAGACAATGTTGATGGCAAGGCATCAGAAAATCGCCAAACTCTTTGATGAATATTTTTGGGTGACGCAATGACGAAGTCAGGAGATACGCAACAATTCGCTGATGAGCTACCGTCTGCACTTCATTGCATCGCGCAAGGCAAGCATCAAGGAGTTTGTCGACAATCTCAACGAGTTCAATTATCTGCACGTAGTACACAAGGACAACAAGCTGATAATTGACAGAAAGAAATAAATAAAACTTTTTTAATCCTATATGAGAGGAGTTCTTTTGGAGATATTCAAAAGGACTCCTTTTTTGTTTGACTAGCATGTGTGATGTCTAATGGGTGCAAGTCCCTAACGAGCCCTAGTAGTGGGAATCGTCCAGCCAGAGAGACAAGGGTGTCCGTGGTGACGCGGAATCTGAAAGAAGTCAGCGGCAAACATCTGACCCAACGCACAGAAACTTGATATAAGGCTACTTGTAGGGATAAGGCTGCAAAAAGAGTCAAAGTCCAATAACTACTCGGAACTACAAGTAGTAAATCAAGTGGGCATAAGATGGAAAGACAACATGCTTAACTAGTGAAGTCTCACGGACGCATGGGTGAAGATGAGTTATTCGATGCACCATGACGGAGTAAAGCTTGCCGTGAGAAGTCTGCAGAGGTCATAGTACCCAAGACACGGGCTGTCTATAGGGAAGGACTGAATCGTGCAGTGCAACAGTAAATGACTGCTACCTTGAGAGTCGTTTGTAGTCAGATGTCCGAAAAGGAGCTCTCTATTCACACGATAGGACGGAATCCGACAATAGAATAGAAGTGACGTATCTCGAAGGGATGGCTGAAAACAACTTGCCACAC
>CAJJOL010000153.1:0-1019 GCA_905193385.1 uncultured Prevotella sp. | reverse complement strand
CTTAACCTTCCAGCACCGGGCAGGCGTCAGCCCATATACCTCACCTTTCGGTTTTGCATAGACCTGTGTTTTTGCTAAACAGTTGCTTGGGCCAATTCTCTGCGGCCATCTTACTGGCACTCCTTCTCCCGAAGTTACGGAGTCATTTTGCCGAGTTCCTTAACAATGCTTCTCCCGTCGGCCTTAGGATTCTCTCCTCATCCACCTGTGTCGGTTTACGGTACGGGTATCCTGCAAACAATAGCGGCTTTTCTTGACAGTCAGCTCACGTGCTTCCCTACTTATTTTCAGTCCACATCACGTCTTCAGATTAAAGAGCGGATTTGCCAACTCTTCTCCTACCTCGCTTGTACCGGTCTTTCCATTCCCGGCTCACGCTCTCTGCCTGTGTCCCCACAGTTCTGTTACAGGATAGTACAGGAATTTCAACCTGTTATCCATCGACTACGTCTTTCGACCTCGCCTTAGGCCCCGACTTACCCAGAGCAGATCAGCTTTACTCTGGAAACCTTGGATATTCGGCCTAGAGGATTCCCACCTCTATCTCGCTACTCATTCCGGCATTCTCTCTTCCATGCAGTCCACAGCTCCTTACGGTACTGCTTCGTTCCGCATGCAATGCTCCTCTACCAACCTTTCGGTTCCTTAGTTTCGGTGGCGCGTTTCAGCCCCGGACATTTTCGGCGCAGGACCTCTCGACCAGTGAGCTATTACGCACTCTTTGAATGGATGGCTGCTTCTGAGCCAACATCCTGGTTGTCTTCGAAATCCCACATCCTTTTCCACTTAACGCGCACTTGGGGACCTTAACTGAAGGTCTGGGCTCTTTCCCTTTTGACCGCCCAACTTATCTCGTGCAGTCTGACTCCCGATAATCGATTACGCGGCATTCGGAGTTTGATATTCTTCGGTAGGCTTTGACGCCCCCTAGGAAATTCAGTGCTCTACCTCCGCAAATCTGTATCGAGGCTAGCCCTAAAGCTATTTCGAGGAGAACCAGCTATCTCCGGGTTCGATTG
>CAJJOL010000152.1:0-1062 GCA_905193385.1 uncultured Prevotella sp. | reverse complement strand
GGAATCAATCTTACGGTTGGATTCCTTCAGGTCTTTTCCTATTTCATCAAGTCGTGCTATCATTTCATCAAGCTGCCTGCTCTTTTTCTGATTCTCCTCAAACAGGAACAGGGCGAACCTCTTTATCTGCTCATTATCCATACCTTCAAGGGGTGCATGCTCCTTTTCGGGTCTGTTCATCATCTCTTCAAGATGCTTGCGTCTGAGTGTATTTCCTATGAGTTCTTCCAGTTCCATGTTCTCTGATATTTTATGTAAAGATACTCATTTTCAATGAGATATACAAATATTTAGAGAACTTTTATCACTGATTGTCAGAGTTTTATCTTTAAATTCTTATACTCGTTATTACTGGAGTTTCAAGTATCGTGACCAGGTCTTTCCAGTCTATTTTATATACTGTCACATCGTCCTTGCGCTCTATTTTCATGAACTTATAGCCCTTAATGAAAGACTTCTCATGAAGGTAGTAGGCATTGCGCTCATAGTGTATCATACGAACCTTGCGCTGGTCTTTAGACATGAACATGTAAACATCACCATTCAATGGATCACGGTGGTATCGACCTCGGATTATCTCGCATATACGCTGAGCCTTGCATCTCATATCGTGAAGCTCAGGAAGGTAGTAGAAGTTGTGAAGACCGTTGATACTCAGCATAAGCCCTCCAGTTTCCCTACCAGTGTTTTCAGCCCCTGATAGTCTAAGCCTTTCTTCTGTATGCACAAGCCCTCACGAGTTCTTATCGTCACCATAATGCTTCCTTTATGGGGAGTTGTACGTTTGGGCTTGTCTTTAGCAACCTCCTGCCGTTCTTCATTACCTGTCCGAATCAGCTCTTCCGGAATTCCTTCAACTTCTACAGGTACAACCTTTTTCTGTGTCTTCTTGAACCAGTCATAGAATGCCGTGTATGGAATATTGTTGCCAATGCAGAACGAGTTGATGGAAACTCCATTGGGCTCACCCTCGGTTTTGTAGAGGAACCACAGTCTTTCAAAATCTTTTTCGCTAAACATAATCTTTCGAGTTTTAAGTTTAGCACGAAGGTATGCGAAAGA
>CAJJOL010000151.1:0-1074 GCA_905193385.1 uncultured Prevotella sp. | reverse complement strand
ACCCACTCAGGGCGTTTCTCCCCTGAGAACCCAGAGCAAAGAGTGACCCTCTCTTTGCAATCTCCGCTTATGGGTTGCACCCCTAAGAACCCCATGCGTTTACGGACAGCGGAAAAGCAAACAATAAAGTACAAACCCAAAAAACAAGTATCTATGGCAACAAAATCAAGCATACATATCAAGCCCTGCAATATCGCATCGAGTGAGGCTCACAACAGGAGGACTGCCGAATACATGCGCCACATCGGAGAGTCCAGAACCTATGTGGTTCCAGAACTCTCCACCGATAATGAGCAGTGGATAAATCCCGACTTCGGCAGTCCGGATTTGCGGATGCATTATGACAATATCAGACAGATGGTAAAGGAAAAGACCGGACGTGCCATGCAGGAAAAGGAGCGTGAACGCAAAGGCAAGAACGGTAAAATAGTCAAGATTGCGGGATGCTCCCCCATACGTGAAGGAGTGCTGCTTGTCAGGTCGGACACCACACTGGCAGACGTGCGTAAATTCGGTGAGGAGTGTCAAAGACGCTGGGGAATCACACCGCTGCAAATCTTCCTGCACAAGGATGAAGGGCATTGGCTGAACGGTCAGCCGGAAGCGGAAGACAGGGAAAGCTTCAAAGTCGGGGACAGATGGTTCAAGCCGAACTATCATGCCCATATCGTTTTCGACTGGATGAACCACGAAACAGGAAAGAGCCGAAAGCTCAATGACGATGACATGATGCAGATGCAGACCCTTGCATCCGACATCCTGCTGATGGAACGCGGGCAGTCAAAGGCTGTCACTGGTAAGGAGCATCTGGAACGGAACGACTTTATCATTGAGAAGCAGAAAGCTGAACTGCAACGCATGGATGCAGCCAAACGGCACAAAGAAGAACAGATAAATCTTGCCGAGCAGGAACTGAAACAGGTGAAATCAGAAATACGCACTGACAAGTTAAAGAAGACAGCCACCACGGCAGCGACAGCCATAACTAGTGGAGTTGCTTCTCTTTTCGGGAGTGGAAAACTGAAAGAACTGGAACGTGCCAACGAAAAACTGCAAGACGAGGTTTCAAAACGG
>CAJJOL010000150.1:0-1113 GCA_905193385.1 uncultured Prevotella sp. | reverse complement strand
CCCCGCCCCCAAAGGGGGAGCGACCAAACGGCAGCTTCACTCAATGGAGTGTTACGCCGTTCGGGTTCGGAAGAAATTTTGCAGGGTTCGAAAAACGGTTGTGTGCTTATTCGAAAAAAAGTTTATGGTGTGGGCGCTCGTCGGGACGGGTGGTCCCGCCCCTTGCCGCTGGGCGCTCCCCGACCGATGATTTTTTAAGTAGTTGATTATATGCCGTTTTTAGGGTATAATAAGAACTTAAGAAATAGAATAAGTTAAGTAGTTGATACTCAATATAGGGTATTTTCCATATTGGAAAATCTGATTTTCCATATTAGAAAGTCACTCTTTCCTATTAGATGTTAAAAAGGAAAATATATTTTGCTTTTTTATTGTATTAATGGAAATTTAAATATTCCTTTGTGGAAAATCAAATTATACTTTTTCACCGATATATAGAAAGTCAAATTTGCCTAAATAGAATGTTTATGGAAAATAAGAAAGTACTCAAATTAACCGATTTTCAAAAAAACGAAGAAAACCCCTTTATGAAACAAGCAATTGAAGGGATTGAAAATCACGTTGTTAAGAAATACAAAAGTAGTACGGGAAGTGATAAAAAAGCTGTAGTTGCTGTTGCTGATACAGATACAGGAGAAGTATTCAAAACCTCGTTTATCCGACAAATAGAAGTAGATGAAGAGCAATTTGCAAAACTATACCTTGCGAATTTTGCCGCTTTTTTCAATCTATCACAATCAGCTATTCGGGTTTTCGGGTATATTCTAACTTGCATGAAGCCTAAGAATGATATGATAATTTTCGATAGGCGAAAATGCTTAGAATACACCCAATACAAATCAGACAAAGCCATATACAAAGGATTGGCAGAGCTCGTACAAAGTGAAATCATAGCAAGAGGTCCAAACGAATATAATTGGTTCATTAATCCGTTGATTGTCTTTAATGGGGATAGGGTTTCATTTACAAAAACATACGTTCGGAAAAAGACTTTAGCTGCCCAAAAGAAAGAAGAAGCAGAGAAACGACAGTTATCACTTGGTTTTGATGAACTGTAACACTCCATTGAGTGAAGCTGCCGTTTGGTCGCTCCCCCTTTGGGGGCGGGGGGGG
>CAJJOL010000149.1:0-1191 GCA_905193385.1 uncultured Prevotella sp. | reverse complement strand
CAGACCATGCTCCCGGTGTACTTATCAAGATACGCCTGTATCATCCCGGCTTTGGTGTCCTCCGGCATAAAATCCCGCTGGTGTTCTTTGAGATACCGCTGCATGGCGGGGCTGAAAGCCAGCTTGAACCTGCCGCTTCGGTAAATCTCCATCGCTTCCGCCCACATCTGCTCGATATAGGCTCTGGAAGCAGCTTCGTCCTCCAAAATGTGAACCTCGGCTTGCTCCGGGTACACCATGACGGGGATAAAGCGGCGGTTGCCGGAACGGTCAAGGGGCAGGAAGTCAAGGGCATTGGAAGTGCCGCCAAACACGCACTGACGGGGGCGGTCTGCCGGGTGGGTTTCATAGGGTATCTTGTAAACCTCTTTCTGCCGGCTTAAAAATGACTTGATTTCCTCAATGCTCTTGGCGTTGGCGGTTGCCATCATTTCCGACATTTCGATAATCCAGTGACCTTGCAGCTTGCGGTACACATTGTCATCGTCCAGCTTCCGCAAATCATCGGAGAACCACTCGTCCCGGACTGCCAGCAGACGGAAGAAGGTGGACTTGCCAGCCCCCTGACCGCCGACCAGACAGAGCATGATTTCAAACTTGCACCCCGGCTGAAAGGCTCGTGAGATTGCACCCAGCAGGAACAGCTTCAATGCTTCATAGGTGTAATCGTCTGCGTCAGCCCCCAGAAAGTGCCGCAGGCAGAAACGGATTCGCTCTGTCCCGTCCCACACAAGGGTATTTAGATAGTCCCGGATGGGATGGTACTTGTTTTCATTCGCCACAATCCCGATGGCGTTATCAATCTTTTTCTCATTGGTAAGCCCGTAGGTTTCTTCCAGATAGAGAAGCAGATACTTCATATCTGTATCGTTCAGGGCGGTGCTTTCCCTGTGGAAGCCGATGGGCTTTATGATGTCCTTGCGGTCGGTCAGGATGTTGTATGCGATAGCCCCGGAAAGCAGCGGGTCACGCTGGAATACGGTCAGGCAGTTCCGTATGCTCTGACGGACACCGCCTTTCTCGGTAGTTTCCAGCCCCGCCTTGATTTCCTCAATGCTCTGGGGCGGCTGCATGGCGTTCATGGTGTTTTTTAGTTCTTGCTGCGTCTGCGGCTGCAAGCTCTGCCATTCGCTGTTCAAGCTGTATCACATCCTTTCCGTAGTCCGTAATCAAAGCCGCTTTTTCCTCTGT
>CAJJOL010000148.1:0-1203 GCA_905193385.1 uncultured Prevotella sp. | reverse complement strand
CTCGTTTGATGTCTCTTCCTCGCCCTACTTAGATGTTTCAGTTCAGGCGGTTCCCTCGATATACCTATTTTTAAGTTCAGTATAACGTACCTGAGTATGAACCCAGGTGAGTTTCCTCATTCAGAAATCTCCGGATCAATGCTTATTTGCAGCTCCCCGAAGCTTATCGCAGCTTATCACGTCTTTCATCGGCTCCCAGTGCCAAGGCATTCGCCCTGCGCCCTTGTTCGCTTGACCTTTCAAACGTTCTTTCAAGAACATTTGGTATCCTCTTGATTCTCTCTTGCCAACGAAGATTATTGTTACCCTTCCTTTTGAAATTGTAATATTTCTTAAAAAAGAACTTACTATAATCTTTGTTTCGCAGTTATTATTCAGTTTTCAAGGTACGTCTTGGTGATGTCCCTCAAAGCCCGGTCTCCCGAAACTCTGATTTTCATCACATGGTGGGCCAAAATGGACTCGAACCATCGACCTCACGATTATCAGTCGTGTGCTCTAGCCAGCTGAGCTATTGGCCCATGTGGTGGAGATTAAGGGAATCGAACCCTTGACCCCCTGCTTGCAAAGCAGGTGCTCTCCCAGCTGAGCTAAACCCCCACATAAGGTTTTGAGTAACCCCTTTTCAGGGCCCTCAAAATCGAACAATATCTACTCTGCTTGTATCTGTCACCTGTTCCAGATGGTTGACCATCTTCGATGTTCTTCCATCTGCCTGACTCCTTAGAAAGGAGGTGATCCAGCCGCAGGTTCTCCTACGGCTACCTTGTTACGACTTCACCCCAATCACCAGTTTTACCTTCGGCGGCGTCCTCCTTGCGGTTAGACTACCGACTTCGGGTCCCCCCGGCTCTCATGGTGTGACGGGCGGTGTGTACAAGGCCCGGGAACGTATTCACCGTGGCATGCTGATCCACGATTACTAGCAATTCCGACTTCGTGCAGGCGAGTTGCAGCCTGCAGTCCGAACTGGGACGTTGTTTCTGAGTTTTGCTCCACCTCGCGGTCTTGCTTCTCTTTGTTTAACGCCATTGTAGTACGTGTGTAGCCCAAGTCATAAAGGGCATGATGATTTGACGTCATCCCCACCTTCCTCCGTTTTGTCAACGGCAGTCTGGCCAGAGTCCTCTTGCGTAGTAACTGACCATAAGGGTTGCGCTCGTTGCGGGACTTAACCCAACATCTCACGACACGAGCTGACGA
>CAJJOL010000147.1:0-1204 GCA_905193385.1 uncultured Prevotella sp. | reverse complement strand
TGTAGATACTAATTGAAAAGTGCGCCAATATTCCAGTTGAAAATTGCGCCACCATAGGATAAGTATAATGACCTTTGTATAATCCAAATGCAAAGGTAAAATGAAGACTATGGTAGAAAGACAATCAATAATACACATGTATAGAGTATGCGGTTATAGCAAACGGCGTATCTCTCGTGAACTTCATGTCAGCCGTCATACCGTTGACAATATTCTTTCAAAGTACGAATCAGCCATCCGCACGGACAATCCAGAAGAGGCTTTGAGTGATTTGCTTACCATCCAGCCCAGGTATGACAGTTCCAGACGCCGTCCTCGCCGGCTCACACAAGAGATTAAGGATAAGATAGGATTTTGCCTGAAGAAGAATGCCGTTAAGATAGCTACCGGACTTCGCAAACAGCGCATGTTGAAAAAGGATATCCACCAGTTTCTGTTATCTCAAGGATACACCATCAGTTACGCCACAGTATGCAGTTATATAAAAAATATAGAGTCATACAAAGAGAAGAAAAAGAGCGAAGCCTTTATCCGGTTGTTCTATGAGCCTGGATGCATTGCCGAGTTTGACTGGGGTGAAGTTCTTCTTTTTATTGACGGCGTCAAAACCAAGTTTTATCTGGCCGTATTCACTTTCGGGCATAGCAATGGCAGATACGCCTATCTTTTCAGGCATCAGAATACGCTTGCCTTCATGGAATCCCACCGTAACTTTTTCAGGGATATACATGGTGTCCCCGCCATGATGGTCTATGACAATATGCGTGTAGCCGTCAAGAGCTTTGTCGGTGGTGATAAGAAACCTACAGAAGCTTTGATGAAGATGTCCGGTTTCTATTGTTTTGAGTACCGTTTCTGTAATGTACGGGCCGGATGGGAGAAAGGACATGTGGAGCGCAGCGTGGAATATGTCAGAAGGAAAGCTTTCTGCCTGACAGACCATTTTGGTGATATACATTCTGCCCAGGAGCATTTAAACCGGGTATGTATGCAGGTCAACAACGAGCAAGGCAGTCTTTCAACAGCGGAGAAAACATCACGTCTGGAAGCTGACCTGTCATCGCTGAAGCCTTTTCCCGGTAATCTGGGCTGTTTTGAGGTCTATGAGTACATTGTGGATAAATGGTCAACTATCAGCATGAAAAATGTTCATTATTCCGTACCTGATTCTCTTGTGGGAGAAAAAGTACATGTCAAGGTTTAT
>CAJJOL010000146.1:0-1243 GCA_905193385.1 uncultured Prevotella sp. | reverse complement strand
TCCGCCACCACCTTTCTGACACGTGGCGGGTAACTTTTCGCCAAAGATACGATTTTTTCCAGTTCCGGCAGGCTGTACCCGTTGAAATATTGGCTTTTGACCCGGTTGTAGATGTCCTGCCCGGTTGTTCCGGGTATGCGCTTCATGTCCTTTATCGCATCGAGCAGCCGCAAGTACGGGACAAGGCTTTCATCCGGGTAGTCCATGCAGTAGGCTTTCACGCACTCTATATCCAAGTTCTTGAAACGGAAACGGCGAACCGGGTTAGGAGTGGCTATCGTTATGGTTGTGGCAACCTGTTCGGTCAGTCCCATTTTGTTATAGATGTAAGCCCCCGTGATATAGCCGTTCAGTTTTTCAGTCAGGTAGCGGAACTGTTCATCCTGATAGACAGGCAGCTTTCCCAGCCCCAGCACTGATTTCTTGGGACGGTAGTACGCCCCCTTTTCAACCCGTACCAGTACCCCTTTGCGGCTCTGTTCGGAGAGCAGCACCGCAACATTGGCGGTCTTTTCCGTTTCAAACGATAAATCCCGGAACGTGAATATACGCCCGGTATCTATCCGTTCAATCTGCCCAAGTATCTCTTTTCTGAATGAAGCCATATTTATGTCCTTTGTTTCTATATGCAAAGATAGTATATTATGTAATCACCTGCAAAAACATAACAAAGATTTTGCCGAAGATGTTTTCTTTTTGTCGTGTCACCTGATAATAGGAGAATAACGGAAACTCAATCAAAGGCTTGCCATACGCTTCATAAACGCTTCACAAATGGCTCACAAGTATAATGCGATTTTTGTAAAACTGTTGATTATAAGCCGAAAACAATATATACAAATGGCTCACAAATGGCTCGTTTAAAGCAAGCGATTAACTTCGGTCTGTACCCGTTTTAAATCTCCAACCAACAGTTGGAGATTTACCGCACCCGGATAATTTCAAGCTCCGCAGGACAAATTCGGGCATCCCTTGCCCCCGTTTTTAGTCGCTATCTGTAGACTGGACTATTATTATACCATTCAATAATCAAATCATTATCGTTATTATGGACATTTAAAGTGAAAAAGATATTCCTATAATGATTAAAGCAATAGATGCAAATATGTATCTATATCTTTTTGTAGAAAACATTGCTCCTATACAAGAGATAGATACAGCAAATTGCATACATTTTAAACTTAACTCTGTAGTCTTAAATATACACATAGACAAAAAAGATAATGCCAAAACAAATAGTATA
>CAJJOL010000145.1:0-1257 GCA_905193385.1 uncultured Prevotella sp. | reverse complement strand
CTTGTTCTTATGCTTGCGTCCTCGCTTTTCTTCCTCTGAAAGTTCATCATAGGAGAAGCCTCGTGCCAAGCCATACTTATGCCCTACCTTGTTGTAATAGTCAGTATGCAGTTGGGAAAGGTATTGTGATTTGTCCTTTGCTCGCTCTCCCCACACTTTGGCATAAGAGACCCTTTCAACAACACCCTTTGCCGCTTCCGATTTTGTGTAGTTGTCACGTTCTTCTTTTGGAAGTGCTCTCCATTCCTTGGTAGAGAGAACCTTTTCTGGATTATCCTTGTGAATGTACTCGCTTCCGATGCGCCCACGTTTCTTTACTTGTTCAACAGGCACGGTCTGCACATGGGCATGGATGCTTGTCTCGTCACAATGCACATCAAAGCCGATGACATTCTCTTCTCCCCATTTCTCACATGCAAAGCGGTAGGTGTCCAATGCCCAGTCATAGATGCCTTTTTGCAATACAACCTTGCTGTGGTCAGCATTTGGATCTGACGTGTTGAGTTTCTGTTCACCAAAGGCAAGCCTCTTAAGCACATCATGGTCACCACTGAAGATGATGCCGACAGTGCAGTTCGGACTGTTCCTTGAAACTTGGTCGGGACGCTTGGCATCCATATACGGCTTGAAGCCAAGTTCATCAAGTCTGTGCTGCAAGCGTTCATGCAATGGCACCGACTGGGAACCAAGAGGCACTATCTTTTCGCCCTTGACTATCTCAAAGTTGAGTCTCTTGCGTGTGTAGTTATAATGGTTGTTCTTGTCTATGTCCGCGTTTTTGAGTTGGTAACGCTTCTCGTCCCAACCTCTGCGCTCCGCCTCGTTGCCCACTTGGGACGAGAACGATTTCTTGTCTGTGCCTACATGGATGGCGGCACGTGGTATGTTTCTTTCCATAAGAATTTCATTTGAGCTTGTAACGTAGTTCTTGTATAATTGGAGACAGGTCTCGGGCAGAGCCTGAGCATAATAGAAGGACTTTTTAAGTGAACAGCGTCGGCAGGTGAATCTAAAAGTCCCTATTATGTTTAGGACTTTTGTGAAAGTCCGTCACGCAAGCGTGCTCGCAGATCCTTACCCACTCTGCTATGACTCTTCCACCAACACCAACCCAAGACTGTCTATCAGATGTTGGAGTGGCGGATGTTGCTTTATCAGCCTTTGTAGCGCCATCTGCGGTGTTTCCGTCATCAGCAGGAAGTCGGCAATGTCAAGACCTTTGGTCTTTTGTTCATCGGTGGCATTGTCTTCCAAGAT
>CAJJOL010000144.1:0-1260 GCA_905193385.1 uncultured Prevotella sp. | reverse complement strand
CAGAAGTACACCAACCATCATTATTCGACACGTTATGAAACCAAGAACGAAATATCAGAAGCAAGTCGTAACCTCAAACAAGGGGTTACGACCTATCAAGGGAGCGCAAATGCAATGGGCATTCCGTGAATGTCTTGACCACTATGCCTTTCAGTTGAAGCACGGACAGACCACTTGCATGGACTGCGGACACACTTGGACTACGGACGAGAATGCGGACAAATGTGTCTGCCCGAAGTGTAAGGCAAAGTTGGAAGTGCAGCGCACCAAGCGACAGAAGGCAATGTCTTCTACCTATTTCAGTGTACTCTCCGAGCGCAAGGGACTGCAACTTATGCGAGCATTTCAGATGAAAGCCTATTACCGCAAGGGACAAAAGGCAGAAATCAATTGTTGGGAGGTGGCACGTTATTGGATGAACGAGAAAGGCAAGGTGGAGGTTATGGCACGCAAGCGCACAATGGGTATCTATATGGACACGTTCTGCTACGACTCCGACATTGAACTGCGCAAGGACAACACCACCTATCAGCATATTGCTTCATTTCCGGTCTGCCCCGATATGAAAGTCATTCCTCAGATATGGCGCAACGGCTTTGACGGAGCATTTCACGGCATCGAACCGCTTACATTGTTCAAGGCGATGCTGACAGACCACCGCATCGAAACGATGATGAAACAATGTCGTTACGGACACGTCCGCCACTTCATAGACCATCCACGGCACTTGGAAACTTGTTGGAATGCCTACAAGATAGCCAACCGCAACCATTACCTTATTACAGACATCGGCAAATGGGCGGACTACATCTGTATGTTGGTAGAAATGGGCAAAGACATCAGAAGTCCACATTACATTTGTCCCGACAACCTTGAAGCCGAGCACGACAGAATATCCGAGAAAATCAGAGCCAAGAAAGAAAAGGAGCGCACCGAGGAGGAGATACGCAAGGCATTGAAGAACGAGGACAAGTTCAAGGAAATGAAGAGCCGTTTCTTCGGTTTGATGTTCACGGACGGCAATATCGTGGTGAGAATGCTTGAAAGCGTCAGGGAGCACGTTCTTGAGGGCAAGGCGATGCATCATTGCGTAGGCAGCGGTACAAACTATTCACTCAATCCCGACTGCATCATCTTCTCTGCAAGAATAGCCGAACAAAGAGTTGAAACAGTGGAGTTTTCACTCGAACAGATGAAAGTCGTACAATGCCACGGACTACAGAACAAGGACACCGAGCACCATGCCGACATCATCAACTT
>CAJJOL010000143.1:0-1298 GCA_905193385.1 uncultured Prevotella sp. | reverse complement strand
TGGGCGTTGGACTCCACCTCCATCACTTCCTACTCGGAAAACATTGCCACCGTCGCCTATGGCAAGAACAAGGACCTGATCAGCGCGCCCCAGACGAACGTGCTCTTCCTGGTGGACCAGAAAACGGGAATCCCGCTCTATTTCCGCAACTTCTGCGGCAACGTCCCGGACGTCAGTACGATCCGCAACACGCTCGCAGAGTTGGCCATCGCCGACATCGACTTCAGCCAGATAACGCTGGTGATGGACAAGGGGTACGGCTCGAATACCAACTGGGACGACATGTTGCGCAACAACATGAGCTTCATCTGCAACGCCCGCCGCAACCTCAACGGCGCCGTAACCGACATCATTGACGAGAACTACGCGGCGTTGCTGAACTGGAACAACGGCGTCAGCTATCTCAAGCAAAACGCCGTAACCGTGCCGATCGTGTGGCACTACGACGAATTTCCCGTTGCCGGCAAACGTGCCCAGAAGCAGACGAAGGCGACGCTTTACGTTCATCTGTACTTCAGCAAGGACGTGGCGGACGAAATGTCCCGCCGACTCCAGACTCAACTGTGCGCCGCCCTGGAACTTCATCGGAACAAACCTTCCGAATTGAGCGACGCACAGAAAAAATTGCTCGAAACGTACGGGGATACAGACGAAAACGGCAAGGTGACCATCAACATGAAGAAGGTGGATCAGCACCTGAAATACGCCGGCATTCGGGTTTTGGTGAGCGACACCATTGACAACGCCGTGGATTGCTGCGTTGCCTACGAGGAACGAAACGAGGTCGAATACGCCTTCAATACGCTCAAGGCGCGCCTGACGTGCAACCGCACGCAGGTGCACTCAACGGAAGCCTGGGAGGGGAAGCTCTTCCTGCAGATGCTGGCGACGGCCATCAACGCCATGGTGCGCGCCAGAGTCAAGCTTTACAACGAGGGAGCGGTCACGAAGAGCGGCAAGAAGAAGTATCGCGTGCACTATGACAGCGACCATAAGCTGTTGGGACAGCTGAACAATGTCTACATGACCCGCTTCAAGGACGGGTGGATTTTCGATGAAGTGGCAGGAAAGAAGAAGGAGCTCTTCCGAATCCTCAACGTACCGCTTCCAACCTGCGAACAGGTGATCATGTCGGACGATCAGCAGGATGACCCCGACGAGATCGCCGACATTGAGGACATCGCCGCGGAAACGGTTGACCCCGAAGTTGTGGAGCTGTAAATGAAATCCCCCTGGCCACATCAGTGGATCAGGGGGAGACGAGATCGATAGTTACGGAAAATCGATCACAATTTCGG
>CAJJOL010000142.1:0-1307 GCA_905193385.1 uncultured Prevotella sp. | reverse complement strand
TAGTGTCCACTAAAAAATCATAGAAGTTCTTTGAAATTATTGAAATTCAATTTGTTATAGGAGATTTTTGGGAGAACGGATTTGAATTTACTTTTGTGGTAATTTTCAGACCGTTATGCATAAAGACCCATATATTTTTGCCCAATTAGTTAAGTTCCTTGACCGAAGTAAATTCAATCGTATCGTTACAAAGTATGAAGGCGATAAGTATATCAAGAGCTATACCTGTTGGAATCAGCTGCTTACGATGATGTTCGGTCAGCTATCCAATCGAGATAGTCTTAGAGATTTGATTGTGGCTATGGAAGCTCATGCTGGAAAACTTTACCATCTCGGAATCGGGAAGTCTGTAACTCGGAGCAATCTTAGTAAGGCTAATGAGCAACGTAACTACCGCATCTTCGAAGAGTACGCAACATTCATGATTGCCGAGGCCCGCAAGCGTAGAATCAATAAAATATTCGAACTTGACGGTCATGTTTATGCATTTGACTCTACAACGATTGATCTGTGCCTGTCAGTGTTTGAATGGGCTAAATTTCGCAAACATAAAGGCGGAATAAAGTTGCATACGCTCTACGATATTGAAGCGGAAGTACCTGCATTTGTGCATATTACACCTGCCAATATTCACGATTCAAAGGCTATGCCTGAGATTCCATATGAATCAGGAGCGCATTATATATTCGACCGAGGGTATAACGATTTCAGCAACCTTAATACAATAAATCGTATAGGTGCTTTCTTCCTTGTACGAGCCAAAACAAATGTACGGATCAAGCCTAAAACCTGGAAACGAAGATTGCCAGAAGGTGTAGTATCGGATGTAATCGGATGCTTTACGGTTTATAAAAGTTCTAAGGATTACCCTGAGGAACTTAGAAAACTCATCATTGAAAATCCTGAAGACGGTACACGATACATCTTCCTGACAAATAATCTTGACGCATCTGCAGAGTTTATATCATCGCTTTATAGAAACAGATGGAGTGTTGAACTGTTCTTCAAATGGATAAAACAACACCTCAGGATTAAGAAGTTCTGGGGAACATCGGAAAACGCTGTACGCATACAAATCTATTGTGCGATAATCACTTACTGCTTAGTAGCAATAGTCCAACACGATATGAAATTAGAACGTAGCGTCTATGAAATTCTCCAAATACTCGGAATCTCTCTGACCGACAAAACACATCTCAGTGACTTGTTTGACAAATCGAATTTCAAAAATGTCAAAGACCGATATGATTCAAGTGAACCGAATTTATTTAATTTTTAACCTTGTCCATTTTTAGTGGACAGTAGTG
>CAJJOL010000141.1:0-1341 GCA_905193385.1 uncultured Prevotella sp. | reverse complement strand
ATAGACATAGAGACTACCTTTGCTTACAATTAAGTTACCACACAAAACATGAAAGAAGGTAGAATCTATGTCTGGTAACATTATACAATTAAACGAGCAATTTATCCACAACGAATTGAAAACTATTGTAAAAAATAGTGTAGAAGAAACTCTCAATGCTCTTTTGGATGCAGAAGCTGACAAACTTGTACAAGCTGAACGCTACGCACGTGAGCAAACAAGAAAAGGTTATCGCGCCGGTCATTACGAAAGATCATTCTCTACTCAAGCTGGTGACGTTACTTTAAAAGTGCCTAAATTAAAAGGTCTTACTTTTGAGTCTGCTATTATTCAGCGCTACCAAAGACGTGAATGCTCCGTAGAAGAAGCCTTGGTAGAAATGTATCTTGCCGGCGTTTCTATGCGTCGTGTTGAAAGTATTACAGAGATTCTCTGGGGACAGAAGGTTTCAGCCGGAACCATTAGCAATCTGAATCAAAAATGCTTTGCTCAAATTGAAGAATGGCGCTCCAGGAAGCTTACAGAAAAGTACCCCTATGTCTTTGTAGACGGTATTTTTCTAAAAAGATGTTGGGGAGGTTCCTTTGAAAACGCCTCTGTATTAGTTGCTATTGGCGTCACAGAAGACGGATACAGAGAAGTTATAGGTACAGCCGAGGGCCTCAAAGAAGATACTGAAAGCTGGAAAAATTTCTTTGTATGGCTGAAAAGCCGTGGCTTAGATGGCGTAAAACTTATAATTGGCGATAAAAATTTAGGCATGGTAGAAAGCATAGGTGAAGTGTTTCCAAATGCCAGATACCAACGCTGCACGGTGCATATGTACCGTAATATATTCTCTGTAGTACCACGTAAAACTGTCAAGGAAGTTGCCAAGATGCTCAAAGCAATTCATGCTCAGGAGAATAAAGCAGCAGCTAAAGAAAAGGCAAAATCAGTAATTTCCAGATTACGTGAGATGAAACTTAACAAGGCTGCAGACAAACTAGAAAATGGTTTAGAGGAAACCTTGACCTATATGGATTTTCCGTCAGAGCATTGGCTACGTATACGTACCAATAACGTTATTGAACGTGTAAACAGAGAAATAAAGCGTCGCACAAGAGTGATTGGCACGTTTCCTGATGGTGAATCAGCATTGATGCTTGTATGTGCAAGATTGCGTTATATAGCCAGCAATGATTGGGGCAAAAAACGTTACTTGAACATGAAACATCTAACAGATATGCTTGCCGAAGAACTGTATTGTGAAGCAAAAATATCTTAAAAACAGCTAACTTAATAAGCAAAGGTATCTAAAGCAGAAGCTAGTTGATATTTAACGGTGAAGTGCACTAACCG
>CAJJOL010000140.1:0-1346 GCA_905193385.1 uncultured Prevotella sp. | reverse complement strand
TAGCATTGAACGACTCCGCTGAAGCATTTGTCAATCGTTCTTCAAAATAATTTATGATGGTCGTACTATGGTTTGAAAAGGTATCAAGTACCTTGTTGAACTCCATATAGTCAAACTTTTCCACTTCATTGTACCATCTTGCGAGATTTAGCCTTGCTTCATCGGGACCTGACTTCTTGTTGAAGATGTCTGTCAGTTTCATGCTAAGGCTGTATCCTTCCAGAAGCTTGGGGAATTTATCAAAGAGAATGGCAGCCCTGGTCTTTTGCTGTTCATTCCATTTGCTCCAGTGTTTCAGTATAATATGCTTGCTTCTGCTTACTATCTGTGGCAGGGTTTCTCCGTTCTCCATTCTTTCAGGCTCCCATTTCCCTATTCTCTCCCTTTCCGCCTTACTCTTTGCTTCTTTCTTCTTTTGACGGTGCTCCCTGATAGCCTGATTTTCCGCATCAAGTACTTTCCACCGATAGCGTATTCTTAACTGGTCTACAGCTTCAGACATGAGCTGCTGTACATGAAAACGGTCATTGATCAGCTTTGCGGCAGGAAACACCTTTCTGACCGTCAGCATCATGGCTGAAGATAAATCTGTAGTGACAGTCTTGACAGACAGCCGTTTCCGGTGCGGAAGCCTGCGCAAGATTCCGCTTACCGCATCTGTGGCCACTCCACGAACCATTGCAACTAAAGCCCCCTTACGGCCTTTGGCTGCTTTATTGGTCAGAATCGTATAAACATCTCCATTGCTCAGGCAAGTTTCATCCAAAGAAAGGTTTTCTCCAATGTTTTCAGGATAAAGGAGGTAGTCATGCGCATGTTCGAGTTGGTCCCAGTTCCGGTAATCACTGATTTTCTCCTTGTATTGTTTACGAAGAGTCTGTCCTTTTACGCCATAACGTTCCGCAAGCACACAGATGCTCACAGGAGTAGATTCAATCTCCTTCTTTTAAAAAAGAAACGAACTCAGAATTCAGCCGTGTACCGTCAAATTCGGATAAATCCCAGTCATAGCTGAAGATTTCATTGGAAGACTTGTCAAGCCATTTACGTTTACGAACATGGAGATAAGTGGCGCGACCACGAATAGGATAGTCTTGGATTGTACGGTACTCACCAAAACCATAGGATATGATATCCGGGTTGGTCTTATCTTCTTTTAGCTGAACTTTTTTTTCATCAAGATAAATATCAAAACGGTCAGCACTCTTGTCGAAATTGACAATATCAAAGTTGTCTATAAGCACATCCGGAAGGATGGCACGAAGGAGTCGTTCGGGTTTCATAAAACAAAGGTAAGCAAAGGTAGCTAATTTTAAAACTTAACAACCAGAAATTTCCGCTGAGCC
>CAJJOL010000139.1:0-1349 GCA_905193385.1 uncultured Prevotella sp. | reverse complement strand
CAGCCAGCGCAGGGGAAGCGTAGCGTCCCCTGTATGATTTGGAGCAGACCATGACTGCGGAAAATCACAGCCCTCCGGCGAGGAGCCTTCGGAGAACGCAATGCACCAACCTCTGGGTGGTGTATAATTGCGCCCTTAGTAAACTAAGGGGTTTCCGGCTTCTCCCGTTCCAGCAGTTTTTTCAATAGTTCCTGCGTGTCCTGCCTGTGAAAAATGAGTTTCAACAACAGCATGACATCATCATCTGTCAGGCGTTCCGGCTCTTGCAGAAAACTTTCCAGCATACCGCCACGAGTACAGAGCCGGTGCGTCCGTTCCTTTCGGGTAAGCTGCTTTAACTGGTGCTGCAATGCCTTTTCATCATTGATGGCTTTCCGCAGTTTCTTTTCGCTTTTCTCCAGCTCCCGGTTGAGCTTTTCCAGCTTTGAGGTATCAGGCAAGGGCAGCGTCCTCCTTTCCCGGTATCAGCACATAAATCCTGTTTGGTTCTCCAACGCCCTGACGCACCCGCATGATAAGTCCGGCGGTTTCCAGTTCATTCAGAGAACGCTTGACCGTCATGGGGCTGCGGGACAGGACTGCGGCAATGGCTGTGACAGGGAAGCAGACAAACAGGATTCCGTTCTCGTCCTCCTGCCCTTTGGATAGCATAGCGTCCAGCATCCGGCAGTACATGACCTTTGCGGTGCTGCTGACTGGAAATCCTGTCAACGCTCTGGGAAATGGCATACAGGGCGGCAATGGTGTGTCTATCGTCATAAATTCAAAATTCATTCGGTGTGTTCCTCCTTTTTCTTTGCTCGTTTGGATAAATAACGGGGGCAGTCAATCACAACCGCCCGGAAGCTCTGCTTGCACCCATGCTGGCATTTCCGGCATAATTCGTTGTAAGTGACACGCCCCCGGTCATTGAGGTAAAAGGAAAGCTCATGCTTCCTCTTTTTGCTCATTCTCGGCATATTGCGCTTCCTCCCGTTTTAGTGTATGGTTTCGGGGCGATTTTCGGCAAAATTACAGCCATAGAGCCGCTTAAAATCTCCCGAAGTATCAGCGATAGGGTAGACTGTCCCCCTATCAGATTGTCGTGTTTCGGTATCATTTCGGTGTCAGTTCGCCAGTTCTCCCCGGTGTCGTTCCTCCCCTGAATCTCACAGCGGCGTATCGCTCCCTTTGGTACGCTCGTTTCGGTCAGGGTTCCTCCACATCCCTGCCAAAAGTCATGGCACTACATCGCCGGGGAAGCATATCCCACACAGGCTGGTCATTCGATTGGAATAATCCATCGATGAACTACCTGTATCATAGAACATTTTTGTGCCCTGTGCCGTATGTCCACAAAGTAGGAATTA
>CAJJOL010000138.1:0-1357 GCA_905193385.1 uncultured Prevotella sp. | reverse complement strand
ATCGGAAATCTGGCATAGCAAGAAAAACGACAGTCGCTTATCCCGAACTCAGGTTGATAATTATGTTGACTATGCCGACAAGCTTGCGGTGAAGTTGCAAAAGGCGATTCTAACACTTCCACCCAAGCAGCAGCTGGCTTTCAACCTACGCTACTATGACGAACTCGGTTTTGACGAGATAGCCAAGATAGCCGACTCTACTGCTACAAGCATCAAGGCAAGCTATCATATTGCTAAAGATAAAATTATAAAGTATATGAACTCAAATGATTAAGGATATGGACAAGAATTTCGATTTCAATCAAGTGGGCAAACGCATGCCATACTCTACTCCCGACGATTTCTTCGCCAAGATGCAGAGCAACATCCTTGATGCCGTACAGGATATGCCACAGAAGAATACGAAGATTAAGACGAATCGACGTACTGTCCGCAAGTGGCTTTGGCCTGTATCGTTGTCTGCAGCAGCTGCTGTTGTAGCAATGTTTGTCATCAACATACATTTCTTAGCTCCCAATACGCCAACGGCTTCAAGCGATATTCAGGATGTAGAGCAAGCCTTCGCACAACTATCCGAGTGCGACCAGGCTTATATCGTGGATGTGTATCAGGATGATGTGTTCATCAACAATTAAGGCAAATATATATATAACATAAACTAAAAAACACTGATTATGAAAAAGATTTTCAACGTAATGATGCTGGTCATCGCAATGACGATGTTCACCGTCAATTCTTTCGCTCAGGCTCCCAACAATAAGCAGCGCCTCACACGCGAGCAACTCTCAGAAAAGCAGGCTAAGTATATTGCCAATAACCTTGCTCTTGATGACGAGACTACAGCCAAGTTCATTAACACCTATACACAATGCCAGAAGGAGATTTGGACTCTTGGTCCGCGTTTTCGTCGCAATGGCAATAACAATGGTCGCAATGGCAATAACAATGAGGAGCAAATTGGGCAGAATATCAAGAAGCGCTTCGAAATGAGCGAGAAGATTCTCGACATCCGACAGAAGTATTATAAGGAATACTCGAAGTTTATGACGCAGAAGCAGATTCAGCGTGTATACGAAATCGAGAAGAACATGATGAAGCGATTCGCTCAGCGTAAGGGCAAGAACGGACAACGCCTTATGCGCGGTCAACATGAACAACGCTTAATGAATAAGAACTCTACAAAATAAAAAATAGTAGGTTGGTCGTTGATTTGAAACTAATTTTGTACCTTTGCATTCGCTTACTCACGAGTAAGCAGGTGCAAAGGTCCCGTAGCTTAGCTGAATAGAGCGTCAGATTCCGGTTCTGAAGGTCTTGGGTTTGAATCCCAACGGGATCACATAATATTAAGGAGAGT
>CAJJOL010000137.1:0-1366 GCA_905193385.1 uncultured Prevotella sp. | reverse complement strand
GGCACTATAAAATATTTTGTGTAAATGGAAATACGGGATTCAGAAATGAGTCTCGTATTTTTTATTTTATACATTTGCAAAATGAAGAAGCTTATGAAAGAAAAGAATCAAGTAGTGCCTGATGAGGTTTTAAGCAAGTTTATCAGTCAGTTCAAGACAGAAGCCGATGTGAGCAAGTTTCTGAAGCAGTTGCATGCCCAAGTATTGGAAAAGATGCTTGAAGGTGAAATGGATGCCCATTTGGGATATGAAAAGAATTCTGTGATAGGAAATAACACTGGCAACTCCCGAAATGGCAGTTATCCGAAGAAAATCCAAACCGAACATGGAGAGTCTGTCATTTCTATTCCACGTGACCGTAACGGCCAGTTTGAGCCGATAGCAGTGCCTAAACATGAAAGCCGTGGACTTTCTATAGAAAAGCTCGTTATCTCCCTATATGCCAAAGGAATGAGCGTTTCTGACATAGAGGAAGAGATGCGTGAGATTTATGAAATAGAGCTCTCTACATCTGCCATTTCCATCATTACCAACAAGGTCAATCAGGCTGCCCAGGAGTGGCAGAACCGTCCCCTTGATCCTGTTTACCTGATAGTCTGGATGGATGGTATTGTCTTCAAGGTACGGGATAACGGTAAGATCATAAACAAGACCGTTTACCTTTGCGTCGGACTGAAACAGAACGGTCTGAAGGAAGTCCTTGGCATGTGGGTTGGCAAATCGGAAAGCTCTTCTTTCTGGATGGGTGTCCTGACTGATTTAAAAGCCCGTGGGGTGCAGGATATCCTGATTACCTGTACTGACAATCTGAATGGATTTACGGATACTATCCGCAGTATATTCCCTCAGTCATCCACTCAAATCTGTGTGGTACATCAGATCAGAAACTCCTGTAAATATGTGGTTTATAAAGATAAGAAAGAGTTTACGGCAGATATGAAGAATATCTATAATGCACCCAACAAAGAGGTTGCAGCCACAGAACTTGACAATCTGGAAAAGAAATGGGGAGGAAAGTATCCTTATGCTATACTTTCATGGAGAAACAACTGGGATGATTTGACTGTTTTCTTCCAGTTCCCGCTGGAAATCAGAAAAATAATCTACACAACCAATCTCATTGAAAACCTGAACGGAAAAATCAGAAAGTACACGAAATCAAAGCTTTCATTCCCTTCGGATGATGCAGTCAAAAAGACCGTTTATCTTTCACTTATGGAGATTGAGAAGAAATGGACACAGCCGATTCATAACTGGGGCTTGATTATGAATCAATTTATGCTTATTTTTGAAAACAGAATCCAGATATAAGAACAAACTTACAGCTGAATCCTGTTTCCATTTACACAAAATTTTGGACAGTGTC
>CAJJOL010000136.1:0-1366 GCA_905193385.1 uncultured Prevotella sp. | reverse complement strand
GAGGCAATACGGAGATGCATCGAAACTCTAATGGGAAGCCATGAGAAAGGCAACCCGAACAAAACTTTATTTTTTAATCATTTAAATCCAAATTATTATGGCAAGACTTACTGGAATTATTTCCAAACTCAACGGTTCTGCAGGTAACCTTACCTTCAGACAGAAAAGTGGCAAGACTATCGTGTCGGAAAAGATCACACAGACTACAAATGCGAAGACCGAACTTCAGGTGAAGCACCGCATGAAGTGGGCAAATATCATTCGCGAGTATCAGGTGCTGCAACCATACATGAAGTTGGCATTCGGAGGAACCCGTAACGGCCGTAACGACTACAACAAGTTCGTGTCGACCAACCTCTCGATGGCTCCTGTATACCTAACCAAGGCGGAGGTGAATGCCGGTATGTGCATCGTGGCTCCTTACGAGATTACCCAGGGTAACGTCAAATCGATTGCGATAAGCGGAAAGGGCAAGAAGGCGGTTACGGACATCAGTCTTGGCGCGCTTAGCATTACCAGTACGACGACGGTGGCGGAGTTCTCGAATGCTGTGGTGCTGAACAACAAGCTGTACGAGTATGGTGACCAAATCACTTATTTCCTGGTACATCAAGTGGTGAACGAAGTGACCAACATCCCTATGGCGGAGGTGGATGCCTGTTGCATTGTGCTCAACAAGAGCAATGAGGCGAAGCTTCTCTCGCTTGTGGACGCCAGAGGTTTCTCGGTGCAGGAAGGGCATCTTGCTGCACTTGCTTCTAACGACTTCGGCAACCATGGTATGGTGTGGATTCACTCACGCAAGCATAACGCCAAGACGGTAATCTCTACGCAGTATCTTGTATGCGAGAACGCATTACTCGAACAGTATCAGAACGAGGATGCTTATCTGAATGCAGTGGAGAGCTATGGCGGTGTGAACGATGTGTATCTCACTCCGAGTGGAAAACTCAAGCCTTCTTCTACTTCTTCGTCTACCAAGCCTTCGAAGCCTTCTAACCCATCGGGTGGTTCGGATGGTAACACTGATAATAGTGGTACTACTGAGAACCCTGGCAATACCGGTTCGGAGGATGGCAGCGGTAATCTTGAGCCAAACGTCTAATTGTATTGTGATTTATGAAACTCATTTTATTAATGTACTTAAAGACTACAAGTATGAAAATCGACTGGAAACGTGTGGCACTGTATGTGCTGCGAGTGATTGGATTGATCATTACGGGTGCCGCTGGCGGTGCCATGACACAAATGTAAAGCGCGAAGCGCAATTTTGAATGTTGAATTTTGAATTTTGAGTTGTTCTCGGCTATGCCTGCGATTGAGAGTTGGTCAATTATGAGTTGTTTCGCACCCTAACAATTTAACA
>CAJJOL010000135.1:0-1387 GCA_905193385.1 uncultured Prevotella sp. | reverse complement strand
AAATTATTGAGATTACCAACTTTTACAAAGACTTTCTTATCCCGAACTCAGGTTACTAAGGTTAATATTCTCAACCTTTACATTAGACCCATGATATAGTTTCATGTCAGCAACCCTCCTTTTTTACGGCAAAAAGCAGCAAGTCCTTCTACTTGTTCCTCAAACGACAGAGTATGCAAAATGTTATAATGTCTCTCTGCATACTCTATTCCATCGTGCAGACTAACATATCGGAAAGCCTGCATATAGCTCAAACCGAAATGACGCGCAAACAGTTTTATGAGCATGATTATATATTCTATCTTATCGGCTATCATATCATATTTGGACAAACTACTTATGTTCATCTTCAAACGCAAATTTACGTTTTTTCCCCGACATTTACAAGTATTCTTACCATAATCTTTTGATTTAGAAGGAATGTTGCGCTCAGCCCATAAAGACGCTTGCCTGAGCAAGAATTTTGAATTTTAAATTCATGGCAATTCGTGCCATTTAAAGAGTTATTATTGGCTAAACTCATGGACAATTCATGACAATTCGTGTCCTTTAAAGAGTCATTAGTGCCCTTAAACCTTTCTATTATGTTTTTTCGTTCCTCGGCAGACGTCTTCGAACTAATCGCCACCGCGTTCAGTCCCTTCTCCCTATAATACTCCGCAATATGCTCCGCATGCTTAATGTCAATAGCATACACAATACCCTTCTTGTCCTTGGCATATCGCAATACAGTATCACAAAGCCTCTCGAATGTCGTGAAAGCCACTGTATCGAGAAAACCCGCGGGGTAAGTGAAGAGGGAAGAGTGAAAAGTGAAGAATCCAATTGCTTTGTTTTGTTAACATTTAACATTTCACTTTTAACATTAAGCGAATCTGTAAGCGAAGCCTTAAGTGTTTCCTTTATCTGTTCCACCAGTTCCCTTCTATGCACAACAATCCACACACATGGATTCTTCACTCTTCGTTCTTCACTTTTCACTACTTCTGCAAGAAGTATCGTTTTTCCTGTTCCAGTAGGCATCTGAACCATAACGGATTGATGAGACTCAAAAGCCTTCTCTATCCGTTCCTTCATATCCTCTTGGTAATCAAATAGCTTGATTTCTTTCATTCAAACACATATTTATAACACACAAGCCTCCACCATTCTTCGAGAGTACCTTATCTATCTTATCAAAATCTGTATTTGTATTCATACAATGTTTTCCGGTCAATCTATTTTAATATTTTCAAATGGCTCACTGGTCGCCACAACTTCACCACACAAACCATTGCTCGTATTCAAACCGCATTGGGATGTAACTTAATAAATATTGCTCATTAGGTGTATGAGGGTGTGTCAAAACTCCCTGATTCTTAAAAAATCACAAAGCCCTGACTTTCAC
>CAJJOL010000134.1:0-1406 GCA_905193385.1 uncultured Prevotella sp. | reverse complement strand
TGCACTAGTCAACAAATTTTAGACACAAATCATAAAAAAATATACAACAAAAAATTATCTGTTAGTCAGATATCCGTTCGTAATGCAACTTGCGATATTGAGTTGGCGTCAGATAGTTTAACGAATAAGCTGGACGCTGTTCATTAAAGAAGTGAATATATTCTTTTACTTCATCTACAACAGGCCTTTCGCCTGTTACATGAAAATCGGTAAACATTTCTGCCTTTATCCAACCATTAATCGCTTCCATTGCTGCATTGTCGGTAGGTGTTCCGGCACGAGACATGGAATGAGTAATGCTATACATTGGCAACAAGTCGTTAAATGCCTTAGATGTGTAAACAGATCCTTGGTCTGAATGCAAGATCATTTCATATTCCGGATACTGCTTCTTTAAAGCAATTAAATCCTCCAGACCGCTAATATATGTCATACGGTCACCACGTTTGGAAGATAGAGAATGGCTTACAATTTCATTATTCCAAAGATCCATATACAATGTTAGCTCATAATAGATCCCTTTTACATAAAAAGCAGTCATATCGCTTACAATACATTGCAGTGGTCCGTCAATCTGTATTTCTGTCATAAGCAGATTAGGAAAAACACGGTATGAATCTCCTGGCTTTTTGTATTTATAATGCTTGGCTTGACTCTTAATGCCAGTGATTTTACAGCACTTATGTGCATATGCATCTGAAAGTACAAGACCAGTATCCAAACGAATCTTAGCGTTAAGCCAACGATACCCATGAGAAGGAAACTTAGCATGGTACTCTTTAAAAAGTAAAATATTGCTAAGCAGGCTCTTCATTCTTGTAGAAGGATGCGCAAGCTTCTTTTTCCAAGCATAGAAACTACTGCGCTGGATATTCATGGTTTCGCATATAAGTTTTACTGGAAATTCTCCGGAAAGCTCTAATACTACTTGGTATTCTTCTTGCCGTATAGAATTACTGTACCATCCCCTTTCACCGCATAGCCTTTTTTTAATCTGGCTTCTGCAATTCTTGCTTTAAGCAATTCACGAATTAATTCTTCCTTTGTCATGGATTGAAAGTCATCCGTATTTGCAGAAAGTGCTGGGGAATCGGGACGTATTATATTACATTTTTGTTGTTTACAATTTTTTGCAGGCAGGTTATTTGCATCTCTGTACATACGCATATAAGTGCGTGCTGTACCTTCGCAAATTTTATATAACTCTGCAGCTTGATAGCGAGTAATCTCACTGTCATATATTCGTCGACCAATGTCTAATTTTTCTTGTTTAGTGTATTTCATGGTAAACCTCCTGTTTAGACTGAAGTATTCCTTGTTCAGTGATATATATATTGGTGTATTCCATTATATATTATCTGTACAAAAAATACCCCCTCTGTGTCTAAAATAAGTTTACCACTTCA
>CAJJOL010000133.1:0-1424 GCA_905193385.1 uncultured Prevotella sp. | reverse complement strand
AGAAGATGTTTGAGGGTAATCCCTACAAGCGTGTGGTTCCTGCCAGCAAGAGCAAACCCTGTAAAAAGGCAAAAACAGAAAAGCCAACACAAAACCAGAATCAAACAAAAGGGAAAGAGGAGAATGAGGTGCTTGACTATTATTCTGGTGAGGAAGTGATGTCCATTTATAAGGTCAAGAAGTCTTGGCTCTACACCTCCGCCAAACGCAACCAGATACCAATGTGTCGTATTGCTGGCAAGAACTATTACAGCAAACGACATATTGATGAGTTCTTCGGTACTGCGGTTGACATCCACTGCATCACCGAGTGGGTGACTGCTGATGATGTAGAGGAAGCCTTTAGCATGAGCAAGTCAGCACTTAGGGCATACACCTACCGCCATAAGATACCGACCAAACGTGAGTATGGTCGCACCTATTATTCCAAGGAGCATCTTGAAGAACTGCGCAGGACTGACCTCATGAGAGATGACAGCTATTATACCACAGACCAAGTGCAACAGTTGTATGGTCTGACAAGTGCCAATATCTGCCATATTGTGAGAGTTCACCATATCAGCAAGGTAAAAGTGGGTGTAAAGAACCTGCTTTTGAAGACGGATGTGGAGCGTGCAATGGCAGAAAGAGCAGCTAAAGGACTGTGAAAGCAAGTGATTTCAGCATTATCCATCAGTTACTATGAATAATTGGAGTCACGGATGCATCATTTTATTCCTTTGCAGCCGTGAAGAGACACTTCACCACGAATAATCATCAATAATACATATCAGTTATGAGCAACATTTGCAAGACCGTATCATTGCGTACACGCAAAATCAAGGACGGAAGCATGCTGTCCTATTATCTTGACTATTATCCTGGCTATCGTGATGAGAGCACGATGAAAGTCATCCGCCATGAGTCGCTTGGCATCTACATCTATGCCAAGCCGAAGAACCAGACGGAACAGAAGTACAACCTCAACCTTACGGCAAGAGCCGAGGCGATACGCTGCCGTCGCTTCGAGGCTATCGTCAACGAGCGTTACGATTTCTTCGACAAGGAGAAGATGAAAGGCGATTTCCTTGCCTACTTCAAGAAACTGGCGGACAAGAAGAACTCCAAGTGGCAGCACGTCTATATGCACTTCCGTACCTTCACGCAAGGCAAGTGTACCTTCGGGGAGATAAACGTGGACTTGTGCAACAGATTTCGAGAGTATCTGCTTACAGCACCACAGGGACTGCATAAGAACAGAAAGCTGCATATCAACTCAGCAGCCAACTACTGGTCAACTTTCCGTGCTTCAATCCACACTGCCTATCGTGACCGCAAGATAAAGGAGAACCCGAACGGTTTCTTGGAGCGTATCGAGACAATCCCGACAGACAAGGAGCATCTTTCACAGGACGAGGTTATCCGCTTGGCATCCACACCATGCT
>CAJJOL010000132.1:0-1444 GCA_905193385.1 uncultured Prevotella sp. | reverse complement strand
TACAATTCACAATCGCAGGCATAGCTGAGAATAACTCAACACTCAACATTCAACACTCAACATTCATCATTGGCATCACCCAGGCAAAGCGTATTATAGCCGAACTGTCGTTTCAGATCAAGGAGTCAACATCCAATCTTGAGCAAGACATCAAGCAGCTCGACCAGCTCAAAGCCCATCTTCATAGTCTTCGTCGCAAGTATCGTAGCGCCCGTAAGACGCTCGACCAAATGCTCGACAATGTACGCAGCACAGCCGAGGAAGAAATAGAAGACCTTATATATAATAAGGGAATGGCAAATGGCGAACTCTTGCAGTTGTACGACATGATGGAGCGAGCCGACTATTACGAGCAACTTATAGAGCGTAAGGAGCAGCTCGAATCCGACCTTTCGCGTGAGGAGTGTTTGATACACGCCAAGACAGCAGGTCAAGAGAGTCGCCGCGCCCAAGTGCTGTCGAAGATGCAGGAGCACGGAGTCTATTTCTTGCAACACGACAAGGAGCGTCAGCGCGATTTCGTCAATTCACACCCCTCCGACTTCCACGTCGACTTTGCCAACAACCTCGTCTATCTTTCCGACAAGTACTCCAAGTACAGTGCCTCCTCGGCTTTCTTCTTGAAGATAGTGGCTCGCTTCTCCCTCTTCTTCGCCTCTCTCGACATCCCATGGATGCGCTATCCTCACTTCATCTTTGCCGACAACATGGAGGACAAGGGAATAGAGAAGGAGCGTGCCCAGCAGTTCCAGTACATCCTAATCGAACGCCTGAAGTCATACCCCACAGACTCCTATCAGCTCATCTACACCACCTCCTACATCACCCCCGAACTCGACCAGAGCGACTATGTAGTAGGCGACCATTACACCATGCGCAACAAGAGTCTGAAGAACGTATAAACATACCCCTGAGAATGATAACGTCTTCATCAGCCAACGAAGTCGTCTTCATCGCCCAATGATAACGTATTCATTTTTTCACGATATCAAGCCTTGCGTCCCAGCGGGCCAACTGTGAATCATCACCAATTAGTTCGTGATACAATTCACAATTGACCAACTCACAATCGCAGGTGTAGCAGCGAATAACTCAACACTCAACTTTCAACACTCAAAATTCATCATTGGCATTGTCGAGCGAAGAATTTTCGTGCCAACGAGAGCAGAGCCAAACTTGTTTAAGCTATGCCGAGTGCAGCCGAAAATCACATGTGTGTAAAATGTATGAAACTTTTTCGATAAGTCATGAGCAAAGCAAGCTTGCTTGAACTTTGCCATGGCGAGAGAAAGTATATAATACTTAATAAACAAGTGAAATTTTTAACATCTCAATGAGGGTGTGCAAAAGTCTAAGCAGCACGCCCCGATGGGGCAGAAGCACATAGCTCAGGGCCGCTCGGCTCTGCCGCTTGCCTAAGCAAGAACGCCCTGAGGTAAAAAGC
>CAJJOL010000131.1:0-1468 GCA_905193385.1 uncultured Prevotella sp. | reverse complement strand
GAGCACTTCCTTGGTAAGGAAGAGGTCCTGAGTTCAACTCTCAGTTACAGCTCTACTTCTTGTTTCTTAAACCGGAATCAGAAGAAAAACAGAATAAACAATTTATATATAAAATAGAAAGCTATGGCTAAAGAAACATTTGTGCGCACCAAACCGCACGTTAACATTGGTACAATTGGTCACGTAGACCATGGTAAGACCACTCTTACAGCTGCCATTTCTAAGACTCTTCACGATAAGGGTTTCGGCGGCGAGGAAGTTAAGTCTTTCGACCAGATCGATAACGCTCCTGAGGAGAAAGAGCGTGGTATCACCATCAACTCTGCTCACATCGAGTACGAAACAGCTAACCGTCACTACGCTCACGTAGACTGCCCGGGTCACGCCGACTACGTTAAGAACATGGTAACTGGTGCTGCTCAGATGGACGGTGCTATCCTTGTAGTTGCTGCTACTGACGGTCCTATGCCTCAGACACGTGAGCACGTACTTCTCGCTCGCCAGGTGAACGTACCTCGCATGGTCGTTTTCTTGAACAAGTGCGATATGGTAGAGGACGAGGAGATGCTCGAGCTCGTAGAGATGGAGGTTCGCGAGATCCTCGACCAGTACGGCTATGAGGAGGAAACTCCGATCATCCGCGGTTCTGCTCTTGGTGCACTCAATGGCAAGGAGCCTTGGGTAAGCAAGGTAATGGAGCTCATGGACGCTGTTGACACATGGATTCAGGAGCCTCCACGTGACCTCGACAAACCTTTCTTGATGCCTATCGAGGACGTATTCTCAATCACAGGTCGTGGTACCGTTGCTACCGGTCGTATCGAGACTGGCCGCGTTAAGGTTGGCGACGAGACAGAGCTCCTTGGTCTCGGTGAGGACAAGAAGTGTGTCGTAACTGGTGTTGAGATGTTCCGTAAGATCCTTGACGAGGGTGTAGCTGGCGATAACGTAGGTCTTCTCCTCCGTGGTATCGACAAGAACGAGATCAAGCGCGGTATGGTACTCTGCCACCCGGGTCAGATCAAGCCTCACAAGCACTTCAAGGCTTCTATCTACGTTTTGAAGAAGGAAGAGGGTGGTCGTCACACTCCGTTCGGCAACAAGTATCGTCCTCAGTTCTACCTCCGTACTATGGACTGTACAGGTGAGATCAAGCTCCCCGCTGGAGTTGAGATGGTAATGCCTGGTGACAACGTAGAGATTGAGGTTGAGCTTATCTACGCAGTTGCTCTGAACCAGGGTCTTCGTTTCGCTATCCGCGAGGGTGGCCGTACAGTAGGTTCAGGTCAGATCACAGAGATCCTCGACGATTAATTCGCCATCAGCTGACTTCCCATACGGGAGGTTGACTAAATAACAATAGTTCCCGCTCTACATTATATATATGTATCGGGAACTATCCTACGGGAATAGCTCAGTTGGTAGAGCACTGGTCTCCAAAACCAGGTGTCGGGAGTTCGAGCCTCTC
>CAJJOL010000130.1:0-1468 GCA_905193385.1 uncultured Prevotella sp. | reverse complement strand
TGAAGTGGTAAACTAAAATTGGACACGGAGGGGGTAATTTTTGGACATACGGTGTATACTGTACGGATAGTACGAAATTAATTATCGGACAGAAATTCTCCCTCACAGGACAGGAGGTTTGCCGTGAAGTACACAAAAGAACAGAGATTGGACATTGGCCGCCGCATTTACGACGGCGAAATCAGCCGGTATGAAGCTGCAGAGGAATACGTTATCAATGAGCAGACGGCACGGAATTACATGAGAATGTACCGGGATGCCAACCAGTTGCCGCCCAAGCAGGGACGAAGAAGCATCTGTGCGCCCTCGTTCAAGAAAGCTCCGGCAGAGCTGGATGAACTGAAGGCGATGACAAAGGAAGAACTTATCCAGGAACTAATCAAGGCCAAGATAACCGAGGCACGGCTAAAAAAAGGCTACGAGGTGAAGGGGGATGGTACTGTAATTCTGTACGGCAACAAGATTATCAAGTAATCATGGAACTATCCGGAGAAATTCCGGTGAAGCTTCTTTGCAAGACAATGGGCATCCAGAGGAGCAGTTTCTACGCTTGGAAAAAACATCTTTCTCAGCCGTCGGGCAAAGAAAAGCGCCTTTTGAGCAACGTCCTGCTGTTCCAGGAGTACCATTGGAAGTATCCATCGCACGGCTATCGCTGGCTGAACGCCAAGATACGGTTGGACAAAGAGATTGTCCTGTCCGATCCCTATGCCCACAAATGCTGTAGGATTGCGGGAATCAAGAGCAAATCCAAGCACTACAGGTACAAGAAGGCTGGCGATCCAGCGCGGATATTTCCCAACCTGCTCATGTCTGAAATGCAGATCGATGGGCCAATGCAGTGCATCGTGAGTGATATGACCGCTTTTTATGTGAAAGGCATCTACCATGAACTGACTCTTTATATGGATCTATGGAACAATGAGATTGTCAGTCATTCCCTCTCTGCAAAACGCGGTGATCGCATGACTTACATCAGCGGACTGGAAAATCTGATTGAGTGGCAAAAACGGCATCCGGAGCACCAAATGGTTCTCCATTCTGACCAGGGATCGGTCTACGCCTCCAAAGCCTACAACGAGCTATTGCCCATGTACGGCATCACCCGATCCATGTCACGTGCCGGGACCCCCACAGACAATGCCGCTATGGAGTCCATCAATGGATGGATCAAGGCGGAGCTGTTCATGGACTTGCATGTGACCGGCGAGAACCCGGTCAAGGAGGAGGTGGATGACTACATTCTTTTCTTCAATGAACAGAGGCCAGCCTATTCCTTAGGCTACCTGACGCCGAAGCAGTATCGGGAACGTCACACGCCCATCTGCTGATCTCGTCTGCATTATCGATGGCATGGTTTGTCTAACAAGCTTGAAGGATGTCAGAAAAGTTGATGAATCTTGTACATCGATTCGTTTTTTATGCCTGATTTTTTTAGTTTTGTGTCCAATTTTTGTTGACAAGTGCA
>CAJJOL010000129.1:0-1504 GCA_905193385.1 uncultured Prevotella sp. | reverse complement strand
TGAACTGTCCCCACTTTGCGAGACAGATTTTTAATCGATCGGGCGTTCAAGCCTGTTGAGCTATCGCTTCCCTATATTGCTTAGGTGAGCGGTAGTTCAACTTGGCTTGGATACGTTCCTCATTGTAGTAATTGCAATATTTAAGAATTTCCTGTTTGGCCTCGTCAGCCGTCAGAAGGTTCTTGTGATAACGGTTGTCCGGATGGTAAAGCCACTCCGTCTTCAAGGTACCGTTCCACCCCTCCATCACTGCATTATCCCAGCAATTGCCTTTGCGGGAATAGCTTTGTTTGACATGAAGGTCTTCGGCTGCCCCGCGAAAGGCGGCATGGGTATAAAGCGTCCCTTGATCGCTATGCAAGACGACAGATCCCGTAAAGACCTTCGAGAATTCCTCTAGTGTCTTCATGCCCAGTGCCATGTCCTGGCGCGTACTCATCTCACAAACCACAATTTCCCGCGTGCACAGATCCATGACGGGGGAGACATACAGCCAACCTTCCTTGACGGGGATATAAGTCACATCCGTAACAAAGGCGGCACGAGGCTTGGCCTGCTCAAATTGGCGGTCCAACGTGTTTTCCAGGACGGTTCCGTCTGGCAGTCGTCCCTTCTTCACGCATACCTTGTAGTTGTTGGAGCGTCGGATCACGGCCGAGTATCCATGGTCCCGCATGAGCCGTGCCACCTGATTGTGACCAGGTTTACGCTCATGCCCGTCTGTACGCAACGCAGCCGTCATGCGGCGGACGCCGTATCGTCCTTGGTGGTGCTCTTGGAGGACTCTGATTCGATCAAGGAGTTCCTGATCCGCCTGCACTCGTTTGCCAGGGTTTCCAACACGACGATAAAAGGTGCTCCGGCTGGTATGGGTGAGTCGGCAAGATTGGGCAACGGGTACCCCGCGGCGATGTGCTGCCTCAATTGCTTCGTCAATGATGAAATCTTTTTTTTTGAGCCGTCAGTGCCACCAAGATGCTTGTTCATCGATTCCAGCAAGCTCTCCAATACAATGCGTTGCTCTTCGAGCATGCGTTCGGCCGACTTCAGTGTCTTGGGTTTCTTAACGGGCACAGGAACTTTGGCGCAGGAGGCGGTCTTCATGGCAAGCTTCGTCGACGCAGATGGCCGACCACGGGGTAACAACGGTACTCCAAACTTTGCCATATTTTGAACGTAGCGACGAACGTCAGCGGCCGAAATGTTGCAGACGCGTGCAGCTTGAGTGTAGCTGTAGCAAATCTCGTACTCTTGGACGGCACGTAAGGCAAGCTCGGGAGTCGCTGACAAGCGATACGTGGGATCAAGCCAGGTTAGGTCGCCACGGTCAAAACAATATTGGCATCGCTTCACCCAACTTCTGGCAAGGCCGAGCCTTGTGGCGATGGTCCGAGAGCGTGCGCCCTGCTGAAGCAACAACAAAACTTGGTGGCGAATTTCCGCTGAAATCTTCTTGCCCATAAAAGTGTCCCCAGAAAGTGTCTCGCTTTCTGGGGACAGTTCA
>CAJJOL010000128.1:0-1530 GCA_905193385.1 uncultured Prevotella sp. | reverse complement strand
TATTTTCTTGTTTAATGCTTAAATGTTTATAAGAAGCATTACCTTTGCACTCATGAGTAAGCAATCAGCATTTGACTATAAGATTCTGGCAAGTTACCTTCTTCCCAAAGGCATACTTAAGTTCTTCGACGTTACAGCCGTTAACGAAGACCACACTGGCATTATTGAAGAGACTGGTAATGAGCGCGTCCTTCTTCACATCTATCTTGACGAAAAAGATGCACGGGAAGAAGAGTGGCACGACCTTAAGCCCAATGGTTTCACGGAAAGCCGTCAGGTTAACGACTTTCCTATCCGTGATCACAAGGTCGTTCTTCATGTCAGACGTCGCAGATGGTTAACGGCAGAAGGCAGAAACATAATCCTTGACAGGTACTCGTTGCTTGCTGATAACACCGGCTACTCTAAGGAGTTTGCTGATGTCTTAAAAAAAATATTTGGATACCTACCCGATAACGGCCCGCTCGCCGGGGCTATACTTTACGGTAGATGGCAATAACCTGGAGCGTGCTTACAAGGATCATCTGAGCGGTTTCCGTAATTGGGAACAAGCCAGTCATGCAGAGGACTGGGTGCTGCATCCTAAGAACATAGGCAAACGGCTGGGCATTGACGAGACCATGCTCCACAAGGACCTGATGACATTCTTGACCAACAAAGAAGGGCATGGCAAACGTCACACCTTAATAGCAGCTGTAAAAGGCACTAAGGCATCAGACATTATCAATGTTCTTATGCAGATACCGCAGGAACAGCGAGAGCAGGTCGAGGAAGTTACCATGGACTTCTCTGACAGCATGTTTGCTGTCGTCACAGAAGCCTTTCCCAATGCAGCCATAGTCATTGACTGCTTCCATATCGTCAAACGTTGTATCGAAGCAGTTGAGGAACTCCGCCTCAAAGCTAAACGAGAAGCACAGAAAGCACAAAACAAGGAGAAGGCCATGTTCAAAAAGAAACTTGAACAGCTGGTAAAGAGCCGTAAATACTACCGCAAGAAACATCCAAAGAAATACAAAGGCAAGAAGCGGGGACGCAAGCCACAGAGGTTGAACAAACGCTTCAGGCCAACCATGCTTGCCAATGGCGAAACTGTCATAGAACTGCTGACAAGAAGCAAGTATCTGCTGAGTGTGAGTGGTGAAAAATGGACTGACAGGCAGAAAACACGTGCAAAGATACTTTTCAGGATGTTCCCAAAGATAAAGGATGCATATACTTTGATTTGTAGCCTAAGAAGCGTGTTTAGCAACAAGTCTATCGACCGGGGTACTGCTAAGGTTAAACTGCATGAGTGGTATCAGAAGGTTTCAGTTTGTACGTTGCGTGAAGTAAAGGCTGCAAGGGATGCCATCAAGTACAAGGAAGAAGAAGTACTAAATTACTTCATAAACAGATCAACCAATGCTCATGCTGAATCTCTTAACTCTAAGTTGAAAGGCTTTAGAGCACAACTACGCGGTGTGCAGGATTTACCTTTCTTTATGTTCAGAGCGTCCATAATCTTTGGATAACATGATTATATTGCCA
>CAJJOL010000127.1:0-1537 GCA_905193385.1 uncultured Prevotella sp. | reverse complement strand
CAATCGAACCCGGAGATAGCTGGTTCTCCTCGAAATAGCTTTAGGGCTAGCCTCGCATTAGTTTACCGGAGGTAGAGCACTGAATGGTCTAGGGGGCCTCACCGCCTACCGAAACCTATCAAACTGCGAATGCCGGATAAATGATGTGCGGGAGTCAGGCCGCGAGAGATAAGTTCCGCGGTCAAAAGGGGAACACCCCAGATCGTCTGCTAAGGTCCCCAAGTACGCGTTAAGTGGGAAAGGATGTTGGATTGCACAGACAACCAGGATGTTGGCTTAGAAGCAGCCACACATTCAAAGAGTGCGTAATAGCTCACTGGTCGAGTGATCCAGCGCCGAAAATGTAACGGGGCTAAAACGCGACACCGAAGCAGCGGGATGCGTAAGCATCGGTAGAGGAGCATTGTGTGAGGATAGAAGCCAGAGCGGGAGCACTGGTGGACTTCACAGAAGAGAGAATGCCGGTATGAGTAGCGAGACCCATGCGAGAAACATGGGCGTCGAAGGCCCAAGGTTTCCTGGGGAAGGTTCATCCACCCAGGGTAAGTCGGGACCTAAGCCGAGGACTGAGGTCGTAGGCGATGGACAGCAGGTAGAGATTCCTGCACCACTTACACTTGTTTGACGAAGCAGTGACACAGAAGGATAGGACGAGCGCGGTGATGGTCAACCGCGTAGGCGGCACGAGGCTGGGGAGCAGTAAAGTACACTTCCCGTGAAGGCTGAGTGCTGACAGGACCGAAAAAGAGTAGGGAAGCTGTTAAGCAAGCCGTCAAGAAAAGCTGCTATTGTTTCATTATGGCCCGTACCGTAAACCGACACAGGTGGATGAGGAGAGAATCCTAAGGCCGGCGGAAGAAGCATTGTTAAGGAACTCGGCAAAATGGCCCCGTAACTTAGGGATAAGGGGTGCCTGGGAAACCAGGCCGCAGAGAATAGGCTCAAGCAACTGTTTAGCAAAAACACAGGTCTATGCGAAACCGAAAGGTGAGGTATATGGGCTGACGCCTGCCCGGTGCTGGAAGGTTAAGAGGAGAGGTTAGCGCAAGCGAAGCTTTGAATTTAAGCCCCAGTAAACGGCGGCCGTAACTATAACGGTCCTAAGGTAGCGAAATTCCTTGTCGGGTAAGTTCCGACCCGCACGAAAGGCGTAATGATTTGAGCGCTGTCTCGACAATGCACCCGGTGAAATTGAAATACCAGTGAAGATGCTGGTTACCTGCGCCAGGACGGAAAGACCCCATGGAGCTTTACTCCAGTCTGGTACTGGGACTCGGTATTGCATGTACAGGATAGGTGGGAGGCTAGGAGATGGTAACGCCAGTTGCCATGGAGCCGCTGTTGGGATACCACCCTTGCAGTATTGGGTTTCTAACCAGCCGCCGTGACCCGGCGGTGGGACAATGCCAGACGGGGAGTTTGACTGGGGCGGTCGCCTCCGAAAGGGTATCGGAGGCGCCCAAAGGTTCCCTCAGAATGGACGGAAACCATTCGAAGAGTGCAAAGGCAGAAGGGAGCTTGACTGCGACACCGACGG
>CAJJOL010000126.1:0-1576 GCA_905193385.1 uncultured Prevotella sp. | reverse complement strand
CTCGTGTATCTGTCTTCATATGCAACTAATCGCTATTTTATCCCGAATTGGGGTACAATCTACAAATTTATCCTTTTTTCTGTTACAATCTACTTATACCTTATATATATTATGGCTGCCTATAGTGCAATTTTAAACTATTTAAAGATGTTGGGAGGCCGATAGACCTCCGCAGTTATGTTAGAAGTTGATGTGAGCTGCAAACTCTACAGTGAACGGACGGATATAAGATCCTGCCATGAGGTAGTTCTTGTAAGCCGATATGTCCTCGATGAGGTCGGCAGAACCGATGCTGCCCGAGCAACCCTTCTGGTTGAGGATGTTGACAACGTTTACAGAGAAGCCTACGTGCTTGTTCATGTTATAATCGACACCGCCGAATGTTTCCCAACGTCCGTTGAAGTAGAGGCTGTTGGTCTTGTTGATGTACTGCTTGCTCTGATAGCGGAAGCTTGCCCATACGTGGAACTTGTCGAACTGATAGCTCGGGTCAAGCTCGATGGTTGTCTTGCTCACGCCGGTAGTGATCTTGTCGTTGAAGTTGTACTTTTTGGATGTGCCGTCGCTGAAGTTGGGTGTGATGTCGAAGTTCTTGTACTTCGGGTTCTGCAATGTCAGCAATCCGTGGAAGGTGAATCCCTTGAACGGAGTGAGCACTACGTCAGTGGTCCAGCCCATTGTCTGCACGTCGTTGGTGATAGGTATTGTCACTACGTCAGACGAGTTGTTGGGGTTGGTGAACTGTGTGCGGCTCTTGTAATTTGACTGCTGGATGAGCGAAACCTGCGAAACGAGCTTCATCCAAGGTGTGTTCCAGAATATACCGGCACGTCCCAGGGGGATGTTAACGGCGTCGAGGATTGGCATGTACGGTCCCGCGAAGTCCTGTGAGTTAGGATGCTGCATGGCGTAAACATATGCATTCTTACCGCCCATAGCGTAGTATTCGCCGCGTACACCTGCCGAGAGCCACCAGCAGTCGGTCACCTGCCAGTCGTCAGAGAGGTAGATTGCCGTCTTCGTCTCGTGTCCGTCGTAGTACTCGCCACCCGTGTTGGCTGCAAACTCCTGGCTTCCGTTGTGGTTGAGCCAAGCCGGATTGGCCTCGATAGTGTGGGCATATACACCCGTGTTGGTCTGAATGCCTTGGCGGTTCCACCAGAAATTCATGCCCAAACGCCATGAGTGAGCGTGGTTTTTGCTCTCGCCCGTGAGTTCGGCTGTAGTCATCCAGTCGCGCTCGTAGCCTATGTCGCGCAGCATATAGTGTGAGTTGTAGTTGCCCTTGAAGACGTATTCCGCAGCAAATTAGCAATAACATAGGAGGCTATGGCGTCATTATAGGAGGCTATGGCGCCCCCGCCGTAGCCTGAGCGGTTATTCCTCCCAACCCCATAAAATCCCGTCGTTTTCGGATGTAAAAACAGTAGTTTTCCAAAAGGACTCCTTTTGCCCTCCAAATGTACCCCTTTTGCCCTCCAAAAGGACTCCTTTTGCCTCCCAAATGTAATCCTTTTGCAGTCCAAAAGGACTCCTTTCCACAACAGACACAATCCGTCCCCTCCGCCATTCCCTC
>CAJJOL010000125.1:0-1583 GCA_905193385.1 uncultured Prevotella sp. | reverse complement strand
TGTAAACCACCAATACAGCGTACCCTCTATTTTTCAAAGGGTTAATTGCATTAGTTTTTTGAATATTGTTTTGATTTTTCAATTATCCAAATATCTCAACTTTCCTGTCCTTACCGTCAGCTCTCTACACCTCTTTTGCTGACATTATTGCTGATTCTGCACCAACAATCAGGACATACAGATTTTCGTCTTGTGAGGATTGGTATTCCTGCTTTGCAAGGTCAATTATGGACTGCAAGTCGTTTTCTGCTTTTACAAATGATTTGACATGTTCGGGACGAATAAAGCTATAGGGTAAAGCATCGAGTATACTGAATGCTCCGATATAGTCTTGAAGAATATAACTCCTCCTTACTTTTAAACTACTTATCCAAAGATTACCTACTGTTCAATTATAATGATACTAAGGACGCTGCCCATTCAGGTATATCTTCAGAATATTTCTTTATCAAGTGTCCATCAGTTGTTCGATAAAGCAATTGCGGCAACTCATTATCTCGTGAATTATCGTAAATATATGCCCTATCAACAAACCCTATAGCCTGAGCAGCAAGTGCCAACGACTTGTAATATCTACTGAACACCTTTGAAATGGGAACTTCATGTCCTCCATTAAGATAACGTTGAGCTATTCGCAACACATTTATCTCTGGATTCTCTGTACATACATAAAAGAATCGGATAAAGAAACCTTCCGCATGTGCTTTTTGAAGAAATTTCAATTTTTCTTGAGACGAAAACACTGTTTCAAAAACAAAACTTATCTTTCTTTCCAAGCAATCATAACGCAAACGTGTAGCTTCCTTTGCTGCTTTCATTACAGCATCCAGAGAATTCCAGTCTCCAAAGTTCTCTTGTGCGATATTGTCAGGATTTATATAGACACTATCTGCTGTCCATTCGTTGGCAAGCAGTTTTTCTGTAGTAGATGTCTTGCCAGAACCATTCGGACCTGCAACAACACACAAAACGGGACGAAGCTCTTTCACCATGATTATTGACTATTAGATGAAAGTGTTTGTCTTTGTCTCTGTATCAACTCTATAGTTTCTTGCATCTTCTGCTTTAAAACCTGTTTTGCATTATACGAGCTTTGCCTTGCAGAACAAGCTACTTGATACATTAATTCATGAAGCATGGCATCTGTTGGTTCTTCCATAGATGTCAAACGATATTCTTTGATACTCATATACACCCTCCTTTTTTCTGCAAAGATATAGTATATCTTCCATCTTTACAAGGATTTTGACACGAATTTTGCCACAAATTAATTTATGAGTAATTTATGGATAATTTCTGACAAAAAGAACTTCATGCTTGCTGAGTGGTGTTTCGGTCGTGAATTATCGTGAATTAACCAGAAATTTCACCATGTATTTATTCGTGTGATTCGAGTGATTCGTGTTCAATACTCCACCACTAATTTCACCAATCTCACGAATGTTGCGTGCGTAATCTGAATTCATGAATAATTTATGGTAATTTGTGACAAAAAGAACTTCATGCTTGCTGAGTGGTGTTTCGGTCGTGAATTATCGTGAATTAACCAGAAATTTCACCATGTATTTATTCGTGTGATTCGA
>CAJJOL010000124.1:0-1623 GCA_905193385.1 uncultured Prevotella sp. | reverse complement strand
AATGAAATACCCATGAGATAAAAAATCACGCCCAAGAGAATGTAAATAGTCAAGCTGAAGTTACCTTTGTATAGTGTAACCCTAAAATGTATCAGTTATGGCAGAAGTGACATTCCCTCAGTTGATACAGCGCGCTTGCGGTATCGACGTCCACCTGAAGGTTGTGGTGGCGACAATTGACGGAGCAGGCATCCAACGCGAGACCCGCTCATTCAAAACCTTCACGAGTTCTTTGAATGAATTGAAAGAATGGCTATTGTCCAATGGTGTAACGCATGTGGGAATGGAGAGTACCGGTGTTTACTGGAAGCCGGTTTATAAGGTTCTTGAAGATTCCATTCCCAATGTCTGGATAGTCAATGCCCGTCACATTAAGAATGTTCCGGGTCACAAGACAGACAAGATGGACAGCGAATGGATCTGCAGGCTTCTTCTGGCAGGTCTTCTCAAACCGAGCTATATTCCTCCCAAGGAGCAGCGTCAGCTTCGTGACCTGACGCGTTACCGGAACAAGCTTATTCAGCAGATAGCTTCAGAGAAGAACCGTATGATGCGTATTCTTGAAGACTGCAACATCAAGCTTTCAAGTGTAGTAAGTAATACAAGCGGTACGACAGCTACTTCTCTTATTGATATGCTTTGTGAAGGTAAAGTCCTTACTCTTGATGATATAAATTCAGTTTATCACGGTAAACTGTCAGCCAGTCCTGAAGAATTGCTTGAGGCGTGTACCGGTTTTGTTGAAGAGCATCACATTTATCTTCTTCAGATGATCCGAAAGGATATAGACCAGACTCAGACTTTGGTTGATGATTTGTCCGAACGTATAAAGAGACTGTTGTCCAAGTACGAGAATGTCCTTGAACTTCTCAGGGAGATTCCCGGTTTTAGCACCAAGGTTGTAGAGGATCTGGTTTCTGAGATAGGTCTTGACATGTCCCACTTCCCTTCTGAAAAGCATCTTTCGTCCTGGGCCGGTCTTTCTCCGGGCAACAACGAAAGTGCGGGTAAAAAAAAAGCGCACGAATCACTCACGGAAACAAACAGGTAAAGGCGGTAATCACAGAAGCCGCATGGGCTGCGACCCGTACAAAGAATACGTTTTTTAGTGAGAGATACCATCGTATAGCTGCCCGCAGAGGAAAGAAACGTGCCTTGATTGCAGTGGGACATTCTCAGTTGATATCCGTTTATCTGATACTGAGTACAGGGTCCCGTTACCATGAACTTGGAGCACAATATATGCAATCCAAGATAGAGCAGAAACGCAAGGTATATTTGTCTTCTGAACTTAAAAAGCTTGGATACAATGTCTCACTTACTAAAGTTCCACAAGCTGTAACACTGAACTAATAATATAGACCAAAGGCCGACTTTTACTGGAATTACCATAGCCCGACAATGAAATTGGTCTCAACAGCTAAGCGCCAAAGATTGTGACTTATGTACACGTGTATGAAACTTTTAAATTCTTAGCTGTTGCTATTTATTATTGTACAATAGCCGCACTTGTGTTCTCATAAGTGCTAATCTTTCTTTTATCCAAAACCTCGGATTTATATCAATTTTAGTATAAACCTGTCCTACTTTGTGTGTAGGACGCTTAATATTTACGTATGAAAA
>CAJJOL010000123.1:0-1667 GCA_905193385.1 uncultured Prevotella sp. | reverse complement strand
GATAGATAAAGTTCCTCTATGTAAAGTTATAATGGGGGATGAAAGGCAAGGTTCGCTAACCTTACCCCGATTGTTTATGCTTCCCAGCATTCAATCTATCCCCGTTTATGGGTTTCTCTTTCACCCTACAAAGATAACCTCATGGGGGAAAAATGTCCAAGAATATGGGGTAAAAACTATCAAGTCGGTAGAAAATAAGTATCTTTGAAGTACATTTTTAGTAGAGGTACTGGTATGCCTAGACGAAGCAGATAGGCAAAAATAAAGCCGCTGGGGATGTCGGATGTCCGTCAATTAACTCCAGCGGCTTGTATTTTGGTAACTCTCCCGTATCGGTCAGCTACCGTTTGGTCAGCAACAAAGGTAGTACTTTATTGTCGCAAATCCAAATGTTTTCCCCTTTATTTGTGCATTTACAAAACATTCACTAACTTCGCACCTATGCAGTATGGTGATAGCACACTAGCACCCTAAAGGGTACGTGTGTAAGGGGACAAGCCCCCTTAACCCCCTGTCAGCCGGCTGTCACCGGCTGTTATCGATTGTCACAAAAATGTTAACTTATGGGAGCAACAAGTATTCATGTACAAGCAGTGAAGCCGGGGAGCGAGATTCACAACTTTAGGGAAAAAGAGTTGGACTATGTTCGTCCGGAACTTAGTCATTTGAATGAAAGCTGGGTTGGAGATAGCATCTCCCATCGGCTGGAGAGTGCGAAACAGAGATATTTCGATACGGTTGGGCAGAAGATGCAGACTAAAGCAGCACCCATACGGGAGGGGGTAATAGTAATCAAGCAAGAAACCACCATGCAGGAACTCCAGCAATTCGCTGCGGTCTGCAAGGAACGTTTCGGTATTGAAGCGTTTCAAATCCATATACACAAGGACGAAGGATACATGAACGCAAAGCAATGGACACCTAACCTTCACGCCCATGTAGTTTTCGATTGGACGCAGCCGAACGGGAAGAGTGTGCGTTTATCGCGTGATGACATGGCAGAACTCCAAACCATAGCATCTGAAGCACTGGGCATGGAACGTGGTGTTTCTTCTGATCGCAAACACTTATCGGCTATGCAGTACAAGACCGAATGTGCGAAAGAACAGCTTCAGGAACTATCCAACGATATATCCAGTGCGTTAGACAAGCACAAGGACGTGCAAAACCAGCTTCTTCAGCTTCAGAAAGAACTACGTTCCATTGAAACAAAGAAAAACGTCCAAAAACTCATTTCTAAGGCTTCAGAGAAGTTTTACGGCTTGATAGGGAAAACGGTTAACGATAGGGAAAAAGATGCCTTAAAAGCCAAAATAAAGGCTTTAGAGGGGGAAAATGAACAGCTATCCGATAGACTGGGAAAGGCTATACTTGAAAAAGAGCGAAACGGCACAAAGGTATTCAAAGCCGAGAACGACAAGGAGTATTATAGACAGCAAATGGACAATGCAAGGACAACCAGTAACCGACTAAGAACGGAGAACCAAGAACTAAAGACCGAAACCAAGGAATTGAAAAAAGAACTTGGTAAGATGAAAGACTTGTTCAATTCCGAACAACTGGAGGCTTTAAGGCATCATTTCCCAAACATATCAAAAGCTATGGAAGAGGGGAAAGACCTACTCAAGCAAATCACCAGAAGCAGAGGTTTCGGCATGGGTATGTAA
>CAJJOL010000122.1:0-1675 GCA_905193385.1 uncultured Prevotella sp. | reverse complement strand
TTAACCAGCAGACTTTCCCTTATTTTTCCGATCATACTCATCGTTTTTTATATCATCGGCTCTGTTTTTAGGGCCGATTTTTTCATTTTCAGTCACGTCTGGAGCTACCACTCCCGTAAAGTCGTGTTCCATGCGTGGAACATCAGGCTGCAAGAGCTACTTGGACTGACTCTCGTCTTGCAAGGTTTACCACATTTGCTGTGTGGATACCGAAGAAGATCAGCATGATCTCTGTCGATTTTATCCTTGCAGCAATCTTTCGCAGACCATAATGCTCCTTCTGAGTTCCAAAAGAGCCTTCCATTGCTGTAGCTCGAACGCGTGCAAGTTCTCGTTTAGTAGCGTTCTTAACTTCATTCTTTCCAGTTCGTCCTTTCTGAGTGAATGAGGTTTCAATACCATTCTCCTTGCAGAAAGTTCTGTTGTCATTACCCGAGTAACCCTGGTCGCCACCTATCTTTTTTACATCAACGCCTGTAAGTTTCTTCGACAATGACACACAGTGCTTAAGTCTCGTTCCTTCATTGAATGCATTGAATGATAGCTTCTCAATAAACGATATTCCGTCAATCAATATGTTGTTGCACTTCGCTCCAAATTCGACTATCTTGGTCTCCTTGCCTCTGACTATCGGTCTGATGTAAGGCTTGCTGAGACTTACAATACGGTTAGGGATACTCTCACGAGAGTCACCACTCTTGAAGTGGTTCTTCTGCTGACGATATACCCTTGTGACAGTCTCAAGCATATCCAACTGCTTGTAATTCAATAGTTCTTCATCCGGATGGACGCGCATCTGTCTGCGGATTTCTCCCAGTATCTTGCCCAGCAATGCAAGCAGTCTCATTATCATCTTTCTGGTCTGCTTATGAGTATGTTTGCGCTGCTTCCTATATGCCAGGTTCGCCTTGTCGATATCATTGTACTTTGTTCTCATTCGATGCTCACCAAGCTGAGAACTGATACCGCACATCATCTTGTATGCTCTATCTACACATTCCCAAAGCAACTTCACGTCAGTTGGAAAGCGCATCAGGCTTTCATAGCAGCTGGCATCTGTATAGACAGTATCAAGGTTCTTCATGTACGGCTTCCATGCATCTGCAAGTACCTTCTGCTGCTCCTGAATCTTCAGTTTCTTGGACAATTCTACCAGAATGCTGTCGATCAGCTTGTAGTTTGTCAACTGGTTCTCAGGACTGATCCTGATCCCGCAGAAGATCTGATAATGGATGTTTCCATTCAACGCATCCATCAGCTTCGGAGCTGACAATCCTGTATACATCTTCAAGAACGCCAACGCCACCTTGCCCTCAGGTGTGAAGAAGGACTTTCGTCCTCGCTTCACTCTCAAACTCTTCGGCTTCTCTTCTACTAAACCGAACGATATCGCCATCTCTCGAAGAGGAAGAAGTGACTTGATCCGTCCAAGTTCCGATGTTTTGAAGCTCTCTTCGTATCGCTGATAAAAATCAAACTCTGTAAATGCAATCTCTTGCTGAATGTCAGATAAATTTCGTACTTTTGCCATGAGTTATTTTTGCTCATTTCCTCCGAAAGTCACTTTTCCAGGGTGTTCGGAGGAATTTTTAATTCCTGTAGCTAAGATATGAAATTTTTATCACATTGACAATCAATTTGTTATAATTTTAAGCCTATTTCGCGACTGTCCCTA
>CAJJOL010000121.1:0-1708 GCA_905193385.1 uncultured Prevotella sp. | reverse complement strand
AATCGAGTAGGAGGAACGGGATTAATTCCCGTTCCGACCTCTCACACCACCGTACGTGCCGTTCGGCATACGGCGGTTCCCTAATTAACCTTTAAACACAGGATGATAGTACATCTTAAAAGTAGGGTAACCAGCTCGAAGCAAACGCTCATCCGACAAAGCCGCTTGTACAGTGGGATGACTTGCCATTCGCCAGTATTTCTTACGACAAAAGGCAGCCATTCGCACACGGCTCTCATCGGGAATAAGCTTCTTCAGATTTCGATACCGGGTTCGGACTCGTTTCCAAGACTTCCAAATACACATCCGTATGCGATGACGGAGCCAACCGTCCCATTCCTTTATCCTACTTTTGAGACCTGCAAACTTAAAATAGTTGAGCCAACCACGGATATACCAAGTCAAACGTTGTTTACGATATTCGGAGCTCCAGCCGTTATTACGGCTGGTGAGTTCACGTATCTTAATCTTCATCTTCTTGATACTATCGACATGGATGTAGAATTGGCATTTGCCATTTCTACGACCAAAGGCATAGGAAAGGAATTTGATGTCACGCATATAAGCAACATGGGTCTTATCCTTATTCACCTTTAGAAAAAGTTTCGTTTCAATAAAGGGAAGCAGATTATCCAATGTGCGTTGGGCGGAACGACGGCTTTTACAAAAGATGACCAAGTCATCAGCATACCGAACGAACAAATGCCCACGTCTCTCCAGTTCCTTGTCCAACTCATTAAGCATTATATTGCTTAATAAGGGGCTCAATGGACCACCTTGAGGAACTCCGACCGGACTGTCCTCTTTCTTGCCTCCTATAAGTTCAGATATTTATGAATCAGAGAAATGACACGACCGTCTTTGATGGTACGTGACAGGATTGCTATCAACTTACTATGGCAGACTGTATCAAAGAATTTCTCCAAATCCATATCGACCGTGAACACATAACCGGCAGAGATATATTCGCCACATTTTAATAACGCATCATGAGCACTACGATGAGGGCGGAAACCATAGCTGGCTGGTGAAAATTGAGGTTCATAAAGAGGTTGAAGCACTTGTGAGATGGCTTGCTGAATCAAACGGTCAACAACCGTGGGGATACCCAAGTTACGTGTCTTCCCATTCGACTTGGGAATCTCCACACGACGCACGGGGTTCGGATGGTAGTTACCATCATAAATGGAAGTTATTAGCTTATTCTTGTGGCAACGAAGATAAGGAAGCAACTCGTCCACTTCCATACGGTCAATGCCGCCACTACCCTTGTTACTCTTTACCTGTTTATAAGCAAGGTTTAGATTAGAAGGGGAAAGAATGTATTCCAATAACTCTCCTTTTTCATGTTTAATGGCTGTAAGATGATTTTCAGTTATCCCAATGAAAGTCTGCATACCAATCAGCACTTCAGGTTCCACCCTCTGCGCCGATTGGTCGGATAGAGTTTCTATGTTCTGCTTTCTTCCCATCATAAGGTAACATTCAGGTATCTTACATAATTATGGTTCAGCCCTTCCCCATTATGGTGAGTAACAGGTACTATGGCTTCGGCTGACTTCTCACGACAAATCTTGTTTCAACCAGATACAGTTGTGGTGCATCTGTACGTGAGACCTCCCCAGATAAGAACGTACGCTTTCATCTCATATACCCTCTGATTCTACTACATAGGGATTCGGATAGTTATAGGACTTTATTTTGTTTA
>CAJJOL010000120.1:0-1722 GCA_905193385.1 uncultured Prevotella sp. | reverse complement strand
TTCATAGAAACTCGCGAGGAAACCTGCGACTTTAGTCGCGGGAGGAATCGCGCTTAGATTATCATGTGGGCATGATAACTCTAGTGTACAATAGAAACTGTGTCTACCAGACTGCATACCATGTGGTCTGGTGTCCAAAGTATCGGAAGTCGATTCTCAAAGGCGAAGTGGCGGTCGCTCTCAAACAATTTCTTGAAGAAATATGTACAGAGAACGCTTGGTCGATATTGACGATGGAGGTTCAACCGGATCACATCCACCTCTTTGTCAGCATCCCGCCTGCCACTGCCGTATCAGATGCGGTGAAGAAGCTGAAGGGCACGTCGGCCCGTAAGCTTTTTCTGCGTTATCCGGAATTGAAGAAACAACTTTGGGACGGACATCTCTGGTCGCCTTCCTACTACGTAGGAACGGCGGGCAACGTCAGCGCAGAAACCATAAGGCACTACATTGAAAGGACTGAACACATCAAAGGACGCCGGTGAGCTCGTCAGCCGCACCACGGACGTGCGGACGGCTTGTGTCGTCCTGGAAATGGATGCCGAAGCCTACGAGAAACTGAAGGCCACTCAAGACTCTTTCCGGAAGGCCTGCAATTTCTTGGCGGGCATCGTTCGGCAAGACGAGAAACGGGAGAAGCGTCTTTGGCAGCGTTACAACCTGCACCACGAGGCCTACTACCAGGTTCGCGAGGCCGTCCCCGAATTGGGAGCGCAACTGACCTGCAATGCCGTTCGCGCCGTGTCCGCGATGTACAAGAGCCTTCTGAGCAACAATCCCAAGCTCGCCATGAACAAAGGGGAGCCGTTGCCGGAGATTGTGTTCAAAAACATCGGCATTCACCTTGATGCAAGAACGTTGACTTTCTCTGCCGACAGGCAGAGCGCCAGCGTTTTTACAACGCAGAAGCGCGTAAGCGTTCGTTTGTGTCCCGGTGCCTTCCAAAAGGAAATTTTGGACAGTGGAAAGTGGGCGGAATGCGAGCTGGTATTCAAGAAAGACGGGAATGGTCGCCGTTGGTGCCAGTTGCACATAGCCGTGGAACGAAAGCTTGACGTGCCGAACTTGAGTCGGTTGAAGGAAGAGGAGGTTTTGGGCGTAGACGTCGGCGAGAACAATTTGGCTGCCACTTCGGACGGGCATTTGTTCAAGGCCGGCAAGTTAAAGAATGACCGCGACAAGTTTTTGAGTCACAGAACTCGTCTTCAGCGCAATGGTTCGCGAAACGCCAAACGCACGTTGAAACGAATCTCGGGCCGAGAAAGACGACATGTGGAACAGGTGAATCACGTGGTCAGCAAACAGATCGTAAAAGAAGCTAAGGCGAAGGGAAAACGACTGATCGTCTTGGAAGATCTTACCCATATCCGGGAAAGGATCCGGGCGACTCTCAGAGTTCGTGCCCGGTTGCACCGTTGGCCGTTCCGCGAGCTTCAGCAAATGATCGTCGACAAAGCCTGTCGTGTCGGCATCCGCGTGATGTTTGTTGACCCCAAATACACAAGCCAGACCTGTTCGGCATGCGGTGCCATTGGAAAGCGTAAAAAGCACCGGTTCGAATGCAACTGTGGTTACCGTGCGCACAGCGACCTCAATGCAGGTCGAAATCTGCAGGGTCTGGGTTACCGGCTGGTGACTCAGGGGCCGGACGTAAACAGGCCTGATGCGACGTTGTCTCGGCAATAGTTGCAAAGCCTTCGACTTTAGTCGAGGGTTGTTTAC
>CAJJOL010000119.1:0-1769 GCA_905193385.1 uncultured Prevotella sp. | reverse complement strand
GAGGCTTCGGGGATACATGTGGGTGAAAAACAGCCCGCTATCCCCGCAAATCTTAGGTTAGACAATTCTTTTGACGGTCTCGAGATGCTTCACTGATGTGGATCACTCTCCGAGACTGTCTTTTCGTTCACCGCCATGCTACCAGGACAGGGTCAAGCGCACGTGGAATACCGACGGTCGGCGGAGCCGACCGAGGATATGCCGCGAAAGGCGCTTGACGCGTCCTGAGCATGGCTACAGCCTCGGCAAGGGAGGTGTTGCCGAAGGCGGCACCTCCCGAGCCACGTGGCGGTGAACGTGGAGGGGGCATGGGGGAGGCAAGCCTCCCCCAGCGTACGCCCAAAAAACAAAAGGCCACCGCGATTCTGTATTGTTTAGGTCTGCTACAACTCTCAAACAAGACACGCGATGGCCAAGCTTGGCAGTTTACTGACAGAACTCCTTCATGTCAAAAATCTAGCCGTTATTCATGACTTTGACGTCAACGAAATCAACGGAGTGATCCGAGTCCACTTTGATCTGCGCCCGCTCAAGCGCCTGCAACAACGTTGTCCTCATTGCGGTGCTCGCTGCCCGGGGTACGATTGCGCTCACGCCGAGCCACGTCAATGGCGGGCACTTGATCTCGGAGGAGTCTTGGTCTATCTGCGGTACTCCCCTCGCCGCATCCATTGCCCCGTCCACGGCATCGTCACCGAGGCCGTTCCCTGGGCCTTTCCCGACTCACGCTTCACCAAAGAATTCGATCTCCAAGTTGCGTGGTTGGCCCGGAACATGTCCAGCTCGAAAATCAAAGAACTCATGCGCATCGATTGGCACACCGTGGGGCGATGCGTGACACGCGCACAAAAGCACCTGGACCCCGATGCCGACAAGAGACGCCTGGACGGGTTGGTCCGCATCGGCGTGGACGAAACCTCTTATCGCAAGGGCCACAAGTACATGACCGTGGTCATCAATCACGACACCGGCGAGGTCGTCTGGCTGCACGAGAACCATGGCAAGAGTGTTTTCGAGAAGTTCTTTCAATCCCTGACCGACGAGCAACGCGCATCAATTCGATACGTTAGCGGCGACGGCGCTCGTTGGATCGATGACTGCATCAAACAGTATGTTCCGCACGCCAAGCGTTGCGTCGATCCCTTTCACGTGGTGCAGTGGGCAGGTCAGACAATTGACGCGCTGCGTAAACAGATCTGGCAAGCCATACGCACCGACAACCGCGAGCTACTCAAGCAGATTCGTGGAACGGAAGATGAGCAAGAACTTCGCCGCCTCAAGGCTCGGTACAACGAACAGGAAATTCTTGCAAAGGGCGTCAAACACTCCGCTTATGCACTTGGGAAGGCTCCCGAGAATTTGACTCCACTGCAAGAGGAACGACTTCAGCTCATTGCTGAATCACACCCGCAACTCTTCAAAGCCTACAAACTCAAGGAGGAGTTACGGCGCATCCTGAAACTGCCGCCGGAGGACGCCGAAGCCATGCTGAAGCACTGGTACTGGAAGGCGTCGCACTCGCGCATTGAGGTCATCAAGGACTTGGCGCGCAAGATCAAAAGGCACAGGGCCAACATCCTCAATACCATCCAAAATGGTCTGAGCAATGCTCGTCTCGAAGCCATCAACAACAAGATCAAGCTTCTCATTCGTCGAGCCTACGGCTTCAGGAACCTTGAGAGCATGTTCGCCTTCATTCAGCTGATCTGCTCCAATATGCGCATTCCGTTGCCTAACCGCCCCGAGGGTATCTGATGGATCGATTCAAC
>CAJJOL010000118.1:0-1899 GCA_905193385.1 uncultured Prevotella sp. | reverse complement strand
CCCAAACTCCCGGTTAGCTGATTCATAAATGAGCTGACCGGGGTCAATCTTCCTGCAAATAACCGTTTTGAACCCCGTCTTTCCAAGGGATTTGGAGGACGGGTTTCATTTTTCTTGGTAAAATGATTCCTACTGTATAGATAGGAATCTATAATGAGCTCGGAAAACTGGTACTTCACGGCCGATACGAACGCGAAGGGGTACACCTACATCAAGGCCTATCAGACGGAATGGGATCCCGTGCGCAAACGTTCGCGGAGCATCAACCGCAGACATGTTGGCCGTCTGCACGAGGACGGGCACGTTACGCCGAGCCCTGGGTTCCTAGCGAGCTTTCCTCAGTACGCGGGCTACACCCTCTACTACGGGGCAAATAAGCAACTCGTCGACGAGATGACGTACCGTCGAGATTTTCCGGACTCTCCTGGCCCAAAGCGTGATGCGGAAGACCTGACCAGACTTGCGACTCTCCAATGTGGAATGACTTGGGCCGCAATCGCAATTGCAGAGGAAAGCGGTCTTTATCGAGATTTGGTTTCCGTGTTCGGGGAGAAAAATGCACGCGGTCTCCTGGATCTCGCGATTTACAAGCTCGATGCGGGGAACGCCATGGCTTCATTTGAACCGTGGTGGCAATCCGTTTACCTGAAAAGTTCCGCTCCGATGAGCGACCAACGCATCAGTGAGCTTCTTAGTTCCGTTACGCCCCGGGACTTTGACGCCTTCTTCAGTCGGCGTCATGAGGCAAAACTCAAGAACGCGAAGGGGCAGGTACTCAGCTACGCACTCGACAACACTTCCATCTCCACGCATTCGCGATCGATTGCTGATGCCGCATACGGTTACGCCAAGCGCGATCCCGAACTGAAACAAATCAATTACACCTTTGTGTGCGATCAAGCCGACGGGGAAATTGTTTTCGCTTATACCTACGAAGGTTCAATTAACGATGCCACGGCTTTTTCTGAAATTATTTATCGCATGCGCGATGCTAAATTGAATTTGGAGAATGTCACACTCGTTACTGACCGAGGCTACAGTTCGCTTTGGAACATTCAAAAAATGATCAATTTGGAGATGAAGTACATCCAAGGCGTGAAAGTTACAGAGGATAGTATTAAAAACGAATACGATAAAGCCAGAGCGTCTCTGCAAGACATCGCCTTTTATGACAGCGACCTCGGCGTCTATGCCTGCACGTACGAAGAGCCATGGCAACAGCAAACAGAGTCGGGGCAACTGTACCACAAGACCCATGTACACCTGTACCGCTTTCCTGGTGCGGAAGAATGTGAGATGAAGATTCTTGCTGCAAAGGCGACGGAAATTCTTCGTTATAAGCAATCAGGTCTTAAAGTGCCGCCCGATCTTTGGCGTACACATGGAAGATTCGTTATCGAGAAAATAATCGACGGAGAGAGAAAATGGATTCGAAACGATAACGAAATTCGTAAGGCAATTCGTTATGCAGGATGTTTTGTAATACGATCCAATGTAGAAACGAATCCCTTTAAAGCATTCGGCATTTATAACAAACGAAATGCCATTGAAGTAGATTTCAACCAGTACAAAAACTGGGTCGACGGTAGTCGACTTCACTGTACGGGGACGAGTTATCTTGGCAAGCTCTTTGTCTGCACATTAGCGGCATCGCTCCGCTTGATGATGCTCCACAGAGTACACGCTAATAGCGAAAAGCTGGGCATCAAGATTCCACACAACTCGATGGACCACCTCTTTTCCTTGTTGCGCAACCTCTTGGCTGAACGACGCAGGGATGCCAATGCCTGGGTCGTGCGGACGGCTGCAAAAAAGCAGCGCGATATGCTCGCGCTGCTTGGTTTGAAACTCCCGCCTAAAGTCCTACATTGTTAGGAATCAGTTAACCGGGAGTTTGGG
>CAJJOL010000117.1:0-1905 GCA_905193385.1 uncultured Prevotella sp. | reverse complement strand
ATAAAATCCAAAGTATCAACAAAAAAGAAGAAGACATGAAGACAATCATTGCAGAAAAGCCCTCCGTGGCACGTGAAATCGCCCGCATCGTGGGCGCGACAAAGAGAGAGGAAGGATATTTCGAGGGAGGCGGTTATGCCGTGACATGGGCATTCGGACACCTCGTTCAGCTTGCCATGCCCGACGGCTACGGCGTGCGCGGATTTGTCCGTGACAACCTCCCGATTATTCCCGACACATTCACGCTCGTCCCCCGTCAGGTCAGGACGGAGAAAGGTTACAAGCCCGACAGCGGCGTGGTGTCGCAGATAAAAGTCATCAAAAGACTGTTCGACACAAGCGAACATATCATCGTGGCGACCGATGCCGGACGCGAGGGAGAGCTTATCTTCCGCTACCTCTACCACTATACGGGTTGCACCACTCCTTTCGTGCGCCTGTGGATCAGCTCTCTCACCGACAAAGCTATCCGCGAGGGACTGCGGAAACTCGAAGACGGCAGCAAATACGACAACCTCTACCTCGCCGCCAAAGCGCGGAGCGAATCCGACTGGCTCGTGGGCATCAACGGCACACAGGCGTTATCCATCGCCGCCGGACACGGCACGTATTCCGTGGGGCGGGTGCAGACACCAACGTTGGCTATGGTATGTGAACGCTACTGGGAGAACCGCCGCTTTACGTCCGAAGCATTCTGGCAGCTCCATATCGCAACGGACGGTTGCGACGGCGAAGTCGTGAAATTCTCATCCTCCGAGAAATGGAAAGAGAAAGAACCGGCGATGGAACTATATAATAAGGTAAAGGCGGCAGGTTGCGCCACTGTCACGAAAGCCGAGCGCAAGGAGAAGACGGAGGAAACTCCCTTGCTCTACGACCTGACCACGCTCCAGAAAGAAGCCAACGCCAAGCACGGCTTCACGGCGGAACAGACGCTTGAAATCGCGCAGAAACTCTACGAAAAGAAGTTGATAACCTATCCGAGAACGGGAAGCCGCTACATCCCCGAAGACGTGTTTGCCGAAATTCCCAAACTGCTCGCTTTCATCGGCACACAGCCCGAATGGAAAGACAAGGTGCGGGCAAAAGCCGCCCCGACACGCCGCAGCGTGGACGACGGCAAGGTGACAGACCACCATGCCCTGCTCGTCACGGGTGAGAAACCGCTCTTCCTCTCCAAAGAGGACAATACCATCTATCAGATGATTGCCGGGCGCATGGTCGAGGCATTCTCTGAGAAATGCGTCAAGGATGTGACCACTGTCACGGCGGAATGTGCCGGAGTGGAGTTTACCGTAAAAGGCAGCGTCGTGAAGCAAACCGGATGGCGTGCCGTCTATGGCGAGGAAAAAGAGGAAATTACCATCCCCGGCTGGCAGGAAGGCGACACGCTGACACCGAAAGGCTCGTCCATTACCGAAGGAAAGACCAAACCCAAGCCGCTGCATACCGAAGCCACCCTGCTCTCGGCAATGGAAACGGCGGGCAAGGAAATTGAGGACGACGCACTGCGGCAGGCGATGAAGGACTGTGGCATCGGTACTCCCGCCACACGCGCCTCCATCATCGAAACGCTTTTCAAGCGCGGTTACATGGAACGCTGCAAGAAGTCGCTTGTTCCCACCGAAAAAGGACTTGCCCTCAATTCCGTCGTCAAGACGATGCGCATCGCCGATGTTGCCATGACGGGCGAATGGGAAAAGGAGCTGGCGCGTATCGAGCGCGGGGAACTGTCCGACGACACCTTCCGCAAGGAGATAGAGGCGTACACACGTGAGATAACCTCCGAACTGATCTCGTGCGACAAGCTCTTCGGCAGCCGTGACTCCGGCTGCGCGTGTCCCAAGTGTGGCACGGGCAGGATGCGGTTCTACGGCAAGGTGGTACGCTGCGACAACACGGAGT
>CAJJOL010000116.1:0-1912 GCA_905193385.1 uncultured Prevotella sp. | reverse complement strand
ATGTGGTTTGTAAAAGGTGACGACAGTACTTACGTTGTCCGCAAGGAACGCAAGATTCCTTATATTCTCCAAAAGTATTTTATGGTAGTAACCTATTGCGATGAAGAAAAAGGATAATGGTATATGCTCATGCCAGCTGAACTTCGCAAGTCTCTCTCCGATGACTATAAAGTATACCTTGACATTGCTTTGCAAGGCAAGAAAGGACCTTCTGCAAAAGACCTGAGAATGATGTCGTTTATGAAGAATCTGTATGGGGAATAAATCCCAAACATTAGAAAATTCGTGTCAAAATCCTTGTAAAAATGGAAGATATAGCTTATCTTTGCATATAATAAAATTTGCTTAGAATATGACAACATTGACATTGGAAATAGAGAATCCTTCCATTCTAACACACTTGAAAGCTGTGTTAAAGGCTATTCATGGAGTTAAGATATTAAATGTTAACAACGCAGCATCCGATGATGACGTTGATTCAGAACAGCCAAATGCTGTAACCATAGCTGCTATGAAAGAAGCTAAAGAAGGCACCGATGCTGGTACTGTTTGCATGGACAGCTTAGAAAGTTTCATGTCTTCAATGAACTGAGTATGAAGGAAATTCGTAAGACCTCCCAATTCAAGAAAGACTACAAGCGTTTTAGTAAAGACCTAAACAAGGTTAAGTTGCTATTCTCGATTGTGGAAAAACTTGCAAAAGGGGAAGATATTCCATCTGAGTTTAAGCCTCATCAATTAAAGGGTGAGTGGAAAGACTATATGGAATGTCACGTTGAGGATGATTATCTCCTTATCTGGTACGACAAGGAAGAAAATATCATAAAACTTGTTCGTCTTGGATCGCATTCCGAATTATTTGGAAAGAGAAAGAAGCGATAACGAATTTATATTACGAGACATGCACTGCGCCCCGAAGTGGCAACTGTGAATCATCACCAATTAGTTCGTGATACAATTCACAATTGACCAACTCACAATCGCAGGCCTTAGCCGAGAATAACTCAACATTCAACATTCAAAACTCAAAATTCATCATTGACAATACCCTGGGTGTAAGGCATTTACAAACAATGCGCCCTGTAAGGTGCAACTCTAAATAAAACCTTTATTCAAAATACTAATGCAATTAACCCTTTGAAAAATAGTGGGTACGTTGTATTGGTGGTTTACAAAACACTTTGCTGTCGCTGAACGTATATTATCGTAAATGTCACGTGAATTTTCGTAAATATAGGGTGTTTGAGTGTAAATATAATTCATGCTAATTTACGTTTAATTCACGGCAATTTACGTTGAAAAATGAGATTATAACGCAATCGTTCAATATTAATTCTATAATATGAATCTTAAGGAATATTCTAAAAAGATATATCAGATAATAGGTGCAGCGATGGAAGTGCATAGTGTACTCAATGGAGGATTGCTTGAACCTGTTTACAACGAAGCTCTAACAATGGAACTTAAAGATAGAGGGCTTAATGCAGAATCAGAGAAGTATCTTCCTTGTTTCTACAAAAAGCGTCTGATGAATAAGTCCTATCGTATGGATGTAGTTGTCGATGATGTTGTCATTGAACTCAAATCCGTCAATAAGATTATACCAGCTCATCGTGCCCAACTCTTTAATTATCTTCGTCTAACCCAAAAGAAAGTTGGATTGTTGATAAATTTCGGAGGCGATAGTTTAGAAGGAGAACGGTATGTTTACGATGAATCCACGAACCACTGTTATATGGTAGATCGTAATATGGAGCCAATACCTTTCGTAAATGAAGATGATCAAAATGAAAATTATGTGGACCCTCACGAAAATGTTATAGTTCACGAAGCATAACTTTCTGTCGCATAACGTAAATTATCGTAAATGTCACGTGAATTTTCGTAAATATAGGGTGTTTGAGTGTAAATA
>CAJJOL010000115.1:0-1924 GCA_905193385.1 uncultured Prevotella sp. | reverse complement strand
GTGGAGCGAGGCGTTTTGGGGTTCCCAAAACATAACCTCGCTCCCTCTCAGAACACGTTAGTTGGAACTACAGCCTTTCAGCTATCCACGTCCAAGGTCGCAGACCTTAATTCTCACAATTTGCGCCAAGCCTCGAAGTCCTCTTCATAAAGGCTTAGGTGGTGGCGCACGATGTTCTCGATGATGCCCGATACGCTCATGCGTCTCCCTCCGAGGATGCGGACGACACGATCAAGACGGTCTCGTACATCGGAACTGACGAAGACTGGCTTGCGGTCGTCAATCCTTGGAACTTGGAGGAAGGTCTGCTGATACTCCTCCAATGTCGCCTTGCGCTGCTTGCCACTGATGCGCTTCTGCGGATTCGGTGGCGATTGAGCCTCGTTCGTTGATGTTTCCTCTCTATAGGGAGTTGTTGCAGCAACTTTCTCTACAATTGCTCTCAACTCTGGGTTCTCTACATCATCATAGAGAGAATTACAACTACTTGGATTGGCTTTGTTGCCATACGTAGATGGTTTAACAAAATCCAAATACTCTTTTTCCATCAGCTCCTTTTGCTCAGGAGCCAAGACTGCATCTTTTGTTCTTGCCATAGCTTATGCTGTTTTATTTGTTAGTATAGTGGTCACGGTTTGCACCATTGACCGATTGTCGGGTGCAAAGTAAGTGTACTGAGTGCAGCCATGCAACTGATTGGGTGTAACGTGGCAATTTAGTTGTGGCTTGCTTATTTGCATACCGAGATAGTTGTGAGAACTTCAACGTATTTCTCAACTCATCATTGTTCATGTATTCGTTGCAGTCGTGCAAGTTTTTCTTGTTGTTTTTGGCGTTGAAGTCGGCAAACCCCGGCAACATACTGCCACAGAAATTGAAAACGCTTGTTTTTAGATTGCCGTGCCTTATCTTTGCACTCACAAACGTGGAGCACAGCATATGCGTGGAGCTTTGCGACATACAACATAGTATTAACTTAGAAAAAAGAAAAGTATGGGATTCATCGTATTCGAGGAAGAGGCATTCAACTATCTTGATGCCCAGTTGGAGAACTTCGTGAAGCGCATGGACAGAATCCGTGAGCGCAGTGAGGACAAGACCATGAACAAGTGGCTCGACACGCAGGACGTGTGTCAGACGCTCAACATCTGCCCACGGACAGTGCAGACGCTTCGGGACAACGGAACTTTGGCTTATACGCAAATCAGCCACAAGACCTACTACAAGCCGGAGGACGTGATGGCTATCGTAGCAGTAGTGGAGGACAAGAAAAAGGACATGCGCTTTCGCAAGCGCACAGGTTAGGCTGTCAATATACAACAGCCACTTAATCCAAAGCAGCAAGTAAACCGAGTAACGTAAGTATCAACAATAAAACGAGACAACTATGAGCAATGAAGTAATGACAAGAAACAGCGAGTGGATGAACCACATCGTGAACCACCTCAACCGAATGGTTGACAATTTTGAACGTGCCGTGATGAACTACCGCCCCATGCTTGACGGTGAGCGCTTCATGACGGACAAGGAGCTTTGTGCCAGACTGCAACTGAGCCGAAGAACCCTGCAGGACTACCGAAACAACGGTGTCATCCCGTATATCCAGCTTGGCGGAAAGATACTCTACCGCGAGTCCGACATTCAGAAGATTCTGATGGCTAACTATCGTGAGGCGTACAGAATGAAGGGCTTGTAGGAGAAATACATGTCCTTGATGAGTGGGGTGAAATGAACAAGGCGACAACGTATAACTTACCGAGCGTGGTTGTTATAGGTTGTCGCCTCGTTTTATTGGCTATACCGAGTTGGTCGTGTTTGCCGGGTATCATTTGTGTTACCTGTATAAATCTAATACCATGCTAAAACACACTGCGGTGGTTCGCCCAAGTGGCTGGAGGCGCAAAGCCTCCAAGGAACGTTGCTT
>CAJJOL010000114.1:0-1937 GCA_905193385.1 uncultured Prevotella sp. | reverse complement strand
CGTAGTGAGTTGTTAAAGCCCCTTTTGTTTATTGCCGAATTTTGTCGCAGAAACATAGAGCAAGCCGAGTGTAGAGCGTCAAACTTGCTTGAACGGTATGCCGAGGCGCAGCCTATGTTCATGAAAATAAACAAAAATAAAGGACTGAATATGAAAGTGATAACGATGGAAAGTTCTGCCTTCCGGTCATTGACGGAACAGATAGCGGAGATTGCGGCACACGTCCGTGCCGCCTCCGGCGACAAGAAAGCGGCATCGCCCGACAGGTTGCTCACCACACGCGAGGCGGCGCACCTGCTTAACGTGAGTACCCGCACCCTCCAGCGTATGCGCAGCGAGCAACGCATCGTCTATGTCGTGCTTCGCGGTAAATGCCGCTACCGGCAGTCTGAAATCGACCGCCTGCTTGATGAGTGTACCGTCAACGAGGACGCCGCGACACCGCAGGAGCTGAAACGCAACCACACGCTACGAACGGGAGGCACACCCAAAGGAAGGAGGACATAGCTATGGAACTGCTCACACGAAACAACTTCGAGGGCTGGATGCAGAAGCTGATGGAACGGCTCGACCGTCAGGACGAACTGCTGCTGGCGATGAAGGCTGAGGGGAAACAGCCCACTATCACGGAAAGCATCCGCCTTTTCGACAATCAGGATTTGTGCATGTTGCTCCAGATAAGCAAACGCACCCTCCAACGCTACCGCAGCGTAGGCGCATTGCCCTACAAGACGCTGGGCAAGAAGACCTATTACAGCGAGGAGGACGTGCTGACATTCCTTTCCAACCATATCAAGGACTTCAAAAAGGAAGATATAGCCTTCTACAAGGCTCGTATCCATAATTTCTTTCATAAATAACCCATTAAAACATTTTTCAGATGGCAAAGAAAAAAGACGAAAAGGACGTGCTGGTAGTCCGTGACGAGAAGACAGGCGAGATCAGCGTGGTAGCCGGGCTGAACGCGGACGGCACACCCAAGCGCACCCCCGCAAAAGCGGAGAACGCGCAGAGTTTCCTGCAATTCGACCGACATGGCGACGTGCTGGACAACTTCTTCAAGAACTTCTTCCGGCAGTGCAAGGAACCCAGCCGCTTCGGTTTCTACCGCATTGCGGCAGACCAAGCTGAAAATCTCTTAGAGGTGATGAAGCAACTGCTGAAAGACCCCGAAGCGAACAAGGAGCTGCTCGCCCCTCACAAGGTGGACACCTCCGACTATGAGAAGAAGGTGCAGGAAGAGATGGCAGCACAACAGACAGAGAAACAAGAACCTCAAAAACAGGAGAACATGGAACAACGGAAAGAACAGCAACAGGACAAATCCGAACAGATGCAGGGCAAACGTGGCTACCAGCCCATCGACGAGAGTAAAATCAACTGGCAGGAGCTGGAGGACAGATGGGGCGTAAAGCGGGACAACCTTGAAAAGTCCGGCGACCTTACGAAGATGCTCAACTATGGCAAGTCCGACTTGGTAAAGGTCAAACCGACCTTCGGCGGCGAATCATTCGAGCTGGACGCCCGCCTCTCCTTCAAGAAGGACGGTGAGGGAAACATCAGCCTCGTGCCGCACTTCATCCGCAAGGAGCAGAAGCTGGATGAGTACAAGGAACACAAATTCTCCGACAATGACCGGAAGAACCTCCGCGAAACGGGCAATCTCGGTAGGGTCGTGGACATTGTGGACAGGGAAACGGGCGAGATCATCCCCTCCTACATCAGCATCGACCGCAAGACGAATGAAATCACGGACATTCCGGCAAGCAGGGTGCGCATCCCGGAGCGCATCGGCAAGACGGAAATCACCACGCAGGAGCGGGACATGCTCCGCGCCGGACTGCCCGTACGCGACAAGCTCATCGAGCGCAACGACGGCAGAAAGTTCGTCACCACCCTGCAAGTGAACGTGGAGCAGCGCGGCGTGGAGTTCGTGC
>CAJJOL010000113.1:0-2054 GCA_905193385.1 uncultured Prevotella sp. | reverse complement strand
GCATTCTTTTGAAACTCGCAAATATCTGATAATAAATATTTTTGGGTTAGTGCAAGGTGCAAGCTATATATATAAATATATACTTGCACCTTGCACTAAAAAAAAGCACTGGGGTACAAATGGTTAAAACAAAATCCGTATCTTCGTAACCGATTAAAAACAAACGTGTATGATAATAACTAACCGTGAAGAAGTAATAGATAAAGCGTTCGGAGTATTTGTCAGGATGAACTACGAGAAAGCAAGCATCATCACGCTTGCCAAAGCCTGCGGAGTGACAAAAACGGGCATCGTTTATTATTTTCCGCACAAGCTGGATTTATTCATGGCTGTGGCGGACAAATACGTGCTAAAAATGCACGAACCGGGAAACAAGTTTGCCGCTCCTGCCGATACGTTGGAGAAGTTCATCGGGCAATACGTGGCGGGGGTAGCCGCTTCCATGAAAAGGATTGTTGAACTGATTGACGATAATAGCAGCCCGCATGATTGTAGCCCTAACTTCTACTACTTTCATTTCCTGTCACAAGTGCGTATGTACTATCCGGGCATCAGGCAGAAAATTGAGAAAATCTACCGACAAGACTATGACCTATGGGAGAAAGTCATACAAAAAGCAAAAAACAGCGGGGAAATCAGAAACGACACGGACGTGAAGAAAACGGCTACCATGTTCCGGCAAATGTTTTTAGGACTGTCATACGAACAAGCATTTCTGAACGGTCTAAACGTGGACGAACTGGCAGAAAACTTTCGCTATATCTATTCGCTGCTTAAAGCCTGATACAGTTTTGTTTTTTTAACCTCTATTATTTTTGAACGTATGTTCAAAATGTGGCGTTTTTGTTTTATCTTTGGAGCATGAAGCAAAATTCAGCGACATGGATAAGGTTCAGAAACAAAGAGGAAGCATCGTGCTGCACAAAGAAACAAGGGACGGTGCAGACTACATACGGATAGAATATGCGAGCAGTCAGGCTGTCGCCCAACTGCTCGCCCAAGACACAGGCATGGAAATGGCTGGCAACGGCTCTGCATACATAGCGTCAGCCGCTTTCAGCCTGCCGGATTTCTACGACCGCTATTCGCCCCACGCCTATATTGATTACAGCCGGGTTTACGTGCGGCATCCCAAACCTAAAAGGGAATACACACTGCCGAAAGGCTACCTCGAACTGCTGGAACAGAAGCGTTACAGCCCCTCGACCGTCAAAACATACCGTGCCTATTTCAGCGACTTCATGGAATATCACAAGGGACGGAACATCGACCGCCTGAAAGTGCCGGACATCAACAAGTACATACTCTATCTTGTGAACGAGAAGAAAATCTCGGTGTCGCAACAGAATATGCGCATCAATGCTATCAAGTTCTATTACGAACAGGTGAAAGGCGGCAAACGGCAATACTACGGCGGTATCACCCGTGCCAAAGAGTACAAGAGCCTGCCCGAAGTGTTGAGCAAGAATGAAATTAAGCGCATCCTTGCACAAATTTCCAACATCAAGCATCACTGCATGATTTCGTTGGTTTACTCTGCCGGACTTAGAAGAAGCGAATTGCTTAACCTGACCCCGCAGGACATCAACAGTGAAACAATGTCGGTTCGCATCATGGGCAAGGGGAAGAAATGCCGTTATTCGCTCCTTTCACCCAAGTTGCTGGAAGAACTACGGCACTACTTCCGGGAATATCGCCCACAAAAATGGTTGTTTGAGGGCGAAACACCCGGAGAGCAATATTCGGCAAGTGCATTGGTGAAAGTGCTGAAAGAAGCCGCACATCGTGCAGGCATCAAACACCGTGTACACGTACACATGCTGCGCCACTCCTTTGCCACACACTTGCTGGAACAGGGAACAGACCTGCACACGATACAGGAATTGCTGGGACACAACGACATCAAGACCACAACCATTTATCTTCATGTGTCAAGTGCCCATAAAGCAAAAATCCCTAATCCTCTTGATACACTGGATAATTCGTGAGGTGCAGTTATAGAAGTGTAGGAACGACACCATAAGGTGCGGTTATAAATAAATTATGAACAATTA
>CAJJOL010000112.1:0-2192 GCA_905193385.1 uncultured Prevotella sp. | reverse complement strand
CATTTACGTTCTCTGGCACTCTTTCTTTTACGCTTTATTAGCGTTCTAATATGATATCAGACTCTGAATCATACTTTAAACTTCTCGTTAGTGCCAGTTGCTGCTTATTACTGGCTACAAAGGTAAAGATGAAGAAAAGGGATATTTGCAGTTTCTCTTTAATATCAACAGAAATTGGAATGTATTTGTCGAATTGGTTCTATCCACGACAGCAAATAGAACCAACAAAACGAGAAAAGGACTATTGGAACACTATCATTCCAACAGTCCTTTTCTGTGTATTATTGTCAAATGGTTACTTTCTCAACGTAATGCAGCCAACCGAAGCACGTTTCTGAGCATCGGAAATCTTGGCATACACCTCTGTTGTTGCCACATTCTTGTGACCGAGATAACGCTGCACTACGGCAATACTTGTTCCTGCGTCCAACTGGAGACAGGCAAAGCTGTGGCGTGAGCAATGATAGGAGATATGCTTGGTAATCCCTGCATTTTTCAGCCAGTTCTTCAATGGTGCCTGCGTCATGGAGTCTTTGAAATCGGGGAACACCTTGCCTCGTTTATCTGGTGAATAGCCTATCAGTTCCAAGGCTTCCTCACTGATTGGGTTATGCACGATGTCCTTTGTCTTCTGCATTCGTGTGGTGACATACATCACACCATCGCTGCCGTATGGCTGTATCTCCTCCCAAGTGAGCTTCTTGATGTCGCTCTTTCGCAATGCCGTTAGGCAAGAGAACAGAAAGGCTCTCTTCAAGGCAGAAGCAGAGCATGGTGTGGATGCCAAGCGGATAACCTCGTCCTGTGAAAGATGCTCCTTGTCAGTCGGAATGGTCTCGATGCGTTCCAGAAAGCCATTCGGGTTCTCCTTTATCTTATGGTCACGATAGGCTGTATGGATTGATGCACGGAAAGTTGACCAGTAGTTGGCTGCTGAGTTTATATGTAGCTTTCTGTTCTTATGCAGTCCCTGTGGTGCTGTCAGCAGATACTCACGAAATCTGTTGCACAAGTCCACGTTTATCTCCCCGAAGGTACACTTACCTTGCGTGAAGGTACGAAAGTGCATATAAACGTGTTGCCACTTGGAGTTCTTCTTGTCTGCCAGCTTCTTGAAGTAGGCGAGGAAATCTCCTTTCATCTTCTCCTTGTCGAAGAAATCATAACGCTCGTTGACGATAGCCTCGAAGCGACGGCAGCGTATCGCCTCGGCTCTTGCCGTAAGGTTGAGGTTGTACTTCTGTTCCGTCTGGTTCTTCGGCTTGGCATAGATGTAGATGCCAAGCGACTCATGGCGGATGACTTTCATCGTGCTCTCATCACGATAGCCAGGATAATAGTCAAGATAATAGGACAGCATGCTTCCGTCCTTGATTTTGCGTGTACGCAATGATACGGTCTTGCAGATATTACTCATAGTTGTATTGATTTATTGATGAATATTCATGGTGAAGTGTCTCTTCACGGCTGCAAAATAACTGAATGATACTTCCGTGACTCCAATTATTTGCAGTCATTGATGGATAATGCTGAAATCATTTGAAATCACAGTCCTTTTGCTGCTCTTTCCGCCATTGCTCGCTCCACATCCGTCTTCAAAAGCAGGTTCTTTACACCCACTTTTACCTTACTGATATGGTGAGCTCTCACGATATGGCAGATGTTGGCACTTGTCAGACCATACAACTGCTGCACTTGTTCGGTGGTATAATAGTTGTCATCGTTCATGAGGTCAGTCCTGCGCAGTTCTTCAAGATGCTCCTTTGAGTAATAGGTACGACCGTACTCACGTTTAGTGGGTATCTTATGTCGATATGTATATGCCCTAAGTGCAGACTTGCTCATACTGAAAGCATCCTCCACGTCATCAGCTGTCACCCATACCGTGATGCTGTTGATGTCAACGGCAGTTCCGAAGAACTCATCAATATGTCGTTTGCTGTAATAGTTCTTGCCAGCGATACGGCACATCGGTATCTGGTTGCGCTTGGCAGAGGTGTATAGCCAAGACTTCTTGACCTTATAAATGGACATCACTTCCTCGCCTGAATAATAGTCAAGCACCTCATTCTCCTCTTTCCCTTTTGTTGATTCCAGGTTTTGTGTTGGCTTTTCTGCTTTTGCCTTTTTACTGGGCTTGCTCTTGCTGGCAGGAACCACACGCTTGTAGGGATTACCCTCAAACATCTTCT
>CAJJOL010000111.1:0-2236 GCA_905193385.1 uncultured Prevotella sp. | reverse complement strand
GGAATTTCGCTACCTTAGGACCGTTATAGTTACGGCCGCCGTTCACCGGGGCTTCGGTCGAATGCTTTGGATTGCTCCGGACATCCTTCCTTAACCTTCCGGCACTGGGCAGGTGTCAGCACCTATACGTCAGATTTCTCTTTAGCAGGCACCTGTGTTTGTGGTAAACAGTCGCTTGGGCCTCTTCTCTGCGACCGCCTCATGCTCCGTCTGTTCAGACTTCACAACAGCGGCTACCCTTATCCCGAAGTTACGGGTACATTTTGCCGAGTTCCTTAACGAGGGTTCTCCCGCGCACCTTAGGATTCTCTCCCCGCATACCTGTGTCGGTTTACGGTACGGGCGGTAATTCTCTAACTAGAAGCTTTTCTCGACAGTGTGGGGTCAGCAGCTTCAGTTCCGTTTCCGGAACCTCCACATCACGCCTCAGACTCACAGGACGCGGATTTGCCTGCGTCCCATCCTACACGCTTGTACAGGAACAACCAATCTCCTGCCTGCCTGCCCTCCTGTGTCACTCCATCGCTCAAACAATCATTACCGGTACTGGAATATCTGCCAGTTGTCCATCTCCTACGCTCCATGCCTCGGATTAGGTCCCGACTTACCCTGGGACGACGATCGTTGCCCAGGAATCCTTATGCTTTCGGTGGAATGGATTCTCACCATTCTTTTCGCTACTCATACCAACATTCTCACTTCTGTGAAGTCCACCGTTCCTTACAGAACGACTTCAGCCCTCACAGAACGCTCCCCTACCCCACGACATATGTCGTAGCCACAGCTTCGGTTTCGTACTTTAGCCCCGGTAATCTTCGGCGCAGGGTCTCTCGACCAGTGAGCTATTACGCACTCTTTAAATGGTGGCTGCTTCTAAGCCAACATCCTGGTTGTTTTAGAGACCCCACATCCTTTTCCACTTAGTACGACATTGGGGACCTTAGCTGGTGGTCTGGGCTGTTTCCCTTTTGACCACGGATCTTATCACTCGTAGTCTGACTCCCAAGCTCTACAGTATAACCATTCGGAGTTTGACAGGGTTCGGTAACCTTTATGGCCCCTAGCCCGATCAGTGCTCTACCGCCTATACTTACTACTTGAGGCTAGCCCTAAAGCTATTTCGGGGAGAACCAGCTATCTCCGCGTTCGATTGGAATTTCACCTCTACCCACATCTCATCCTAAAGCTTTTCAACGCTCACAGGTTCGGTCCTCCACGCAATTTTACCTGCGCTTCAACCTGGACATGGGTAGATCACTGCGGTTTCGGGTCTACGTACACTAACTATCCGCCCTCTTAAGACTCGCTTTCGCTTCGGCTCCGTGTCTTCCACTTAACCTCGCTAGTGCACGTAACTCGTTGGTTCATTCTTCAATAGGCACGCCGTCGCTTTCGCTCCGACTGCTTGTAGACATACGGTTTCAGGTTCTCTTTCACTCCCCTCCCGGGGTTCTTTTCACCTTTCCCTCACGGTACTATGCGCTATCGGTCGCCATTCAGTGTTTAGGGTTGGAGGGTGGTCCCCCCGGCTTCCCACAAGATTCCTCGTGCCTCGTGGTACTCTGGATACTGCTCATCTCTCCGGTCTTTAACCTACGTGGCTTTTACACTGTATTGCCTACCTTTCCAGGTAGTTCGGATAGACCATTGAGACTAAATGCAGTCCTCAACCCCGGCGAGCCGTAGCTCACCGGTTTGCCCTCTGCCCTCTTCGCTCGCCGCTACTGTGGGCATCTCGTTTGATTTCTCTTCCTCCGGGTACTTAGATGTTTCAGTTCCCCGGGTTCCCTTCCTTTCGGATACCTGCCCATGACGGCAGGTGGGTTTCCCCATTCGGACATCTACGGATCAATACTTGCTTGCAGTTCCCCGTAGCTTTTCGCAGCTTACCGCGTCCTTCATCGGCTGATGGCGCCTAGGCATCCGCCGTATGCCCTTAGTAGCTTGACTTTTTCAGCTTACTAAGAACTTTGCGTTCCTAGATCTCGTTAACTCATTCTCTTTGCTTTCGCATTGATTAGAGGTGCCTTGTCATCTCATCAACAACAAGGACTTTTATTCTTCTGTTTGAAGTTTTCAAGGTACAATAGAAGGTTTTTTGAACCTTCAAAACTAAACATCAACCTAAGCGAATGTGCGTCGACTTGTCGTACGAACAAGTTTCCTTGCTCATGTACTCCATAGAAAGGAGGTGATCCAGCCGCACCTTCCGATACGGCTACCTTGTTACGACTTC
>CAJJOL010000110.1:0-2274 GCA_905193385.1 uncultured Prevotella sp. | reverse complement strand
AGCCGGTCCCTTCTTCTGTTCTGCCTGAGCAGAAAGTGTGGTTGCCGCCAAGGCAACAACCAACAACATTTTATTCATTCTTTTCATGAGCATTATTATTAATTCAAGAAAAACTTTCATAACAACTTAAAATCCTGCATTTTATTGTGCAAGTTGGCATTTTTGCGATTGCAAATTTAATAGTTTTTTCAAGATTTCCTAACCTTATTAATAAAATAGTAGAACAAAAACGACAAAAAACGCAATAACCACCTCATTATCAAACAATTTTCTTCTTTAACAGAAAAAAATCCACATTTTCACCCTTCATCCTATGTGGGCCATTGCTCATATCATTCCTTACATATTATATTAAGTATGGGAATGGTTAGTAATAAGTAGGAAAAGATTGATTCATAAAATAATAAATCCCGGTAGGAGATAGCATGCAGCTATTCTCTTGCCGGGATTTTTAGTAATGTAGCTTAGCCCCTTGAATTTCCCATTTTCCTGGAGAGAAACATAAAGCCCTTATTCCTCCCCATTCAGGCATTCGCCCGTCTCATAACTCTTCGTCATATCCTTTAAGATACCAATCATCTCCAGCCTCAAGCTCTCAGGCTTCAATACGATGATATTTCTGCCATGCCACAACAGTTCCTGAAGGAAATCACGGCTAGGGCGAATGGTGAGGGTATATTCCCGATACATTCCATCTTCCGACTCCTTTACTTTCTGCTGGCTCTCGTGCAGCGGAACCTCCTCGATGTAGTTGTATTCCGGATAGAAGGCACGGATGCGGATTTTCTCCACGGGCACTTCTTCCATCCGATAGATGCCAAAGCAATCTTCATAATAATTCTCTGGAGTCAGAAACTTCTTCATCTTTGCCGGCAACGGATGCTTCTCGCAAATAAGCTTCAGAAAACTGATGCGGTCGAAAGGAAGAACCCGAATGAGCTTCCTCCCATCCTGTTCAGCACTTGAATTTTTAACTCCCACAACGTACCACCGTTGTTTGAAATATCTCACGAAAGCCGGTTGCAGAATAATATCACTCTCTGCTCCAAATCCCGAAACGTATTTAAACTTCAGCAGATATTGCTTATCTATCGCTGCAAGAATATCATCCAGATATTCCGTATTGTATGGCGGTGTATCGAGCATCACCTTATTGTGAAACTTCAGCATATCACCAAGCGAAGCCAACCGCAGGGAACTCAGCATCCATTCCGTCACATCATCATTAGCAATCGGATCACGCTTCAGATAATACCGATAGCCGTCGCTCTTGTCGCATTCCACAGTAATGCCAAACTGCGACTGGATATTTTCACGATAACGATGAAAAGTACGCTTGTCCAACTCATCCTCATCCTGATTAGCGTTGGCATCACGCCACTCATTAGCAATCTCCTCAAAGGTAAGATGCTTACGATCCAAGAGGCCAATCAGCCAACTATAGAATTTTACACGATTGTCCATTATCTCTAAATATTTACAAGAAATGCCTAAAAAGAAAAGGAGAAAAGATAGCCAACAAAATGGTAATGCTAAATGCTGGCGTTTCTGACTTTTGTCATATACCAATGCGCGATACACTTGTGCCCGATGCTTGAAATGAACTGTGAACAAACTCGTCTCTTTGCATGAAACACATGATTTTTTAATAATGCTTACACAGACCTATTGCCTGATGTCAGCCTCTTGCTGCCTCTATCTTTTCTCTGAAAATTTTAATCTACTCAATGAAAATTTCAATCCTCGCTCCATTATCGGGGCAAGTCTTGCAAATCCACCAAATCTACAGTCCAGTTCAAACTCTGAATTTTCAGGTCGAGTTCCCGATACTGCTTGGCATAGGTATCAGCCTCCTTACGAAGAGCCTTTATATCTATGGTTCTAACATATTTCAGTTCGTTTCTGCCAAAGCGAGTTTCGTTGGCTGCTACGTAGTTCACCACCTCTTTCAATGCCTTGACACGCATCGACAAGACGTCTCTCTTGGCTATCAATCGAGTCAAGGAGTCTCCGTCCTGAACTATCTGAACGTTGGTGATGTTGATGCGATAAATCAAGTCTTCCAACTGGACGAGTACGTCATCCAGTTCCTTGTACAGTTCCTCCACGTTATCGCAGGGTTCATCGCCCTCCTGCACTTTGGCACTTTCCTTGATACGCTCTTTCAGTTGACCCACTCTCTTCTGCAAGTCGGCTCTGATGCTCAATGCTTCTGCTAACTTCATAAGTAACTGTTCAAAATTAATTTTACAAATATGAATAATTCACGAATAA
>CAJJOL010000109.1:0-2308 GCA_905193385.1 uncultured Prevotella sp. | reverse complement strand
GGCGCAATAAATTTGGATGGGGTTAGGTGAATTTGCTCTCCAAGAATTTAAGGGGCGGCATATACCCCAAAACGGTTTATAGCTGATATTGGGCTCAGACAACATTTAGTTGTCTGGGTCCATTTTTTCAACCATTTTAATGCTTCCGTCATCCTTGTCGATTTCAAAATCAATACCTTTTTCTAAGACCAACATACATCTGTTTCTGAATCGTTCCCAATTGCGATAGCCATTAGCTGCTTTTGTAACCAATTTGATGATCGCATTACGATTCTCCATCAGTGCATTGTTGATTCTTTTCTGTTCTACAGTAATTTCTCCTGTGTCTTTCGATACATTATATTCAGCTTTTGATGTACAGAATGAGTTAATGATTTCAACTTTCCAATTACTCAATGTTTTACTGAATGCCACCAGTTCTTCAATGTTACTTTCTCTAAGATGTTTGATGACTTTTTCAATGGCTTCAGGGGCTGTTTTGATTGTATTCGAAACATAAAAATCCGTGACTTCATCCTTTAATTCCCAGGCTTTGTTGATATCCGGATGAATAGATACCAACTTTTGTGCTATATCATATGGATTCAGATAGGCTCTGAAATGTGCATTATAATATCTTTTTCGAGTTACATCGAACAGTCTCTTTTTATCTTTGCACATCGCATTGTTGAAATGTTTGAAGAGGAATCTGTTCTGATGTTTAAGCAGGTAATAGGCATCTTTTTGTTCCTGTGTCCTGTCCTTATAATTGATACATCCATATGGTTTCATGATTCTTAGTCGTATTGAATCTACTTTTCGATTCAATTCCTGTGCTACGTGATAACGGTCCACTACATGAAGTGAATGTTTAAAGTGTTTTCGTATGATCCTTCTATATGGTTCGTACATATCGGTAGCTATAAATTCAACCTGATCTTTTTCGTATTTTGGAATCTTTGAATAATATTCATCTAGATAATCATAGCGTCTACTAGGAAGAATATCGATAGGGCGTCCAGTCTGCTGATCAATCAGTACGCAAACATATTTACTGTGTGTATCTTGTGAATAGAATGCGTAGTTCTCATCTGTAGACATAATTCTTGGTAGTTTCGCCCTTGGAATATTTACCGTCGCATCAAATATAGAAGCTACAGTTGTAGGTGATATATGATATCTTTCCGCAATAGATACAAATGTTTCGCTAGGTTTTGTGAGATCTTTCATCACACAAAGAATGACAGAAGAAGATATCTTCATCCTTTTGAATACGAATGGATTGATTTCATAATAGGTTGTATGGCAGATTGGACAAATATAGCGTCTGGCATGGTATACAAGAACACATCCCTTATCATTTAGAATGGAATGATTGATTTTTTTAGCTACATATCCCTTGATTTTGACAGACTCGTTGCCACAATCAGGACATGGTGGTCTTTTGTCCGTCAGTTTAAGGTCAATAACCACCTGTTTGTTTCTAACGATACTTGTACATGACTCAATACAGTCTATTTCAAGACCGAAAGTATTACATATGGTGATTGTATTATCGTAAGAATCGTTCATAGTTCGTTTCACCTCCAGCATATTCTTATCTGATTTCAGTATAGGAATATATGAAACGAAACTCTAACGAAGGTGTGTTGGTGATATGAAAAATCCGAAATAAATAGTTTTTTTAATACGATTCTTTATGATTGAGTGGATGGTTGAGAAGAAACGAGTGAAAACAGGGAATGGTTCCAATGAAGAAAATTTAAAACGACGTTTCAAATAATCTTTATAAGTAATATTCATTTCAGTATTGGAATTCAAAGCATTCTGGATATTAAGTATGATATGTAGAAAATAAGGGAGAACAGTAGTTGGCAAAACAATATGAGTGGATCCACAACCCTTACAATGAACACGCTGAATCAAAAGCTCAATACGAACCATATCTTCATTGATGAAATTTCTTGGATGAGTACCATAAAGAATAAGAAGACCAATCATACCACATTTAGGACAAGGAACTGAAGCGAGTAATGGAATGAAAGATTCAATAAAAGTATTATAAGCCTCTTGATTTTGTGTGACGTTGTCAGTAGTATAAAAGTATAACATAAGCATACCTTTCAGGTGGCTTGGTGGGGGAAAAGCGAGGGAAACAAATCTTGGCGGAAATGTATTTCGCTTTTTCTTTTTGTCAGCTGAATTATCCTTTCAATTCAAGTATAACAAAAAACGCCCCAAAATACTTTGTAGCGAATTTTAAGCTGCCTAGCACATTACCCTATGTAATCTCATAGCGTATCTAGACCCTAACTATTTTTATATAGTC
>CAJJOL010000108.1:0-2314 GCA_905193385.1 uncultured Prevotella sp. | reverse complement strand
ACATAAACGGGGATACGTTTGAAAAGCAATACAAGGAAGTGCTCAGCGGCTATCGCGAGTGGTCCGAACTCTCGCATGCAGAAGACTGGCTTGTCTTTCCCGAAAACATAGGTGAAAGCATCTGCAACCATCATTGCTATTGTAAAAGGTGTGTCGGCAGATGTTGTAAGTTCTTTCTTTTCAGACTTACAAAGCTAATTTCAATCTTAAACAAAGATTGGAGGAAGGAAGACACCGTCACATTACGGAATGGACGAATGAAAACCTTTCTCCAAATTTGGTGGTCAAGCGCATCAATACTATAGGTTAAAAAATGCGCAGGATTAAGCGATTTTGAACACCCTACCTTTTCGGGCCTATCAGAGAAGCTTTCGGCTCTTTCAATGCAATTTCTCAAAAGATATTCACCGGAGGAGTCGATTGCCATGTTTCACTCAGAATGACCACACTGGTCAGACTGAATTCAAAATATGTCCCTTTTTAAAGTGGGCTCATGAATTATCCACGAAATTATTTGTGTGCGTTTATATTAAAGTTCCGTAGGCTTGCTTACGGCAGCCAGGAGCTGTTCGGGCGTAACGAGAGTCTGCTCGCCGGTGCTCATGTTCTTAAGAGTGAGTTTGCCCTCGGCAATTTCCTGTTCGCCAGCCAGCGCCACAAAAGCCACATGCTTGGCGTTGGCATATGCCATCTGCTTCTTCATCTTCACACTATCAGGATATATCTCGGTGCGGATGCCAGCCTCACGGCAACGGCGCAGCAGAGGCAGGCAGTAGGCAGTCTCGGCAGCACCAAAGTTGATGAAGAGCAGACGGGTACCCTGAGCAGCCTCCTTGGGATAGAGGTCTAGACCGCCAAGCACGTCGTATATACGGTCGGCACCAAACGAAATGCCCACACCCGAGATTCCGGGCAATCCGAAGATACCGGTAAGGTTGTCGTAGCGTCCGCCACCAGTTATGGAGCCAATGGCATAGTCGAGAGCCTTCACCTCGAATATGGCACCCGTGTAATAATTCAGTCCACGGGCAAGCGTGAGGTCGAGGTCAATCTGATTGTGCAGCCCGCACGTCTTGAGCGTGTCGAGAATAAAGCGAGTCTCCTCAACACCCTTCATTCCCACTTCCGACTGGGCAAGCACCTTAGCAATAGTGGCGAGTTTCTCGTCGTTGGTGCCAGTAAGCGCTATGATAGGCTGCAGCTTCTCAATGGCTTCCTCGTTGATGCCGTCGCGGCGCAACTCCTCGTTGACAGCGTCAATGCCAATCTTGTCGAGCTTATCAATAGCCACGGTAATATCCACTATCTTGTCAGCCTCGCCAATGGTTTCGGCAATACCCGTAAGAATCTTTCGGTTGTTTATCTTAATGGCCACGCGCACACCGAAGCGAGTGAATACGGTGTCGACAATCTGCATCAGCTCCACCTCGTTGAGCAGCGAGTCAGAACCAACAATGTCGGCGTCGCACTGGTAGAATTCGCGATAACGGCCCTTCTGCGGACGGTCGGCACGCCATACGGGCTGTATCTGATAGCGCTTGAACGGCAGCTGAATTTCGTCACGATGCTGCACTACGTATCGTGCAAACGGAACTGTCAGATCGTATCGCAAGCCCTTCTCGCAGAGCTTTGTTGCAAGATGCAGCGGATTGCGCTGCAAGAGCTGGTCGTCGGAGAGTTTGGCAAGATAGTCGCCCGAATTGAGCACCTTGAAGAGCAGTTTGTCGCCCTCCTCGCCATACTTGCCCATAAGCGTAGAAAGGGTCTCCATGGCAGGGGTTTCTATCTGCTGGAAGCCATACAGGGCGTATACTTCGCGTATTGTGTCGAATATGTAGTTGCGCTTTGCCATCTCCACCGGAGAGAAGTCGCGCGTGCCTTTAGGTATTGAGGGCTTTGTGTAATTTGCTGACATACAATATATTATTTAATCGTTAATAATGTTTGCTGATTTTCAGCAAGAATCAAAACATAGCTACAAAGGTACAAAAAATATATTGAATACCCTGCTGCTTGCACTCTGAATTTATGACGAAAGAAATAAAATTTAACGTTAAATATCCACCAACACCATTGCTAAATCACATCTCATAAACCCCACAACAACAATAACAGGGCAAGGATTCACAAGGACCCTAAACGAAAGTTTCGTAAACAAAACACAAACCATAGGAGGCTATGGTATCCCGCCATAGTCTGTGCAGTTGACAAATCTCAAATGACATTACAATATTAATTGCTGGTGCCGTTTCCTTGCACGAGGGCGTGTCAAAACTCCCAATATAAATAAAAAAAACTCGTTGTACGTTCTTGT
>CAJJOL010000107.1:0-2314 GCA_905193385.1 uncultured Prevotella sp. | reverse complement strand
GGGCTATGTGCTTTTGGGGCTTTCAGCCCGTTTTGTTGACTTTTGACACACCCTCCTATGTGCTTATTGGGCTTTCAGCCCGCATAATTGAGTTATGACACACTCTCCTATGGAGGGAATTGGGCTTTTGGGCGCGTTCTCATAAATACATTCTATACAAAGGACGATGCACTGGGCTGTGGCAGGGTTGCCCATTCTTGTCGCATAAGAGATATTTAATTAACAATCTTTAAGGCGCAAAATTTTTCTGTACTTTTTATACACATCATAACAGCCTAACAAAATAAAACTGCTAACTTTGTGGTACATATTGGGGATACTGAATAACCCTTAAACCTAAACAAAAACATATCCTGATTCTATTCAGTTAAGAACATGGAGCAAAATAAAGAAAAAACTATGAAGCAGAAAAAATACGTTTTCTTCAGGTATTCGTTCAACGAAGACCCAGATTCTACACCAGACAAACGAGTGGATAACGACAAGATTCAAAGTCTCTTTGGCGACATTTTTGTAGCTGGAGAGAAATTGAAGATTTATATGAAGAAAGGTAACGGCGAGGTGGCTTTGCGTAATGATGTCATTACCGTGTGCGACAACATCATAGTGTATCGACTCAATGACGACAAGGACGTAAAGATAACCTTGCCTACAGGTACCGCTACCAACAATATTGATGACTACGCGGACAAGACGGAACCTTCGTATCCGTTTTGCCATCTGATTTTTCACAATCAGCCAGGTGTGATGTATGTGGCTATCGAGAAGAACTATGCAGCCTTCAACGGCAACTTGAACCGAATAACAAAGATTCTTGCCACCAACTTCAACCGAATGCTCAAGCCTTATGGTTACACCATTCAGTTTGAAGCCATCTACATGCAAGCATTGGCATGGGACGTGGTGAAAAGGCGTTGCCGCGAAAACGACGATTACGTAACCCAGATTAGCCTGAATGTCAAGCGCGACAAAGAGAAGGATACATTTGCCGACTTCTCGCGCAACGACAACATTAACGGCCTTATACAAGAGGCTGAAGACAACGAGGCAAAGGAGTTTTTCTACGGGAGCAAATTCGAAAAGGGAACTAACGAGCAGAGCATAAAGAACTCTATCGACACGATGTTTCATATTAACCAATTCGTAACAAAGAAGGAGTGTGAATTGAAGGTGAAACTGAGCAAAAGCGGAGTGCTGTGCCTTAACGACGAGGTTGTGCCCATGTATTTCTTGCCACATATGGCTATAGAGCGTTTTCAGCTAAGAACCACGGTTTCCACCGACGAGGACGACTACGAGTTGCTGAAATGGCTTGACGACTGCATTAGAGACATAAAGAAAACTGAAAATGAAACAACGCCTCCCGCAAAACTCAATTAACCTCATACACGACTCTCTAAAGGACGACGTCGTTCTGAGGGCTGTAGACACCAGTTGCAAACAATTTGAGAGCCGTATGAATGTCATGCGGTTCTCTACAACCGAGATCTACATCGAATCTGTATCGCTTTTGGATGAAATCAGAAGACAATCTTCCGACTTTGATTTTCCGAATGCCTACGACAATCTTTTATGCCGACTGCGCAACTACGACAAAAGTGATGAGAATGTTGACGCAAAGCTGTCTGCATCCGTAATTATTGTTTTTACGGCTTATATCATCTTTATCTGCAACAGCGTGAACGACCATTACAGATATTGGGCTCATAGCTTGCTAAAGACTGTTCCCGAAGAGGCTGACTATAAGAATATGCTAAAACTGATTGCGTCACGACTATCTTCCAGGCTGCAAAACGAACTCAAGGACTGCATGTGTGGTTATATCAAGCAGTCTGACAAATGGTTCTCCAGACAGGTAGAGGACATCATACGCTATAATGGCATGGAGGCAGAACTTATAAACGCTCTTAAATCGCATTTCTATAGCGACAACCAACTTGCCAACGTTATTGCTTACATCAAAGAAATAAAGGCAGCTGATGGCAATCCTGCTGTTACGAGAATTACGGTTAAGTATATCAAGGACAAGAAAATATCCAACTTCGACAATTCGCACAAGCGCTCTCTCTGGCAAATTCTTTATACTCATGGTTTATATAATGCAAAAGTAGACAACTGGAATAAAGCCGTAAATGTATAGGCTGTATTAAAGTTTTCCGTTTTATTCCTCGCCATTATTTGCAAATTCCTTATAAATTCCTCGATAATTCGTCAGAATTCCTTGTCAGCAAGGAGTTTCTGACGTTTTTTTATATCTTATTACCCCAGTTCGGGATAAGAAATAGTTCATAAAAAAGTTGGTAGTCTCACAAAT
>CAJJOL010000106.1:0-2337 GCA_905193385.1 uncultured Prevotella sp. | reverse complement strand
CGGGGTGGCTGAAATGCCAATGGTGCGGTGCAAGCCCGCCGCCGGACGATTCCCCACTCCTAGGGAAGTCGAGGACCAATATGGGAGACCTTAACTTATTAACGCAGTTGAGCACTTGTTTCGTGCTTTTCTGCGACTGGAGAATTGGAACCCACCAATTCTCGTTACATACTCTTTGTTCCTGATTTCTGCTTCAGCTGGAGGTGATCAACATTTCAGAATATCTTACCACGCAAACTCTGCTGCCGCCGTTTCTCCCATACCCACGCTTCCTTTTGGAACTTGACCTGAGTCAGACTGCAAAAATGACTTATGTGTTGCTACTCGACCGTGCCACACTCTCGCAGAAAAATCTCTGGATAGATGAACGTGGATTCGTGTTTGTCATTTTTACGATTTGCTCTTTGGCTGAGCAGCTAGGGCGCAGCACTGTCAGTGTTTCCAGTGCGCTTAAGGAATTGGACGCTGCGGGATTGATTGAGCGCAGACGAACGCGGTTTTCTTCGCCCAATCACATCTTTGTGAAAATTCCAAATGTTGAATAGTTCTGCGTTTTTCACGATTCAAGAACCGCCAAAATCACGATTCTGTGATGCAGATTCTTAATGGCATCTGCAAAAGATATTTTTCCTATGCAGTATAGCAGCCTTTAAGACTGTATCGAAGAAAACTTTCACCTAACCAACGTAATAAAACAAAAAGAGAAAAACGAATAGAATCCATCCATTCCTTTCCGTATTTGCACCACATGAATGAGGAGGTCTGCCCTTGAACAAAGAAAAATCTGAGAAGAAGCCCACCACACGCAAACGTGCGCCGAGAAGTCCGAAGTCCGTGCGCCTGATCGTGGAACGCCATTATATCGGCAATGTGCCGATGAATACGCTTTTTCAGCGGCTTGCGGAAGAAGAAATTCGTAAAACTGCCGAATCGTATCTCGCCGCTGGCTAATTGGACGTTTTACTGCGGAAAAGGGCTTGCATCATCACGCAGCATCCGCTACAATGTGATTGATGAGGTCTCTTTTCCATTATGGAGGTACACATGGAAAAGGACAAAAAAGTAACTGCTTTATACTGCCGACTGTCAAAAGATGACGGTTCAAACAGCGAAAGCCTGAGCATCCGCACTCAAAAGGCGATGCTTATGGAGTATGCCACACGCAACGGTTTCGGGAATTGCCAGTACTATGTTGATGATGGTTACAGCGGTACGAACTCTGACCGCCCTGCCTTTCAGGAACTTCTGGATGATATCCGGGAAGGAAAGGTGGCAACAGTCATTACCAAAGACCAGTCCCGACTTGGACGCAACCACATCGAAACCGGAACGTATATGGAAATCTTCTTTCCTGAACACGGTGTCCGCTATATTGCAATCAACGATGGTTATGATTCCAACGAGCAATCTCAGATGGATATTGCCCCGTTCCGAAACATCATCAATGAAATGTACGCCAAAGACACTTCCCGAAAAATCAAGAGTGCCCTTCGGACACGCAAGAAAAGCGGAAAGTATATCTCCAGCGGCGCACCGTTTGGCTACCAGAAAGACCCTGCCGACCACAATCACCTTGTGATCGACCCGAACACCGCCCCCGTTGTTGAGTATATCTATTCAATGGCAGAGGAAGGGCTGGGGCTTCACCGCATCGCCAAGCGGCTCCACGATGAAAAAGTCTTGAAGCCGTGTTACTACAAGAAAGAGATGTTTGGCCGCTTTATTGATGATGAAAAGATGTATGATTGGGACAGTGCCTATATCAGTCAGGTTCTGCACAGCCCAGTCTACGCCGGACACATCATCTACGAAGCCAAGCCCACCGTGTCCATGAAATCCAAAAAGCGGCGTTATATTCCGTTTGAAGAACGCGCTATCGTTCCGAATACACATGAAGCAATCATCCCACAAGACCGTTGGGAGAACGTGCAGCGAATCCTTTACAGCCGTTCCAGTAGTTTTATGTGCGATAAGACCGACTACGACAATATCTTCAAGGGCATCGTCCGCTGTGCAGACTGCGGCAGAACGATGTTAGTCAAGGTCGAGCACAGGCGCAAACGTAACAGTGTTCTGGATCAGACCTTTTATTGTTGCAGCACTTATCGGAAATATGGTGCGAAAGCCTGTGACTCTCATAATTTGGAAGCCCGTGTTCTGCATGAAGCTGTCTTTGCGGACATTCAGGCACACGCAAAGGCCGCTGTGAGCAATCGGGAAGCCCTTGTGAAGAAGATTGCAAATCAGATGCACCTCCGGGTGTCCTCTGACCGGGCGCAGCACAAACGGGATTTGAAGCAGTGTAAAGCACGAATCGCAGAAATCGAAGACCTGTAT
>CAJJOL010000105.1:0-2341 GCA_905193385.1 uncultured Prevotella sp. | reverse complement strand
GTAAGCATTCGGCCTCGTGCGTGTTTCTCTCCAAGTTATAATAAAGTCAAAAGCCAGACGAAGCATGTCTGGCTTTTGACTTTATTATAGCTTTCCTGTTTATCCTTTCCAATTAAATGGCAGTAAATCGGTGTAATCGTTTTTCTCTTCTCTTTCTTTCTCCTGTACCCTAATCAGCACGTCCTGCATCCATAGTTTTGGGTTCACCTTATTTTCCCTACAGCATCCCATCAGTGAAAAGAAAATTGCCGCTGCATGTGCTGCCTCATGTGATCCGGAGAAGAGCGTATTTTTTCTGTTTAAAGTCAACGGCCTTATAGAACGCTCCACCGGATTATTGTCAATGCAGAACTGTGCGTCATTGACATATCCGGACAGTTGTTCAAAGCGTGTGTACATATAGAACATGGCCTTGGCAATAGGCGATTTATCGACCGTATGTCCATATTCCTCCTTGCACCATTTTTCCAGTTCTTTGATAATAGGGTACGATTTTTCCCGGCGAAGCTTTACCACCGCCTCCCCTTCCAGATGTTCCATTCTGATTTTCTCCTCCACGGCATACAGTCCGCCTATTTGTCCAAGTGCATGCCTTGCTCTGGGAGGGTCATTTCCTTCCGCTTCCACAAAGTTGCGCCTGACGTGCGCCCAGCAGCACAGATGCAACTTTCCGGGTAGCGTGTCGAACTTGTCATATACTGCAAAGCCGTCACTCTGTACCACCCGGACCTGTCCTGCCAGCAGTGTGTCTATTCCGCTGCTGCCACGGCCCTTGTGATATTCAAAGAAGGGGGTATGGAACCGGGGCAGATAGAAGTTCCACATATACCCGCGGTGAAGAGCACCGGGCCGGTCGCTTTCAAGTACGGGATGGGGTGTCTCATCGGCCATGACGTAATAGCTGTCCTTGACCAGTTCACGAAGTTCATTATAGATTGGTTCCAGACGCTGTGCGGCAGCCATCATCCAGTTACTTACGGTGGAAGGACTCAGATGGATTCCTTCACGCTCAAAGATATCCAGCTGTCTGTGCAGAGGCAGGTGGTCGTAATATTTGGCGGTAGCAATGTGGGCCAGTACACTTTCCGAGGCATTGCTGTGGGGATGTGCCATTACGGGCATGGGAGCGGTTATGATACGACCGTCGGCGAGCCGGTATTTAGGACGGATGATGCGTTTCACATAGAATCGGGCGGGGCTGACAGCATACTGTTCGCTCACTTCCTCTCCCAGCTTCGTCGCTCCCTCCAACGAAAGGCCTTCCGGCATGGGAATGATAATCTCCTCACGGGGAAGGGACGGGTCGATGGGCTTACGGGCGTGGGGAGTGATCTTTTTCGTGAAGCTTTTACGGAAACGATTGTAGCCATTCTCCGATGTGACGGATTTCCCAGCGGTTTTCTGTTCTTCCGCTACCGGGTCATTGACATCGGACGGAGACTCGAAACAGATGCTCAGCTGGCCGGCATCTTCGGGAAGATGACGTTTTTCACTGGATTTACCCCATAAACGGCGTGTCAAGTCAGCCAATTTCCATCTCAGATCGGCAATGACGGCTGTACAGGCCGAGATTTCTTCGACCTGGCGGGAATACTCCTGCAAAGAGGCTTCGTATTTTCTCTGAAGTTCCGCATGCTCCTTTTCAAGGCATTCATGTTCCTTGCGCAACTCTTCGTACTCTTCCAAAGTAAGGGTAATAACCGGTTCTTTCACTGTACATCCACTTTTTATTATGTGGCAAAGTTATCAAAATAAAACTGCACGGCTTATAGAATGGGGAATTACTTTTCAACTGTTTTCCGATACTTTTTAACAGTAAGCAGCTCATTCAGGCGATTCCAGGAAATTTGAAGAAAATCCTTCTTCCGTTCCTCCTTTTTCAAGAGGAAAGAACCGCGATTCAGACGACGGCATTCCAGACGGTATTCGTCGTCGCACCGATAAAGGATATGCAACCTGCTACGGGAGCGGTCGGGAAAAATATGACAGCTCTGCTCTGACACGCAGGAACCCGTGTGTCGGATGACCTCGCCACAAAGACCGTCAATACCTTTATGGAAATTACAACCTTGGGGATAAAGGTAATAAGACCAAAAAGGACTGCTGCGGAAAAGGCCAAGACCTAAAGGGAGAAGTAGGTCCTGAGGGGAATGGATACCAAGGCTGGAAGACGAAACTTTATAACGACGGCCGCCATCAAATATGAAAAGAACAGAATCAAAATGGTTAGACTCGGAAAAGAGAGTACGTAGTTTATCACTTTCGCTAGAAAATTCTAATACTGAACACATAATGGATTAAGATTATAATGAAGCCACAAAGGTAGGAAGGAAAAGAGGGG
>CAJJOL010000104.1:0-2523 GCA_905193385.1 uncultured Prevotella sp. | reverse complement strand
ATCAGGATGAACTTGACAAGTGGCTGGAGACTAACCGCAAGAATCCTGTACCTCTCACGGCGGAGGAAGAGAACGCAGCCATTCTTGCAGGAAACAAGCGCAAGCCGAAACCCTTAAACTGGTAATAGTATGGATGCGCTTGAAATTTGTAACAAGCTACGCTCGGAGGCTTCGGGCGTAGCCACTTCAGGAATTCCGCTTGACGTATTCCCCCAGAAGATGCAGCAGATGATTCTTGATTTGGCAAGGACGGAGAACTATTCCATTGAGTTTACCGCTACTTCCCTTATATCCGCTATGGCAGCAGCCGTCGGCAACTCCTGCTATATCCGGATTAAAGGCAATTGGATTACTTCACCTATTCTATATGTCATTCTTGTTGGCAGACCAGGAGTCGGCAAGACTCCACCTTTGAGCTTTGCCTACAAGCCGTTGCACGACATTGATACTGAGGAGCACCATAAGTTCAAGGCTCTAAAGAATGAGTATGCAGCCATTGTGGAGAGAAACAAGGGCAAAAAACGGACGGAATGGGAATCGTTACCTCCTGTACCAGTCCTGCATAAGAATATCATGAATGACTTCACGCCTGAGATTCTGATGCGCAATCACGATGCCAACCTCAGAGGTGTGGCAGTTGTGGTGGATGAGATAATGGGGCTGTTCAACACCATCAACCGATACAACAACAGTTCTTTTGTACAACAAATGCTGTCGGCTCACAATGGTTTGCCAGTAGATGTGTCTCGTTGTAATCTTGATTGTCCTTTACGAATTGACTATCCTTGCATACAGATTGTGGGAACTATCCAGACTGGTATTGTGCATGAACTTTATGATATGGGATTCAAGAAGAATGGTTTTCTTGACCGTTTTCTGATCACATGCCCAAAAGGTTTGAAGATTGCTCCTTGGGTTAAGGTTCCAAAACAAGATGCTGCAATCATTGAAAGACCATTCCGTGTATGGAAAGAGATCATAGACAAGGCTGTGGCTCTTCCTTTTACGGAAGGCATCTTCAATGTTCTTGACTTCTCTGATGAAGCCATCGACATATTCTATGATTGGCAGAATGAGGATATAGAACGGCAGAATGCCATTACGGATGAAAAAATGATAGACTCACGTGCTGCAAAAGTTCCTTTGAATACGGCTCGGCTTGCCTTGATATTCCAACTGTTCCGTTGGGCTTGTGATGAGTCTCACAAGGATTTTGTTGATGCGGAGTCCGTGAATGCAGCCATACGGATGAGCAATTACTTTGAGAAGTCATACAAAAGGATGGATGACCTCGTTTTAACCGAGGCTACCGACCCTGTGAAGAAACAGGTACTTGACTCGTTGGGAAACAAGTTCGTAACTGCTGAAGCAGTAAAGGCTGGAGCGGATTTCGGTTTTGCAAGACGTACTGTCATGTATATGCTCAAAGACTTCTGTCAGAGAAACTTTATCATCAAAGACAAGCAAGGCAATTATGAGAAAGTTCAGAAGTAGAACCACCACCTTGCACCGTTTGCACTTTGCACTTCTTGCACTCTTGCACAAAAGAAGCTGCATTTTGTGCCAAACAAGTGCAAAAGTGCAGAAAGTGCAAGGTGCAACAAGTGCAGAGCCTTATGAGTGAGTATAGATTCCATCTACAGAAATACAAGCTGGGCAACCGATATGCTTGCCCTCAATGTGGGCGTAAGCGTTGCTTTGCAAGATATATTGACGAGGAAGGACAGATTGTATTCCCTGACAATGTTGGGCGTTGTGACCATGAACAGAGTTGTGGCTACCATTATTCTCCGTCTGATTATTTCAAGGACAATCCCGATGCCAACTGCAATGATGATTGGAGATATAAAACACCAATCAAAGAGTGCAGTAAAGAGAAACCTCTTCCAACTTTCATTGATAGCAAGCTGGTGGAGCAAACACTGCATGGTTATTCTGTCAATCCTTTGTACCGATACATTTCAACGGTCTTTGGCAAAGAGGAGACAGAACGGCTGTTTGCCTTGTACAAGGTCGGCACTTCAAAGAAATGGGGCGGTTCAACTATCTTTTGGCAGATAGATGTCAATGGGAATGTGCGCACTGGCAAGATAATGAAGTATGATGACAAGACAGGACACCGCATCAAGGAACCACACAGCCTGGTGACTTGGGTACACTCGGAACTGAAACTGCCAGACTTTACACTTCGGCAGTGCTTCTTTGGCGAACATCTGTTGACAGATAAAACCACGACCAAGACAATAGCCATCGTGGAGAGCGAAAAGACAGCCATCATTGCCACCCACTTCATTTCTGATTTCGTATGGTTGGCTACTGGAGGCATGAACGGATGTTTCAATAAAGATGCAGTCGAAGTCCTAAGCGGTCGGGAGGTTGTTTTGGTTCCAGACCTTGGGGCAACGGAAAAGTGGAAAAGCAAACTTCCGTTGCTGCAATCAATATGCAAGCAAGTTCTTGTCAGCAGTATCTTGGAAGACAATGCCACCGATGAACAAAAGACCAAAGGTCTTGACATTGCCG
>CAJJOL010000103.1:0-2534 GCA_905193385.1 uncultured Prevotella sp. | reverse complement strand
TTATTTTAGTTTATTTCCCTCTGTATGCAGCCATTTTACGGACACTTTCTCCTGTCAGCTCAATCCGGTGCGCCGTATGTATAATACGATCCATAATGGCATCTGCTACTGTAGGGTCTCCGATTGCATCATACCAATTGTCCGTTGGCAGTTGCGAGGTGATGATGATGGACTTGCGCCCATGTCGGTCCTCTATTATATCGAGCAGGATGGGTCGTTCCTTGGCATCAAGGTTCACAAGGAAGAGGTCATCCAATATGAGCAGCGTGCTCCGTTCGATTCTCTTGAGTTCCGATTCCAGTGTGCCTTTTACTTTTGCCACCTTAAGCGTACCCATAAGTTTCGGAGCATTCGCATAATATGTCCGTATGCCCTTCTTGCAGGCTTCATACCCCATTGCTGTGGCAAGGAAGCTCTTCCCGGTACCGGATGACCCTGTGATGAAGAGGTTCTGTCCCTTGCGGATGAACTCCAGCGATGCAAGCCGCTCCATCTGATTGCGGTCAAGGCCACGCGGGATTGCATAGTCTATCTGCTCGAGGCAGGCCTTGTAGCGGAACGCCGCCCCGCGTATAAGGCGTTGGATGGCTGCATTGGCACGGTAGTCCCATTCCCTGGCAAGTAACATGTGCAGGAAAGAGTCGATTGTCATTGTTTCTGCCATAGTGGAGGTTAGGCTTTCAGTGAAGGCGGCGGCCATGCCGTGCAGCTTCATACGGTTCATCAGTTCGATTGTCAACGTGTTGCGGTCTTTTTCGACAGCTATCGGTGCGGTAAGATTATTTGTTTCCATTGTTGTCTCTATTTAAATGTTTTAATTGTGCGAAGTAGGCTGCTCCGCGGATGTTTTTGTGGATAGATGTTACGGGGACCTCATCGTCAATGTCGTCTTTTGACAGGAAGTCTGCATCATCCCCGCGTTCAAGGATCCGCCTTATCTCCTGATATCCGTATAGGCGCAGTTGCGTGGCGCATGCGCTTGCCGCCACCAACCGTTCCAGCCCGAAGGTCTTCTCCAACGCCATGATGCCTCTGCATGAACGGAACGCCGCGGGAGGATACTTCTTGAGTTCCGCCACCTTGCGCAGATACAGCAGCAGGACGTTATCTGTCTGGCCGGCCCGTTCGTAAATCTGTTCCAGATCCTTTTCATAACTTCCATGACGTCCGGGCAGTCCGTGGGCATCCTTGGTCGTATAGGAGTATGGCGTGTCATCGCGCTGGTGTGTGGTCACCAGACGCAGGCCATGATATATTTCCAGCGTGTCCGCATCATAGACAATCTCGACACGTTTGCCTATATACTCTTTCGGTACGCTGTAATGGTGAAGCCTGAAGGTGACATAGCCGTTACGCATTACTGTTGCGGAGCGTCGCTCTTTCATCTGATGGCGTATGGCGGGAAGCGGGCGGAGGCAGTCGGACTCAATCTGCTCGAACTGTTCCCGTCTGGACTGGGGACGCCCGCTCATCCTGCGTCCGTTGAAGGCCGAGAGCGATTCGGATATGGCCGCATTCAGAGACTCCAGCGAGTGGAATACAAGACCCTCGATGTCAGCGTAGACGGATCGGTAAAGCAGCTTCACGGCATTCTCCACCAAGGCCTTGTCCTTTGGATGACGTACCCGTGTGGGGTATACGGTACATCCGTAGTGTTCGGCAAATGCCGCAAACTCCTCGTTGATTACCGGCTCGTTACGGTCGCTGCGGGTTACCGCCGATTTGAGGTTGTCTGGTACGATCGCCATCGGAACCCCGCCGTAAAAATGAAGCGCGTTCTCACACGCCTTAATCAAGTCCTGCCTTGACTGGGACCAGACCGCCTCACAATAGGTATAGTGGCTGCACGGAAGTATGGCCACGAACACTTCAACGCTGCGACATTCACCGCTTTCACTGTCAACGACTTCCAGTTTGTCACCGGCGAAGTCGATATACATCTGGTCTCCGGCATAATGCTCGACATGGCCTACGACATGTGTCACCATACGGTAACGCATGAGATAGTTGCCGAAACTGGCATGTCTGTATCCGTCAGGATGGGTCTCGCGGTACTCTTCGTACAGGGTTTTCACTGTTACGCCTCGGCGGCTAAGCCGGGCAGCATACTCAGGAAGGAGTGCCTCAAGCTCAAGCTGGCGTTGTGACGGTTCCCTGTTACGGCCAACACCTTCAGAGAACATTTCCTGGATGCGAGCGGAAGGCATGGCGGCCAACTCCTTTATCGGTATACCACACTCTTGAAACAGGCGCACATATCTGCGCACCGTGTTGCGGGAAAGCTCAAAGCTCCTGCTTATCTGCTTTATCCCCATCCCCAATGCGTAACATTGGAGGATGTTTGCTATCTTTGTTGTCATAGTAGAAATGATTTTATCCCACCGGTCAAGACGGGAATCAAATCTACGAAAAATCCCCTGCCGGGCATTGCCAAGCAGGGGTATTTTTATATTGGAATCAAGGGGGTAGGATTATTTTAGCACAAGGGGGCAGAATCGCTTGGTTTTAGGGGGCAGCTTACACTGGATTTTCCA
>CAJJOL010000102.1:0-2575 GCA_905193385.1 uncultured Prevotella sp. | reverse complement strand
AAGAAGAACGACACCGACCGGGTGCTGGCTCTCTACGGCTCGGCGGATGAACGCTACTGGTAACATATAAATCGGTATGCCTATGTTATTAGCAGCAGTGGATTTTGACAACCTGCACCAAGTGTTGCGGGTGCTGTACGATGAAATGATGCCCTTGTGCAGCAACATGACGGGGGTAGCGAAAGGTATTGCCGGATTGGGGGCTTTGTTCTACGTGGCGGCAAAAGTGTGGCAGTCGCTCGCAAGGGCGGAAGCCATAGACGTGTACCCGCTCCTGCGCCCCTTTGCGCTGGGGCTGTGCATCATGTTTTTTCCAACATTCGTGTTGGGTACTATCAACACGGTGCTGTCGCCAGTGGTGAAAGGGTGCAACCAGCTTATGGAAACGCAGACTTTCGACATGAACGAATACCGGGCGCAGAAAGACCGACTGGAATATGAAGCCCTGATGCGAAGCCCCGAAACGGCTTACCTTGCATCGGACGAGGAATTTGACAGGCAACTGGAAGAACTGGGCTGGTCGCCCTCCGACATGGTAACTATGACGGGTATGTATATGGACAGGGCGGCGTACAATATCAAGAAGTCCGTACGGGACTGGTTCAGGGAACTATTGGAAATGCTCTTTCAGGCGGCGGGGCTGATTATAGACACGTTGCGCACGTTCTTCCTGATTGTGCTTTCGATACTGGGTCCGCTGGCGTTTGCGATTTCCGTCTATGACGGTTTCCAAAGCACGCTGACCCAGTGGATTTCACGCTATATCTCCATTTACCTGTGGCTACCCGTGTCGGACTTGTTCAGCAGCGTGCTGGCACGCATACAAACCCTGATGCTCCAAAAGGACATCGAGCAGCTTTCAGACCCGAATTTCATTCCTGACGGGAGCAGCACCGTGTATGTAATCTTTATGATTATCGGCATCGTGGGCTACTTCACCATTCCAACGGTGGCAAGCTGGATAGTGTCGGCTGGCGGTACGTCTGCCTATAACCGCAACGTGGCACGGGCTGGGTCAATCGCCGGGGCTGCGGTCGGTGCGGCAAGCGGGAAAGTAACCGGGAAACTACTCAAATAACCAACATCAATATTTAGTATATGGAATTTAAGTCATTAACGAACATCGAAACGAGTTTCCGGCAAATCAGGCTCTTTGCGCTGGTATTCATCTGCCTGTGCGCACTGGTGACGGGCTTTGCCGTGTGGAACTCGTACAGCTTCGCCGAAAAGCAGCGGCAGAAGATATACGTCCTCGACAACGGCAAAAGCCTGATGCTGGCACTCTCGCAGGACATGGCGCAGAACAGACCCGTGGAAGCCAAGTCGCACGTGCGGCGTTTCCACGAACTTTTCTTCACACTCTCACCCGACAAGGGGGCTATCGAAAGCAACATCAAACGCTCGCTGTTCCTTGCCGACAAGACCGCTTTCAACTATTACAAGGACTTGGCGGAAAAGGGCTACTACAACCGGGTGATTTCCGGAAACGTCACGCAGACGGTGGAGATTGACAGCGTGAAGTGCGACTTCGACCAGTACCCCTACAAGGTGAACACGTATGCCCGCCAGTTGATTGTCCGGGAAAGCAGCCTGACGGTGCGAAGCCTTGTGACCTCGTGCCGGTTGCTCAACGCCACACGGAGCGACAACAACCCGCACGGCTTCATCATCGAAGCGTTCACCATTACCGAGAACAAGGATTTGCAAACCGTTAAGAGGTAGCCTTATGGAGAGAAAACGAAACTACATCGAAAAGGTGCGGGACTGGGCGGACGACTGCCTGCGCCGAATGTGCGGACGGATTACGCCGGGCAAAAGGCTGGCGGTTATCCTCGTGATGTTCTTCTTTTTCGGCGGCTTGTCTATCTATATCACCGTTTCATCAATCTACAACATCGGGAAACGGGACGGCAGGCGGCTGCAAATAGAACATATCAAACAACTGCCATTGCAAGGCAATGACACAATCAACAGTATCAACCCCTTAAACAGACCGGAATATGGAAGAAGTACAGAAGAATGAGAACGGCACGACCGTACCGCAGGCGGACGGGAAGCCGAAAAAGGAAGATAAACCCAAACGGGAACTTACCCCGCAGCAGGTGCAGCAGCGCAGGAAAATGATAGTCTTCCCGCTGATGTTCCTTGCCTTTGCCGGGTGCATGTACCTGATATTCGCCCCCTCCGGCAAAGAGGACGTGAACGTGGAGAGCGTGGGCGGCTTCAACGCCGACATACCCCTGCCCGCAGAGGACGGGATTATAGCCGACAAGCAAAAGGCTTACGAGCAGGCGATGATAAGCCGCAAACAGCAGGACAAGATACAATCCTTGCAGGACTTCGGTTTCACGGGGGACGATGAAACGGAAGAACCGCAAGCGGAAATCGACCTGATGCCGGAAGAAGATGCGCAGCCACAAAGGGGCGGCGGTGCTTCTTCGGCATACGCTTACCGGGACATCAACCGCCAGTTAAGCACGTTCTACGAAACGCCCCCTGTGGACGAGGAAAAAGAGGACTTGAAGCGGCAGGTGGCGGAACTGACCGACCGACTGCAACAGCAGCAGAACGCCAC
>CAJJOL010000101.1:0-2628 GCA_905193385.1 uncultured Prevotella sp. | reverse complement strand
CTCCTATGATGAACTTTCAGAGGAAGAAAAGCGAGGACGCAAGCATAAGAACAAGATGGTGCTTGAAGCCGAGCGACAGGCGAAAGCTGCTCTTGACAAGGTGGAGAAATACGCTGTTCTTGCCACTATTGACAAGCAAGAGCTCACCTTCCCTCTTCTCAATATCAAGACACCTGTTCAAGAGGCAATGGATGCCGTTAAGAAAGAACTTGCCATTCCTATTCCTGCACTTATCGGACAAAAGACTTGGCGAGAGGAACGGACAACAAACATCAATGATGCTATCAAGGCTCTTGTAACAGCCATCAATGTTGAACGTGATAAGCAGAATTATGGTATACGAGCATCTGTCAACAAAACTTACACTTACTATATGCAGCAACTCAATCGCCTTATCAATGAGAATAGGTCGCTTGAAGCAGAGAACATAGTCTTGAAAGAAGAAAACGCAATAGTCAAAGAGCGTATATCTCAACTTGACGAGAATGCAATCAAACGAGTGGCTGCAGAAAAAGATGAAATGATTGGCCGTCTTAAAAGGCAACTGTCAGTTGCAAGGGATGAACTCACAGATATAGGCAATGACTACAATGCACTATTGTCAAAGTATAGGAATCTTGTTCTTCAATGGAATGAGATGAGGCATCAACCTGAAATCATAGATGCGATGCTGCGTGTGGAGGAACGCAAGAAAGAGGAAGCGGCAGCTAAACGAGAGGAGCAAGCCAAACAATCCAGATACCAAGACATCATAGACCGATTTATAAATGAAGGGTACGATGCCCTCAAAAGTTTCTCAAAGACAGGACGGATAGACTTCATTGAGAAAGAAGCCAACGCTATCTATTATGGCATCATGGCAACAGCATCAAAGTACAACCTTTCTCTCGACTCTGCAAAGAGAGTGGAAGCAGCCACAGACAAATTCCTTGCAGGTATGGTATGGGATGATTGCAGTAACTTTCGCAAGGAATGTGTTACATCATGGACAAAGATCTTTGCCACAAAGGGAGTCGTTTATACCGAACCCCTTTGTCAAAACTTACTTGCATTTGTCGACCACATGTCATGCAGCGCCGATACCTATGTCTCACTCAGCGGCTCAAACGGATGTGCCGACCAGCTTACGAATTGGGATGGCACACAGAAGGTCGGCTTGGGAACACCAGCCAAGAGAAAGACGCAAAAGCGTTGACCTTACACATAATGTATGTCACACAAAAGCACAGTTTCAACAAGTCCAATTTTGGGTAACTCCTCACCAATTCCCACCAATTCCCCAGTTAACAATAAGATTTTTTTGAGATTTATTCTTTATTCTGATTAAAAATGCCTATATTTGCACTCGGACTATCATGTCTCAACTGAATATCAGCCCAAGACGAGTTCTTGTAGAAGATATAATGAGACAGCTCACGCCGTGTGGAGCATGGTAAAATCGAAAGACATATCTGTGCGAAGCGGGCTTGGGTGGGACGATAGTTCTGACATATTGAAGGCGTTTACTCGACGCTGTGTTTAAGACGTACCGAATCTTGCAAATTCAAAATCCAGTCTTGAACGTAGCAACGGTAGATGTCCCGGGTGTGATTATATCAATCCCGTGGAGACCTTGTAAGCATAGATTGTGTCCTTTGGGGTGCAATGTAATATGCTGTATAGGTCTCTTTACGGATGCGATTTTCATATCGGCGTGGGCTCTAACGTTGTCTGTTCAACTGGATTTGGCAATGCAAGAGCCTTGGTACGTGGGACGGACAACAGGACGACTCACGCTTTTTTTGTGTCGCAACTTAACCGAGTTCTGTCTAGAATAAAGTTAGCACCGATATGAAAATCGATGAATGTACACCAGAAAATGTACACACCGTTGGAGATGGTGAAACTCCTCCTTGCGCTGGGCTTACCCCCAACGTCCTCCCCGAAGCTCAAAGCACTATATCAGCAGTGAGTTCACATACAGGGGTGTCCACCAGAAATGTGCATACGGGAACGACATTAAAGCAACAGAAGCAGGAAGATACTCCCCATTGGTACGCCCTCCGTTGCACATATGGAAGAGAGAAAGCAGCATACGATTATTTTGTAGCTAAGGGCATCATCGCTTTCTATCCCACTACTAATGCAGTTAAAATTATCAACGGCAAACGCAAAGTTGTCGCTGAATCACGATTGCCCAACATTTTCTTCGCATTCGGTACAGAAGAACAAATTAAGACTTTTGTTTACGACAACGTAAACCTCCCATTCCTTCGTTTTTACTATCGCCACGTCCACGTTGGCTGCAGAATCAACAAGACACCATTGATAGTCCCCGACTATCAGATGGAAAGTCTGAAGATTATCTGTGCAGCCGATGCGGACAATACTATCGTGTCGTTAGACGAAGTGCCCAAGTTCGAGAAAGGTCAATTAGTACGAGTTGTTGACGGCGCATTCAAGGGAGTCGTTGGACGAGTGGCGAGATGGCAAGGACAACAGAGAGTAGGTGTGGTTGTTGAAGGTTTGATAACGATGGTGACAGCATATGTGCCAAATGCGTTTCTAGAATTAGTTGAATAATAACAAAAATGTTTACCCCAGTTCGGGATAAGAAATAGTTCATAAAAAAGTTGGTAGTCTCACAAA
>CAJJOL010000100.1:0-2634 GCA_905193385.1 uncultured Prevotella sp. | reverse complement strand
ATGACGTCAAATCAGCACGGCCCTTACGTCCGGGGCTACACACGTGTTACAATGGCAGGTACAGAGAGACGGTTGTACGTAAGTACGATCAAATCCTTAAAGCCTGTCTCAGTTCGGACTGGGGTCTGCAACCCGACCCCACGAAGCTGGATTCGCTAGTAATCGCGCATCAGCCATGGCGCGGTGAATACGTTCCCGGGCCTTGTACACACCGCCCGTCAAGCCATGGGAGCCGGGGGTACCTGAAGTGCGTAACCGCGAGGAGCGCCCTAGGGTAAAACTGGTGACTGGGGCTAAGTCGTAACAAGGTAGCCGTACCGGAAGGTGCGGCTGGAACACCTCCTTTCTGGAGAGTATGATTACTTAACGACAGATTGATCTGCGTTCTTTTCTCTCGAATACCGGTGATTTTTTTTATAGAGTGGAGTTTCCCGCGATATAGTCCCGTAGCTCAGTTGGTTAGAGCACTACACTGATAATGTAGGGGTCTGCGGTTCAAGTCCGCACGGGACTACACAAAAACTCGGGGGATTAGCTCAGTTGGCTAGAGCACCTGCTTTGCAAGCAGGGGGTCAAGGGTTCGACTCCCTTATCCTCCACTCGGATTGAAGCGATTCAATCATCGTTCATTGACACGATTAAGGAGATGAGATATAGGCTATGCATATACAATAGGGTATGCATAGCGGAAAAAGAAAGTAAGTAAGGGCGTATGGGGGATGCCTAGGCTCTTGGAGGCTAAGAAGGACGTGGTAAGCTGCGAAAAGCTGCGGGGATTTGCAAACGAGACTCGATCCGCAGATATCCGAATGGGACAACCCGGCAGGTAGAAGACCTGTCACACCGCGAGGTGAGCTAACCCTCTGAACTGAAACATCTAAGTAGGAGGAGGAAAAGAAAGAAACATCGATTTCCAAAGTAGCGGCGAGCGAAATGGAAGAAGCCCAAACCGATATTGTTACGGCAATATCGGGGTTGTAGGACTGCAATATTCAATTAACAATGAACTGGAATGGTCTGGAAAGTCCATCCATAGAGAGTGAAAGGCTCGTACAGGTAAGTTTGTTATGCGAAAGCAGTATCCTGAGTATGGCGGGACACGAGGAATCCTGTCAGAATCAGCCGGGACCACCCGGTAAGGCTAAATACTCCCAAGAGACCGATAGTGGACCAGTACTGTGAAGGAAAGGTGAAAAGAACCCCGAACAGGGGAGTGAAATAGAACCTGAAACCATACGCTTACAACCGGTCGGAGCAGCTTCGTGCTGTGACGGCGTGCCTATTGAATAATGAGCCTACGAGTTACTAATCACTAGCGAGGTTAAGTGCAAGGATGCACGGAGCCGAAGCGAAAGCGAGTCTGAACAGGGCGTTTAGTTAGTGGTTGTAGACGCGAAACCTTGCGATCTACCCTTGAGCAGGTTGAAGGTTGGGTAAAACCAACTGGAGGACCGAACGAATAAGCGTTGAAAAGCTTCTCGATGACTTGAGGGTAGGGGTGAAAGGCTAATCAAGCTGGGAAATAGCTCGTACTCCCCGAAATGCCTTTTGGGGCAGCGTTGTAATAAAGAGTCTACTGGAGGTAGAGCTACTGATTGGATGCGGGGGCTTCACCGCCTACCAAATCCTGACAAACTCCGAATGCCAGTAGTATGATTTACAGCAGTGAGTGACTGGGTGCTAATGTCCAGTCGCAAAAGAGGAACAACTCAGACCAGCAACTAAGGTCCCGAAGAATATGCTAAGTTGATCTAACGATGTTTTGTTGCAGAGACAGCTAGGATGTTAGCTTGGAAGCAGCTATTCATTCAAAGAGTGCGTAACAGCTCACTAGTCGAGCGACAGAGCGTGGATAATAAACGGGCATCAAGCATATCACCGAAGTTCTGGGCGCGAGAGCGCGGTAGGGGAGCATTCCATTCAGCGTCGAAGCAGTTTCGTGAGGAATTGTGGAGCGTATGGAAAAGCAAATGTAGGCATGAGTAACGATAATGCGGGAGAGTAACCCGCACACCGCAAGACCAAGGTTTCCTGATCAACGCTAATCGGATCAGGGTTAGTCGGGTCCTAAGGGTAAGCCGAACGGCGATCTCGATGGATAATCGGTTAATATTCCGATACTAACATATACCTCGATGGAGAGACGAAGGAACGTAAGTGCCGCCACCTGACGGAATAGGTGGTTAAAGGGCGTAGATATAGGGGCAGATTAAGAGTTAGTCCTTGCTGAAACCTGACAGTACAGAGAGCCTACGGGCAATTTGATAGAGCACCCAAGTCGACTTCCGAGAAAATCTTCTAAGTTATAGTATATGTTACCCGTACCGTAAACCGACACAGGTGGTCGAGGAGAGTATCCTAAGGTGCTCGAGTGAATCACGGTTAAGGAACTAGGCAAATTAACCCCGTAACTTCGGGAAAAGGGGTCCCTATGAAAGTAGGGCGCAGCGAAGAGGTCCAGGCGACTGTTTATCAAAAACACAGGGCTCTGCAAATTCGAAAGAAGACGTATAGGGCCTGACACCTGCCCGGTGCTGGAAGGTTAAGAGGGGATGTCATCGCAAGAGAAGCATTGAATCGAAGCCCCAGTAAACGGCGGCCGTAACTATAACGGTCCTAAGGTAGCGAAATTCC
>CAJJOL010000099.1:0-2643 GCA_905193385.1 uncultured Prevotella sp. | reverse complement strand
TGATAGTATCGGCGAAACGGTACCATCATAGCGCATGAATCGGTACCGCTATAGCGGACGAATCGGTACCATCTCAGCGCTCCAATCGGTACCAACGTAGCGCATGAATCGGTACCAGCAAAAAGATTGACAATTCAGTTCAGTTCTGTAGTTTAGTATAAACTTCATATCTTAAAGGTCCGATCAACCAATACCCTTTAAGATATGGCAAACAGAACGTTGAATATGGTAAAATTAAAAAGAGCATTTCAAATGCTGTCGGCTTCCACTCCTCAACGGGAAATATGTGCACAACTGCACATAGGCCGTGGAGTCTTAAACCGCTACAAGAAGTTGGCTGATGAAACCAAAGTTGATTACGGCACAATAGGCCGGATGAGTGAAGAGCAAATCCACAGTCTGCTGCAGTCTCCACCAACTCCCAAACCTTCTGAACAGAAAAACGAGTTGAAAGAGCTGTTGCCAGACTATGCGGAAGACCTTGCCAGACACCGCCACCTGACCATACAGTTGCTACACGAGGAATATCTCAAGGAGCATCCCAACGGCTATGCGTACACGCAGTTCAAGAAGCATATCCGTGATTATCAGTATGCCAACAACCTGTCTTACCACAACACTTACATCCCAGGCTGTGAGATGCAGATTGATTTTGCTGGTGACAAGCTCTATGTTGCAGACCGGAAAATCCAGGAGCATATACCCGTAGTTGTCCTCTGCTGTATGCTGCCGTTCAGCGGTATGGGCTATGCCAAAGCCATGTATCATGCAAGCATGGAATACTTTTTCAGTGGCTTGTCGGATGCCATAACCTATTTTGGAGGATGTCCTGAAGTGTGCAAGAGCGACAACATGACCCAATGGGTGAAAAAGTCAGACCGTTACGAGCCTACATTCAACAATGCTGCGCTGGAATGGTCAAGCTACTACAATACTACCCTGGAGGCTTGCCGTGTACGGAAGCCACGTGACAAAGGTCCTGTAGAAGGAATCGTATACAAGTTCTACCAGTTTATATATGCTGCCATCCGGCATGAAGTGTTCCATTCTTTGGATGAGCTCAACAGCCGTATCTTTGAACTGACAGACAAGTTTAATGACCGTCCTTCCAGAACTACCGGAAAAAGCCGCAGGAGTGTGTTTGAAGCCGAAGAACAAGGCTGTCTTGGGCCGCTCCCCATCACCCCTTTCCGCTTCCGTTACCGCAAGGAAGTGAAACTGACCGGTGATTACCATGTCACCGTAGGACGGCTTGAAGAACGGCATCTTTACAGCGTCCCATACATTTATGTAGGACAAAGAGTAACCGTGGTCTGGGATACAGAAACCGTGGAAGTATATCTGAACACCCAACGAATAGCCCTGCATAAAAGAAGCTTCATAGCCGGACGTTCTACAGAGGACGCGCACATGCCTGAGAATCATCTGGAATACCAGCACAGCAAAGGACGGAATGCCGCCTTTTACCTGGAAGAGGCAGAGGTTATCGGCATGTATACACTGAAAGCCGTAGAAAAGGTATTGGCTTCACCGAAGTACGTAAGCCATGCCTACCGCTCTTGCGAAGGTATATTGTCCTTGCGTAAAAAATATGGTAAGGAAAGGCTTGAGAATGCCTGCAAGCGTGTGTCTGAAAGCGGAACCGTAACTTACAGCATGCTCAAGAATATCCTTCAGAACAATCTGGATAAAGCTGAAAACCGATCCAATGTATGCTGCATCCCCACCAATGAATATGTACGGGGTGCAGAAGCGTTTTCCAACATTTAAACTCTTATTTATATGAATACACAAGAAACCGTCATACAACTCAAGGAGTTGAAACTGAGGGGAATGGCGAATACGCTGGAATCCCTGATGACTCTTCCGGTGCAAAGCCGTCCCTCATTTGATTTTGCCATAGCCAAGATGGTAGAGGCAGAAATACTGGAAAGGAAGGAACGTAAAACAGAAATGTTCCTCAAAACCAGCAAACTCCGCTACAGTGCCATGATTGAGGATGTTGCCTGTGGGGCAGAACGCAACATTACAACTGAACAGCTGGCCGCACTGGCCGACTGTTCCTTCATACGCAGACATGAGAATCTGCTGATACAAGGTAAATGCGGCTGTGGAAAGACCTTCCTGGCATGCGCCATTGGCAGACAAGCCTGCACCTTGGGCTTCAGAACCGTCTATCTTAATATGAACCGGTTCATCGAGAAAATCACACTGTCCAAACTGGACAACACCTTCCTCAAGATGATTACTTCCCTGGAGAAGAATGACCTGATTATATTGGACGACTTCGGTCTGCAGCCGATGGACACCAATACCCGGTTGGCTCTGCTTCAGATCCTGGAAGAGAGATATGAACGAAAGTCAATGATCATCGCATCACAGCTTCCTATCTCAAAATGGTATGATTATATAGGAGACCCAACCTTGGCGGATGCCATTATGGACCGTCTCGTGGCCAACGCTAATAAAATTGAGTTAAAAGGCGAGTCTATGAGACAGCGAAAGAAAAAATAATATACATTTGCAAAGAATCTTACAGAACTGAATGCGGTACCGTTTGCAGCGTCATGACGGTACCGATTGCAGCGCTACAATGGTACCGATTACAGTGCTACGCATGGTACCGATTCAGCGCTATCGTCA
>CAJJOL010000098.1:0-2702 GCA_905193385.1 uncultured Prevotella sp. | reverse complement strand
GTATAACCGTCCGCGATAGCGTCTTGTAGTCTGCCTGTAGTATTTCTAACTTTGCCATAAAATTTTAAATATGGAAAAAGTAGAATACTACAGGCAGATTTTTTCTGCTTTTAAAGAATTATGTGTGTGCGGCAAACAATCATGTTCTTTTCGGGAATATTGCCGTGAGCATGGTGTCAGTTATTATAGGATGTATTTAGTATTGAAGGAAGAATACCCGAGTTTAAATGAGATTCCCGGATATACAAGAGGCAGCAGCCTGAAATTCCGTTGTTCTCAGGTTTATGAAGATTTTAAGAGTCTCTGTGCCGATGGCAGACAGCCAGGGACTTTTATAGATTATTATAGAGGTTTTGGAATAACCAAGAAACAGATGAAGAGCTATCTGAGGCGCAACAGGCTGCGTGTTATAGATTTGCCGGGATATACGAGTCATTTCGGTGTTCCGGGTTCACAATATAAGGAAATACCTTTTGAGGATATTATCTTTGAGGAAGCAGGTTTTCTTCCTGCGGAGAGTTGCAATGTGATTACAGTCAGGGTAGATGGCAATGTTGAAGTAAGCTTCCCGGCAGATACAGACTTGTCTGTTATTGCGAAGTTTATCCGTAAAATGGGAAAGGAGGTCACTCATGTGGGGGATTGATTCATATCTGCATCTGTGGGTCTGTCAGAATCCGGTCTCTATGCGTTACGGCATACGTGGTCTGACGCAAATGATATGGTCATGGAAAGGACATTCTCCGGTTTCTGGAGATGTATATGTATTTTTCTCACAGGACCGTAAGACCATGAAAGCATTAAAATGGGACGGTGACGGTTTTTTGATGTATACTAAAAGACTGTCTCAAGGATGTTTCCGTGAAGTACTGAAAAACAATGATGGCAGTGTCCGTAGGCTTCAATGGGACGACTTTTACATGCTGATGAGGGGGCTCACACCTGTAAAAGTAACGGTTGAGAATCGCTTTAGAATGGCCGCCAAATAGTATATACAATACTGATAATCAAATAAATAAAGTATAGAGAAGTTGCATATATCAGTCTTTTTTCGTAACTTTAAAGCATGAAAAAGGATGAACTGATAGAGCTTTTGCAACGCCAGAATGACTTCCTACAGGGTAAACTGGAGGAAGCCTTGACGTCTGTCCATTCACTGACTTCCGCTAACGAGAAGCTGACTGCTACTGTTGAGGAACTGAGAAGGCAGATAGCCTCTTTGGAAGAAACTCTCAAAGGAAAGAACATCGAACTCAGTAAGGAAAAAACTGCCCGTCAGGCTATGCGCCGCCTGCAGGAATCCCCGTCGGAAAGACAGACCGGACAGGTAATATCCAGCCCGGATGCTCCAGAACAGAAGAAGGAAAAGAAATGCACAAACAACGGGGCAAGGAAAAAGACACATCCTGAATGTGAGATTGAAACTGTTGAGGTAGAGCCTGACAGTCCGGAGTTCAATCCGGAAATAGCCAGATATATGTGTACATGCGATGTCGTGCGTTACTCAATGATTCCCATGCGCTTCATCAAGACAATCTATAAAGTAAAGAAATATATTCAGGACGGTATAATCTTCAAAGGTCCTGTTCCGGCAACTCCTCTGTTGAACTCACAGTACACATCCTCTTTTATCGCAGGTCTGGCTGAGTTGCGCTATCTGCACGGCATGCCGCTTGAGAATGCAGTCGAATACTTCCGTTCACACGGTTTCGATCTTGATAAGGGTACCGCCCAGAAACTTGTCAGCAAAACCAAAGTACAGCTTGAGAACCTTTATAGGGCCCTTGCAAAGGCAATTCTAGAGGATAATTATATCTGTGGTGATGAAACTTATCAGAAAGTACGTCTGCAGGTAGCCACTGAATCCGGGAAGAAAATCAAGAAAGGATATATCTGGGTGTTTGTCGGTATGACCACAGGCCTGGTGTATTTCTTTTATGATGACGGATCACGTTCTGCTGAAGTCTTCGAAAATGAAATAAAAGGATTTAATGGTGCCTTCCAGTGCGACTATTACTCCGGATACCGCCATATCGGAATCGGTAATCTGAAAGGAATTAAAAGACTTCCCTGTCTGCAACATATAAAACGGAAGTTTCTGGATATAAAGGATAATACTATTGCCCAGCAAACAGCCAAGCGCTTCGGCCTGTTGTATCACTTCGAGCATAAACACAAAATAGGCAAGTACGGATGGACTGACGAGGACCACCTTCAGTGGAGACAACGTTACTCAAAGGTGATGCTTGAGAAAATCCACAGAGGACTGATTGAGATTAAAGACCGTCCGGGAATACCTCCTGATGACCCTCTGAATGCGGCTGCAGAACATGCGCTGAGACAGTGGAATGAAATTCCTGCAATCTTCTCTTCTCCTACATACAGGCTTGACAACAATGAAGTTGAACGGATCAACAGGTATATATCACTGACACGACGACGTCTGACAATCGGATCTCATATAGGAGCCGAAGTGGCTGTGTTGTACCATTCATTAGCCATAACATGCCATAGATGTGGAATAAACATATTTGAATACTTCTGCGACATTATAGACCGTTGTGCCGCATGGCCTCCTAATACCCCTATAGATAGATATCGTGATTTGCTTCCTGACAGATGGAAAAAAACACAAAGATAGCCGCCCAAAAATCTGGACGGCTATCTTTTTATGTGGTGAACGCTATCGCGGACGGTTGTAC
>CAJJOL010000097.1:0-2963 GCA_905193385.1 uncultured Prevotella sp. | reverse complement strand
GGAAAAATAACCATATTAGTACTGATATATATAAATAATTTAGATCACTTACTTAGTGTTTAATTTTTATAGTTGGTTATTAATTTAATTTGTTGAAATATTATTTCAGTGGAATCACGATGTCTTCGTAATCGCCCCAGCCTTCAACCTTAACGTCGAATCCAGAACTACCTTCCTTACCCTCTTCGTCGGTAATCTCAAGATCCTTCACTATGATGACACCACCCTGAGGTTGAGCCTCAACCTGCTTAGTCACGTCGAAGTCGAAGTTTTTGATTTTTCCGTTCTTGAGTCGTACCTCAAGGTTGAGAGCGTAGCTGCGCTGTCCACGTGTGGGCTGATAGAGTGAGTTGGGCCAGTCGGGCACTCCGAACGATGTTACTATAGCCTGCGCTCCCCAAGGTTCGAGTGTGCAGTCGTAGAGCAGAGTGGCTGCCTCTTTTGAAGTCTGTCCGCTGTGCATATACACCGCTGCAGCCATGCCCGACAGTGCTCCGCGCACCAGTCCTACATATTCCAGACCCTTGCTGAACTCGTATCTTACGAGATACTTGAACACCATCGGGTGCATTGTAACCGACATCTCCGGCATTTCGTAGGTACGCTCAGATGTGTACTTCTCTTTGTAGTTGCCATAGAGCATATCGGGCATGTTCACAGTAGGTTCGCTACGGCTGGCGTTGCCCTTAAACGGATTGCCCATGTACGTAGAACGTGTTCGGGTGCGTGTGGTAGCCTTGGCAGAAGCATACGAGTACATATCGTCGAAGAGGATATATTCTGTGTCGTTGTTGTAGAACAGCAACTGGTGGTTGCCCGGTTGCAGACCTACTACGTCGCCCTGAGCTGGCATATTAATCATATCGTTGACACCCGTCTCGCTGAATACGTGCATACGGAGTCCGGCAGGAACCTTCGGGCGAAGGTCGTCGTATGCCATACCGTATTTTTCGGGCCATTCAGCTTCCGAAGCCCATACCTTCTGGTTTTCATTCAGTTCCCACTCCTGCTGGTAAGTAGCTGTGACGCGGAAGTCGAACTTAGGTGCATGAACGTCGTGGTCGAAGCACAGGTCCTTGTGTTCGCACGATGAGAGTGTCGGTATGGCGAGTGCCATAGCGCATAGTGTGCCGAGTATCAACTTGGCTGAATTCTTGCAGTTAATCATTTCTCGCCTCCTTTCTTCGTTTTCGTGTTGTAGTTGCCATGTCCGAGAAGCCAGACGAGCGATACCTCAACCTTGGTAGGGCCTATCCACTTGCGGTTTTTGGTGGCTTGCCATACGTAGTGGCCGTCGAGCGGAGTGTATTCATAGTAGCGTCCGCCCATATATCCGGCTGCCAGACTGAAGTCGATGTTCAATCGTCGTGCCACGGGCATTGAGTAGCCGTATTCGGCACCGACGGTATAGTTCATGCGGTCCCACAATGTGCCGCCGGGTTTTCCGCCCATATATCCCTTGCCACCGAATTCGATGTCGTAGGTGAGCATCTGTGCATTGATGCCGATGTGGTGTCCCTGCAGAGGCTTTTCGGCAGCCTTGGCTCCGAAGTACTTGCGTACGGTGAGTCCGCCGCCGTAAACACGCCAGTAGCGATGGCTCTTGTTGCGGCTCCACCATCCGTACATCCAGTCGGCTGCTACGCTCCATCGCTTGCCGAGCGAGAACTCAACGCCTACGTTGGGCACAAGTAGTGCATCGTATAGCATATTGGTCTTGATGGCGAAGTAGGCAGGTTGCTTGGTGTCGACAACGGGTTCTGGCTGTACTACGGGTTCGGGCTGCTTGGGTTCTTCCACAACGGGTTCCGGTTGGGGTTCGGGTGCAGGCTCGTTCTTCTTGCGTATGGTCACGAGAATGGCACTTGCGTTGCGTACTGAGGGGAAGAACTTGTCGAGCATATAGTTCCATGTGCGTCCGTAGTTCATGTCCATGAGTCGCTTCTTGCGGCTGTCGACGAGTGCACCATATTTATTATAGGTGTATTCTGGAGTCTCAAGCAGCTCGTGCAGCACCTCTTTCTTGTTGGGCATGTCCGAGTTTTCGACATAAATGGCGAGTTTCTGCCATGCGTCCGACCATTCCTGACGCTTGATTATGTCTTCGGGCAACATGATGCGCTGGCGTACATACTGCTCCATATTGGCACAGCGACGCTTGGCGAGCTTGCGGTTGAGCTTGCTGCCTCCTTCGGGCGATGCCGATCCGCAGAACTTTACTTGAGTAAGTTCAATGGTTGTGTCGTTTCTTACTTCGTTAAGAAACTGTATTACGTCGTTCAGATTTGCTTCGTTGTTACCGAACTTGGGGTCAAGCAAACTTGATCCTACCCTAAATCCGATACAAACTTCTTTCTTGTCGTTTTCTTGGGCTGCGGCGGTTTGCATTGCCAGCGCCAAGAAGATGAGTGCTATAAATCGTATCATAGGCAATCGTCTTAATTTAGTCTTTTTATTATTTTTGTGTTACATTTTCAGCTTGGTCGTCAGCCAGTATTACCCGTCTGTAGGCGATCTCGCCTGTCGTTAGTTCGTTCTGCCTGCAATTCGTCCTGTTGCTGGCATTGTTTCATCAAGATGTACGTCTGTTGTTTTGTTTTGTTAAGTCGCATGTGTCAGAATGCAAGGTGTTGTGTTGTTCCTGCATCTTTACGTTGGCAAATTTAGCGATTTATTTTTTAACGACAAAATTTTTAGAGCGAAAATTTATATTAAATTTGTTGGGTGGGCGCACAATGCGGGGCGGAGCCCCAGTTGGGGTGTTGTTGTGTTGAGATGGTGTTGGTTTGCAAATGGTAGGAGGCTATGGCGTCCCCGCCATAGTCTGAGCAGTTAGTCGTCGCATTTGCTTTGTTGCTTGCTTAGGAGAGTGTGTCAAAAGTCAAAGCTGCACGCCCCGAAGGGGCAGAAGCACATAGCCCAAGGCAGCGCCTTGGGTGTACGGATTGAAAATAGCAAAACGC
>CAJJOL010000096.1:0-3334 GCA_905193385.1 uncultured Prevotella sp. | reverse complement strand
ATTTACTTTTAGACCTTTTGGGATAGCCCTTATTAATACTTCAGATAAAATTCCTTAGATTATATTTTCAATCCTTTGGACCGGGTTTCCTCCTTGGCATACAGTCCCGGACGCCCGATTATGACATGGTTGGCAACGATACTATCCGCCGGACTGCGTATCTGCGGCGGTGCATTTTCGGGATATTGCGCCTGCCTGTTCCTCACATCTTCCGCTTCCGGCTTGAGCTGTTGCCCTTCATTCTCCTTTTCTGCGACTTCGGGCGTGGGTGGCGCAAGCTCCAGCTGAATTTTTCGGTCAAGGGCGGCAAGTTCGGACTTCAACTGCTTCAGCTCGTCCTCCTTCTTCCACACCTTACCCGCTATCTCCTGTAACTGCGGTATCTCCATCTCCAGCACCTCGTTCTTCGCCTTGTACTGGTCGATGATGGAGGGTATCCTCTCCATCGCGTTGAGGAAGTTGCGGGCGGCGGCCAACGGGTCAGCCATCGCCAGATGCCCGTTGTTGTAGGTGTACTTGTAGTTCCCCTCGACCACGAAGCGGTTGTCGGTGAACTCCAATCCCTCTTTGAGTATCCTTTCGCTCACCACCTTTATCGGAAAACCGTAAAGTTCACCGACCTGCGTGTACAACCCTCCGGTCGTGGCATTCTTGGCTATCTCCTGCAAACGCTTTCCGATGACCTTCTCATCGGCGGAATCCACTCCGTCCACCTTTATTATATTAAGGCGGTTGCCCTCCTTGTCGGTCTGCACCACCGACAGGAAGCGGTTCCAGTCCTCCGTCATGGCATCTATGAAAGCCGTGTTGTTGCGCAACTCGCCGGTCTTTGACTCCAGCTTGAACTCCGAATCACGCTTGCCCTTGTTGAACGACTTGCGTTCCCCTTCGAGCGATGCGATCCGCTTTTCCAGTTTCGCCTTGTCCAACAGGTCGGTATTGCCGGAGAGCAACGCCATGTATTCCGAGAAATTCATGCCCGATTTTTCGTCCATTGCCCCCTCGTCGATGGTACGCGCACCCATCGCACCGCTTTTGAGCTGGCTTATGAAAGTCTGCTTGCAGTGCAGGAGGTTGAACTTGTAGCTGTCCAGTGACTTCTCCACCGCGTAGATGATTACATCCACGTTGTTCCCGGCGAAATGTTTGGCAATCTCATTACCTGCCCTAACTCCGCGTCCGTCACGCTGTTGCAAGTCGGACGGTCGATCGGGTAGGTCAAGGGCATTGCTGCCCTCTTCCCCCCTAAGAACCGTACATGAGAGTTTCCCCTCATACGGCTCAAGCTTTTCTAAGCCTCTGTTTGTATGCAGAGACCGGCTCAAACTACTTCTTGTTTCCATTTGATTTGCGGGATAATTTAAAACATTCATCATGAACCAACAGATTGCATTTCTTTCCGTTTTGAACGGTTGGCATGACATTCCATGCCTTGTGCGTATCAATAGGCTCACCGCATATAGGACATTTGCGTCCTTGCTTTTCCCATAGGTACAGCAGTGACTTGCGTCCTTTTAGCGTAACAAGCATTTTCGACTTCTTTCTTTTATAGAAGTACAGACGACAGTCTGCATCAAACGGGTTCATGTCTCCTTTAATCTGCGTGTATTGCAGGAATGGAAACGATGAAGTCAGAGACAATAATGTCAATTGGTCTTCCTTTCCGTTTGGTTTCTTGAATTTTGAAGCGAAAGTCCATTTGTTCCCTCGAATGTCATGCCAATATCGGTCTTTTATCCACCGTTTCCCTTTCTTGGAATGACGGCGTTTTGCCCATTGCCATAGTGAGAGGAATATCTGATGGTCGATTCTGTGAAATGAATCACGTGTCGCTCCATGCTGATAATAACCTCCCCATCCTCGGATTTTAGAGTTCAACATTCTGATTAACGACTCCTGTCTGCAACCCTTGTTCTCCTTAATTACCTTACGGATATTCTCCATAAAGCGTTTCTCGGATTTCTTTGTCGGCTTGGTCAATATGTCCTTGCCGTATTTGCGGATATTAAAGCCAAGAAAATCAAAACCGTCATGCACGTTGGTTATCACCGTCTTTTCCTCTGATAAGGTCAGACCTCTTTCAGACATAAATTCAGCAACCAATGGCTTGATTTCATTTTCAAGAGTTTCCTTGTTCTCGCAAGTGATGATAAAATCATCCGCATAACGTACAAGGTTCACCATTGGTGAATACAACTTACCATTAACATGATGGCGCTTATATCTATCTGCAAGAGCTTTCTGCAATCCGTCCAAAGTCATATTGGCAAGTGTCGGAGAAATTATACCACCTTGCGGTGTTCCTTCCTCGGTCGGGAACATTTGCTTGTTGAAAACATAGCCACATTTCAACCATTTTCGGAGTATTGCCTTATCCATTGGGATATTGGCAAGTAACCACTCATGGCTGATATGGTCAAAACACCCTTTTATGTCACCCTCCAAAATCCATTCGGGAGAATATCCCTTTCGGAGAATGTTATGACATTGCTGTATTGCATCCATACAGCAGCGTTCCTTGCGGAAACCGTATGAACGAGTATCAGCTGTAGTTTCTGATACAGGCTCCAATGCCATAAGATAGAGTGCTTGCATGGCTCTGTCTTTCATTGTCGGTATTCCCAACGGTCGCAGTTTGCCGTTGCTCTTCTTGATATGAACTCTTCTCAGCGGCATTGGCTGGTAGCCTCTGCGTTTGAGTTGGGTTATTGCTTGCATTTTAGCTTTAGGGGTATCCCATATTTCTTTGTCAACCCCAGGAGTACAACCACCCCCGTTAGAAGTAACCCTCTTTACGGCTAAGGCTTTTGCGTAAAAAGAGTGGGTAAGCGTCCATTGCAAGGCTTTCACCTTGTTATGTCTGCCTTCCTTCTGAGCCTTTACAATACGAGCTTGAAGCTTCTTAACAGCTTGCTCCGCCTTAGTCCAGTCTATTCTGTCCCAATTTGATTGCAGGTTGTCAGTCGGCGCACACGATTGGTCGAGGAGATTTTCTTTGATTTTATCGTTCATTTGCATTCCTACTTTAAAAAGTTCTAAAAGTTTATTGTAAAGAATTACCATTTGGCTAATGTTGGGTATTTGCCTCCCAAACATTACCACAGAAGTCTGCCCACTTTCGTGGTAGGTTGATGTTGTCCCTTGTCAACTCGTGATAAGTGGCTCAAACCCTATCCGTCCCATTACAGAACGGCATTCGCTTTCTCTGTTATCTTATACCTGCACATCATTCAGCATCCATTACTTTCAGCTTACCTGTCTTTTGTCTGACAGGAGATGTACAGGCTTACCATGTTCCACATAGATAACTAACGGATAGGTTAGGTTCTGTCTC
>CAJJOL010000095.1:0-3573 GCA_905193385.1 uncultured Prevotella sp. | reverse complement strand
GCGTTGCGTAACCTTCAAAGAACTCTTCGTATGCAAAAGTAACAATAAAACGGGAGATTTAGAAATGAATCTCCTGATTTTTTCTTCTCACACAAGTTTTTCCGTAAAAGCGATTTTATCCGTCAGCACACCATCGCCCAAAAAGATTTTGAACGAACGTGTGCCGACTGCCGCATAAGCGGAGAAAAGGGCTTTGCCTCACGCCTAAACAATAGTTTAGACTGATGAGACAAGGCCCCTTTCTTTTGTGCTTATGCCAAAGAGGTGCTTTTACGGGGTTTTGACGATTTTTCTTTTTTCGTTGTCCTTTTGAGCCGGAAGCGGAAAGCCGTGTATGACCGCACATTCCATAAATGGAACAAGCCGTCACTCACGGCAGACAAACCGGGAAGAATGATTTTATCCATCCGACCAAACACGTTTGGCCAAACAGATAAAAACATACTTCCTTGCCGATGGTTTGCTCGGTTTCACGCTACCGGCTATGTTCTTTTCTGTTGGGGATGTCTTTTTCACGGATTTCTCTTTTGAAGTTTTCCTGTCTAATCTGCCTCCACTTCCGTTTACCTCCATTTTCGCGCCTTTCAGTGAGCCGCATCAGGCAGTCATTTTCGTGCTGGGTGCAAAGGTAACTCCGGGATTGTACGGGAAAGCAAGGTCAAGCCTCCTGTTTTCTGGAAAAATCTCCAGCCCTTCGGGTAGTATTTTCCCGAAAAACCTTGCATTCCCTAATCCCTACCTTTTTAAGCACCCGAAACGAAAACGACCGATGCGACAGAAAGACGCATTAAAAAAAATGTCGGATAAACGAGAGGCAGATAAGATAGTTTGAAACTCAACTCCCTCAGCTCTTGAATCCGCATTAAAAAACAAAAAATCAAAAACAAAACGGATATGAGAACGGCAATAGCAACAAAATTCGTGGCATGGGAAGTACCAAGTTTGGAGAACCTGCAAGGCAGCAAGGTGTACGGACTTCGCACCAAACTGAACAATGGTGAGAAATTGAGCCGAGAGGAAAAGGATTGGCTTACACGCAACGTGAACAGCAACACCTATTTCAAGAGCGCAGTACCCTTGCAAGGTTGGATGTTTGACTTTTCCGACATTCTCCGAACCTACATTGTAAAGCAGTATGGACATTGGGCGGAATACAAGGCTACCGACAAGACCGCACTCCGCAGTTTCCTATACGGCAGGATAGACAGCATCGTGGAACTTAACAAATGATACGGCTATGACAGCAACGGTAAATTTCAGACAAATGGCGCAATACATAGGGCTTGCGATATGCACCCTAATCATGCGCACCGCCTTTTGGGTGTCCGGCATCCTTTGGTACATCGTCAGAGAGATAATAAACGGAGTGTTCCGAGTGGCAATAGGGGTAATCGTGGCTATTCTTTCCGTTATCCTGTTCTTCGGCTTCATTCTTTGGTTATTCACCCTTTAATCCCTACCGACATGGCAAAGAGAAGAAGCAAGACAGTGGAGCAACAATGCAGATACTACGAGGTGGGCAACATCTTCGAGTACATGGTGGAAACATACCTCAACGGCAATATGTCCGTGTTCCGTGGACTCTACCACGAACTGAACAAGGACGCACGGAAGGACTTTATAGACTTCCTATTGAGCGAGGTTGAGCCGATTTATTGGAGGGAGATTTTGAAACATACTATTTGACAACTCATAAAAACGACAGCGATATGAAAGGAACAGACCATTTCAAGAGAACGATACAGATGTATTTGGAACAACGTGCGGAGGAAGACACGCTCTTTGCGAAGAACTACCGCAATCCAGCCAAGAACATTGACGATTGCGTAACCTACATTCTGAACTATGTGCAGAAAAGCGGTTGTAACGGCTTCACGGACGGAGAGATATACGGACAAGCAGTACACTACTATGACGAGAACGAGATTGAGGTGGGCAAGCCTATCCAATGCCAAGTGGCGGTGAACCACATTGTGGAACTCACGGCAGAGGAAAAAGCAGAAGCACGTCAGCAGGCAGTCCGCAGATACCAAGACGAGGAACTCCGCAAGTTGCAGAACCGCACCAAGCCGACAAAGGCGAAAACAGAAACCCAAGTTCAACCCTCATTATTTGATTTTGGCTTATGAAACCGAGAAACAAATTTGAAAAAGCAGTTCTTGCCCAAAGCAAGAAACTACGCCCGATAACCCCGATACAGATAAATTGGGCATTCCGTAATTGCGTGGAGCATTATGCACACCGCTTGCCGAAAGGTCGTACCACTTGTATGGATTGCGGTCATAGTTGGGTAATGACGGAGCAGACCGAGCATTGTACGTGTCCCGAATGTGGAGCAAGTTTGAAAGTCTGCCTCACCTATCAGCGCAAGGTAAGACAAAAGCAGTATTTCACAACCCTTACCACAAGCGGAGAATACCAAGTGCTACGAATGTTCTTGCTTGTCGTGGGTATGGAGAAAGGGGTTAATGCCAAGTCCTATGCCCTTGAAATCGGGCAGTATTGGTGGAATGAACAAGGGCGTAAGGCTGTTGTTGCCATTCCACGCACATTGGGATGCTACATCGACACGTTCTCATTCGCTTCTCCTTTTGCTATCCGCAATGACAATGAAGCGTACCGCCATATCTCATATTCCCCGATATATCCAAGATATAAGGTGTTGCCGACGCTCCGCAGAAACGGCTTTAACGGCAATTTCCACGACATTGTACCCACCAAACTAATACCGGCATTATTGTCGGACAGCCGTGCGGAAACGCTGTTGAAGGCAGGGCAATATCCCATGTTGCGCTACTATCTGTACCACTCTTTCAATATTGGAGAGTATTGGGCTTCAATCAAGATATGTATCCGCAACGGCTATACTATTGAGGACGGCTCAATGTGGCGTGACACCATAGACCTCCTGCGTCATTTCGGCAAGGACACAAACAGCCCGAAATACGTTTGCCCTGCCGACCTCAAAGTTGAACACGACAAGTTGGTGGCAAAGCGCAACCTGCAAAGGAAACATGAGCGGACTGAACAGCAACGCAGGAAAGCGATTGAGGACGAGAAACAATATCTGAAAGCTAAGGGCATATTCTTCGGACTTGCCTTTACCGACAGCCTTATTTGCGTCAAAGTCATAGAGAGCGTGGAAGAAATGGCAGAGGAAGGAAGGACGATGCACCATTGTGTGGGCGGTTACCACAAACGAAAAGACTCCCTTATCCTATCCGCCACCATTGACGGAAAACGAATTGAAACGATAGAGGTGTCACTAAAAACTTTTGAGGTGGTGCAGTGTCGTGGCGTATGCAACGAGAACTCCGAATACCACGACCGCATCATCGCCCTTGTGAACAAGAACGCCAACCTTATCCGCCAGCGGATGAAAGCGGCATAATATCGACATCTAACAACTAACATTATGGAAGTAAGATTTGAAAGCATGGTTTTCCTATGGGATGATAAAATCCCCACGATGTTCCTTGAATTTATGAACCTCCTCACTCTTTGTCAGAGTGAGGAGCAATTAAGGGCGAGCGTCAAGGACTTTGCCGAGAAACACGAACTTGACAAGTTCTT
>CAJJOL010000094.1:0-3720 GCA_905193385.1 uncultured Prevotella sp. | reverse complement strand
CATCTTCTGTACGCAATTCGTGAATGACTTGCTCCCATATACTAATAAAGGATTGTGATTGGGTTGTGTTCTCTTTGGATAGCACCACTTCTTCACCCATGATATATTGACGTACCATCTCAAATGTCAGGATGCCGCCTTTGTTCAGGTTCATCAAGATTTTTTTGTACTTAGGGGCAATGGTATCTTTCCACTCTTTCTGAAGTTTGTAGTTCTCGCTTTTACATTTCGTCGCATTGCAGACGTCCGAGAACTTTTTCTCAGTAAAAGAACTTCCAACTGTAAAGTAGAAGAACTTGCGGTCAATCGTGAAACGAAGAGATAATGGAAACTCATACGCATTCTTTCTGCGGGTACGCGAATCCAACACGATAGAAACAGAACAGTTACGCTCTTTGAAAAGGGGCAATGATTTCGTTAATTTTTCCATTGCATTCATTGTTTATGTTCAACATAACCTCTGAATACAGCCGCTTTGCGATGTGAGGCATACATACACAAAACGCTGCATATAACCACTGAGTCCTTATCCTTGGACGGATAAAAACATTGTCGTTATATGCAGCGGTGCAATCTCGTTGTCTTCTGTCGCTGACTGGTAACCGGGCTTCTGCTAATCGGTCTCAACCCCTGAAGCAACTCTCGCGTATTGTTTGGCATGGAGTACTCTCCGACTAATACTCCCTCTACGCATTGATTCATCGGAATGGGATGACCCTCCCACGAAGGTTAGGCAAACTCACTTTTCCTTTTTGAGGAAAGAGCACCCTTTGGTCATGGTTCACCATAAATGCATTGCACTTGCAAAGTTACAACATTATTCTTAAATCAATATATAAATGGAATATATTTGAGTTTTTTTGACAAGTAGGTAAATGAAAACAGATATTACCATTGCCTATTGATAACATAAATGTCCATGGGAATTGCTCGACAAAAAAGTAGCATCATTCATGTTAGCACTGGCTGCGGTAGAGAGAATATAAAAATAAGAGCAGGGTTAAAATAAACTGCACCCCAAAGTTATAAAAACTTTTGGAATGCAGCACATATTACTCTTTAAACGCCATTTTATATAGTTCAATATTTCTATCTATGCTAGTTTGAACCTGGTTGGCAGTAACAAAGTCTGGATAACCGGATTTCAGACTCAACCTTAGCATTACGGTCCATAAAAGAGAATAGGTGAATAACAAAAGGTAATAAAAATGCCCATAGGTCTTGATGGAGGATAGAGAACTCTTAAAGTGTGAAAAGTTGTCTCCATGAAAACGCTCATTACGTGCAGTATAAAGAACGCCGCTCATCATGAACCATAACCTTTTATACTCTTCTAGTTTTTCATATGTTTTTTCTGTAGTATGTATAGGTGCTCCTTTAAATATATCCCGAATTTCTTGTGCCGAGGCATAATGCAGTTTGGCATTCTGTCCTTGATCATCTGTAAGTTGATATTTCGTACATAACCCATTGTAGACTTGATCGCCTAACAGGCTTTGTATTCTTTGCTTGATCTTACCATAATGAGATTGAATCTCTATTTCCCTATGGTGAAACAATCGGGCAAAAGCAAAACGAGCAACGCTTAATGGCATAATATCAAACAATTTGAATAAAGAGGATTTCAGTTCTTGATTATCCTTGAACAAACTTGCCAGTTCCTGCTTACAAATCACCTCCATCATCTTATCTGTTTCTGTATAGCCACCATCCAAAATTCTCTTTCTATATAGGTTCATGGCTATTTCCAATGCGCTCCACGCCTTATCAAAGGCAGCATCCGGGTACAAAGGCAAATCGTCATAGATATCCGTGATGATGGAATGCAATTTATTCAGGTAGGCATCATTAAAAAGAACTGTCGTTGCATTATCAATATGCAACTTGACACTTTCAAAAATTTGAGTTTTTTGAAGTGCTTTCAATCTATCCATGAACTGTTTCTGAGCTAATTCATACCATGGACTTTTATGCCAATTGTTATTATACATCACACGTTTTTTAGTAAATGCGAGTTCTTGTTTCTCTGTTGGAGTAAGTTGTTTTAATTCCATATTCTTTGAAGGATTTTATTAACTACCAATGCAATTTCCATAATACGGATAAACTGTATATAAGTCATGAATGCCACGTCCATTAATGGTATTTCAACCATATTATTAGGGTTGTTGAAATCTATATATCTACATATCTGATGTTCCGAATCATAGTGCGAATTATCGTGAGTTTCACCATTTCTTATCTTGTTATTTAACGAATTAAGAAAATAGGTCTTCAATACATCGTTCTGTTGCAAAGCTTTAACCCGCATTCCAACCGTCAGTTTCATGAACTGATCCATGGAATAACGGTCATCTTCGAAGGCATTTATATCTCCCCTACTTAATTTGTTTTCAAGAGCCACCACTATTGGTAATATTTTTTCTATGACCTCATATCCAGAACTGTAATCTGCATTTACTTCTTCATCATTGATTGTCACGAGATATAGCTGGTTTGAATGGGGACATGTGTGCTCTTCTGTCACGCCATAAAACATGGCTGGAAAATATTTCTCTATTTTAGAGATTATCTTGGCAATGTAGCTGAATGCATTTTTCACAAGCCATTCCTTCAAAGAATAATATTGGTTAAGTTCATCTTTCAATATCCGCAGTTCATTCTTATCCATATCTGAAGCAAAAACCATCAAGTCATTAAACAGAATACCATAAGGTGAGCTTGCTGGTGTATTAGGTTTGAGATTAGTATAACAGCATTCTACCAGTTCTGCATAATGTGCAACGCAATCGGTATATGTAGAAAGTCCCTTTCTGTAACTATCTATATTAAATGCTTTTGCCATCTTTTTAGTGTATGCTTCTGGTTTCATATTTTGCTTGTTCAACAAAGGCAACAACTGCAAAAGTGAAGACCTGTATGGAAGTATATTTGCCGAAATAGCACTTATAAAATTCCCATGCTTTTGTATGACATCATAGTTCTGATTTGAATACTTGCGAGACAAATTGAAAAATGGTGAAAAGAATAACCTTCTATCAGCCTCTTCTGTTAAAGGCAAATACATCTCCTTGGTTATTGGCAAGCATGATGAATAGCCAAGCATATATGCCTTGCCGCCATTATCTCCTTTTTCAGATTTACAATTCAATCCGTTTTTGCAGAATGTAACATGTATCCTATCCCCACAATCAGGACAATAAAAATCCAAGTTCCAAGGATATTGGTAAATCAGTTGATCCATCTGATACTTAATGTAAAAAGACGAATCACATATTTCACATTTGATTTTTGACGAAATAACCATAGTGATATCTTTTTATTCTTCTATTAAACCTAAACAATATAAAACTTTTTTCTCAATTAACAAAACAATAAGCATAAATTTAATCACCAATTTTTGCTTTATTTTTATATTACTGTAAGTAATACAAGAAAAAGGGAATGCATCTTTTTTTCTTTTTCGGACAAATAAATTTTCTAACAAGTAGATTCCTTAGATTTTTTGAAGATTTCATCAACCACATTTTCTTAATAGGCTTGAAATATAAGATTGTATGGAGTATCACAGAAATTCTATGTGTAAACACGGTCAACTCAAACAGTTTGTTTACGCATTGTTTACGCAAGGGCAAGAAAAAAGGAGTTGCGAAATTCGCAACTCCTTGATTTTGAAAGTGGACCAGCCTGGGCTTGAACCAGGGACCTCCAGATTATGAG
>CAJJOL010000093.1:0-3918 GCA_905193385.1 uncultured Prevotella sp. | reverse complement strand
TCGGAGCATGGTCAGGCTACAGCAGCCAATCACGTCCAGGATATACAACTTTCAATATTAGTATTTACAACCGATTATTACTCAATATTTTATAGATAATAAGTCAGAAATATGGTTGTTATTTTTAATTGCACATTCTAAAAGGTGAAGATTTAACGCTTTTATTGATTATTAACTCAAAAAGGACATCAACTTGGGTCGTTTCTTCTCTTTTCCTTGCTATTCGTTTCCGATATTCCACTTTTGTTTTGGTCTATCTCATATGTACTGCAAAGGTATTGATTTTTGTTTGATATTGCTCCTTGCTTGCTCCTTGTCGTAGATTAATTTTCACACAGGAATTTTTGTTCTCTTTCTATAGGGGCTTGAAACAATCCATTTATTGGAAACAATTAAAGACGGAGCTGGTTTGCCCCAGTGCTTTTTAAGAAACAGGGCAATTATTTTATCTCCACAAAGGCTCTTGTTCCCAATTATGAGGAAAGCCTAATAAACGAGTTCTTACTGATGGGTATTTCGATAAAAGCTGCTTGAAATCTGCAACAAAAGTGTTGCCCATAGAAATGGAGTTAAGCCAATACACCACATAGCAGAGTTGCGGATAAAGTGTTTGTTCACGGAACGAGAAATCCGTAATCCATGTGTTTGGCATACGCATAGGCATCATTGGCTTGACAGGAAAGACCCGATTTGACAGTCTTGAATGATGGGCGCAGCAATTACGAAGTACGGGTCTGGGTACGGATTAAAAGGCTAAGTGATTATTTTCAGTCATTTAGCCTTTTTAATTATCTAATTTTTCCCCACATTTTCCCCACAGCTGTCTATTTATATACAGGGCAACCGCATCAAAATAACGTTAGCTTAGGAAACAAACGTAGTTTTCAACCTCCTCCTCTCCCTTATTGTCCATTTTCCTAAAAAAACCATTGGTCCAAATCGAAACTACTACCCCATAAAAATTGATTTTTTGCCCCATATAATTCAAATTTCCCTTGCGGGTAATATTTTTTAAGAAACATGATTTTTGACAACAGGCTATTATTCAGACAAATACAAAATTATGCATTTTTAAGGGGGGATATTGTAAATTGTTGAAACTTCTCATCCTTGTATCCACCCCACTTATCCCTATTAATACAAAATCGACAAGTATTGATTATCAGGTTATTGACATTTTGATGCGGTTGCCCTGATTTATATATTTTAGAAACATATTTTTCCACCCGTTGGCGGAATTAAGCCAGTGCATACTTGACTCTTCCAATGGGTCTATTATTAATGTGATTTAAATATTGCATTGCCGTAAAGGCACTGATTTTACCGATAATTCTTGTAAACAATCCTACTGTTTCCTTTGCATAGTTGCGGCAAATCATAAATTGGTCGCACATCTGCGAGAAGTCTGTTTCAATCCTTTTTCTCGCCTTCGCAAAAGGAATAAAAGTAGGTTTCCAATTCTTTTGATTGTGCCGATAAGGAACTTCCAATCTGATATTTGCGGTTTCAAATAAGTCCAGTTGCGCCGTTGCACTGATGTAGCCTCTATCTCCAAAAATGCAACAGTCATGATATTCATATTTTACGTCTTGTAAATAACGAATATCGTGGACATTAGCCTTTGTTAGGTCAAAAGAATGTATCACGCCACTTAATCCACAGACAGCGTGCAACTTATAACCATAGTAGTATGCGCCTTGCGATGCACAGTAACCATATGCAGGGGCTGTTCTGTATTCATCTTTGCCCATCTTACAACGCTTGGAGCGGGATAGTCTGCACACCTCGATTGGCTTGGAGTCAATACAGAAGTAGTCCTCTGTACCATCTATTTCCAGTGCCATACGTTTTCTTATGGTATCACACAGATTGCTGGTTAGTTTCCTACGGTCATTGTATTGGCGGCGTGAGATAAGGTTCGGCATTTCCTTTACATACTCTTTCAACTTAGCAAACAACAGGCATTCGCTATCAATGCCCATTGCCTCGCTTACTATGGAAAGCGATACTATTTCAAGGTCGCTAAATCTCGGAACGACGCCTGGGCGTGGAATATTACCTTGCTCATTTACTAAATCTTTTGAGAATAGCTTGCATATATCAAGGATTTTTACGAAATTTGTATATAAGTTGTGCATACTGATTTTATAACTTAATGTATTGAGCAACACTAAGTTACAAATAAATTCTTGTATGTACAACTTTTCTTTCATATAAATTTATCTATTATTTTAATTCCGCCAACGGGTTTTTTCCGTAAAGTTATGTACCTTTGTCGGCAAATAAAGATATTCTCGTCAAACAAATATAAATAATATAAACATGGAAAAAAACAGAAAAAAACAAATCGTAGTTTTGAGTATAGCTTTAGTTTGCATTTTCATCTTGGTATTTTCATTGTTCCATAAATCAGCGACAAAAGATAGCGCAAATCCTCCTTTAACAAATGTTTTGACTGATAGCATTTCTCAAATTGTCTCAGCTTGTCCTGGCGAAATTGGTGTGGCGGTTATTGTTAATAACAGAGATACGGTTAAGGTCAATAATAAGAGTGTTTATCCTATGATGAGTGTGTTTAAGGTTCATCAGGCATTAGCTCTTTGTAATGACTTTGACAATAAAGGAATTTCACTTGATACCTTAGTAAATATAAATAGGGATAAACTTGACCCAAAGACTTGGAGTCCTATGCTGAAAGATTATTCAGGGCCAGTCATATCATTGACAGTGAGAGATTTGCTGCGTTATACTCTTACTCAGAGTGACAACAATGCAAGCAACCTTATGTTTAAGGATATGGTTAATGTCGCTCAAACAGATAGTTTTATAGCCACACTCATTCCTCGTTCAAGTTTTCAGATAGCTTATACGGAAGAGGAAATGTCGGCTGACCATAACAAGGCTTACTCTAACTATACATCTCCTCTTGGTGCTGCAATGTTGATGAATCGTTTGTTTACTGAAGGTCTTATCGATGATGAGAAACAAAGTTTCATTAAGAATACGTTAAAAGAATGCAAAACAGGTGTAGATAGGATAGCAGCTCCACTTCTTGATAAAGAAGGGGTTGTTATAGCGCATAAGACAGGTTCAGGTGATGTTAATGAAAATGGTGTTCTTGCAGCTCACAATGATGTTGCCTATATATGTCTGCCTAATAATATCAGTTATACCTTAGCGGTATTTGTTAAGGATTTCAAGGGAAATGAATCACAAGCGTCACAATATGTTGCGCATATATCAGCTGTAGTATATTCTTTATTAATGCAAACTTCAGTAAAATCTTAAACTGCACTTGCTTTGATAATTAATGATAAACAATCTAAAAGCACTCTAATCGTTATCGGAGTGCTTTTAGATTACTAATCAAATTGCTTCTATTATAATTTGAATCCTCTACTTTTTCTTTCTTCCTGTTGCGGCACTCTTGCTCCATATCTAAGCCTGTGCCATTGCTCCCTGAACCAGTCGGCAATCGGCTTCCTGTTTATTGTCAGGTTCAGCCTGCTTTCATCGTCAGGGTCATTTTCCACCCTTAAAATATCATCCTTTATATCAAAGTTCCGCCTGTGTTGCTCGGAATAGATTTTACCGCTACATTTCAGGGCTTCTTTTTTGACTATAAGACTTTCAGTCATTTCTTTAGAGAATCCCAGCATGGCACAAAACTTTTCCATGCGCAGCATTTCCCTGAACATCGGAAACCACCTGAAAGCCTTGTCTATGATTCTGGCGAGCCGTGACAGTTCTTTTTCTTTCATGTCAAGTTCCTGCCTGTGCATTTCTCTGAGATTGTGGATTTGCGTATCATGCTGTTTCTGCATCTGCTGTACTTGGCTCTGCAATTTTTCAATATTGGTGTTCCGTTTTGAAACCTCGTCTTGCAGTTTTTCGTTGGCACGTTCCAGTTCTTTCAGT
>CAJJOL010000092.1:0-4341 GCA_905193385.1 uncultured Prevotella sp. | reverse complement strand
TAGAGCGTCAGATTGTGGTTCTGAATGTCGTGGGTTCGAGTCCCACCTGCCACCCAACTATTAAAAAAGGAAACTCAATATTTGAGTTTCCTTTTTTTCATTTCACCCACATTGTGACACATGTATGGCACCCGATAGTCGACGCCCTTCAAGCGCAGCGTCACATTATTTATATATACCAGCCCTACATTGCGGAAATATATTCCCCAACATGGGAACACCGGCCACTCGCTTGTAGGACGTCCTTCAAACCAAGCAGGCAGATTAGGGTCGTCAATGCCGTCAAACTCCAAGTCGCAACGACGCATCACCACCTTCTCAGTAGGTGCATTGCCCCAACTCTTTACCGACATTGCCATACGTGTAATGCCACGAGCCACTATATCCTCTATAACAATACGTCCGCAGGTATTGTCTTCGCCGAGCGTTACACACAAAGGAGTAAGCACCTCGCGCACACGATTGCGCTTTATCACGATACGGTCCATACGTCCAGGTGCTTTACCCCATCCCCCTGGTTCGAGATTTATGGCAGCCTCCGAACGTTTACGGTGCGACGTGATATGCTCGCACTTGCCCGGACCGTAAATATCACAATCGGAAATATCAAGTCCTACCGAAGGCATAATCATACGCACACCATTGCACGACGAGTTCAATACACATTTATTTATAAGCATATTCTGCCAGTATCCACCCGCAATCGCATCGTCGCCGGTATGCATTTCACAACGTACAATCTTCAAGTCGCGTCCTCCACGAATATGAATACCGTCCCATCCGCCATCTATGTGCAGATTGCTGAACACCGACTTGTCAACCTTATAGCCCAAGAAGGCATAGTTGGCTGAATGCTTTACCGAGAAACCTGTAAAACGCATGTTGCGACATCCAGCCATCAGTATAGTATGCGGACCACGCATATGTTCCTCGCCAAGCGGATTTCGCACATCAGCTCCGTCTATACAGCCTTCACCTTCAATGCCGGCATTGCTTATACCTACTGCCATGATCATAGCTTTCGACCATTGCGGGTCAGTAGCCGAATTATAATTGACAGTACCGCGACCGCTTTCATACATCGACAAGTCATCAGCGGTCTTCAACGATGCATAATCGTCCAAGCATGCCGTGCCCTTAAGTGTAGCACCACGTTCAAGACGCACAGTAACACCAGATTTCATATACACCGTTCCTGTAGTAAACACACCAGCAGGCACGGTTACTACTCCTCCACCCCTGCTGCTACATTGCTCTATCGCACTATTGATTGCGTCGGCATTATTCACCGACTCGTTGTTCGGCACCGCCCCAAACGACACGATGCCAACAACTATCGACAAGAATATATTCATAACAGATAGATTTGTTTCTACAATAATTTATTGATTAATCACCAACCGCCTTACACTGTTCAATCCATTTCAGATTGAACCGATAATGTATCCTGCTGCTCAATATATGTATCATGCCGTCGGGCGATTGCGTTCCAGCCAGATAGCCACGCGGTTCAGCATGCGTAGCATCCATATCAAAGAATCCCGTCCATGCTCCTCCGTCAAGATGGCGCTGCTTGCCATCGGTCATCAGACGCTTAACGGGCCATGTCTTTCCTTCATCGTACGACACGGCTACATACATGCCATAGCCCTTATGCTGCTCACCTTCATTATCCGTGAACACCATTCCACGGTCGGATTCAGGTGTGCGTTGCGGATGATCGGTAAACGATACAAGCATAAGCGGACCTTCATGCAATCGCATCAGCACAAGTCTTTGTCCGCCATCTATAGGCGGAAACACAGAAGCAGAATAAGTCCATGACTTGCCATTGTCGTAAGAAACCGACATTGGCATATGCTTCTTGCCATCCTTACCTACAATACTGTTGCCACGACCCAGCGCCATAAGCGAACCGTCGCGACGCACTACAAGTCCGGCATGAATACCGGCAATGGTAGAACCCTTCTTTCCTTCAGCAAAATCAGGCAGAGGCTTGCCGTCCCATGGGTCATACCATGTCTTGCCACCGTCTTTAGAGATATGAATAGAGGCTCCGTCATTGCCGCCAGGACCTGCATCGCACAACTGATACATCCATCCGCGACTGTCGCTAATCGTACCCGAAATCACCTGATGACGCTTGGCATGTTCGGGTTCGATAATACGCGGTCGGCTCCATGACATTCCGTCGTCAACACTCTCGCGCATTACCAATGCAAGATTCTGCCAATCGCCGGCAGCCTCAACACCATTGAAATGGAAAATGTGTCCTTTGCCATCATTGAAAAGCGAGGTTCCGGTGACATTACGGTCAGGCACAGAGAAGAAGAGTTCGGCAGGAGTCCATTCGTCGGCACCTTTCTTCAGCCTTGAAGACAGCACAACCATGCCACGACAATTCTCTACATTAGCCGAAAACCACGCTGCAACCAAGTCACCATTGGCACACCATGTGACAGAAGGCTGATGATTATGGCGATAGAACGGAACAGTAGAAAGCTCTGGCTTTATGACAAAAGGTATCGGTTCGAGAAACTGCGGACTGTTCTTGTCTATCGTGGTCGACAGTAAAGGATAATCGGACTGAACCACTCTGAATCCTGTAAGCGACTGACGGTCTTCGGGTATCATGGCCATACGGTTGGCGCTGCGCAGATATTCTACCGGAGTATGATGACTGCCACCACGTGTCACCCTATACAATCCATCCATAGGACCGACTGGGTCAGTCTGCTCGACTGCATTATAGCGTCCATACCAATCACTACACCACTCCTCCACATTGCCATGCATATCATACAGACCGAAAGAATTAGGCTCGGTCTGACCAACACGAAGCGACACCAGCTTATAATCGCGAGCCACTACCTGATTGCGACACATCGAGGCAGGCAACCCATCGCCTGTATAATATAAGGTGTACGTACCTGCACGACAGGCATACTCCCACTCCGCCTCAGTAGGCAAACGATACTGCTTGCCATCCTTTACCGAAAGCCACTTGCAGAAATCGACAGCATCCTGATAGCTAACATTTACTACTGCATCATCGTCATTAAGCGAAACATTGTTCTTGCCACGAAGCTTGCGATGCTCAGGACGAAACATCTCATATTGGGCATTGGTCACTTCCGTACGTCCCATCTTGAACGCATGAGTTATATTCACCTTATGAACGGGAGCCTCATCAAAGTTCTCACCCTCACCATTACTACCCATATAGTAACTTCCCGCAGGTATCTCAACCAGCGGAATGATATCGGCATTCTGCGCCAAAGCCCTATCACATCCCATAGAAGCAATGGTCAGAACAATAAATAAATTAGATCTGAAACGTAACATAAAATGGTTTTTAATTAGTTTTTTTCACATGCAAAGGTAGTGCAAACCGAGCGCAATGAAGCTTGCTTCAATTGCCGAGGTGCAGCCTACCTTATGCAAAGGTAGTGCAAATCCAAGAAATTTCGACAAAAACAGAAAAAACTTTCAAAAACATTTGGAGGTTTAAATAAAAAGCTATACCTTTGCAATCGCTTTTAAGGAACAACGTTTCCGCAAAGCAATAAGGTTTGGCTCCGTAGCTCAAGTGAATAGAGCATCTGACTACGGATCAGAAGGTTGCAGGTTTGAATCCTGCCGGAGTCACAAACATATTTAAAGAGGATTTTACGAAAGTAAAGTCCTCTTTTTTTGTTTATGCGACATAGGAGACTATGGCGTCACCACCGTAGCCTGAGCAAACAAAAGACCCTGTTTAAATATCAATATTTTAAATCTCGCTTTGGCCCGTATTCATTATCTTCAGAACTTCGTGATAATGTAAAAATAAATAAGATTAAGACACCTAACCCATGCAGACATACTAACAGAAGCCACCAACCAGACCTAGAGGTATCATGCAAACGACGCACAAGAATAGTGAAGTTTGGAATAAGATGAAAAAGATACCACAGTGCCATCAAGGTAAAGGACAACCCACGCTTATCATCAAACACATAAGAAGCAAGAACACAAATACAACCAATAAGAATTAATCCAACAAATTGGTAAAGCATGAACGACCAAAATTCATAACGGGAAGCCCGTCCGGATATAGAAAAGTATTGCGAATAGGCACTTTTAGCAGATTCAATCATAGATTTATATTTTTAGTGATAATATGCAAAGATAATGATTATATCCCCAAAAAGACTTCTCTTACGAGATAATTGTTTCGTTTCAAGCCGCGATATGGTCGTTTCATGGCTTGATACGACCATTTCATGGCACGATACGACTATTTAATAACCTGAGTTCGGGATAAGAAAGTCTTTGTAAAAGTTGGTAATCTCAATAATT
>CAJJOL010000091.1:0-4422 GCA_905193385.1 uncultured Prevotella sp. | reverse complement strand
TTATTGGGCTTTCAGCCCGTCTTTGACCACATTATTAGTTTTACCGGACAGCAATTTTTTCAACACCCCCATTCAAAAAGGAGTCCTTTTGCCTGTCAAAAGGGCTCCTTTTGCATTGTAAAAGGACTCCTTTTGCAGGGTAAAAGGACTCGTTTTGAAGTGCAAAAGGACTCCTTTTGTGAATGCGGTGTGCGAAAAGGGAAATGTAGAGTGATGAGGGTGGATGTATAGAAATGACCTTTTACCTATCAACAATGATATTGTCGCTGTTAAAAGCAATGATTATAAAAATAAGAATAAACTTGTTTCCTATCAAAAAATTAGTTATTTTTGCGCAAGAAGACAAACCACATAGAATTATCACAACAATTTAGAACACATTAATAATATTATAAATATGGATAGAATTAAACTAACACGTGAGGAAGCCTTGCGACGTTGGAAGGCATCCAAAGAACTAAAACGTAAAATGTCTGAGAAATTAGAACAATTAGTACGCGACAGTTGCAAGGAGCAAACTGACAACAATTCTATTAGTGTAGAAATATGGTAATGGAAAAACTGTCATTAGATGCAATAAATGCCAAATCTGAGTATCTTGTAAAAAAGAAGAGGATGAATTGACCTTTAGTTTCATGACTGATAATATGGCAGAAATTTTCATTTCATTTGAAAAAGATGACATATTACAATCAGGCATTGTCTATCAGTTTGGTATATCCAATCCGCAAGGAACAAAATCCCCTCGCGACCAAAAAGTACGCAATACGATACTGGCAATTATTGAAGAATTTTTCTACAAAAACCTTGCATTTCCGAATCCCTACCTTGATGGGGCAACCGAAACGAAAACGACCGATGCGACAGGAAGACGCATAAAAAAAATGTCGGATAACCGAGAGGCAGATAAGAAGTTTTGAAACTCAACTCCCTCAGCTCTTGGATCCGCATATAAAAATTAAAAACAGAACGGATATGACAACAACAATGGCAACAAAATTCGTCGAATGGGAAGTTCCAGAACTGGACACCCTGCAAGACAGCAAGGTTTACAGACTCCGCCACAAACTCAACAACGGAGGCAAGATGAACCGAGAGGAGAAGGATTGGCTCACGCACCATGTGAACTTCAACACCTACTTCACGACCGCAGTACCCCTCATGGGGTGGAAATTCGACTTCTCCGATGTGCTCCGCCCCTACCTTGTATGCCAATATGGAACGTGGAGCGAATATCAGGCAGCGGACAAGACGGCACTGAGAAACGTGATTTACGGCAGGATAGACAACATCGTGGAACTTCAAAACGGCAACAGACAATGACAGCAGCAATGGACATCAGACAGACGGCACACTACATGGCGGTCGCGATATGTACCCTCATCGTGCAGGCGTTCCTTTGGCTCATCGGCATCATTTGGAGCGTCATCAGAGAGATTGTGAACGGAGTGTTCCGAGTGGTGGTAAGCGTGATAGTGCTCATACTCTCCCTCATCACCTTCTTCGGGCTTCTCCTTTGGTTACTCACCCTTTAACACCCTACGGCAATGGCAAAGAGAACAAGCAAGACGGCAGCGCAGCAGTGCAGGTACTACGAGGTGGACAACATCTTCGAGTATATGGTGGAAACCTACATCAATGGCAACCACAGCACGTTCAGCGAGTTGTACCACGAACTGAACAAGGAGACACGGCAGGACTTCGTGGAGTTCCTTTTCAACGAGGTCAATACGCAGTACCACAGAGAGATTATCAAGCGAATGTTATAACCCCCTATAAACTGACAGCGATATGAACAGAACGACAGAGAAGATACCCACATGGAGTTTGTGCTACCTCATCAATGGCGATGCAACAGCACTGACAGACGAGGAAATCCGAATGGTGGACGAGTGGGTCAGCCAATGGCAGGTTGAAATCGTTTCGCCCCTCATGGACGAGGACGGCAGCACGCACCCCTACTTCAGCCACTACCCCCTCTTCGGACTGCCCACCGAGGTGGAGGACTGCGAGATACTTTACAAGAACGATAACCTATAAAACAACAAGCGACATGAAAGGAACAGACCATTTCAAGAGAACGATACAGATGTACTTGGAGCAGCGTGCAGCGGAGGACGAACTCTTCGCCAAGAACTACCACAACCCTGCCAAGAACATTGACGACTGCATCACCTACATTCTGAACTATGTGCAGAAGAGCGGCTGCAACGGCTTTTCAGACGGAGAGATTTACGGACAAGCCGTACACTACTATGACGAGAACGAGATAGAGGTAGGCAAACCCCTGCAATGTCAGATAGCCGTGAACCATGTAGTGGAACTCACCGCAGAGGAGAAGGCGGAAGCACGGCAGCGAGCCATCCGCCAATACCAAGACGAGGAACTGCGCAAGATGCAGAACCGACAGAGAGCAAGGGCAGCCAAGCCACAGAAACCCCAAGTTGAACCCTCCTTATTCGATTTTGAAGTATGAGACCGAGAAACAAGTTTGAGAAAGCGGTGCTTGCCGAGAGCAGGCACCTGCACCCCATCAGCAAGCGACAACTGAAATGGGCATTCCGCCAGTGCGTGGACCACTATGCCTACCGGCTACCCAAAGGACGCACCACCAGCATGGACTGCGGACACACATGGCAGACGGACGGCACAGCACGCACCTGCACCTGCCCCCACTGCAAGGCAAGTCTGCAGGTGAAGAACACCTTGGAGCGCAAGTTGCAGCAGAAGCAGTATTTCACCCTACTCACCACCTGCGGAGAGTATCAAGTGCTGCGCATGTACCTCCTCATCGTGGAAATGGAGAAAGGCTGCAAGGCGACACCCACTGCCCTTGAGATAGGCGGCTATTGGTGGAACAGGCAGGGCAAGCGCACCATCGTAGCCATACAGCGCACGTTGGGCAGATACATAGACACCTTCACCTTTGCCTCACCCATGGCAATCCGTGGCGACAACCTTGCCTACCAGCATATCGCCCACATGCCCATCTGCCCCGAATACAAGGCTATGGAAGAACTGCGCAGGAACGGCTTCCGTGGCGAATTCCACGACATCGTACCCACGAAACTCATCCCTGCGCTCTTGTCCGACAGCCGTGCGGAAACGCTGATAAAGGCAGGGCAATACCCCATGCTGCGCCACTACCTCAACTCCTCCTGCAACATCGAAAACTATTGGGCATCCGTGAAAATCTGCATCCGCAACGGCTACACCATTCCCGACGGCTCTCTTTGGTGCGACACGATAGACCTCCTGCGCCACTTCGGCAAGGACATACGTCAGCCGAAGTACGTCTGCCCGACCGACCTCAAAGCCCTCCACGACAAGTTGGCAGCAAAGAGGCAGGAGCAGTTGCAGCGAGAGCGGACAGCGGAGGAGCGAGAGCAGGCTATCAGGGACGAGAAGAAGTTCCTCAAAGAGAAAGGCATGTTCTTCGGACTTGTGTTTGCCGATGAACTCATCTCCGTCAAGGTGATAGAGAGCGTAGAGGAAATGATATTGGAGGGCAAGGCGATGCACCACTGCGTAGGCACTTACTACAAGCGAGCCGACTCCCTCATACTTTCAGCCACCATTGACGGCAAGCGCATCGAGACGATAGAGGTGTCGCTGAAGACCCTCCAAGTGGTTCAGAGCCGAGGAGCGTGCAATGCCAACACCGAGTATCACGACCGCATCATCAATCTTGTAAACAGCAACATCAACCTTATCCGTCAGCGGATGAAGGCAGCGTAATAGAAACGATTATGACTACACAAATGACCATCAACGGACTCAGTACCTGCCGCTGCGCAGGTACTGAGAAGTACGAGAGATTTCAATCGGGTATCGGCAGACGCAAGCGTACCCTTGTGCAATACGACTACCGCCACACGGACGGAGAACTATTCTCCTGCGTGAAGCCCACGTTGGACGAGTGCCGACAGAAACGTGACGAGTGGCTGAAAAGGAAGGAGAAGAGACTATGAGCGAAGCCTATCAAACACTGATTGTCAAGTTCAATGAGCCAATCACAACATTGGACGGAATGTTTGACGATGCCGAAGCATGGGGAGTTTCCACCTTGAAAGGGTGGATAGACAACTACGAGAGCAGTCGTTTCACCGCCATTGACAGCCACACGGCAGTCATCACGAGCGAGTACAACATGGAGTGTCTGAAAGAGTGGTTGGAGAAGTACACACCCATCACTGAGAGATTAGAGTATTGAGAAATTTACTTGCGTTTAGGCGGTGTCCGCACCGCCTAAACCTAAAACCAAAAGGCAATGAATACGATAGCACGGACTATATTGGAGCAGATAGGCGGCAAGCGTTTTGCCGTCATGACAGGCAGCAGGGACTTTGTGGATATGGGGAACGGACTGCGCATGAGCCTTGCGAGGAACAAGACCAGTGCCAACCGCCTTGACATCATCTA
>CAJJOL010000090.1:0-4660 GCA_905193385.1 uncultured Prevotella sp. | reverse complement strand
AAAAATGAGCCATGTTAGTACTTATATATAAAAATAATTTAGATCACTTACTTATTTATAATATACTATAATTATACAGCTATAGAATATTAGTATATATTTGCGTTTACCTTCCCGTTTTTACAACGCTTAACATTTATATGATTATTATAATTCTCCATTCACTTTCATAACTTCCGACACAGAAGATTGTTAAAGAAGAATGTAAGAAATTGGACCATTTTGAACTTAACTTATATTAAGTAAAATAATGAGTAGTTTCCGTAATAAACAGAACAATTATAGAGAAGAATCACACCGTCAAAGCAACAAATATGCACTAAAACAACAAATAATAAAACATAATCTGATGCTCAAACACTTCATATTCGTGCTTCTATTGCAAATATCCTGCACATCAGGCATTATACGTGAATAAGCGTAGCAACTATATGGAGAATATGGCGTATAAAGTATAAGCAGCACGCCACGAAGGGGCAGAAGCACATAGGAGAGTGTGTGTCAAAACTCAAACAAAACGGGCTGAACCAACGGTCACCGGCGCATAGCGGAAAGGTAAAGCCCAAAAAGCACATAGGAGTTTTGACACGCCCTCTTTGTGATTTTTTAAGAATCAGGGAGTTTTGACCACCCTCTGTACGGATTGAAAATAGCAAAACGCCCTGTAATGGCAAAAGCATTGATAATTAACGCTTTTGCCCTTACAGGGCGCATTGTTTTGGGTGGCTTTTTACCTCAGGGCGTTGCCCTGGGCTATGTGCTTCTGCCCCTTCGGGGCGTGCAGCTTAGACTTTTGACTCCCCCCTGATACAAAGAAAGCGCCTTGCAGATGCATTTGCATTTGCAAGGCACTCAACGACAATCAAAAATTATAATTTGAACTTTCGCAAGTTCAGAAGTTATAGAATTTAGAATTCATATTCTCCATTCTCATCTTCTTCCTGGACACTGAATCCATTGTTTTCGTCACCGTCGGGAGTCCAGCCTCGGTCACTCCCAATGCTTCCAGCCATTATCTGTAAAGGCTCCATTTCAATAACGCTAACCTTTGGAGTCACATATTGCTTCTTCATATTATTATTTATTTACTACTACTTTTTTGTTGTTAACAATATACACACCCTTCGGCAACTTATCGACATTGTTGGTGTTCATGCGCACACCGCCAAGGTTGTAGATGCCGGTGTTTGTATTCTGCTTGTTCTCCTCAATTACGTGGATGCCGGTTGTACCGCCCATACCGTTGCCATCAAGCGAGAACATCAACATTCTGCCCGTGTGCATATCCTCCTTAAGCCAGCAACGGTAAGCTTTAACATCGTGCGACTTAATGGTATGAATCAAGTCGCCCTTGCTGTACATAAAAGAATCCTTTGACACCGTAGTCGTATTGCTGTACGAACCGCTGTAGGTCATGCCTCCGCCATTTACTGTGTGTGTCAGTTCAGATGTCTGGTCATCGTAGTTGATGCCATTGGCTACATATACCGGACCATTGAGAATCTGCGTAACACCATCGACAGTGTATGAATAGTTGCCGAGCGGCTCCTTTGTAGGATATATTATATAAGGTGTATTCTTATGCAGCACTACGTCCTCAACGGCTACGTCTACTGTAGAGAACTTTATCCAGTTGTTCTCCAAACGGTCGAACTCTGCCATCTGTGTACCCTCGCCGAAAGCTTCCTTAACCTGAGCTGCTGTCATATCGACGGGAAAAATGATAGAGTTCCATCCCTTCTTGTCGTTGTCAGCATTCTTGGTGAATGTACGGTGCAGCAGCATCGTGGCTCCAGTGTATCTCTTGGTTACGTCAAGAGTCTTGTCCTCATCAAGAACCAGAAGGTTGTCGTCTCCGTTGAGTGTACCGTCATCGTTCATGTCAGTACGCAGAGCGAAGCCCTTAATCTGAAGATTCTCAAGAGCAGAGAGTGCCTTAACAGGTGTGATACGAACCTGATCGAACGACTTGGTAGGATTGAGCACGGCATAGCTGTCGCCCTTACTGCCTATTACATCAGCGCCAAGAACCTTCCAGTTTGTCAGTTCTTCCTGCTTTTCATCATCAAGATAGATGGTCAACTTAAGACCTTCGCCCAGACTTGCACCCAATCCTAAAGCCAGATTCTGGGTTACCATAACAAGCTGCTGTCCCTTATCAACTACTTTACCCATATTGACAGAGATTGTAGAGCCTCCCAAGTTTACGCCCAAAGGTAGAGTCAGGTATGTATCCAACGACTCGTCAATCAAATTGCTCAACTCGTTGTAGCCATTGCCAATGTTGGCAACATGGAACATCTTGGTGTTGGCAAAGTCGATAGAGGCATTGGTGTTCTGCAAAGACACCACCTGAGCGCCGTAAACAGGATTGACTGTAGCATTGTCGGCATCTGCATCGGCTACATACGCATAGTAGACATTGAGCTGTGAGAGATCGGCAGAAAGAACGCCTGTGCTATAAAGTACAATCTCATCAAACACACAGCCCGCTGGAACTTCAACGTTCAGACACATTTTACGTGTTTCCTCTTTACCGATAAGTCCGGCTGAGATGGCATCCCAATGGGTTGCTACATTTCCAGTCACTTCCTTGCCTTTATTGTAGAGCTTGATGTTGTAGAGCTTAAGCACATTAGCATCGAGTCCGGTAGCCTTGGCTGATACCACAAAACCAACCTTCATCTTGCCATTGAAAGCTCTTGTATTGCCATTCAAACCATCAGCAAAGTTAGAGCCATCAGCAGTCTTGAAACCAACGAGACCTGTGTTGGCTGCCAATGAAACGCCTGGCTCACGATAGGTGAAATCGTTGATAGAAGTAGTAAGTATGGCTGAGCGGTTCACCATTTTATCAAAAATCTGTATCAAACCACCGCCAAACTTATCGCTCAACACGTATTTAGGCTCCTCACTCTCCTTATTGACAAGGATATCCACTCCGTGTTCTTCCGCAACGTATGTGGGAGCATAGTTGAGGGTTGTCTCTTCATAGCAACCATCAGCTGCTGTCGCACGGAAAACATACTTGCCGGGAAGAGACAAATTGCTTACCAAGCCTGATGTGGCAACCACTTCAACATCAGCGACTCCCTCCGGATAGCTCTTGACGGTCCATGTCACATCAACATCCTTGTTGTGCTGCAACTGGAACTGATTGACACTTCCAGGCACATCGCGACTTGATGTGATATTGATGGGGCAATGATGAGAAACTGCATCGGGAGCCATGCACACAAAGGCGTAGTTGACAGAGGTACCACCAACTTGTATTCTTATGCCTTTGAAGAAAATCTTTGCTGCTGAGAAAGCTGCTGGAGCTCTCATAACGACTTCACCGTCCTTGGTATCCTCAATCAGTCCAAGACCCAGGAGTTTATTAGAGATGTCATACTTGCCTATTTCTTTATTCTCTTTGTTGAAAAGTGTGAGTTCAACGCCAGAGCCTACCGAAAGATTGGCGAGATTAAATCCATTAAACTTGAATCCCACTTCTATTCCCTTAGGGAATGACTCCTCATTATCAGAAGGCTTGGCGTATACAGTAACTGGAGTTGATATTGGAATTAACGCTCCTACTACAGCTGAATAGCCATTGTTAAGATTCTCATCAATCATATCACCACGTGACACCTCACCTAGAATGCCTGTTGTCAGAAAATGGAGTTCAGCAAACATTATAACGAACTGTTCAAGGAATATATCAGCAAGGCTCTATACTACTGTCCGAAGAATTGCGCAATGTATTATTACATGAAGAGTATTAACCTCTTTTACTCAGGCAGGAGTATCAATGAGATTAGCGCTTCATTGAATAAGGCAATGCAAATGTTCGGACCCGAAAACCGCATGTACGGCAGGGCGGCATGCGTTCTGTCGAAGGCTTATGGCAACAATAAACTGTGGGAGCAGCAGAGGCGTTATCTGCTGCTTGCTGCCATTAGCGATGTAATGTCGTCAAACAATGAGCTTAAGGACTCAAACAACGAGCTTAAGGACTCAAACAAAGCGCTTCGGAACTCAAATGATGAGCTTGAAAACACCAACGCAAAGCGTGAGTTGATGGCTAATGCCTTTATCATGCTCTGCTATCAGTATATTGAGCGGTTGGACAGTCAGCGCAAACTGGTTATACGCAAGATTAAGGCAAATCAGCAGAAAGAGTTGCTGAGCATTCTCTCGTCTTCAAAGCGAGGCACTGAGGAGAGCCAGAACTTCTTCTCGCAGTTCGACAAAATCTTTCTCTCGCTCTATCCCTCGTTTGTAAATGAACAGAACTCACTGCTGATACCCGAGGCGCAAATCGAGCTTAGGGAAGACAATGAGCTGACTCCAAAACTGCGTGTAGCAGCCTTGGTAAGACTGGGCGTAACAGAAAGTCGTAAGATTGCCGGCATCCTCTCCTACTCGCTACAAACAATATACAACTATCGCTCTACACTAAAGAACAGCGCCATCGACAAAGAACACTTCGAGGAGAATCTGCAAAAGCTGTGCTCAGTTTATTAAGGGGTTGTTGTAGTGTTGGGATAACTGTTGCGTAATGACAAATTATAAATAAAAGTTCAGTTGATTGAGTGGAGGGCATGTCAAAAGTCAAAGCCGTACGCCCCGAAGGGGCAGAAGCTCATAGCCCAGGGCAACACCCTACCCTTTATAC
>CAJJOL010000089.1:0-4667 GCA_905193385.1 uncultured Prevotella sp. | reverse complement strand
GCGTTGCCATAACGCACGGCGATACCAACGGTATCGGATACGAACTCATTTTTAAAACCTTTGCTGAGCCTGAGATGCTGGAACTGTGCACTCCCATCATCTACGGTTCGCCTAAGATTGCTGCCTATCATCGCAAAGCTATGAACATCCAGGCCAGCTTCAGCATCATCAACCGTGCAGAAGACGCACAAGACGGACGTGTCAATCTGCTCACATGCTTCGACGATGAGGTGAAAGTAGAGATTGGCACACCTACCAAGGAGTCGGGCGAAGCTGCCCTGAAGGCTCTCGACCGTGCCATGACCGACTTCCGCAGCCAACTGTACGATGTACTTGTGGCATGTCCGGTAGACAACACCAACATGTCAGCCGACAACTACAGCTACAAGAATCTGAAGGAATACTCGGAGACAAGCATCGGCGACGGCGCCAAGGGCGTGAAGATAATGATTAACGAATCGCTGCGCATAGCACTCGCCACCGACGGACTCGCTATCAAGGATGTGCCGGCAAGCCTCACCGAAGAGCGTCTCATAGCCAAAATCAAGGCTGTGCACACAAGCATACAGCGCGACTTCCGTATCTCAAATCCGCGCATAGCCGTATTGGCACTCAACCCTAATGCCAATGGCACTGAAGAGAAAGACACTATCATTCCGGCCATCAAGAAATCGGAAGAGGACGGCATCAACACATACGGACCTTATGCCGCCGACGAATTCTTCGGACAAAACCTCTACGAAGCCTTCGACTGCGTTCTGGCAATGTACGACGACCAGGCCAACATACCGTTCACCACACTCATGCAGAACGACGGCATATGCTACATAGCATCGCTACCGCTGGTATGCACGGCACCCGCCCTGACTCCCGACTTCGCCAATGCCGGCAGCGGCGAGAACGATGAGAGCGCACTACGCCATGCCATATTCAGAGCCATCGATATAGTACGCAACCGCGACGAGCACGACTTGCCACTTGCCAATCCATTGCAGAAACTCTATCACGAGAAACGCGACGACAGCGAGAAGGTAAGATTTGCCATACCCAAGAAGCGCGAACCGTTCAACCGCAACGAACATAACGACCGCCGTCCGGCACAACACCCCGGACAGACAGACAACCGAAACAGCGCAACTCCACAAAAGACTGATGCCAACAAGCAGCAGGCTGCTGAATAACGGATGTAAACAGCAACGGGCACCAAACCTTTAAATTCACTAAAAAAACAGAAAGCCCGTTGCCTATATATCAATTATAATGTGTAATTTTGTTAGCAAATGGACACATCAGAACTGCAAAGAATAAAACAAAGATACAATATTGTGGGCAACTGCGAAGCCCTCAATCACGCACTCGACGTAGCTCTTCAGGTTGCGCCGACCGATCTTAGTGTGCTTATCGTAGGCGAAAGTGGCGTGGGCAAGGAGATTATACCACGCCTGATACACGACAACTCAACACGAAAGCGCGAAAAATACTTCGCCATCAACTGCGGCTCCATCCCCGAAGGCACTATCGACAGCGAACTGTTCGGACACGAAAAGGGTTCGTTCACGGGTGCTATAGGCGAGAGTGAGGGCTATTTCGGTACAGCCAACAAGGGTACGATATTCCTCGATGAAGTGGGCGAACTGCCCATTGCCACACAGGCAAGATTGCTGCGTGTACTCGAAACCGGCGAATACATACGTGTAGGCGGTCAGAAAATAATGAAGACCGATGTGCGCATCGTGGCTGCCACCAATGTCAATATGCACAAGGCAATAAGCGAGGGACGCTTCCGCGAGGATCTGTTCTATCGTCTCAACACCATACCTATACAGATTCCGCCATTGCGCGATAGAGGTGAAGACATACTGCTGTTGTTCAGACTCTTCACAATGCAGATGGCTGAGAAGTATCGCATTCCTCGCATCACACTCACCGACGACGCCAAGCAGATAATGCTCAAGTACAAGTGGCCGGGCAACGTGCGCCAGCTCAAGAATATCACCGAGCAGATGTCGATATTAAGCCAGAAGCGCGAGATTGATGCCGAGACATTGAGCAAGTTCATACCTGAGAACCAGGAAAGCACACAGCTTACCACAACCACAGCTCCGGGAAGCCACTCCTACGAGAGCGAACGCGAAATACTATATAAGATATTGTACGAACTGCGTGGCAACGTGAGCGACCTGCGACGCGAGATGGCAGACATGCGCAAGAAGATGGACACCACTCACGCACTCGACAATCTGTCGGCGCTGAACGGTATGCACTCGCTTGGCGGACCAGAGACTCACGGTTACGGCAATCCCGCAGCATCAATACAGCAGTATCGTAATCCGCAAAACCGCTTCAATGCCTTCCAGGATGTTGAAGCCGAAGAGATAAACGACAACGAGAATGCCGGACTGTCCGAAAACGACAGCCTCAACCTCAACGACATAGGACGTCATGTCGTGGAGAAAGCTCTTGAGCGTAATGGCGGCAACCGCAAGAAAGCGGCACAAGAACTCGGCATCTCCGACCGTACACTCTACCGACGCATCAAGCAGTATGGACTGGATAAACAATAAAGCATATCTAAAATGATAAACAAACATAAACACCTGACCATTAGAATGGTGGCTTTTGCCTTGATGGCAATGACATGGGTTTCGTGCGCTTTCTCCGGATACAAGTTCAACGGAGCCAGCATCGACTACACCAAGACCAAGACTATACAGATAGCCGACTTCCCCATACGCTCAAGCTATGTATGGGGACCTATGGGACCGATGTTCAACAATCAGCTAAAGGACGAGTTTGCCAACCATACCAAGCTTAGCCAGGTGAAGCGCAACGGCGACCTGAAGATTGAGGGCGAGATAACCCAATACTCACAACGCAACAAGTCGGTATCGGCTGACGGTAGTTCAGCACAGACCGAACTGTCTATTACGGTCAACGTACGATTCACCAACAACGCCAATCACAACGAGGACTTCGAACGACAGTTCACCGCATCAAAGTCGTACGAAACCACACAAAGCCTCGCTGCGGTACAGGAAGAGCTCGTGACACAAATGGTGAAGGACCTGACCGAACAGATATTCAACGCCACCGTGGCAAACTGGTAATCAAACATTCAACAACTATCAATTAACATTTAACATAACGACAACGTGGACTTAGTGCGCCTCATACAACATCCCGAGCTAATGAACAAGGAGACTCTGTACGAACTCCGAAGCCTTGTCGCGCTCTATCCTTACTATCAGACAGCCAGGCTGCTGATGTTGCAGAACATGTACCTGATGCACGACTCGGCTTTCGACGACGAACTGCATCGGGCTGCACTATACGTATCCGACCGTTCACTACTCTTCGAACTTGTAGAGGGGGCACATTATAAGATAAAGACAGCACAAGAGCTGGCCGACGAGAAATCAGCCAGCTCTGCTGCCCAGCGAGACAATGACTCAACGGGCAACCGAACCATATCCCTGATTGACAGCTATCTTGAAAATGCCAAACCCGATGCCGACACAGACGGACAAGACACAAAGAGCAAACCAACTCCAGCCGATGCCGCAATCGACTACGTGGCATATCTGCTAAAACAAGAGAACGAAGACGAAGAGAATACCAACAACGAAAGTCCGCAACTGAAGGGGCAGGAACTTATCGACGACTTCATCAACAACGACGGTGGCAAGATACAACTGCAAGACAAGCCCACATACAAACCAGAAATAAACAACGAGGACAATACGTCAAACGACAGCGACGAAGGGTATTTCACAGAGACTTTGGCCAAAATTTATATAAAACAAGGCAGATATTCAAAGGCACTTGAAATTATTCAACGCTTAAATTTGAATTATCCAAAAAAAAGTGCTTACTTTGCAGACCAAATACGTTTCTTGAAGAAACTTATCATAAACGAGAAGGGCAAAAAGCAGTAAAAACGCAGTTTGCACACATTCGTAGCAAAGTGGCAAAGCCACAAAAAACAAGAAATAAATAATAAATAATAAATAACAAATAAGAAAATGATTTACTTTTTATTCGTAATTTTCATTGTGATAGCATCGCTGCTGATGATCGGCATCGTTCTTATCCAAGAATCTAAGGGCGGCGGACTGGCCTCAAACTTCTCTTCATCAAACGCCATCATGGGCGTTCGCAAAACTACCGACTTCATCGAGAAGGCAACATGGGGTCTTGCCATTGCTATGGTATTCTTCAGCATCGTATGCGCCTATGTAGCTCCGGTTTCTACTACCGAAAGCAGCGTTATGGAGAAGGCAGCTACTGAAACACAGAACACAAACCCGAACACAACTCCTGGTTTCGGTGCAAGCCAGCAGCAGCAAGCTCCTGCTACTGGTGCTCAGCAGGCTCCAGCAGCAGGCACTCAGCAGACTCCTGCTCAGCCCGCAAAGTAATACCAACAAGACAGTTTGATTAAAACTACATAAGAGTTCAGCAAGCGCAAACAGTTTGCTGAACTCTTTTTTTTTGCTAATTCTACAAAAATCGCACATAAAGACTAAAAAAAGTAGCAAAAGCATTTGGTAGTTTAGCAATAATTCACTACCTTTGCACTCGCTTAAAAATCAAAGCCCATTCACATGGTGGCCGTAGTTCAGTTGGTTAGAGCGTCAGATTGTGGTTCTGAATGTCGTGGGTTCGAG
>CAJJOL010000088.1:0-4833 GCA_905193385.1 uncultured Prevotella sp. | reverse complement strand
CGGCAATGTCAAGACCTTTGGTCTTTTGTTCATCGGTGGCATTGTCTTCCAAGATGTTGCTTATGACAACCCTTTTGCAAACAGATTGCAGCAATGGAATTTTTGATTTCCATTTGTCCGTTGCTCCAAGGTCAGGGAACAGAATGATGTCCCGACCTCCCAATACCTTGACAGCGATTTGGTTGAGACAGCCATGCATACCTCCAGTTGCCAGCCAGATGAAATTGGGGATGAAATGGGATGCGATTATGGCAGTTTTTTCACTCTCGACAATAGCGACCGACATTGTGGGATGCTGTGCCAGCAAATGCTCACCAAAGAAACATTGGCACAAGTTGAAATCTGGAAGATGAAGAAAAGCATGCGCCCATCCAACATAAGAACGTGGCTCTTTCACACGATGTCCGTCTTTGGGATTATATAGCATGACCTTGCCAGTCCTCACCTTATCATCCTTGTCAACTTGCCAATAAATGGTTGAGCCTCCCCACTTATAGGATGTTCCGACATGATACATCTTCATCAGCCTTTCTGTCTCTTGTTCACCAAAGACCTTGGAAAGGTACTGGTATAACGGATTGATTCCGTAATGAGACAAGGAACGCTCCATAATAGCGTTGGCGATATAGGAAATAGGCTTTTCTAAGACTTTCGGTTGGATATTCCTTCTTGTCGGATATGGCAATTTGTCCTTAGACAGAAAGTCTGGATGCTCACGGAAATAGTCTTTAGGAGTATAGTGATACCCACAACTATGCTCATGGTCGCATTTGCCTACATTGTCAGGGAAGGATACTTCCCCCTCATCATCTATGTATCTTGTGAAACAACGCTTGCGCTCACAATTCGGGCATGTGTAACGATTACCCGATCTGTATTTCTCCAAGTGAAATCTATACTCGTTCATCATCGTAACTGAAATGAATTATTGGTGAATTTCAGCTTTCAGTTCTTTCATGTTTTCAGTTACGCACTTGTCAACTGAAAAACTGAAACAAATGAATACTGAAAACAGGTTGGTTTATGTTTCAGTTGCCTGTCCTGTTTGGAACTTTACTTTTTCGTAAAATCCTTTCTTTGCCTTTGTGATTAGTCCAGACTTCATAAGCTCCTTTATATAGTTCATCACAGTACGGTCTGTAACATGCAGATTCTCCATTCCTGTTTTTATGGCTGTTTTTGTGTCAAAACTGTCTTCCAACAGATACAGCAACTCCTTGGACATAGAATCACAGGTGTCTTCAGCAACAAAGGCTCGGCAGCGTTGATAGCAATTCTCACAGTATTCATTGAGTCGTAATGCTCCTTATATGGAATCCACATCAATACTTTGCAGATGGCTCTCGCCACAGGCGTATCTTAGAGCTTGGAGCAATAAGGCAATGCGTGCGACGTGGGTATTGTGCTTCATCACCCTCGTTTCAACATCCTCATCGTCCTCTATGGCATTGATGGCATCCACATTTCTGTTCCACCAACCAAAGAAAAGGGAGTGTGCGTCCTTGTCCATATAAAGGATATTTGGACAATATTCATTTGTGTCATTACACCTTGCATAGTCAAGTCCAAAGATTTTCCCGATGATGTCAGCCCATTTTCTTGAAGCCTCGCTCTGGCGCACATGGCCGTCTTCCTCATCCAGCCAGTGTGGAACTTTCTTGGATTTGGGATATACAACCAGAATACGGTCAAGAAAACCTGTATCCATGAATTTGGAAGCCATCAGTTCCTTCATTCGTTTGGTCTGTGTTGTACCGATGATGTTGACACATGGCTCTTCTACACGTTGTGGGCGGTCATTCTTGACACGGGTGTTCTCCAAGTGGCATCCGCTCCAGATGGAAAGTAGGCGTTCAAGCATGGGATTTTTCCCATACCTGTCTGTATTGGCAAGCAGTCCGAGAATTTCATCATAGTTGATGGCTATGCCACGCAAGTTGTTGTAATGCTCCAATACCAGAGCCTCCAATGTAAAGTCATCCAATGTGACCCTTTTCAGAATAGGCTTCTTCATGTCCTTGCTTCCGCTTTCCTTTGTTGCACATGCTGCCTCATATAGGTCAAGTTCATGGCAAAACTTGTCAAACAGCTTTCGTTCATACTCCCGAATTGGCTTGTATGCAAGCTGTAATGGTGGAGTTTTGCCCATGCCAGGCCTGCCAACCAATATGATATAAAGAGCGGCATTCGTGTCCCAATCCTGCTTAACGTGAATACGATAGGTATTGCCAAGAGCCGCTGATGCTGCCGACAGCATGGACATGGCGACATAATCTACCTTGAAATTGCCGTGCACCACCATGTCTATGATGATGGACTGCATTTTTTGTGGAAATACCTCAAGAGGGAAGCCTGAGTCCGCTAAAGACTCGGCTTCCATGTTGATTTTATTACAGAGTTCAAGCGCATCCATGACATTACCAGTTTAAGGGTTTCGGTTTGCGCTTGTTTCCTGCAAGAATGGCTGCATTCTCTTCCTCTGCCGTAAGAGGTACAGGATTCTTGCGGTTAGTCTCCAGCCACTTGTCAAGTTCATCCTGATAAAGGCAGTAACGCTTGCCCGGCTTGGTGGCGGGAATGCTGCCGTTACCAAGTTTCATGTAGAGAGTTGCCATCGGCATTTTCAGGTATGCCGATGCTTCCTCCACACTCATAGGTATGTGCGTGTTCGCCTTGTGTGGCTTGTTCTGTGATTGCAGACCGATGATCATCTGCTTCATGCCCACCACTTCATCCCGAAGCTGGGCAACGACCATTGGAAGGTCGTTGAAAGTTAATTCCTTATTCATTCTGATACTTTGTTAATAACTGGTGCAAAGGAACAGAATGATGCTTCCGTTACTGAGGTTCGTGACAGTCATTTGTCATTCACGAAGGAATAACTCTAACAATGGGGAATAATGGCAAGTTACATATCAGGTGTCATTCGACATAGAACTAAAAATGAGACAGGAAGGCTTTACATCTATTGAGAAAGTTGGTAACATTCTCTTGGAAATTAGGCAACTTTCAATGAGTAATTAGGCAGGTTTCGATTTTTAGTCAATAAGAAATGAAATATATTGCAGGACTTTATCGTTTTTATGTGATAATAGCTACCTTTGTAAATGAGTAGTAGTCTTACATTGGACTTGGAGCTATTGTGAGGAATTGAATATATTGTTGAATATATAAAAATACACAATGAGAAATCATATTTGCTTAATTATACTTTACACTTTTACTTGTATTTTATACTCTTGCTCTATAGAAAAAGAGTATAATTCTTTCAATATAATATATTGTAAGGAACTTCACTCGGGATTGCAATATTGTAATTCCTGTAAAACAATAGAATATGGAGAGAAAAAATATGCGATAGAAATGTGTGTATATTATGTTAAAAATAAACTACAACATGTAGATGTATACAAATGTGATGGTATAATATCCTATACTGGCAGTGAAGTAAAGTCTGACAAAAAATTAGCAAACTATATAGGAGTTCCCTTTGTCAGAAATATTATAATTGATAAAGATAAACTCATAGATGGTAATAAAATTTCACCTTATGAAGCAAAAGGAGATTCTATGATTGTTAATCAAGCAGAAAATATTGTCATATATGTAAGACAATAGACTTGTATGGGGTAGGCTAATTTAACAGGCAAAGCCACTTGGAAAAACTTCCAAGCTGCTTTTGCTGTAATGTAAACTCGTTTGGCAAGGTAGAATCAGTGTAATTTTATACCCCGACCTTCAGACCTCTCTGTTTGAACTTGAATTCATCAAAAGTGTCACCATTTTGCACAGACACTTTCATATAACGATTGGCATCTAATGTTGTAGGTAAAATAATAACCGTCAACGTAGTTCCGTCACGTTGGGCGGTTAACCAATTTGATGTTATGCATAAATCCTCTGTGTTCATCCATCGGGGATTGAATCTTTTTCCATCTTCACCGACTTTTTGCTCTGTAATAGAAGTAATCCAAAAGGAGCTGTAATTAGTGCATTGGAACGTGAAGGTTCCACCATCACGTGACAGGTGGATATATCCGTCACTTGATTTCTTCACTTCTGTTTTCCACTTCATTGGTTCAACATCTCCATCATCTTCACTACAAGACGAGAAGAACCAAAAATATGGGTAATAATAATTGCTTTTTCATCTTCTTTGTATTTGTTTATCTATACTATAAATGCAGAAATACTTGAAAACTTGCATCAATAGGGGAACTTTTTGTGAGTTGATTGACAAAAGAATACGCCAGACATTTATTCTCAAATACTGCGTTCTTATCCATGAAAATCAGATCTGCCATTGACAGGCTCGTCAATAGGAATGACATCATTGGAGCATGGTGCTTTCAGGTTCTTCAATGTGCTGTAGTCCAGGCCTTCAAACGGCTTGGGAAACAGTGCCTTGACAAAGGCTATTCGCATGGCCATTGTGTAATCACGTTTACCCAAACGTTCTGCGATATTCCACACGAAGTGCCTTAAAGGGATACTCTCAACATTCTCCTTGAAACGGTTTATTGCTGTCGGGGTATATTTGGTGTCGTTGCTCCATTCCTTGACAGCCTCAATTACCTTGTACAAATCTTCCTCATACAGAAACCTTGACATGGTACGATGCACATAGTCAAGTACGGTTCTTGTTCGCTTATCCTTTTCCTCCTGTGCTTCTTTTTCTTGTGCCTCTACACACTTGGCATAGTCCTCATGACTGTATTGTGCTGACTCTGTTTGTGGTAATGTTTGCATTGGCTGTTCTTGTTCTGTTGCAAGCTCTTCTTCTACAACGTTTTTCTTTGTCTTGCTGTTGCTACCAATGGTCATCAGTTCATA
>CAJJOL010000087.1:0-5005 GCA_905193385.1 uncultured Prevotella sp. | reverse complement strand
CTCGCGACCCCAACCTTGGCAAGGTTGTGCTCTACCAACTGAGCTATTGCCGCATCTGTTATTTCTTTCAGATTTCTTCGTTCTTGAAAGCGGTTGCAAAGGTAGCACTTTTTCTTGAAACTCCAAAAGTTTTGACAAGAAATTTCAAGAAAAAGTGCATTTTTCTTTAATTCATACGCGAAATGTAGTCTTTGGGTCCATATTCTCGCATAATTTCCATTTCATTTGTGCCCGAATGCACAAAAGCGAGTGCCGGATGAGAGATGCCGTTGAACATGGTTGTCTTTACTGTTGTGTAGTGATTCATGTCCTCGAAGATGATATTTTCGCCGATTTCGAGTTCATGGTCGAATTCCCATGCCGACATAAAGTCGCCCGACAGACAACTGTTAGCTCCCAGACGATAAGTATATGGCTTGCTATAGTCGGGATTCTCCTCAATGGTTCTGGCTCCTCTTACTGCCGGATGGTATGGCATTTCCAGGCAATCGGGCATATGACATGAGAAACTTACGTTCAGAATCGCTGTTTTTATGCCTTTGTCTTCTACAATGTCTATCACTTGGGCTACCAGCGGACCGGTTTGCCATCCGAATGCACTTCCTGGTTCCATGATGACCTTGAGCCAAGGATAGCGATTGTGAAATTCCTTCAGTATGTTTACGAGCAGTTCTATATCGTAGTCTTTGCGTGTCATAAGGTGTCCGCCGCCGAAGTTTATCCATTTTATCTGCTTGAACCATCCCGAGAATTTCTCCTCAATATGCTTCAAGGTGCGTTCGAAAACATCCGATCCGTTCTCGCAATGGCAATGGCAATGGAATCCGTCTATGTCCGAAGGCAGAGTCTCGGGCATCTTGTCGGCACTCATGCCGAATCGTGTACCGGCTGCACAAGGATTGTATATGTCGGTTTCTATTTCCGAGTATTCGGGATTGATGCGCAGTCCGAAACTTATTTCTTCGTTTGCATTCTTGGCTCTATCGTGCAGACGCTCGTATTGCGAGAGCGAGTTGAACGTCAGATGACTTGAACAACGTGCTATCTCGTCAATCTCATAGTCGGTATAGGCAGGCGAGAAGGTATGTGCCTTCTTGCCGAACTTGTCCACGGCGAGTCTTGCTTCGCCCAACGAGCTTGCTGTAGTCGACTTGATATACTCCTTGAATATGGGGAACGTCTTCCACAAGGCATAGGCCTTAAATGCCAGAATGATTTCTACGTCGGCACGTTTTGCCACATCGCTAATGATGGAGAGGTTGCGACGCAGGCGCTCCTCTTCCAGGATGTACATAGGTCGATTAATCTCCTTATATGTTGTTGTGTCTACTTTCATTTGCTTTTCCGGTTTGTTATCCTTTGTCATAGCAGAACTTCTCTATGGCAGCAGCCACTCCGTCCTCCTCGTTCGACAATGTCACATAGTCGGCTTCGGCTCTCACTTCGGGTGCGGCATTAGCCATAGCCACACCAATACCAGCCAGCTTCAGCATCGAAAGGTCGTTGTATCCGTCTCCGAAGGCAATCATGTCTTTCGGGGTCAGCTCAAGTTGTGTAAGCAGACGGACGAGCGACTGAGCCTTGTCTATTCCCTTCGGTACAAGTTCTATAAAGAAAGGTGCCGAGCGGAACACGTCGATATAGTTGCCTACCAGTTCAGTCAGTTCCTTTTCTGCTTCAACCATTACAGCTGGGTCGCCCGTCATGAGAAGCTTTGTGGGGTGTGCTTCAAGATGGTCAGTCAGGCATTCCACCTTTCTTATATTCATATGGTTGATGCGCGACTCCTCCTTCACATATTGGTCGTCGGGCATTTCGGTTACGATTTCGTTGCCTGCATAGCCCAGCAGAGCATAGCCTTTGCTTCTTGCATATTGGTGCAACATTGGTATCACCTCTGCGGGAAGGAAGTTGGAATAGAGTTCTTCCATAGTCTTGCAGTCAACTATTTTTCCTCCGTTGTATGCCAGTATGTATCCGCCCGTCTCTTCCAGTCCCAGACAGTCGGCTACGGGAATGATGCCGTATGTGGGTCTGCCCGAAGCCAATATGATATGTGCTCCGTCGGCTTGTGCCTTCAGTAGAGTTTCGCGTGTCAGTGGAGTCACTTCCTTGGCGTTGTTGGTCAGAGTGCCGTCAAGGTCGAGAGCTATAGCGCGGTAGGGTAGGCGTGAGTGTTGTGCTTCTGTTGTTGCCATAAATTATGTATTGTGAAATGCAAAGTTCAGTATCTTATATATAATAATGTGTAGTTGTACATGGTGAAAAACAAAGCCTGATAAAACAATAAATCCCAAGAACTGAAGTTCCTGGGATTTATGTTTTACGACCTTTTTACGGATCGTGGCTTTTCGTTTTGACTGGTAATTAAGCCTCTGCCGGAGTCTCCTCTGTAGCCTCAGCGTTAGCAGCAGCTTCAGCCTCTGCCTTAGCGGCAGCCTCAGCAGCCTTCTTATCAGCTACCTTCTTGGCAATAGCCTCGTTTACCTTCTTCTCAGCCTCAAGCTCCTTAGCGGCAGCCTCAGCCTTAGCCTTAGCCTCGCTCTCGCGAACGGTATCAAGACCCTTCTGCTTGTCAGCCTTCCATGCGTCGAACTTCTTCTGGGCAGTAGCCTCATCAAAAGCACCCTTCTTAACGCCACCACGGAGGTGCTTCATAAGATAAACGCCTTCACCCTTAAGGATGTTGTGAGTTGTAGCTGTGGGCTGTGCGCCACACTCTACCCAGTAGAGGGCACGGTCAAAATCCAAATCTACAGTAGCAGGATTGGTGTTAGGGTTGTATGTACCAATCTTCTCAGTAAACTTACCATCACGTGGTGCTCTTGAATCAGCGATAACGATACGATAGAAAGCGTAGCCTTTACGACCGCCGCGCTGCAATCTGATTTTTGTTGCCATTTTTTAAATTATTGTTTTGTTGGTTTGAATTTATGCTACTATCTCGTAATAGCGGGTGCAAAGTTACTCTTTTTTATTGTAACCAAGCCACTTCGCCCTTACTTTATTGTCGTTATTAATTAATATTAACCAAAGCTAATTCAAAAAACGATTTATGGCAACAGTAAAACTCAAATTTCGTCCCTCATTTTCTACAATCACTTATTCACTCTTAGCTGTCTGTGGAACTCACGGCTCTTGCGTTGTGGTTTTTCTTTATGACTGGCATAAACATGCACAATGAGAAAGAATGCTGTAAACAAAGGGCTTTTGAAACCTTGAAAAGTCGGATATGTAAAACATTTGAGGGGGAATTCGGGGTTTAGCAAAACTTTTTGATTCAAAAATGATAAGAAGTGAAGGAAAAGTAGTACCTTTGTAGAGTAGATACCGTTTTATCATGTGAAAACAGTAGGTGTTTTACTTGACTAATACATCCACAGATAGTATGGATTTATGAACATTGCTATAGTAAACTTGGCATCGTCTTCCCATGTGATGGCAGCCAATAGTGACATAGAGTAGCGGAGAGGTTATGAAGCAGGATTGCACGGTCTCTCAGTCTACAGCCGACGAAACAAAGCGTTTTCAGACATCTGAAAGCAATGAATTTCCAGAGGGCACGCACGTTTCTGAGCCAGACGAAAAGACTGGCTCAGCGATAAAGAAGTGTTCGCAGGTGAAAGATAACTGCACGTCATGGAGTTATCTTTTTGTACACAACCAAAAAGTAAAGTCGATAGAAGAACAGCTAAAGAAAGATGGACTAACCCATTTTGTGCATAAGACAATAAAATATGTTCCCCGCCACAGGAATAGAGGCGGAATGCGCGAAGTGGAAACCCCTTCTGTAAGTGGACTGGTATTCTTGCAAGGTGCCCCGGAAACATTACAGGACTACTTGGATAAAAACATAAAATCATACAAACTCTGTAAGAATTGTAGTACAGGAAAGGTAGCCACTATCCCTTGCAACCAAATGGAGCCATTTATGCGTGTGGCAGAAACCGATCCCGAACGTCTCCGCTTCCTGCTTCGTCCTTTCGTTTATTATTCCAAGAACCGCACCCTACTTCGCATCGTGACAGGTGAATATGCCGGACTCGAAGGTTATGTAATCCGCATAGCCCGAGACCGTAGGCTCGTCATGGATGTCGGTGGAATGGCCATAGCCTTGTCAGGTGTACATGCCGAACGTTTTGAGGAGGTTAACAAGAACGAGGCTTGCAAAAAAGAGCGCGAGCTGTTCTACAAGCGCAACCTGCATGAGCGCAACGCCTTTATCGACCGATACTTTCATCAGGTGAAGACCGCCCAAGAGGTGTCAGCCCAGGTGAAAAACATAGAAATGCTCCGTCTTCAGACACTTGCAGATGTAAGAGACAAGAAACTGGATATGAAAGATGCCTATGACACCCTCTATTTCATGATAGAAGAGATAGGCTACTACTATGCACCTTTCATCGACTGTTTCAAGGACGAGCTTAGACCCATCTTTGAAGCAGGAAGAACCGTAATGGAAGAGATAGAGAAAACTATAAAGATATTCAAGGACAGCGATAAAGAACTGCATAATCGCTGCGAAACAGAATTTGAGGCATTGCAAAACAACTACGGATACCTGTTTGAATTTTGAGTTTTGAATTTTGAGTTAGGAGTTGTTCTCGGTTAACGCCTACGATTAAGAATTATACAATGTGGAGTTGCAATACTAACTGTAGGAGGTTATGGCGTCCCCGCCATAACCTGAGCAAGCTGCGGTGTGAGGAACTAACAATAAGAATGTATCTTCCAACTGCGTAGGCTAAGGCAAGGACGTATAGCCTCCTACATTTCAATTCGTGATATAATTTCTGGTTAATTCACGACCGAAAAACTCAACACTCAACATTGCCAAAGGCTTTGTGCCAATGTTAAGTGTTAAATGTTTAATGTTAAATTGTTAGGGTGCGAAACAACTCATAATTGACCAACTCTCAATCGTAGGCATAGCCGAGAACAACTCAAAATTCAACATTGCCAAAGGCTTTGTGCCAATGTTAAGTGTTAAATGTTTAATGTTAAA
>CAJJOL010000086.1:0-5151 GCA_905193385.1 uncultured Prevotella sp. | reverse complement strand
TCTTTAACAATTCGAATTCAACGAACCGATAAGTGTGAGCATCGGCGGTTGTTCTGCGAAGACGGTCTTCCTTCGGGAAGACAAAGGACTCAAAGAAACTTACGATGTTCGCGCTTTGAAGGAAAGCAGAAAGACGGAAAATTCATTTTTCCTCTTTCAATTCCGGCGAAGAGCGACAAAACAGAGATTGAACTGAAGAGTTTGATCCTGGCTCAGATTGAACGCTGGCGGCATGCTTTACACATGCAAGTCGAACGGCAGCACGGAGAGCTTGCTCTCTGGTGGCGAGTGGCGCACGGGTGAGTAATACATCGGAACGTGTCCTGTTGTGGGGGACAACCGGTCGAAAGACCGGCTAATACCGCATAAGACCTGAGGGTGAAAGCGGGGGATCGCAAGACCTCGCGCAATTGGAGCGGCCGATGCCCGATTAGCTAGTTGGTGGGGTAAGAGCTTACCAAGGCGACGATCGGTAGCTGGTCTGAGAGGACGACCAGCCACACTGGGACTGAGACACGGCCCAGACTCCTACGGGAGGCAGCAGTGGGGAATTTTGGACAATGGGGGCAACCCTGATCCAGCCATGCCGCGTGCAGGATGAAGGCCTTCGGGTTGTAAACTGCTTTTGTCAGGGACGAAAAGGTTTCCGCTAATACCGGAGACTGCTGACGGTACCTGAAGAATAAGCACCGGCTAACTACGTGCCAGCAGCCGCGGTAATACGTAGGGTGCAAGCGTTAATCGGAATTACTGGGCGTAAAGCGTGCGCAGGCGGTTTCGTAAGACAGATGTGAAATCCCCGGGCTTAACCTGGGAATTGCATTTGTGACTGCGGGACTAGAGTTTGGCAGAGGGAGGTGGAATTCCAAGTGTAGCAGTGAAATGCGTAGATATTTGGAAGAACACCGATGGCGAAGGCAGCCTCCTGGGCCAAGACTGACGCTCATGCACGAAAGCGTGGGGAGCAAACAGGATTAGATACCCTGGTAGTCCACGCCCTAAACGATGTCTACTGGTTGTTGGGGACGAAAGTTCTTGGTAACGAAGCTAACGCGTGAAGTAGACCGCCTGGGGAGTACGGTCGCAAGATTAAAACTCAAAGGAATTGACGGGGACCCGCACAAGCGGTGGATGATGTGGATTAATTCGATGCAACGCGAAAAACCTTACCTAGCCTTGACATGTCGAGAATTCTGAAGAGATTTGGAAGTGCCCGCAAGGGAACTCGAACACAGGTGCTGCATGGCTGTCGTCAGCTCGTGTCGTGAGATGTTGGGTTAAGTCCCGCAACGAGCGCAACCCTTGTCACTAGTTGCAACCGAAAGGGCACTCTAGTGAGACTGCCGGTGACAAACCGGAGGAAGGTGGGGATGACGTCAAGTCCTCATGGCCCTTATGGCTAGGGCTTCACACGTCATACAATGGTCGGAACAGAGGGCAGCGAAGCCGTGAGGCGGAGCAAATCCCAGAAAACCGATCGTAGTCCGGATTGCAGTCTGCAACTCGACTGCATGAAGTCGGAATCGCTAGTAATCGCGGATCAGCATGCCGCGGTGAATACGTTCCCGGGTCTTGTACACACCGCCCGTCACACCATGGGAGTGGGGTTCACCAGAAGACGTTTGTTTAACCGCAAGGAGGACGGCGTCCACGGTGGGCTTCATGACTGGGGTGAAGTCGTAACAAGGTAGCAGTACCGGAAGGTGCGGCTGGATCACCTCCTTTACAGAGAGTCGTCAAGCGGAAAAGCTTGCATGATGCTCACACTTATCAGGTCGTTGGACTTGAATTGAGTTCTTTAACAATTTGGAAATGAAACGAAGCGTTCAACTGTTGCAACGCCGGTGTTGATGAGACGCCGGAGGTTGGGCAGTTGACGGGTTGTGATTGCAATCATCGGATTCATGAGGTTCCAAAAGAACCGACCGAATTCAGAGAAACCAAGCGAAACGTTATATGGGTCGTCTTGTGCTCTGAAGGCAAAAGGCTTCAGAGTTATAGGATCAAGCGACTAAGTGTATGTGGCGGATGCCTTGGCGATCACAGGCGATGAAGGACGTGACAGCCTGCGAAAAGCCGTGGGGAGTTGGCAAATGAACTTTGATCCACGGATGTCCGAATGGGGGAACCCAGTCTCTTCGGAGACTATCCCAGTCTGAATACATAGGGCTGGGAGGCGAACGCGGTGAACTGAAACATCTAAGTAACCGCAGGAAAAGAAATCAACCGAGATTCCGAAAGTAGCGGCGAGCGAAATCGGAGGAGCCTAGCGTTTGATAGCGATCTCGATACCGGAACGGTCTGGAAAGTCCGGCTACAGAGGGTGATAGCCCCGTACGGGAAATCGAAGTCGTGGTACTAAGGACGCGAAAAGTAGGGCGGGACACGTGACATCCTGTCTGAAGATGGGTGGACCATCATCCAAGGCTAAATACTCGTGATCGACCGATAGCGAACCAGTACTGTGAAGGAAAGGCGAAAAGAACCCCGGGAGGGGAGTGAAATAGATCCTGAAACCGCATACATACAAACAGTAGGAGCCTCTTTATGGGGTGACTGCGTACCTTTTGCATAATGGGTCAGCGACTTACGTTTAGCGGCAAGCTTAACCGATTAGGGGAGGCGCAGCGAAAGCGAGTTCGAACAGAGCGACTGAGTCGTTAGGCGTAGACCCGAAACCAGATGATCTATCCATGGCCAGGTTGAAGGTGTGGTAACACACACTGGAGGACCGAACCGACTAGTGTTGCAAAATTAGCGGATGAGCTGTGGATAGGGGTGAAAGGCTAAACAAATCTGGAGATAGCTGGTTCTCCCCGAAAACTATTGAGGTAGTGCCTCGTGTATGACTCCAGGGGGTAGAGCACTGTTATGGCTAGGGGGACATGGCGTCTTACCAAACCATGGCAAACTCCGAATACTTGGAAGTTTGAGCACGGGAGACAGAGCACCGGGTGCTAACGTCCGGACTCAAAAGGGAAACAACCCAGACCGCCGGCTAAGGTCCCTAATATTGACTAAGTGGAAAACGAAGTGGGAAGGCTAAGACAGTCAGGAAGTTGGCTTAGAAGCAGCCATCCTTCAAAGAAAGCGTAATAGCTCACTGATCGAGTCTTCCTGCGCGGAAGATGTAACGGGGCTAAGTCAATAACCGAAGCCGCGGATTCACGACTTGTCGTGAGTGGTAGGGGAGCGTTCTGTAAGCCTGCGAAGGCGGTTCGCAAGGACTGCTGGAGGTATCAGAAGTGCGAATGCTGACATGAGTAACGTTAAAGCAGGTGAAAAGCCTGCTCGCCGTAAGCCCAAGGTTTCCTGCTCTACGTTCATCGGAGCAGGGTGAGTCGGCCCCTAAGGCGAGGCTGAGAAGCGTAGCTGATGGGAACAAGGTTAATATTCCTTGACCGCCGTTGAGTGCGAAGGGGGGACGGAGTGTTGAAGATCATCCGGGTGTTGGATGTCCCGGTTTGTGAACGTAGGAGGCCGGCAGGCAAATCCGCCGGCATATCTCCGAGGTGAAGCATCGAGGTCCGTATGGACCGAAGTGATCGGATGGGCTCCCAGGAAAAGCCTCTAAGCTCCAGCTCAACGGGACCGTACCGCAAACCGACACTGGTGGGCGAGCTGAATATGCTCAGGCGCTTGAGAGAACTCAGGAGAAGGAACTCGGCAAATTGACACCGTAACTTCGGGATAAGGTGTGCCTCGGTAGCGTGAAGGAAGAAACATCCGGAGCGTGAAGAGGTCTCAGAGAATCGGTGGCTGCGACTGTTTACTAAAAACACAGCACTCTGCAAAGACGAAAGTCGACGTATAGGGTGTGATGCCTGCCCGGTGCTGGAAGATTAATTGATGGGGTGCAAGCTCCTGATCGAAGTCCCAGTAAACGGCGGCCGTAACTATAACGGTCCTAAGGTAGCGAAATTCCTTGTCGGGCAAGTTCCGACCTGCACGAATGGCATAACGATGGCCACACTGTCTCCTCCTGAGACTCAGTGAAGTTGAAGTGTTTGTGATGATGCAATCTCCCCGCGGCTAGACGGAAAGACCCCATGAACCTTTACTGTAGCTTTGCATTGGACTTTGAACCGATCTGTGTAGGATAGGTGGGAGGCTGTGAAACCGGGACGCCAGTACCGGTGGAGCCGTCCTTGAAATACCACCCTGATTTGTTTGAGGTTCTAACCTAGGTCGGTGATCCCGATCGGGGACCGTGCATGGTAGGCAGTTTGACTGGGGCGGTCTCCTCCTAAAGGGTAACGGAGGAGTGCGAAGGTACGCTAGGTACGGTCGGAAATCGTGCTGATAGTGCAATGGCAAAAGCGTGCTTGACTGCGAGACCCACAAGTCGAGCAGATACGAAAGTAGGTCATAGTGATCCGGTGGCTCTGTATGGAAGGGCCATCGCTCAACGGATAAAAGGTACTCTGGGGATAACAGGCTGATACCGCCCAAGAGTTCATATCGACGGCGGTGTTTGGCACCTCGATGTCGGCTCATCTCATCCTGGGGCTGTAGCCGGTCCCAAGGGTATGGCTGTTCGCCATTTAAAGAGGTACGTGAGCTGGGTTTAAAACGTCGTGAGACAGTTTTGTCCCTATCTGCCGTGGGCGCTGGAAGATTGACGGGGGCTGCTCCTAGTACGAGAGGACCGGAGTGGACTCACCTCTGGTGTACCGGTTGTCACGCCAGTGGCATTGCCGGGTAGCTATGTGGGGAAGAGATAACCGCTGAAAGCATCTAAGCGGGAAACTTGCCTGAAGATAAGTCTTCCTGGAGGCTAGACCTCCCTAAAGAGTCGTTCGAGACCAGGACGTTGATAGGTTGGGTGTGTAAGCGCTGTGAGGCGTTGAGCTAACCAATACTAATTGCTCGTGCAGCTTGATCCTATAACCGTGAAGCTTGATGACCTTTGAAAGGTTGTCGGTGAGAACGCGTGAATCCAAGCGATCGCAACGCGTTTCGTTTCATTTGCAAAGAATTCAAGAGCTTTGCCTGGTGACCATAGCGGGGCGGTCCCACTCCTTCCCATTCCGAACAGGACAGTGAAACGCCTTAGCGCCGATGATAGTCGGTTGTATTTCCGGTGAAAGTAGGACATTGCCAGGCTCCACCATTCAGAACCCCCGATTCCTCACGGAGTCGGGGGTTTTG
>CAJJOL010000085.1:0-5273 GCA_905193385.1 uncultured Prevotella sp. | reverse complement strand
CTTATCATGAAGTCCATCCACAAGCAGAACAAGCGTGAGGTGAAGCACATCGGCTGCAAGCGTTTCGGCATACAGTATTTGCTGAAGGGTATCTACACGCACAACGGACTGCTGTATTTCCACACGGAAATCAAGAACCAGAGCAACGTGCCGTTTGACGTGGACTACGTGACATGGAAGATTGTGGACAAGAAGGTGGCGAAGCGCACCGCCGTGCAGGAGCAGGTTATCCTGCCGCTGCGTGCGCAAAACTACGCCACTTGCGTGCCGGGCAAGAAGAGTGAGCGCACGGTGTTCACGATGGCGAAGTTCACCATACCTGACGACAAGTGCCTCGTGGTGGAACTGAACGAGAAGAACGGTGGCCGTCACCAGTCGTTCGTGATAGAGAACGAGGACTTGGTGCGTGCCAATACCATCAACGAACTTCAAGTGCGCTGACCATGAGAAAGTACATCGTAATAATCTTCGCGTCGCTTGCCCTTTTCATGGGGCAGGCGCACGCCCAGCGATGCCTCCCGAAAATGCAGGGCATTGAGGTGAAGGCGAACATGGCGGACGGCTTCAAACTTGGTGGCAACGATGGCGGGTACAGTCTTGGCGCGGCACTCTCCACCTATACCAAGGGTGGCAACAAGTGGGTATTCGGTGGCGAGTATCTGCTGAAGAACAAGCCCTACAAGGAGAAGAAGATACCCGTGGCGCAGTTTACGGCGGAGGGTGGCTACTATCTGAAAGTACTGTCGGACGCAAGGAAAATGCTCTTTGTCTATGCCGGTGCTTCGGCTCTCGCAGGCTATGAGACGGTGAACTGGGGCGACAAGGTGCTGCACGACGGGGCGATGCTCCACGATAAGGATGCCTTCATCTATGGCGGTGCGCTGACACTCGATGTGGAGTTTTATGTGGCCGACCGTATCGCCCTGCTCGCCAACCTCAGGGAACGATGTCTTTGGGGCAACTCCACAGGACATTTCCATACGCAGTTCGGCGTGGGCGTGAAGTTCATCATCAACTGATATGGTGTATGGAGATTGACGCATTGAGGCAGATACCGCTGGCCGATTTTCTTGCAAGGCTCGGACACGAGCCGCTGAGGATGCGAGGCAATGAATGGTGGTATGCCGCACCTTACCGCACGGAACGCATCCCCTCGTTTCGTGTGAACGTGGACAAGCAACTCTGGTATGACTTCGGTCTGGGTAAGGGTGGTGACATCTTCACGCTGGCAGGCGAGTTTGTCCGCAGCAATGACTTCATGGAGCAGGCAAGATTCATCACGGAAGCGGGCATCGTTCCGCTTCCGCAGATGGAACTTCGCTCTCATAAGAACGTGGAAAAGAAGCCTGTCTTTGAGGAGGTAGAGATAAGGCCGTTAAGTCATCGGGCATTGCTCTTGTATTTGGAGGAACGTGGAATTGCTCTGGCGATAGCCAAACAGCATTGCAAGGAAGTCCATTTCCGGCTCTACGGCAAGCGGTACTTTGCCATCGGTTTCGGCAATCGTAGCCGTGGATTTGAGCTGCGCAACCGCTTCTTCAAGGGCTGCATACCGCCGAAGGACTTTTCTTCATTCAGACAGGGAAGCAGTCGCTGCCACCTCTACGAGGGCTTCATGGATTGGCTTTCTGCGCTGACTCTGGGCATCGGGAATGAGGAGGACAGCCTTGTGCTGAACTCCGTAGCCAATGTGGACAAGGCAATCCCTGCCTTGGAGAACTACCAAGAGATAGTCTGTCACCTCGACCATGACGATGCCGGACGCAGGGCGGTAGAAGTCTTGCGGAAACACTTTGGGGAGTGTGTGACAGACCATTCCGGACTCTATTCGGGCTACAAGGACTTGAACGAGTACCTTGTGGCCAAACAGAAAATCAGTAACCATCAAAACAAAGAATGACAATGAACATCAAGAATATCAAGAACAACAAGAACCTGAGAGTGAAACTTATGAGTATGGCAACCATCCTGTTCGTGGGGGTGATGGGGTGCTTCCTCGCCTCCTGCGACGACGAGTTGGACATACAACAGTCCTATCCGTTCACGATGGAGACGATGCCCGTGCCCAACAAAGTGACAAAGGGGCAGACGGTGGAGATACGCTGCGAGATGAAGAAGGAGGGCAACTATGCCAATGCGCTCTACACCATCCGCTATTTCCAATTTGAGGGTGAGGGTACGCTGAAGATGGACAACGGCATTACGTTCCTGCCCAACGACCGCTACCTGCTTGAAAACGAAAAGTTCCGCCTGTATTACACTTCGGGATGCAGCGAGGCGCAGAACTTCATCGTTGTGGTGGAGGATAATTTCGGGAATGCCTACGAGATGGAGTTTGACTTCAACAACCAGAACGCGAAGGACGATACGCTGTCTGTTGTCCCCATCAGTAACTTCAAGCCCTTATCGTGATGATGCGGATATTCATGGCTATCTTTTGTTCGTTCCTTACGGTCTGCCCTCTGCTTGCACAGGGCGACCGCATGGAGGCGGCAAGGATATATCGCCTGCCTCGGTTTGAGCGGGCGGTGCACTGCATCAAGTTCTTCGAGGGCTGGCATACCGAAAGGCACCATCCGTATGTAGCATATGGCCATCAGTTGCAACCGGGCGAAAGGTATTCCGCAAGAACTATGACACGCAAGCAGGGCGAGGCGTTGCTGCGAAAGGATTTGCAAAAGTTCTGTGCCATGTTCCGCAAGTTCGGGAAAGATTCTCTCTTGCTTGCCGCACTGGCCTACAATGTCGGTCCATATCGGCTCTTGGGAAGCAACAAGATACCCAAAAGCACGCTGATAAGGAAGTTAGAGGCAGGCGACCGCAACATCTATCAGGAGTACATCGCTTTCTGCAACTATAAGGGGAAACGGCACAAGATGCTGCTCAAACGTAGGAAAGCGGAGCTCGCGCTGCTGTATGTACGTTAATCGGCAAGGAGGTAAATGATATTCAAAAAGGCATTTACCTCCTACTGTCACATTACCAATTTTCCACACCATCGTACGGACCGTTCGATATAAGTAGATTTCTACTTTTTTCATCTTACGATGTAGGACAAGTTGTTGACAACAATCCCTTTAAATCGCATCACTTCTATTCTATTGTCGGATTCCACTCTATCGTGTGAATAGAAATATTCTTTCAGATAACTGACTACAAAAAATTCAAAGGATATTTGTCATAAGTTTATTCAAAGAGATTTGGGTATTATACTACATCGTTATCATTATCCAATAATGTAGTTTGTCCACTATTAAAAATATCAATTACTATACCAATCAAGATAGAAACAGAGTAAACCAACAAGTAACAAACAAGAAAATAAACAGGATAATTCACTGCATTCGGACCTTTTATCGCTATTTCCATATTGGCAACAGAAGAAATGATAATCATTGTTATAATGGAAAATGTAGATACAAATAAACAGGCAGCAAAACTCGAATTAATATCTTGGATTAGTTGTCTTCCTTTTTTCGTTTTCTTTATTGAAACAAATTTATCACCAATAATAAAAGTCTGCATAATAGTATATGCAGTTAATATTAGAGCAACCATTGCTGGCACGATAGAAATACCCACACTAACCAGATGCTTTAACTGTAAATAAACATCTTCATCATTTACATACATCAAAGTACATAAGCCTAATGAAACAACTGTAGGCAATATACTATCCAGCCCAAAACTTGTCCAGCCATAATTTCTCAATATAGCTTTCCAACCGAATATAGAAAACGATTTTAGCATAAAAATACAAATTTGGTTAATGAATAATGCTTCTTATCGTATTATATATGGTTGATCAGATATCATTCACTATTTGAGGAACAACTAATTTACGTGGATGTTCACTACTATCAATCTTTTCAAATTTTGCGTTTTCGGTTGATTGGATTGTCGCTTGTACGTATCCATTTTGTTCTGATAGATTCACAACACTTTGAAGCATTCCATCATATTCACTATTTAAAGGATGATCTTTTGAACCTGTTGCTGTAAATTCTATTCGACTTGCACCCATTTCTCGGAGTTTTCGATCAAATGCTGCTTCAAAACCACGAGTATGCCCAGGGTTTGAGTATGATATATTTGCATACAAATGAGTTACTGCATGGGCATTAAGTATTCTATCTAAAATATCACGTTCTATAATAATATCAACATCAAAAGTTTCAGGTTCTACTTGGTTCAATGCCTCTGAAAGGTAATAGACGATATTCTTCAAACTAATATCACTATTACATCTTACAACCAAAGTATGAACTGATGGAATAAAATACAAATCCGTTTCTTTCTTATTAGCTACAATATCCTCATTCCAATTATCCATAGTCACATTTTCTCGACTACGTTTGTTATAGAATGCTTCAGGATCAATAATTGTGTATGAAAGCAGCCCAATTTGTATCCATTTTGGAGTGTTATTTTCATCCAATAAATTACTAAATGTAGCATATTTCAGACTTCCTGATTTACCACTACGTGGAAAACTTATTAATGGGTCTTGTTCATATAAATTTCGAAAGGCTTGTACGTAATGCTCCGTCGTTTGATCACGTCTTGCCTTTATATTGATGAGATACCACGTTGTTTGCCTGTTTGAAACTCTATCCATAATGTTTTAATGAATGATTTGAGTACAAAGGTATGCTTTATATTTGGTTTATAGGCTCTTATTGGCGTATTTTCGCAATTATCGAATTTATTTTTAGGATATTTTCACAAAGAAACAGAAGTGATTCTGGTGAAATTGCAAAATCAAGAACTCTTCCATCTTTTTATTCTTTGTCACGACATAACGACCGATAACTAAAGAAGCAAAGTGGGTATTTGAAAATATAGAAATAAAAGGCGCAGTGGTACTGGATACGATACACAATTCTACTTTTAATAAACAAAGTATTTTCATATATAGTCACCTATGACAACGCCACACATATTATTTCTCAAAAAAACAGGGCATCGCAGATTAGGACAAAGGTTTCTTTGCTACTTTCTTTTTCCGCTTGTTCTGCTCATGAAAGAAAGTAGGCGGCTTGCGCCGCCCACATATCAAAAGTGTGTATAGAGTCCCGTCACTTGCATAAAGACCTCTTCCAACATATCGAAGAAGATGCCTTCGTGCATTTCGATGTCTTTCGCCTTGCTCTCGAAGGTCTTCTTACTGAACGTCTTTCGGTAGAAACGCATATTATAGAGGTCAGTCCCTGCATCGTAGATGATGTCAAGGCGGTTGGCACTGGTCTTGTTCCTCGCAAGGCTCATGCGCA
>CAJJOL010000084.1:0-5615 GCA_905193385.1 uncultured Prevotella sp. | reverse complement strand
AATTCGTGTGATTCGTGCGATTCGTGTTGTTTATTTCACCACGAATTTCACGAATCCCACGAATGTTGGAGGTGTTTTAGTCACGAATTATCATGAATTGACCGTGAATTTAGGTGGGGACAATTCGTGTGATTCGTGCGATTCGTGTTGTGTTTATTTCACCACGAATTTCACGAATCCCACGAATGTTGGAGGTGTTTTAGTCACGAATTATCATGAATTGACCGTGAATTTAGGTGGGGATAATTCGTGTGATTCGTGCGATTCGTGTTGTTTATTTCACCACGAATTTCACGAATCCCACGAATGTTGGAGGTGTTTTAGTCACGAATTATCATGAATTGACCGTGAATTTAGGTGGGGACAATTCGTGTGATTCGTGCGATATCAGGAGTTATGAATGTTAGGTCTTGGATTGAGCTAACTGTAGGAGGCTCTCTGCTTTGATGTTAGGTTCCAGGCTGCCGCCGCCCTCTTCGGTAGAGCCGGAGCCGGGATTGCCTGACGAGTCTGGGTTGCCAGTTGAGCCGGGGTTGCCAGTTGAGTCTGGGTTGCCAGTTGAGCCGGAGCCGGGATTGCTGGGTGCAGCCACTCCATTGGGCAGCTTGATGTTGCCCTCATCGTCCATGTACTTGTAGAGCACCTGGTTGATGTTGGAGAAGGCGAAGGTGCGCTTGGCTTTCTGTGCCATCTGATAGTCGGGCGTACCCTTGTCTCCGTTCTTCTCGTTTGGTCGGTTGGCTATGAGCCATGCCGAGCAGGCTGCCTGCTTGATTGCGAACTTCTCGCGCTGTGCCTTCTGCTTTTCTGAGGCAGATCCCTTGTAGGGATTGGTGATTTTGGCGAGGTGGATCTTGTTGCTTGACGTGTTGGTGGCGAAGTAGTCGTTTGAATTGTTGCCGTACTTGCCGCTGATGCCCTTAATGACATCGATAGGAATGATTCTTGCCATAATTAGAATGTTGAGTGTTGAGTGTTGAATGGTTGCGGCAGAGCCGCAATGTTGAATGTTGAATGTTGAATGTTGAATGTGGAGTGTTGAGTGTTAAGTGTTGAATGTTATGTGTTAAATTGTTTGGATACTGCAATTCAACATTGAGCAATTCCTAATGCGCGTAGCGCACCAATTCAACACTCAACACTCAACATTCCACATCCCACATTCTAATTGCAGACGCAGCTTTGAACGCCGAGCGTTGCGAGGAGTGCGGTTAGTACACTAACTATGAACTGGATTACGGTTTTGATGGTTTCTTTTTTTGTGTCTTTCATGGTGTTTTGATTATTAAAGTTAATGATGTGTCATCGGGATGCGTTCGGGATGCGTTCGGGTGACGGGTTCTTTTTTTTATATTGCAAAGTTACGACATTCGCAGATTGCAATCATACGATGGCGTACGTTGCGGTACGAATTTTGAGTTTTTTAGGAGGCTATGGCGCCCTCGCCATAGCATGAGTAGCAAGTCGACACATAAGGGGCTGCTGCTTGCCATGGTAGGGCGAGGGCACCCTACCCTCCCAAGGCAGCTACGGTTCTCCCAGATGTTCGGTTATGAGTCTTACCTCGCGTGGGGAGAGCCACTTGGCGGTCTTCTGATAGCCTTGGTCGAGTAGGGCTGTGTGCAGGGGTTTGCAACGGTTCACCCAGGACATGAGGCGGTTGACGGCTGTGTGTGGGTCGGATGTTGGGAAATAGAGTAGGGCCAACTCCTTTTTGGTGTATGGCTGGATTTTGAAAGCGGATGTATTCATAATGGAAAAAAAACTCGAAAGCCCTACCCCCGGAAAGCCTCTCCCCCGGCCCTCCCCCGCAGGGAGGGGAGTGATGTGACTTTGTGGAAAAAAAGCCTCTCCCCCGGCCCCTCCCCCGTAGGGAGGGGAGTGATGTGACTTTGTGGGGAATACGCTCCCCTCCTTGCGGGGAGGGGTCTGGGGGGTGGGGCTTCTGGGTCTTATGACTTTGTGGGGAATGTTGGGCCGTTATTAGTTGTTAATTATTTGTTATTTATATTATTAGCAGTCGGTTCATACCGCTCCCCTCCCTGCGGGGGAGGGGCCAGGGAGTGGGGCTTTTGGCCCTACTGTGCCTTCATGTAGTAGTCGGAGAAGTCCTTGCAGTCGGGTGGCAACTGATGGTGCTCCAGCGAGGGGAGGACTTCCTTGAGCTGCATGAAGAGCCGTTCGCCGGGAGCGTCGCGGTCGGGATACATGTGGAAGGATGTGCCCAGACGTTCGGCGAGGTTGCACAGCAAGTCCTTGTCGGCTTTGGAGAGGAGCGTGGCTGATGGTATAGCCACCGCCTTGTGACCGGCGGAGAGCATGGCCCAGCAGTCGGAGCAGCCTTCCGTGATGTAGAGCGGTTCTTCGGGGCGCAGCATGGCCGTGACGGGCAGGTTGTAGATGGAGCATCGGGCGCCATAGGGGAAGCGGAAGCGGGGAGGAGTAGCCCCACCCCCTGCCCCTCCCCCGTAGGGAGGGGAGTGATGTGACTTTGTGGGACAATCTTCTTTGTTGGGCTTGTCCTTTTCGTGAAAAACTTCTTTCTCAGGTTTATGGTAGTCGAGGTTGCGGTTTTGTAATCCTATCAATTTGCCCGTGGCATCGAAGAAGGGCGTCTGCAGCCAATGTGTGCCTTGGCGGTCGGTCCATGATGTGAGCCGGCACCATCTGACGACGCGCGGGTTGAGCCTACGCTCGTCGAAGAGAAACCTTATGGCTTCGTCGCTCAGCCAGGGATGCTCGAAGTGGCGGGCGTAGCGCGAGGCGTCGAAGGAGTTTTGAGTTTTGAGTTTTGAGTTTTGAGTTTTGGGGTTGTGTTCTTCTACTATTATGTTGGCGGAGTCGGCGAGCCATCGGCAAGCGTCTGGGAATGACTTGCGGAGGAGGTTGATGACGAGGTCGATTGTTCCGCCGTGCGCTCCGCAGGCGAAGCAACGGTAGGTGTTCTTGCGCACGTTGTACGACATGCTGGCGTGATGGTCGTCGTGGAAGGGGCATAGGCTCTTGTGACGCGTGACGCGCAGGCCGAGGCGCTCTGCCACAGCCTCAATGGGCTGTTGGCGGAGCTGAATGATAGTATCTTTGTCCATTTTTTAAGTGAAAAGTGAAAAATCCAATTCCTAATTCCTAACTCCTGATTCCTAACTTTTCCTTTGTCTTAGTGTAGAGTCCGGTTTGGGCGGAGTAGGTAATGAATCGACGGAACAGCCACACTCTCAATTGTCGCTTGGTACCCTCCTTGGGTTTGTCCATAGTAATACGTAGAGCTTCCAGCTGAGCCTCGTTGAACGAGTCGGGTAGGTCGTCGAGCATATTCTTCGGACCGCTCTTCTGAGCCTCCGTTATGCCCGTGTCGCCATCCTTAAGCATGTCGCCAAAGATTTGGTTCTTCGACCAAAGGTCGTAGTACATCAGCCACTCAACGAATTCGCTCATGGCTTTAGTCCATGTCTGTCCGTTCAGAATGTAGAGCACGCATCCCTTCTTCCAAGCGTTCACGATGGCTCGCTTGCTCATGTCCCATAGAGTGTCGTCGTCCGTCAGGTCGGCCAGGGCAGCCATGTCGGCAGCCATTTTGTCGGCCAGCTTGTTTAGCGGCTTCACGATGAAACGTCCCTTGCAAGCCTGCAGACGTACAATATATTGGTCGAGCGTGTCCAGAAAAGCCTCGTCGTACTTGCCTTGGCGTGGAATCTTGCCATCGCGGTTGCCACGGGCCTTGTAGGAGAAAGCTATGCGTCCGAGAGTGCCGTTGAAGAGGTCGCGCTTAAAGAAATTGCGAGCCTCGCCAGGAGTGCACGAAATGTTCATGTTGACACGTAGCACTGGATTGCCCGTTATGCCATCGGCCGTAGCACGCAGAGCGCCAGCCTTCTGCTTGTCGTAGACGTTGCGTATGGTCTGCGTCACCTGCTTATGACCGCCACACATTCTGTCTGCCATCTCCACCTCAGGCAGGTTGTAGTACTGAGTGTGCTCGCTGTCCTGCTCACAAGCCATAGCGTTTTGGATGAAGGCAGCATTGGTAACGTCAGATGGCGGAAACCAGAACGACACTTCAGGACGCACGGGTTTCTCTTTGTTAGCCCCCTTCGACTTAACGGTCTTTTGCCATTCCACCAACTTCTGTAGTTGCAACTCGTCATGCTGGCGAGCCCCACGCATAATAGCCTCCACCAAACGTTGCAGTTGACCCTTTCCACCTGCCGAACGAGCAACAATAGCAGTAATCAAGCCACATATTTCCTTCCAAGTAAGGTCGGGATACATAAATTCTGTACCACTAATGTGTGAAGCCAGAGAGTCAAAAATTAACGGAGCGATAGCCTCTTGCATGTCTTTTGACACCTGCGAGAACAAAAGTTTGGGCAATTCCAAGCCTTTGCCAAGGTTTGGCATGGCTGGAGCTGTAGGTTTTGTAATGTCGTAAATCATTGAATTATAGCCTTTTAGATGAATTTGCACCACTTCAAAGCGTTTCAGTTTCAGTTGTTTCAGTTGTTTTTAAGGGGGTATCAAGTTTCGTTTCCTATATATAACTTATTGATTATTAATTAGTTATAAATGTTTAATAAGGGGGTTTGATACATAACTGACCCTTTGAAACGCAACTGAAACTGAAACAACTGAAACGCTTTGTTGTGATTGATAGTGTTTTTAGCCTACTTGTTTAGGAGTTTTATACACTTCCTCTCCGAGGCACTTGAAAGCCTTCAGGATTTCCCTCATCACCTCTACGGCAAAGCTCAAGGGGTTGAATCTGCCACCAAAGTCCACCTCCTTGAAGTTGAACCTAATATGTCCGTCCCTCATGCGTCGCGTCACGTTGATGTACTTGCCTTCGAACACATGCGGATTGCGGATGATGGCATTGGCAACTGGCGTTGCGGTCTCCACGAACGAATAATGGTCGTCCGTGTCACGGCAGAGCACTCCAGCATAATCCTTGCCAATCTTCGCAATGCGGTCACGGCACAGGAAAGTCTTAATGTCCACGCAGAGTTCGGTGTTGCGGAACCATCCGGAACCGGCAAAAAAGTCCGTTTCCCGTTCTACGGCAGCATAATCTTCGTCAGCTGCTTGTCCTCCGGCTGCAGCATCCTCATGCGAGTCTGCGCTTTGACGAAAAGCCTTAACAAAGAGTGAATTACTTGCGAACAGCTCTGTGATGATGTCGCATACTGGGCGAGGCCCGTTGCTGAATCTTGTAGAGCCTGCCTGAAAGTTGGGATTCAATACCTTTTTCATAGTTTATATCGGTATTAAATTGCCTTCTTGCACTCACGATGATATAGATAGGCGTTCTTCATCCCGTGAGGTTGGAGCCTTGCCAAGTTTTTGACTGCTGATGTCTGTATAAACAAAATGCAGCAGAAAACTCCAGTTGGAAATTTCTGCTGCAAAGTTATGGAATCAAAAAGCGGTTTGAGAGTTTATTTTAATGTTTCAATCGTCCAAGGAATGATAAGGAATCAAAAGGAATTGATAAGGAAAGAATCGAGGAATTTAGGCTGTTTTCCTTTGAAAACGAGTCTGAATTAAATTATTATTGACAATAAGATATACCCCAATTCGGGATAAAATAGCGATTAGTTGCATATGAAGACAGATACACG
>CAJJOL010000083.1:0-6122 GCA_905193385.1 uncultured Prevotella sp. | reverse complement strand
AGCATCAGGAGTATCTCACCTTTTCCAAAGCAGCCATCCTCATGGGCTGTTCCCGACAGTACATTTACAAACTTGTAGCCATCGGCAAGCTGAAAGCCTCACGCATCAGCAACCGCATGGCATTCATCCGCAGAGCCGACATCGAGCAGATGTTGGAGGGCAATCCCTATCACCGCATCCTGCCCGGCAACACCTCCACACCAAGGAAATCATCTTCATCTTCCTTACCTGCCAAAAGAGAAAAAAGGGAAAAGGAAAGCGAAGAAGTGTTGGACTTCTATTCGGGCGAGGAGGTGATGTCCCTTTTTAAGGTAAAGCAGTCATGGCTTTACACTTCCGCCAAGCGTAACCATATCCCCATCTGCCGTATCGCAGGAAAGAACTATTACAGCAAGAAGCATATTGACGAGTTTTTCGGTGTGGCAGTTGATATTAGCGAAATTACCGACTGGCTACTGACCGAGGAGGTGGAGGAACTGTTCGGCATGAAGCCGACCGCACTCCGTGCCTACACCTATCGCCATAAGATACCCACTAAAAGAGAGTACGGGCGTACCTATTACTCCAAATCACATTTGAACGAACTCCGCAGAACTGACCTTGTGAACGATGAACGCTACTATACCGTTGAGCAGGTGCAGCAAATCTATGGTCTTTCGTCAGCCAACATCTGCCATATCGTCAAGGTGAAGCACATCGAAAAGATAAAGGTGGGTGTGAAAAACCTGCTTTTGCGCTCAGATGTGGAGCGTGTCATGGCTGAAAGGAACAAATAACCGTGAAAAATCGGGATTATCGAAAATTATTTCAAAATGATGTATCGTGGAGGTATTCACGGATATTTCACGTTGTTCCTTTGCCATCGGAAACATGGATACAACTCCAAAATGTATACAACCAATTAAAACATAATTATTATGAGTAAATGCAAAACAGTTACCTTGCGTAAGCGCAAGATTAAGAACGGGACACAGTATTCACTATGCCTTGACTACTATCCCGGCTACCGTGACAATGTCACCATGAGAGTGATTACACGTGAAGCCTTAGGAATTTACATCTTCGCCAAACCTGCAAACCAGCAGGAACGGGACTTCAACGCACGCATGATGAAGAAAGCGGTCATCCTGCGCAACCAGCGCTACGAAGCCATTTTCAATGAAAACAACGGCTTTTTTGACAAGACCAAGATGAAGGGCGATTTCCTTGCCTATTTCAAAGGACTGGCTGACCGCAAGAATATCAAGTGGCAGCACGTATACAAGCATTTCCAGCGGTTCGTGAACGGCAAATGCACCTTTGAGGAGGTGGATGTGGATTTGTGCCGCAAGTTCATGGAATACCTGCTTGATGCACCCCAATCCATCCACACCAACCAAAAGCTGCACATCAACTCCGCAGCAGGCTATTGGTCAACTTTCCGTGCCGTGCTGCACACCGCCTACCGTGACAGGAAGATAAAGGAGAACCCAAACGGCTTCTTAGACCGCATCGAGTGCATTCCCACCATCAGGGAGCATTTGAGCCAAGAGGAACTGATACGGCTTGCCGAAACACCCTGTGAGGAGGAGGTCTTGAAAAAAGCTTTTCTTTTCGCCTGTCTTACGGGACTGAGAAAGAGCGACATCAGACAGCTCACGTGGCAGCAGATACAACCATACACCAACGGCAGGATGTTCGTTACCACCCGTATGCAGAAAACCAAAGAAATAGTGCATAACCCCATCAGTGATGAAGCCTATGGACTGCTGGGAGAACGGGGCGAGGGACTTATCTTTGAGGATTTCAAGGACAAGATGCTGCAAGGACCACTCCAACGGTGGCTCACGGCAGCAGGGATAACCAAGAAAATCACCTTTCACTGTACCCGCCACAGCTTCGGAAGCCTGCACGTGGAAATGGGAACGGACATGGCTGTCATCCAAGCCTATCTCGGACATAAGAACATTACCACCACACAAATCTATTCCAAGATAGCAGCGCAGCAGATGTGTCAGGTGGTGGACAAGATAACCTTGAAGCGCAAGGAGGCATAAATGTCTCACATTGACAGGTATTCAGAGGGGCGGTTATGGCTACAAGGCTATAATCGCCCCTCTATGTTTTTGGCTTGATGCCACCATTTATAAGCCCCTCAGAGTATGAAACAGAGTATGATATGATGACATTTCGTGAAATACATTGAAAAAGACCGTTCTAACCGCAAATAACGGGCAGTAATTGGGAAAAATAGCATTAACTTTGCACAAAATAATACAGGAACATTCAATCTCTCAACGAAATATGGAATCATCAATCAAGGACAAATACATCATCTTGGGCTTTGTCGGCTTCGCCATCGTCCTAATATCTTCCATTGCCACGCTGGTAATAGCGGACAGCTTCAACCAAGACAACTTTGTCAGGTGGATAGTATTCGTATGCTGTAACCTGTTGGGATGGTTGCTCTATCTCTCCTTTCAGACACTTATCTTTGATACATACGAAATCTACAAAATCAAGTTCGGCAAGAAAGAAACGATTGCCGAAGCCATAGAGGTGCAGGAAGAACTGTCACAAAATACACTTGAAGAAGCCACATCTGTGCCTGGACCTACATCAGTCCCTGAGCCTGTACCCGAATCATCCCCGACAAAAGAAGAGACACTTATCCAAACACAACCGATAGAGCTTACTATCGCCCCGGATCTTCACGAAAAGAACCGTGCCAATTACGCAAGCAGAGAGCAACGGGAAAAGGAAGAGCGCATCCGCATGGTCATGGAGTATTGCCATTATTACCTGCCTCGCATTGCCGACCAAGAAACCGTGAACCACATCTGTACTGAGGTGGACAAATGGATGAATCTTAACACTTATACCCCGAAGCCCATACAAAGACCGTTTACCAAAGACATCAACAACATTCCACTCCGTCACTTCGTATGGAATATCTCTGAGCGTTTCCTGTACAAGAGATACTACAATGGGGATAACCGTGCCAAGTTCATCAAAGCCCTTTTCCCGAAATCGTTTGCTGATACAGACTTATCAACCATCAAGAATTTCAAGGTAGAGCCGTTAAAGACGGAAATTCCCATTGATGAACCCGAAAACGGCAAACTTGATTTCCACTATCCCGAGGATTATGTGCGGAATTAGGATAATCACGACACCAACGACAACCATCCGGTAACTCATAACCGCCTGTTTTACATCGTTTCCCGAGTAATTTTACCCGTCATTTATGGCTGGGCTTAATTATTCGGGAATTATTTTGCAATGACGTGTCGTGGAGATATTCACGGATATATCATTTCAGTCCTTTGCGCCAAGTCTTACAAAAGAGACGAGTACGCGAATGGAAAAATCAATTCTTACCTTCAACGACCTCCCCGAGGTTGTCGCTCAGCTTCGAGACGAAGTGATGAGCCTGAAAAGCCTGCTCGCCGAGCAGCGCAGTGTGAACAATGCCAAAACGGTGGACACCCACGTGCCCATGTCTGTGGACGAGGCAGCAGAGTATTTAGGTATCCCTAAGGGTACGCTCTACATGAAACTGTCAGAAGGGACAATCCCTGCCACCAAGCCCGGCAAACGCTATTGCCTTTACCGTGACGAACTGGACAAGTGGCTGGAAACCGCCCGAAAGAATCCCATACCGTTGTCAGACGAGGAACTGAACAAGTCCTTATCCTCTTCCCACCGTCGCAAGCCCAACCCACGTAACTGGTGAATGATATGGAAGAGGATAAGAACTATATCAACCTGATACGTGGCGACCTCACAAAAGCATCCCAAGCGCATAACGGTATGCCCGACAGTGTAGGCATGATGAATATCAAGACGGCAAACCAAACCATTCTTGAAGCATCGTTATTGCCTACGCCCCGTGCGCTGTGGGACAGCTTTTGGTACGAGGGGGAACTCTCCTGCTTGTTTGCCGATTCCAACGTGGGCAAGTCCATCCTTGCCGTGCAGATAGCCGACCGCATCGCCCGAACCGACAATGTGCTGTATCTGGACTTTGAACTGTCCGAAAAGCAGTTCCAGCTCCGCTATACCAACGAGCATGGAGAGCTCTACACCTTTCCCGACAAAATCTATCGGGTGTCTATTGACTGCAACCAGCTTTTGGATGCCAACTTTGAGGAAGCTATCATAGGCGGCATTGAACAGATGGCTGTGCAGACCGACTGCAAGATTTTCATCATTGACAATCTTACCTACCTGTGTTGCGCCATGGAGAAAGGCGATGCCGCAGGACGGCTGATGATTCAGCTGAACAATCTCAAAAAGAGATATGCGCTCTCTATCCTTGTCCTGGCACATACGCCCAAACGCTCTTTGGATTGTCCCATCACATCCAACGACCTTGCCGGAAGCAAACGGCTCTACAATTTCTTTGACAGCGTGTTCACCATTGGAAAAAGTGCCCAAGACGGAGGGCTTCGCTATGTGAAGCAGCTTAAAGTGCGCTATGGCACGTTCTCTCATGATGCGGATAATGTAATCGTTTACGAGATTGACAAGGTGGATGCTTTCTTGCAGTTCGTGTTCAGGGGCTATTCCACGGAAAAGGAACACTTGAAAAAATTGGGCGACAATGAATCAAGCCAAAGGGATTGCCAAATTCTGCAACTCTCCCAATCGGGCAAGTCCGTCAGGGAGATAGCCTCACAGGTGAATTGTGGCAAGTCCACCGTAAACCGTATCATCCAGCGCAGCAAAGAGAGTAAAAACGCAGGTGTCCCAAGTGTCCCACTGTCCCAACCCTTAGAGTGTGGGACAATGGGACAGGATGGGACAGCCGACAATCAACCATCAAAAACGGACTAAGCTATGGGCAATTATTCATTACAGAAGTATAAAGGAACGGCAACACGGCATACCTGCCCCAAATGCGGAGACAGGCATTCTTTCGTCTATTACGTGGACGAAAATAATGTGCCGTTGCATCCATCGGTCGGCAGATGTAACCACGAAAGCGGTTGTGGGTATCACTACACTCCGAAAGAGTATTTTCAAGAGCATCCTGAACACAGAACTACCAATGATTTCTCTTTTGACAGGCAAAGAGCAGAGCAGAAGAAAGTGAAGCAGCAAAGTAAGCCGACAGCCATCGGCTATATTCCCCCTCACTATGTGGAGAAGTCGCAAAGCGAGCGTAGCAATTTCTTCCGTTTCCTCTTCACACTCCTTACTTCCTACTATGGCGACAAGGCGAAAGAGGTGTTGAAGCGGTTGTTGGAGGAATACCGTTTGGGGGCTACCCGTGACGGCTCTGTTATCTTTTGGCAGATAGACAGGACGGGCAAGGTACGCACGGGAAAGGTGATGCAGTACAATCCCGAAGACGGACACCGTATCAAGGGAGGACAGACATCGGCAGTGAACTGGATACACAGCATATTGAAAAAGCAGCGTGTGTTGGCAGAGGATTGGCAACTATCCCAATGCCTTTTCGGGGAACACTTGTTGAAAACGCATCCCGACAAGGTGGTGGTCTTGGTGGAATCCGAGAAGAGTGCCGTTATCGGTTCTGCTATCTTCCCCGATTATGTATGGCTGGCTACGGGTGGTAAGAGTCAGATGAGAGAAGAGAAACTCCGTGTACTGTCAGGGCGAACCGTGCTTCTCTTTCCCGATGCCGATGCTTATGCCGAGTGGAAACAGCGAGCCGAGAGCATGTACTTTTGTAAGGTGGTGGTTTCGGACATCATCGAAAGGAATGCCACCCCGAAACAAAAAGAAGCCCATATCGACATAGCCGATTGGATTATCTTTCAGATACGGGAGGGCAAGGTGATGAGTACAGCCAACCACTTGGTCGAGGCTGAGAGAATCCTCCAGCGGATGATAGAGAAGAATCCCGTCCTGCAAAAACTGATAGACGATTTAGACCTTGTGCTGGTCGGTGCATCTCCAATCGGCAACGATGATGAAAAACCTCCCTGACGGAGGAGAGCGGAAGCCGTAGGCTGGAGTTTGCAGACAATGGCTTGCCATTGATATAGCCCACTATAACTACACGCTCCGCTTACGTAGTTGTGGGCTCTCCCGAGGGGATTAGGGTTTTACCCTAATGACCCACTCAGGGCGTTTCTCCCCTGAGAACCCAGAGCAAAGAGTGACCCTCTCTT
>CAJJOL010000082.1:0-6656 GCA_905193385.1 uncultured Prevotella sp. | reverse complement strand
TGAAAGTCAGGGCTTTGTGATTTTTTAAGAATCAGGGAGTTTTGACACACCCTCTTTTCTATTATATTTTGTTAAACAATATGAAAAATAATCTGTTGCATTTTTCTTCTACATAAAATATTAGTACCTTTGCAGCCGATTTAATCCGCCGAGGCTCGAAAAAGTAACAGCACGACGTTGTTCGCCTCACGGAAAAACCCGTTTATATTATTTTTTAAATGTACGCAATCGTAGAGATTAACGGTCAGCAGTTTAAGGCAGAGCAGGGCAAGAAGCTCTTCGTTCACCACATCAAGGACGCTCAGGAAGGCCAGACTGTTGAATTCAACAAGGTACTGCTTGTTGACAATGAAGGTTCAGTACAGGTAGGTGCACCTGCCGTAGAAGGTGCAAAAGTTGTATGTGAAGTTGTAAATCCCCTCGTTAAGGGTGACAAGGTTATCGTCTTCAAGATGAAGCGCCGCAAGGACTATCGCAAGAAGAACGGTCACCGTGAGCAGTTCACAGAGATAGCAATCAAAGAGGTAATCGCTTAAATTTTAGGAGGAACAAGAAATGGCACATAAAAAAGGTGTAGGTAGTTCTAAGAACGGACGTGAATCAGCTTCTCAAAGATTAGGCGTTAAGATCTGGGGTGGCCAGAAGTGCATCGCAGGCAACATCATCGTTCGCCAGCGTGGTACAAAGCACAACCCGGGCTTGAATGTAGGTATTGGCAAGGATGACACTCTCTATGCATTGGTTGACGGTATCGTTAACTTCCGCAAGGGTCGTAACGACAAGAGCACTGTTTCCGTAATACCCGAAGCTGAGGCTTAATTAAAATAAAAAAAAACTATTCCAAACAAACATATTAATCCCAATCTTCATACAACTTGAAGATTGGGATTAATGCTTTTATACAATTGGCAAAAAAGTTCTTGAATTATTAATTGCTCTTTACATTCCGTATTATATTAACCTTTATAATCCATCATCCCCAAAAAACAAGAGTTAAATATTGCCGTAAAAAGATTTTTTGTGTAATTTTGTATCTTGAATAGAATTATAACATACACAACGCATATTAATATTTAACTATTTAGCATATGCTTACACTTAAACTCATCAGTGAGGAAACTGAACGTGTTATCAAAGGCTTGAACAAGAAGCACTTTGCAGGTGCAGAGGAAGCCATAAATGAAGTTCTCGCTATCGACAAGTGTCGTCGTGAGACACAGCAGGAACTTGATAGAAATCTTTCAGAAGCCAAGAAGATGGCGGCTCAGATTGGTGCTCTTATGAAACAGGGCAACAAGCAGGAGGCCGACGAAATTAAGGCTAAGGTTGCAGCAATAAAGGAGAATAACAAGGCATTGGAAGAAACTAAAGCGCAAGCTGAGAAAGACCTTATAGCCAAGCTTTGCACCATTCCAAATATACCTAACGACGATGTTCCTGAAGGCAAGGACGCAAGCGACAATGTGGTGGTAAAGGAAGGTGGCGAAATACCAAACCTTCCCGAAGATGCGCTTTGCCACTGGGACCTCTGCAAGAAGTTCAATCTTATCGACTTCGATCTCGGCGTGAAGATTACAGGTGCCGGTTTCCCTGTTTATATTGGCAAAATGGCTCGTCTGCAGCGTGCTCTTGAAGCTTTCTTCCTTGATGAGGCTCGTAAGAGCGGCTATCTTGAAGTACAACCACCGTATGTTGTCAATGAAGCTTCAGGTTATGGCACAGGCCAGCTTCCCGATAAGGAAGCTCAGATGTATCAGTGTCAGCTCGACAACCTCTACCTCATCCCTACAGCCGAGGTTCCAGTTACCAACATTTTCCGTGACGAGATTATCGACGAGAAGGATCTGCCTATCAAGCGCTGTGCATACTCTGCTTGCTTCCGTCGTGAGGCAGGTTCGTACGGCAAGGACGTACGCGGCTTGAACCGTCTGCATCAGTTTGACAAGGTTGAAATCGTACGTATTGACAAGCCAGAGCATTCATACCAGTCGCTCGACGAAATGCTTGAACACGTAGAGGGATTGCTCAAGAAGCTTGAACTTCCATACCACATCCTCCGTCTGTGCGGTGGAGATATGAGTTTCACATCTGCCATCTGCTACGACTTCGAAGTATGGAGCGCAGCCCAGAAGCGTTGGCTCGAGGTATCATCAGTTTCTAACTTCGAGAGCTACCAGGCCAACCGTCTGCATTGTCGCTACCGCAATGCTGAGACAAGAAAGATAGAGTTGTGTCATACACTCAACGGTTCAGCACTTGCTCTTCCGCGTATCGTAGCAGCCATTATCGAAAACAATCAGACTCCGGAAGGCATCCGTGTACCGAAGGTACTCGTTCCTTACTGCGGATTCGATATGCTCGATGACAAGAATTTCTAATCAGCAGGCAAATTTTCAGACAAATTAATTAGTCTGCTGACAGAATTAAAGAATAAAAGGAGTCAGTAATTTCTGACTCCTTGACTTCTTTTTTGTCTATATTTTAACACTAATACCCTTTTATCAAACCTAACTTAAAACAATAAGATTACTACACATGAACAAAATCGTACTGAAAAAACAATTCTCAGAGAAGGTTTATCTTTTTGAGATTGAAGCCCCATTGATTGCAAAAAGCCGTAAGGCTGGCAATTTTATCATTGTACGTGTTGGCGAAAATGGCGAGCGCGTGCCTCTGACTATTGCCGATGCCGACATTGAGCGCGGCACGATAACTATCGTTGTACAGAAAGTAGGTCTTTCGTCAACAAAGCTGTGCAGTCTTAATGAAGGCGATTATATCACAGACGTTGTAGGTCCGCTTGGCAATCCTACTCATATAGAAAACTTCGGTACTGTAGTATGTGCAGGTGGTGGTGTTGGCGTAGCTCCAATGCTTCCTATCATTCGTGCCTTGAAAGCTGCGGGCAACCGAGTATTGTCGGTTATTGCAGGACGTAGCAAAGACCTTGTCATTCTTGAGGATGAGGTACGTCAGAGCAGCGACGAACTTATAATAATGACCGATGACGGATCGTATGGCGAAAAGGGCGTTGTTACTGTTGGTATCGAGAAGTTCATAAATCAGGAAGAACATGTCGACAAGGTATTTGCCATAGGCCCTCCTATCATGATGAAGTTCAGCTGCCTCATGGCTCAGAAATACAATATCCCAGTTGAAGTTTCATTGAACACGATTATGGTTGATGGCACCGGTATGTGTGGTGCTTGCCGCCTTTCTATTGGAGGTAAGACCAAGTTTGTGTGCATCGACGGTCCGGAGTTTGACGGAGCACTTGTCGATTGGGATGAAATGTTCAAGCGTATGGGTACATTCCGTGATGCAGAGCGTGAGGAAATGGAACACTACGAGGAACATTTGCGTGGTGTAGAGAAGAAGGTTGAAGCAACAGGATGCGCCACTTGCATGGACGTAGAACCTACCAATGAGACAATAGAGCAACTCACCAATCGTGACGCTGAATGGCGAAAGGAGTTGCGCGCAGCCATGAAGCCTGCCGAACGCAAAGCCATAGAGCGTGTACAGATGCCCGAACTCGACCCGGTATATCGTGCAACTACACGTACTGAGGAAGTAAACAAGGGTCTGACAAAGGAAATGGCTGTACGCGAGGCTCACCGCTGTCTCGACTGTGGCAAGCCAGCCTGTGTTGAAGGTTGTCCGGTAAATATCAATATCCCCTCATTCATAAAGAACATAGAGCGCGGACAGTTCCTGGCTGCTGCCAAGGTGTTGAAGAGCACCTCTGCCCTACCGGCAGTATGCGGTCGCGTTTGTCCGCAGGAAAAACAATGCGAGAGCAAGTGTATCCATCTGAAGATGAACGAGCCTGCCGTAGCTATCGGTTATCTGGAGCGTTTCGCAGCCGACTTTGAGCGTGAGAGCGGAAACATCGCCATCCCTGATATGGCACCAAAGAACGGAATAAAAGTAGCTGTTGTAGGTAGCGGTCCTTCGGGATTGAGCTTTGCAGGCGACATGGTGAAAATGGGTTATGAAGTACACGTATTCGAGGCATTGCACGAGATTGGCGGTGTACTGAAATACGGCATTCCTGAGTTCCGACTGCCCAACCGCATCGTTGACGTAGAGATTGAGAACCTGAAGAAGATGGGCGTAGTATTCACTACCGACTGCATCATCGGCAAAACAATAACCACAGATCAGCTTGAGGCAGAAGGCTTCAAGGGAATATTCGTTGGTTCAGGTGCCGGTCTACCCAACTTTATGGGTATAAAGGGCGAGAATGCCTTGAACATCATGTCGTCGAACGAATACCTGACACGTGTGAACCTTATGGATGCAGCCAATCCTCTCACAGATACCCCTATCAATATAGGCAAACATGTGCTGGTTGTAGGCGGTGGCAATACCGCGATGGACTCTTGCCGTACAGCTAAGCGTCTTGGTGGTGACGTGACACTCGTATACCGTCGCTCGGAGGCAGAAATGCCAGCACGTCTTGAGGAGGTGAAGCACGCAAAAGAAGAAGGTATCAACTTCCTCACATTGCACAATCCAATAGAGTATATTACTGACGAAAAGGGAGCCGTAAAGGCTGCCGTGCTTCAGGTTATGGAACTGGGCGAACCAGACGCAAGCGGACGCTGCAAACCAGTACCAATAGAAGGCAAGACCGTAACTATCGAGGTAGATCAGGTAATCGTAGCAGTAGGCGTATCGCCCAATCCTCTCGTACCCAACTCTATAAATGGACTCGAACTTGGACGTAAGAACACTATCGCTGTTAACGAACAGATGCAGAGCTCACGCCCTGAGATATTTGCCGGCGGTGATATCGTACGCGGTGGAGCAACTGTAATCCTCGCTATGGGCGACGGTCGTAGAGCGGCTGCAGCCATGGACGAGAGATTGAAAGGATAATTAACAAAAACGAAGCCCTACCCCCGACCCCTCCCTGTAGAGAGAGTTCGGGGTGGGGCTTTTATAAAAAAAAAAACTAATATGTCAGGATTCTACACCATTATTCTACTTATTCTCTCTAATATTTTCATGACATTGGCATGGTATGGCCATTTGAAGCTTCAGCAGACAGGCGTGTCAAGCCATTGGCCATTGATAGGTGTCATTATTTTCTCATGGGGAATAGCATTTTTTGAGTATTGCTGTCAGGTACCAGCCAATCGCATCGGTTTCCAAGGAAATGGAGGCCCGTTTTCGCTCGTTCAGTTGAAAGTGGTACAAGAGTGCATTAGTCTTATCGTGTTCGCACTTATTGCCAATATTATGTTTCAGGGTGAGACGTTGAAATGGAATCACCTGCTTGCATTTGTTTTTATTATTGCGGCCGTTTACCTTGTTTTCAAGTAAACGGCATTTGATAATCAGTCTTTTATTATATTTCACTATACATGCGAACACGCGAACAGATTCTTAATCATCTGATATACAGGCAATTTCAAAAGGCACTCACCGAATACTCTATGCTTGCGGATGGCGATCGTATTCTCATCGGATTGTCTGGTGGAAAAGACTCGTTGTGCCTGCTTGATATGTTATCACGTCGACAGCGTATTTTCAAGCCACAAATAGAGGTGGAAGCTGTACATGTACGCATGAAGAATATCCATTACGAGTCGGACACATCCTATTTGAAAAGATTCGCGAATGAACATGGAGTGAAACTACACATCGTCACTACGGAATTCAGAGAAACAGAAAAGACGGACAAACCAGCCTGCTTCCTTTGCTCATGGCATCGTCGTAAATCACTTTTTCGCTTCGCTCAAGAAGCCAATTTCAATAAGATTGCTCTCGGCCATCATATGGACGACATCATTCATACCACCATGCTCAACCAATTCTATCAAGGCTCATTCTCTACGATGCCTGCTGTAATGCAGATGAAAAAGATGCCATTGACAATAATCCGTCCGTTGTGTCTTGCGAAGGAGAGTGACATCAAGGAATATGCAGAGCTGTGCGGTTACGAAAAGCAAATAAAGAATTGTCCGTACGAAACACTTTCCAATCGAACCGATATGCGACGTGTCTTTGAGGAGATTGAACGTATAAATCCCGAGGCGCGTTATTCAATATGGCACGCACTGGAGAAGGAAGGAAAACTCATCGCTAAAAGTAATTCAAGTTTTGGAGCCTGATTCTGAAAAAGAAGCCATAAATTATGCAATTTACCTTAAATACGAGGAACACACCAATTGGGATGCCTGATTTTATGCATATAAGTTCTTTGTCAGTACCACATAAGTAACACTCCAGTACCATATAAGTGAAACTCCAGTACCACCTATATGAAACTCCAGTATCAGTTAGGTGGTACTGAAAACGGTACTGCGAGTATGCATCAAGCTTATTGTGATACGGAACTGCCTGTTACACCCAAGCCAACGGTGGAAACCACCATAAACTTGGAAGGTGAAGCCGGCGAAGCACAACCAGCAGAAATCAGATAGATAAACATCTTATGCAGACTTCTGCGAAAAAATGAAAGCAAAAGAAGCATACTTTGTAGACACATTAAGACATTTATAAAAGTTCAAAACAGTTTATTAAAGGTTTTTCAGTTAAATGCATAGATAGAAAATAAAAATATATTTCTAAGTAAGTGATCTAAATTATTTATAAGTAAGTGATCTAAATTATTTATATATATCAGTACTAATATGGTTATTTTT
>CAJJOL010000081.1:0-7135 GCA_905193385.1 uncultured Prevotella sp. | reverse complement strand
GCAGGTAGCTCACGCTGATGTTCTTGTTGGTGTAGTAGCTCACGAGGTTGCGGTAACGCTTCATCTTGGAGTAGCAGCGTTCCACCACATCCATGCGTTCTTTGTCCGTCATGGAGAGCGTGGTGATGTTCACCACGTTTTTCAACTCCGTCAGCACGTCGTTGGATTCCTCCAACAGCTTGGTGTAGCCAAAGGCGATGGCTCCCAGTTCCTCCACCGTGAAGTTGTCGTCACGCATCATCTTCTGGAAACTGGTCACATAGGTGTCGGTGATGTCACCCACCATCAGGATGGTCTGCTGCACCTTCCGGGCGTCCTTTACCAGATTGTTCACGGATTTGAGTGCGTCGTAATACTTCTTGCCCTGCTCGTAAATCTTCACCGTCTCTTGAAAATTTTTTATCATATTCTGGGCGGTCGTGGAAGTGTGTACCACGTTCTTCGAGGTGTTCACGATGCTCTGCGCGATGTTGGACGGGTCTATCACCGCCCACTGTGCGCTTGCCCTGCCGACTGCAAACAGGCACAGGCAGATAATAAGTGTTATTCTTGTTCTCATGTTACTTTGGATTTTAGTGGTTATCGTTATTGCTCGTTTATCGGATGGTCCGGTTTCGGGTTCACGCGCACATAGTCCCCGTTGGGCGAGAAGGTCAGGATGTCCGTCGCCTCGTTGTAGGACACGTCGATACGGAATCCGGTGTTCATGAACAGGTTGCCGTTCTCCTCCTGCAAGAGATAGGTTTCCGGCTTCAGCTTACGGCGGATGCCGCTCCGCTTGAACACCGTCACCTTATAGGCTTCGCCCTCCTTGTAGATAAGCACGTCGGGCTTGCCCTCCACACTCTCCCAGTTTCCGCAAAGCAGGTCGCGTCGGTTGTCCGTTATGTCGCAGGATTGCAGCACCATGACCGCCAGCCCGATTAAACACTTGCTGACTTGCAGCATTTTCGTTCTTGATATACTCATACGCATTTTCTTTTTTAGTTGATGAATCTGTTTCTATTTATTCCTTTCTCCGCCTTTCGGCAAGCTGCCGGATGGCGGCTTCGATGTCGCCGCCCAACTGCTCCGCCAGACGGTACACCTCTACTTTTTCCGTTTCTTCGGTGGTGTACGCCAGATACTCTTCAGCACTAACTTCGGTGGCATAGACCGCCGACTGCGTGCCGCCCAGTCCTATCCACACTTCCTTGTAGAGCCTTGACGGGTTGTTCGCCATGTTGATGGAGAGTATCTGCGACTTCTCTTTCTCCGTCAGACCCAACAGGGACTGTATGGCATCAAACTTGTTCATGTACTTCCGCTGGTCGAGAAGTATCTTGCAGTCGGAGTTATTGATGATGCTCTCCTTGACGACGGGCGAGGAAATGATGTCGTCCACCTCCTGCGTCACCACGATTGCCTCCCCGTAATACTTGCGCACGGTCTTGTACATATAGCGCAGGTACTCAGCCATGTTCGCCGAAGAGAGAGCCTTCCAAGCCTCTTCCACTATCAGCTGTTTGCGCACGCCTTTCAGACGGCGCATCTTGTTGATGAAGGCTTCCATGATGATGATGGTCACGACCGGGAAAAGCTCGCGATTTTCCTTAATACTGTCAATCTCGAAGACGATGAACCGCTTGCCGAGCAGGTCGATGTTCTCCGTGGAGTTGAGCAGGAAGTCGTAGCGTCCGCCCCGGTAATACTGCCGCATGGTGGTGAGCATATTGTCGATGTTGAAGTCGGACTTCTCCACCTTTATCTCACGTTCCGCCAGTTCGCGGCGGTAGTCGTCGCGCATATACTCGTAGAAGGTGTTGAACGAGGGGACGATGCTCCGGTCAGCCCTGATACGCTCGATATAGGCGTTCACCGCACTGCCCAGTTCGCCGCTCTCCGTCTTCGTCACTTTGTCGTCCTCCGACTTCCAGAGCGTCAGCAGCAATGTCTTGATGCTGTCCTTTTTCTCCACGTCGAACACGTAATCATCGGTGTAGAACGGGTTGAACGAAATCGGTTTCTCCTCCGTGTAGGTGAAGTACACGCCGTCCGCCCCGTTTGTCTTGCGCCGGATCATCTCGCACAAGCCCTGATAGGAGTTTCCCGTGTCCACCAGCACCACGTGCGTACCCTGCTCGTAGTATTGCCTCACGAGGTGGTTCATAAAAAAGGATTTGCCGCTGCCCGAAGGACCCAACACGAACTTGTTGCGGTTGGTCGTGATGCCCCGCTTCATCGGCAGGTCGCTGATGTCGAGGTGCAACGGTTTTCCCGTAAGCCTGTCCACCATCTTGATGCCGAAGGGCGATAATGAGCTGCGGTAGTTGGTTTCCTCCGTGAAGAGACACACCGCCTGCTCAATGAAGGTGTGGAAACTCTCTTCCGCCGGGAAGTCCGCCGCGTTGCCGGGCATCGCCGCCCAGTAGAGCGTCGGGCAGTCGATGGTATTGTGGTGCGGCACGCACTCCATGCTTGCCAGCTGGCTGCCCACATCGTTCTTGATATGCTTCAGTTCCTCCGCGTCATCGCTCCACGCCATGACGTTGAAGTGCGCCCGTACCGAGGTCAGCCCGTAGGAATGGGCTTCGTTCAGGTACTGGTCTATCCACTCGCGGTTGATGCTGTTGCTCCGGCTGTATCGGGAGAGCGACTGCATATTCCTCGCGGACTTCTCGAATTTCTGCAAATTTTCCTCGCTGTTGTCGATAATCACATACTGGTTGTAGATGTGGTTACAGGAAAGCAGCAGCCCCACGGGGGAGGCGAAGGAGAGGCGGCAGTCCGAACGGTCGGTGGAGAGTTTCTCGTAGCGGATGTCGGTAGCCACCTTTCCGGGCATATCCTCCGCGTTGGAGAGGGTGTGCAGGCACAGGCGGTTGTCACCGATGCGCATTTCCCTTGCCGAGAGGTCGATGTCCTGCAAGGCCGTGTCGCCTTCGGGCATGAGCGAGAAGTAACGCTCTATCAGCCCAGCGGACTTCTCCGTCCCGACAAGCTCGTCGGTGGAGAGGCGGCGCAGCCTGACAAAGCCGCTGTCGTTCATGATGCGCTCGAACTGTTCGGCGGCTTCCATGAACTTCCCGGCGGTTTCCCTGTCCAGCTCCTTCGGGATGATATGTCCCCGGCACAGCGTACTGAAGTTGCTCTGCATCCGGTTACGTTCCTTCGTCGTCTTGGTCAGGTAGAGATAGCAGGAGTGTTTCAGGTACGGACGCTCGTTGAAGTGTCGTTCAAAGGAGCGGCTCAAAAAGCTCATGTCATCCTTTTGCAGTTCCGGCTTGTAGCGTTCCTTGATGAACCAGTCCTGCTTATGCACGACGCAGAAGTCCGGCAGCACCTTGATAGCCTTGCACCAGCAGCCGTGTATTGCCTCGTACTCCGCGCCTGTCACGGTATAAAGCTCCGGCAGTTCCACCTCGAAAGCCACCGTGATGTCGGCGTCTTTGGAAATGATGCAGCCATGCTCCACCGACAGTAGCGGGAACTTGTTTTCCAGTGTTGTCATTTTGGATGTATTTCTCATGTCGTTTCTTCCTTTCGTTGCCGTTTGAATAATCGGGTGATCCGCCGCCGGTTGATAAGGTATCGGGGATGGCTCCTTGCCGCTCCCAATTTCATCAGCCCGTGTTCGCCGTACCGGGCGTTCAGCGCGAAGGTCTGCCATACGAGGACGGAAGACGATGCCGCGCCGAAGCCGATACATATCCACTGGTCGATGCCGACCATGTAGAGGATGACGAACAGGACGAAGAGAGCCAGCAGACCTCCGCAGAAGATGAAGAGGTACTGAGCCTTTAAACCCTTGAACTCAACCGGACGGCCGATACCCTTGTTTATCGGGTATTCAGCCATACATTGTTTATTAAAGGAAGAATGAGCGCAGGATAGTCGCAGCGACAATCAGGAAGATACAAGCCCCGAACCATGAGGCGGCTGTCTTGCTCGTGTCGGGGTCGCCGGACGAGAACTTGCCATAGACTTTCACGCCTCCGATAAGACCGACCACCGCGCCGATGGCGTAGATTAATTTCGTGCCGGGGTCGAAATACGAACTCACCATAGAGGTGGCTTCGTTAATACCTGCCAGACCGTTTCCTTGCGCAAATACGGAGGCGGTTGCGGCAATCATAAGTGCCGCAGAGATGATGAACTTTTGTCTGATGTTCTTGTTCATAAACAGTTCTTGTTTTGTGCCGTCCAAAGGGTGGATAGTCCTTTTTCGGGCGGTTGATACTTGATTACTTTACTTTGGTTTAGTGGTTGCCCGTTTGTTTCTACGGACTTGGGTGTGTCCGTTGCGGATTGGCTGTACCTTGTACCGCCGTGCGCATGGGTGTCGTCATTTTACGTTTTCATTTCCATTCTTTTTTAGCTGTTATACATAGTTTCGGAAGTCGAACTCCTCGATGTTGTCGGGAATCACGAACACCTTTTCCTTTTGTTGTGTCACGGTCATGTTCACCGTGTCCACGAAAACTGCCATCGCCTTTGCAATCCTCTCGCTCATTGCTTCATCGGTCAGGCGTTCCGTTATTCTTGTGAAAAGCTCTGTCCCGTCCAGTTCCGTCATGACCTTTCCGGCGTGTCGCATTTCCTCATCGGATGGTGATTCCTTCCGTATGGTGCGTACTGCCATGTCAATATCCTCGAAGCTGCTTCCCGAAGCCTGCTTTTTGTCTGGTTCTTCATCCTCCGGTTCATCTTCTCCGTACTCCAGTTCCGAGGGCGGGATGCTCGTGAAGGTTTCATCGAGTTTGTCCTCCGGTACTTGTGTCGGGCGTGAGACGGTTTCCGTGTTTCCGTCGTCAAAAGTAGCCTCTTCCTCCGACAGCTCAATGCCTTTTTCCGAAGTGGCGGCTTCTTGCGCCAGTATGGCAGCGGTTGTCCGGGTCGATGCCATCTTGAAACGGCTCTTGCCAATGATGTCCGAGGTGTCTGCGTGAGGTATTTCCTTATCCTTTCCTTGCTCTGCCACTGTACTGTCCAATGATCGCCACAACCCGGCAATATGTCTGAAGAAACGGATGAGCTTCGTGTCCATGATGCGGTCATAAAACAGCAGGAACAGGAACCACACGTTGCAAGCAACCGATACGATTAAAAACGCCTTTGTCATAATCTTACTTTTTGGGCGTTTTCAATCTGTTCCATGTACTGCTGCCCGTATTGCCGGAAATGGTCGCGGAGGATGTTGTCCACGAACTTGCCGATGCTCAAACCGTTTCCCATCCGACTGGCAACGATAGCGACTTTCTCATGAATTTCTCGGCTGATGTATATACATTGCCGCGTTTTGATTTCCGATGCTTCCAAGAAAACAGAGAGCGGCTTGCCCCTGCCTTCATCCTTGCGGAAGTCGCTGCCGGTCTTTTCCTGACCGTATCCGTTTGCACACTTTGCTGCATTGGCAGCGGTTCTTTCACTCTTTCCTGTTTGCAGGCACTCAGCCTGACGGTTCTTCTTTGTTCTTTTCATACTTCTTTGTTGTTTTTGGGGTATTTATAAATTATAGGATTCCATGTGCCGTTTGAACGATTCGGCTATCTCGTCTTGGAACAGCGTGAAATGGTGTGTCAGCACGTTGTCAAGAAAAGCCGCGATAGTCACCTCGTTGCCACCGATTACATGAAGCATCTTCTGTATGCGGTCGTGGTACTCCTTGCGGATATAGACCTGCTTGCCGAGTCTTGCCGTGACGTTGGACCCGCATATGAATACGGTGTCATAATCCAATTTTTCCGGCTTGCTGTTCCTGCGCCTGCGTTCCGGCTCCTCTTTGGAGTGCGAGGCAGGTGGAGAAACGGCTTCCTGTATCGCTTCTTTCGGAGGTGGAGAAGTAGCGTTTCCGTCCGTGCTTCTCGCTTCCGGCGGAATGCTTGTATCGTCCAGTCGAAACGAGTTGATTACGGCTTCGCTGTCGATGTCCTCGATTCTTGTTTTCTTTGCCATGCCATTCAGTTTTTGATGATGCCGAGAATCTCATCGACGAGTTTGTCGAGGTTGCTGCCGCGTACCAGTATTTTGTCCGCCGGAAACGCCGTGGAGCGGAATACTGCCTTGCGTTCTGCCGCCGTCTCCTTGCGGAAACGCTTGCTGTCCGGCAGATGTGTTTCCAGAATGGACAGGGCGAACTCGGCACAGACCTTGTCGTATGCTTTGTAAAGTTCCGTCTTTTCGCGCCCGTCCACCATGTTCCACACGAGGTAAATCCCTTTGATACCGGACTTGCCCGTGCTTATCATCTGTTCGTTGATAACGGTGGCGAACTTAATGGAACTCTCCATCACCACACGGTCGGCGATGATGGGCGTGAAGATGTAGTCCATTTTGGAAATGGTCTGCACCACATCGGCATTGTTGATGGTTCCCGGCAAGTCGAAGAACACGAAATCAAGGTCGGGCTGCGCTGCCACCAGATTTTCGGCAGTCTTTACCGCATCTTCCGCACGGCTGCATCTGATGGTGTACGGGTTCTTCTTCAGCCGTTTGAGCTGCTCATACGCCATCACCTTGTAATGCCCGTCCTCCATGACAGCTTTCATGTCGCGCTTGCGCATGTCATGGATACTGTACTGTGGAAAATCGCAGTCCACCACGGCTACGTTGTAGCCTTTCACATAGTGCAGGTAGCTTGCTACAAGCACCGTCAGGGTTGTCTTACCCGCTCCACCTTTCTGCGTGGAGATTGCCACATAAGTTGCTTCTTTCATTTGTTTGATAATTTATTTGGTTATACATCTGTCCGGTGGCGGTAGCGTATTGCCATTAGTACGTACGCACGCGCTCCCATTCATTTATTTATTCACTCCTTAATCCGGCTGTGCCTATGGGTAATCATCGGTTTGTCCAACCGCCCATGCTTTTATCCGTCCGCATGGACGTGTGCTTGGAAAACTGTCTGAATACATACACCTGTTTTCAACCGTTTGGATTGATGCCCGGATTGGTGTCCGAACATCCGGCGGAAGGAGTGTATTTTCAGTCCCACATCCGAATCACGCTGCAAATAAACAAGGATATTTTGGAACTTGTATTACTTCTCCGGCAAGTGGCAGCACGTTGCGTCGGTTGGCACTGATTGTCCGGGTCAAGCCCCTGTCCGATACCGCTTTAAGGGCGTAACTTTGCACCCGAACGGCAGGGTTCGCCG
>CAJJOL010000080.1:0-7225 GCA_905193385.1 uncultured Prevotella sp. | reverse complement strand
ATTTACTTTTTCTATAAAACGGAAAAATAACCATATTAGTACTGATATATATATATAAATAATTTAGATCACTTACTTATATAATATATAGCATATACTCTTGACATCGCTTGCGCCAAGTATTATCTTTGCACATGCAATACATTATATATCGATTGAAGAGTAGAAAAAGTACAAGTAGACAAGCATTTTGGAGCTTGTTTACGTTCAATTGGGAAAAATAGTAGAATATTATGTTAAAACCGAAAAAGATTTCCTTGCTTTTTGTAAGTTTAATGGATTTTTTCATAACGTTGCGCGCATTAATAAATATTAATTAGACAATTATGAATAAATTTTTACGCTTTGTCTTTATGGCACTTCTTGCCATGACGTTTAGTTCGTTGTTTGCAACGAACGTAACTATCAAAACCAATAGTACTTCAACTACTTGGACTACTGAAACGGATAAGTATTCAGGAGTGATTGGGAACTTCAAGATTACTTGTTCAAAGGGAACTGCAACAAGTTTGGGTAATGCAGCGTCTTCGGACTATATCCAAATAAAGAAAAACAATGTCCTTACCATTGAAGAAACTTCTGGATTGGCCATTACTAAGGTTGTGCGTCATGTTACGCAAGGTGCAACTAAAATCGTTAAACCACAATTAACATTTTGAAAGCGGAATAATGAATACGTTATCATAACCCGATGAATACGTTATCGTTGGCAGATGAAAACGTATTCGTATTTTCGTGTCATTAAAAAAACTAAAAATTAGGGTAAAACCTATATCGTTTTAGGGTTTTCCCCCTCCAACCTAAAAAAAGAAGCATTAATTTTGCAGTATCTAAATTAGAATTGCTTTACAGCCATGCAATAATTTGCTGGTTTTGGCATTCTAATTATAGATAAGATACTTAAATGTAAGAGATTATGGATACACGTTTTTTATTGCTTTCGCTTATCCTTGGAGCCATGCCGCTCTGTATGGATGCTCAGGATGATGTCTATTTCACTCCCAAGAAGAGGGCGAAAACAGACATCACGTATAATAATGAAAAAAAGGAAGTCGCTCGTCCTACCTACTATTGTGGCAGCAATCGTGACATTGACGAGTATAATCGTCGTGGCAAACTGAAGAGCTACTATCAGAAGATTGGTACCGACTCGTTGGGCAACGACATCATAGAGTTTCGTGAGGGAGACGGAACGTATGGCAAGGCCGACCTGGATTCTACCATAACAATATATCCCGGTTCGGAACGCTACTATGACGACGATATGGACAGCGACTTTATGTGGTCGCGTCGTATGAGCCGTTTTGACGGATTCTACGATCCGTGGTTCTACGGCAGCTATTGGGGACGTCCCTATTGGCGTTCATATTATGGATGGTACGATCCTTGGTACGACCCATGGTATGGTCCTTATTACTCTGGATGGTATGGTCCCTACTACTCTGGTTGGTATGGTGGCTGGTACAATCCTTGGCACTATGGCTACTATGGATGGTCATCGCCCTATTGGGGGTGGGGCGGATGGTATCGCCCAGGTGTACGTTATATAGCAGGTGGTCCAACTGGTACACGCAACCACTCGGCAGGCGGTTCGATTTCAAATGGCAGACGTTATGGCGTGTCTAATCGCAACAGCTACGGTCGCGACTACGACATGAACAATAGCAATCGTCGTGGCAGTTTTGGCAGTCGTCGTTCTAACAATGGTACACGTAACGACCGCAATACATACAACAACTATCAGCAGCAGACACAGCGTCCGATGTTTGAGAATCAAGGCAACTTCGGTAGCAATCGCGGAACATTCGGTGGCGGTTCAAGCTTTGGCACCAATAGAGGCTCGTTTGGTGGAGGTTCGTTCGGCGGTGGCTCACGAGGCGGTGGTTCTATGGGCGGAAGCCGTGGCGGATTTGGCAGTCGTAGATAATAGAGCCTGTAAGTTATCGGATGGCTATATGTAAATATATATAATGTAATATTTATTGATTCGTAAGAATATGAAAAAGATACTTTCTATAATGACTGCAGCGATGCTTGGCACCGCTGTCAGCGCACAGGAGACATACGACAATGCCCAGCTTGCTACGAAAGACCTTAACGGTACTGCACGATATGTAGGTATGGGTGGAGCTATGGAGGCGCTTGGTGCAGATCTATCAACTATCGGCACCAACCCTGCCGGCATCGGTATGTTCCGTCGCGGTATGGTGGCTGGCTCGTTCGGCTTCAATACTCTGTCGGATGCCAAGTCGTTTGGCAATGCCAACAAGACAAACATGAGTTTTGATCAGGCTGGCTTTGTCTATTCAATGCGTTCGGGCAGACATTCGATGCTCAACTTCGGCTTCAACTACACCAAGAGCAAGAACTTCGATCAGATACTCACAGCAGCCGGCCGTCTTAACAATGCCTCGCAGAACAAGCTGTCGGCAATGAAGAATGCCAATGGTGTGTACGATCTGCAAAAAAACAAAAACAATGTGTTGGTGAGCAACTCGGGTGCTTATAGCCAGCTTGACTATTTGTATAGCAATGCTTTATTATTTCGTGAAAATGCAGATAATCCGAATGACCCGAACAACGCAACGCTTACCGATAAGGGCGTAATAGTCAATCAGACTACCGGACTTCCCGTCTACTACAACGCTACCGGTTACGACTTCGGACGCTCTACTACAGGATACATAGGTCAGTATGACTTCAACGTCAGCGGTAACTCAAACGACCGCTTCTACTGGGGATTCACAGTAGGAATATACGACGTTCACTACAACAGCTCATCATTGTATTCAGAGAATCTTGTTGACGGCGACAAGGCCATCGGTGACGTAGCAATGAACGATGAGCGCAAGATTACAGGTACTGGTTTTGACGTTAAGGCGGGCTTGATATTCCGTCCGGCAGAAGAGTCGCCGTTCCGTATCGGATTGTATGTTCACACGCCAACATGGTACGACCTCACCACTCGCAACTATACAGTACTCGACAATAATACCGATAAGACCTATGGTTCGAGCGACTACGGTAAGTCGAGCGAGTCGTACGACTTCAAGTTCTACACTCCTTGGCGTTTCGGTGTGAGCCTCGGCCATACCGTAGGCAACTATCTTGCACTCGGTGCCACATACGAATATGCTGACTATACCACCAACGACATACGTGTCAACGATGGGGGAGAGGTTGACTATTGGGGCAACTACTATGAGACAAGTTCGCGTGATGAGGCTATGAAGCAGAACATCAAGAACTCGCTCAAGGGCGTACATACCGTGAAACTCGGTATGGAGTTCAAGCCCGAGAAGAACTTTGCTGTTCGTCTTGGCTACAACTATCAGTCGGCTATGTACAACAAGAACGGATTTAAGGACGGAAGTCTGGAGTCGTATGGCACATACTACGCTTCGACAACCGACTATACCAACTGGAAGGACACCCATCGTTTCACGGCAGGTGTAGGCTACAACTACGGCAAATTCTCGTTCGACCTTGCCTATCAGTACAGCCAGACCAATGGCGACTTCTATCCATTCATGAGTTATGTAGACAATTCAGAGCCTAAGTTTGACAATGTATGCGACGCCGTAAAGGTAAGCAACAAGCGCAATCAGCTTCTGTTCACAGTAGGCTATAAGTTCTAATCACATTTAACGGTGCAAAAGTTTGGCGTAATAAAAAAAAAGCCTTACCTTTGCACCGCATTCAGAAAATGTGAGCAAGCCGATATGGCTCAGTTGGTAGAGCAACGCATTCGTAATGCGTGGGTCCCCGGTTCGAGTCCGGGTATCGGCTCCACACTTTCTTGATAAATCAATCAAACTGTTGCGGTAATAGCTCAGTTGGTAGAGCACTAGCTTCCCAAGCTGGGGGTCGCGGGTTCGAACCCCGTTTACCGCTCGTGCAATAATCAATGAAATCTTTCGTTCTAAATAGCAGGGCGGTTGTCGTAAGGCAATCGCCTTTTTTTGAGTCTAAATGTGTCAAAGAGAATTTGTCCTGTATCACACGATATTTCTCAAACTCCGACTCTGCAAAGCTCTTGGCAAATTCTGCAGAAACCTTTCCTGCATCATGTAATATGCTAACAAATGCTCAAAATCTTACCATCTGCGGCAGTTGCCGAGTATTTCTCGGTAACTGAATCTTCCGCAAGTTCTCCGCTCTTGAATATGTTTTTCAGATGCAATCCAATATTGTCTGTCGAGCAGTCAAAAAGCCCAGCCATCGCCTTTTGGGTAGCCCACACCGTTTCATCTTTATATAGCACATGAATGCCTTGTTCCTTACCTTCTGCCACGAAAGTCAGGAACTCCGCCGTACTGTTTCGTATTTCAAATTTCTTTGCCATAACTATTATGTCACAATGTTATTATTGTCCTTAACATTTTCTTCAACCATCTATAGTTTTTACCGATAACTTGTTTTTGTAAGATTCAGACAAAGTATAGTTGATTACAATGGGCTGAACTTTCGCAAGTGGTTTAAGTACGGGCTGAAGACCCAAAAGCTCCTATCCCAGGGTATAATAGTTGTCAGCAAGACACCCTAATGGCAAAAGCTTTGTATATTAGGAGTTTTAAAGCTTTTGCCCTTACAGGCGTATTGGATAATTTCAAACGCACTGGTCGATATTTTTCTCGTTTATCTGCTAATAGTTGGAACTGAGATGCTGATTTTGTAAAACCTCGAGATTTTTTTTAGATGCCACGTGCAAAGATCTCTCAGCTTATTGCTTTTGAACGGATTGTCAGAATCTCCATCTTCCTTAGGATATATAATGATGCACGGAACAGATGGAGTCGGTGAGTCTTCGTCAATGTCTTCATATCCTAACTTTCTCAAAATTGTTAGATCACGACTATAGCCACTCAGTTGCCTAATGACGTATTTGTCAAGCGTCCCTTTCTCATATTTGGGGATATATTTGGTATCCAGTATAGCATTGAAATGTTTCGACTTGTATAAAAAGTCTGGCAGTCCAGTTACTCCCCGATACTGGTAACTGATTTTCTCTCGATAAGCTTCATATAACAAACCATACACATAATGTTCGTACAGTAAAGACATATCGAGCACAAATGGTGTGACCCTATTTTCCGTGGCTTCCACATTTGAGAGACTATAGTCAAAATGCTTTAATATGATCTTGGCCAATCGCATGGCTTCCGCATATTCCCGATAGAGTTTATTGGAGCGTATCTGCCCAATGGAATTGATGTTGATGTCATCGCTCACATAATCAAATTTCGATAGTGCTTTCGTGACCATCTGGTTGACTTTTGAATATACTACATTATTGCGATTTATCTTGGCGACAAATCTCTGAGAGAAGACAAGGGCTTTCTTTAGCAGCCTGTTCTCTGGAGTATCTACTGAGTAGTCAGCATATTCGCAATAAATACGGTCGTATCGTTTTACGGCGATATTGATGCGTTCGTTTTTGAGCATCTTGGTATGCCCCTTCACCTTCTTAAGGTTCTCTTGGTGCTGAACATATCCTTTTCTTAACGACTTGATTCTGTTTACCACTCCTATGAAATGAAACACGATAAGTGGACTAACAACACTGCTCAATGCAGGGGCTACAATGGCAGGCTTCTCCTGATCAATGGAATAGATTTTGGAAAACGAATCCACCGCAAGGTCAGAGCAGAAGCATGTCATAAACATGCGCAGGAAATCGATTTTCTCCATTCCCCGTTTTGCCGTAACCACCAATGCTTCTTGCTTGTCAATCCATTCTGCTCCAATTTTGAATGAGGCATAGTACCCCCATGCACTATTATCCATAGGCTTATCCCATTGAATGAGTTGAAGGTTATCGTACCTTTCGCTTTTTTCAACGGGTAAGTCATTCTTGCATAGTTGTTCGTGTTCTTGGAGTTGTATCATTCTATTCGTCTTCTTCGTCTATATTATCTTCGTCCTCATCGTCTACTATCTGCACGGGTTGGAGGGACGCCCAGGCATCGAACGCCTTTTCTTTCTCTTGGTCGTTTACGGTCAAGATGCCGTCATTGATATATTCAGCGATGAGGGGTATTATTTCAAATTCCACCTTGCATTGTAGTTCTTCTTTAGAGGATACCATAAAGTAGCTGTGACCCACCATCAGGTCGTCAATGCACAAGTCGCCACACAGATGTTTTGGATTTGTGATGAAGGCTTTGATATTGTTAAACAAGTCGATGGCTATTGCTTTCAAGTCGTCGTTGCCCAATTTCTCATAATGTTTGACTATCACATTCGGGTCAGACTTTAACGTCACAAATGCAAAGCGGCGACGGATGGCATAGTCAAGTGTCCCCGTACTTCGGTCTGTTGTGTTCATTGTGCCTATGATGTACAGGTTGCTTGGCACGCCAAACAATGTTTTGGAGTATGGTAATGTCACTTTTATGGGGTGATTACCTTTGTCTCGTTTGTCCGCTTCAAGCAATGTAATCAGTTCTCCGAATATCTTGGAAACATTTCCTCTGTTTATCTCATCAATGATGAGTACCACTGATTTGTCTGTCTTGGCATGATATTCATTCTTGACCGCTTCAATGAATGCCTGAGCATATTGCTGCCAATTGTTCTCACATCCTTTTCCCAAGGCTTGAGCCTTGATTTTCTCGATGTTCAGTGGAGAAGGAGAGTAACTTTCCTCACGTTGACTTGTAGAGTTTGTACTTCTACTGCTGACGGTCTTGTTCCCTTCGTTCCACCATACATACAACGACGATTTCCCGGTTACCGTAGGTATTTCCCGACGGTTCTCAAATCCCTTTATCTTTTGCAGGTAATCATCAATGCACTCTATAATATCCTTGCTGTCATCGGTCACCACTGCGTTGCATGCTCGTTTGAAGATGCCGTCTTCGGGCTCGTAGGTTACGCCAAGACTTTCGCCATTCTCATTCGACTGAACGCGAGGTTTCAAACCTTCGACGAAATCCTCATAGTCAAGAGACTGATGGAATGTCGTGAAGAATATGCGGTCGTCCTGCAACTCCTCATATTTCTTCATTACTTCATCGTGATTGTCAAGGTCTACTCCGTCTATACCAAGCACACTGAGCGCAATGGCTGCCGTATTATAGGTCTTGCCAGTGCCTGGCGCACCTTGAAGGATTATGTTGTGCTTGGATTTCAGCAACTTTGCAGTATTATTAATGAACATATATTTCTTAAGTAAGTGATCTAAATTATTTATATATATCAGTACTAATATGGTTATTTTTCC
>CAJJOL010000079.1:0-7854 GCA_905193385.1 uncultured Prevotella sp. | reverse complement strand
CCCCCCCCCCGTAAAGCCCCACCCCCGACCCCTCCCCCGTAGGGAGGGGAGTGGTATGCTTTGATTGCTGTAAAAGCCCCACCCCTTGCCCCTCCCCCGTAGGGAGGGGAGTGATATGCCTTGAAAGCTGTGCTTTGATTGCTATAAAATACTGTGTTTTTTTGTTGATTGATGGAAACAGATATAAAAGACCCTATAATGCCAACATCCAATAATTCGTCAGATGAACACGAGAAGTCGATGTGTGAATCCGACGCTTACGATGTGAGCGTAACCGAACATACCACTCCCCTCCCTACGGGGGAGGGGTCGGGGGTAGGGCTTTGTGGGGTTTGTGGCCTTTGTGGGGCAGAGTCTTTGCTTTCCATCCTCCACAAATACTGGGGATATCCTGCTTTTCGTGGCATTCAGGGCGACATCATCAACAGCATAATGCAGCGTAAGGACACACTTGGACTTATGCCTACGGGTGGAGGCAAGTCGCTTACGTTTCAGGTTCCGGCACTTGCCATGGAAGGAACGTGCATAGTAGTGACTCCGCTCATAGCCTTGATGAAAGACCAGGTGCAGAACCTGCGCCGTCGTGGCATCATTGCAGCAGCCATATATTCGGGAATGAGCCGCCGTGAGATATTGGGAACGCTCGACAACTGCATACTTGGTGGCACCAAACTGCTGTATGTGTCGCCCGAACGTATTGGCACCGAACTGTTCAAGGCAAAGCTTGAGCACATGAAGGTGAGCTTCATCACCGTTGATGAGGCTCACTGCATATCGCAATGGGGCTACGACTTCCGCCCTTCCTATCTGCATATAGCCGACATACGCCAGCTGAAGCCCGATGTTCCGGTGCTTGCTCTCACCGCCACAGCCACCCCGCAGGTGATAGACGACATACAGTACAGGCTCGGATTCAGCGAGAAGAACGTGTTCCGCATGAGCTTCGAGCGCAAGAATCTGACGTATGTGGTGCGCAACACTGGCAACAAGGACGAGGAACTCATACACATACTCAAGTCGACACGCGGCAGCGCCATAGTGTATGCACGCAGCCGCCGACGCACCAAGGAGATAAGCGAACTCATAGAGCAGAACGACATAAGCGCCACGTTCTATCATGCCGGACTGGAACATGCCGTTAAGGACCTGCGCCAACAGCAGTGGCACGACGACGAGAAGCGTGTCATAGTGGCTACCAACGCATTCGGAATGGGCATCGACAAACCCGACGTGCGCATAGTCATTCATGTGGATTGTCCGAATTCCATTGAGGCTTACTTTCAGGAAGCAGGTCGTGCAGGACGTGATGGCAAACGTGCCTATGCCGTATTGTTATACAATGACAGCGACCGCATGCGTCTTGACAAGCGAGTGCTTGAGGAGTTTCCCGACCGTCCGACCATCTGCAACGTCTACGACCATCTTGCCTATTTCCTGCAAGTGGCAGCCGACGATGGGGCAGGGCACACCTTTGCACTCGATCTCGACCGCTTCTGCCGCACGTTCAAGCATTTCCCAACTATAGCCAATTCGGCTCTTCGCATACTGGCACGTGCCGGATACATCGAATATGAGACCGAGCCCGACTCGCGTACACGCATGAAGTTCATACTCGAACGCGACCAGCTCTATCAGCTATACTCTACAAGCCCCAACGAGGAGGCTGTCATCACAGCCGCATTGCGCGAGTATAGCGGACTCTTCATCGACTATCGCTATATCGAGGAGAGCCGGCTGGCGCAGCTCACCGGACTCACACAGCAGCAGGTGTATCTTATACTAAAGAGTCTGAGTATGCGACATATACTGCACTTCATACCGCAACGTTCCGTGCCGCTCGTCACCTACGTCAGAGACCGTGTGCTGGCTGAAGACATCGTCATTCCGCGTGAGGTGTACGAAGACCGTCGCGAGCAGTTTGAATCACGCATACACTCTATGATTGAATATGCATCGAACGACAGCGTTTGTCGCAGCCGTCAGTTGCTCGGCTACTTTGGCGAGACCGACGGCAAGGACTGCGAGCGATGCGACGTGTGCTTGAGTCATAAAGGCAGGAAATCGGACGAACCGCAACAAAATGCCCGACAGCTCATCATGGCGCTCCTTGCCGACCGCAAACGCCATCATGTCACCGAACTGCAGCAGATAGACTGCCCGCGCGAAGTGCTGCCAGTAGCATTGGCAAGTCTTGTGCGCGAGGAACTGGTGGCGACCGAACTTAATGAGATATACTTAAAATAAGTACGTGTACATATATATACGTACTTTTTTTCAGTATCTGTTTTATGTGCACAAACCATATATGAGTGCGCATTTTTGATAAAAAGTATTTTAAAATAAATTAAATCGCATACCGTTCTTTGCATTGCTCGTTATTTTTTGTTTACTTTTGTGCTAATATTAAGAAATACAAAAGAAGACATATATGTTCGAAAATTTAAGCGACAGACTGGAACGCAGTTTTAAGATACTTAAAGGTGAGGGAAAAATCACCGAGATCAACGTTGCAGAAACACTTAAAGACGTAAGACGCGCATTGCTTGATGCCGACGTTAACTACAAGGTAGCAAAGACATTTACCGACACGGTGAAGAAGAAGGCTATGGGTATGAACGTGCTTACTGCCGTTAAGCCAAGCCAGCTTATGGTGAAGATTGTGCACGACGAGCTTGCTGAACTTATGGGTGGCGAAGCAGCCGAATTGCACCTGACAAGTCGTCCCGCTATCATACTTATGAGCGGTTTGCAGGGTTCGGGTAAGACCACATTCTCTGGCAAGCTTGCCAACATGCTCAAGACCAAGCAGCACAAGAAGCCGTTGCTCGTAGCTTGTGACGTTTATCGTCCGGCTGCTATCGACCAGCTCAAGGTGGTAGGCGAGCAAGTAGGTGTACCTGTATATTCAGAGCCCGACAACAAGGACGTTATCACTATTGCCAATAACGCTCTTCGTGAGGCTAAGGCCAAGGGCTACGATGTGGTGATTGTCGATACTGCGGGTCGTCTGGCTGTCGATGAGGAAATGATGAACGAGATTTCAAATCTCAAGAACGCCATCAATCCCGACGAGACACTCTTCGTGGTTGACTCAATGACTGGTCAGGACGCTGTCAATACAGCCAAGGAGTTCAACGACCGTCTCGACTTCGACGGCGTGGTACTCACCAAGCTCGACGGTGACACACGCGGCGGCGCAGCCCTCTCAATACGTACTGTAGTGACAAAGCCTATCAAGTTTGTCGGTACAGGCGAGAAGATGGAGGCCATCGACGTGTTCCACCCAGCTCGTATGGCAGACCGTATTCTCGGCATGGGCGACATCGTGAGTCTTGTAGAGCGCGCTCAGGAGCAGTTTGACGAGGAGGAGGCACGCCGCCTTCAGAAGAAAATTCAGAAGAACAAGTTCGACTTCAACGACTTCCTCGGACAGATTGAGCAGATAAAGAAGATGGGTAACCTCAAGGATCTCGCTTCGATGATACCTGGCGTTGGCAAGGCCATAAAGGATGTCGACATCGACGACAATGCTTTCAAGGGCATCGAGGCCATCATCAAGAGTATGACTCCGAAGGAGCGCTCTAACCCAGAGATTCTCAATCAGAGCCGCCGCATGCGTATAGCAAAGGGTAGCGGTACCAACATACAGGAGGTGAACCGACTCATCAAGCAGTTTGACCAGACTCGCAAGATGATGAAACTCGTCACCGGAACCAACATGGCAAAGATGGCTGGAATGATGGGAAAGCTGAAGGGAATGCCCGGAATGCCTAAGTTTTAAAACATAACAATATGCAACTGATAGACGGAAAAGCAACTGCCGAAGCCATCAAGGCTGAAATAGCAGAAGAAGTGAAGGCCATAATGGCTAAAGGAGGCAAGCAGCCGCATCTGGCTGCCGTTCTCGTAGGCCATGACGGAGGTTCGGAGACATACGTCAAGAACAAGGTTCTGGCTTGTGAGAAGTGTGGCTTCAAGTCGACACTCATCCGATATGAGGATGATGTCACCGAGGAAGAGCTGCTGGCTTGTGTCGACAAACTCAACCGCGATGCCGACGTAGACGGATTTATCGTGCAGTTGCCGCTGCCGCGCCACATCAACGAGCAGAAGATAATTGAAGCCATCGACTATCGCAAGGATGTTGACGGATTTCATCCAGTCAACGTGGGTCGCATGGCCATCGGACTGCCGTGCTTCATCTCTGCCACACCGCTTGGCATCGTGACGCTGCTCAAGCGTTACGGCATTGAGACAGCCGGCAAGAAGTGCGTAGTGCTCGGTCGCAGCAACATCGTGGGCAAGCCTATGGCGCAGCTTATGATGCAGAAGCAGTATGGCGATTGCACCGTCACCGTGTGCCACTCGCACACCAAGGACATCAAGCACGAATGTCTTGAGGCAGACATCATCATTGCTGCAATAGGTCGCCCCGACTTTGTGACAGCCGATATGGTGAAGCCCGGAGCAGTAGTCATCGACGTTGGCACGACCCGTGTGCCCGATGCAACACGCAAGAGCGGCTACCGTCTTAATGGTGACGTGAAGTTCGATGAGGTTGCACCCAAGTGTTCATACATCACACCTGTACCTGGTGGCGTAGGTCCAATGACGATTTGTTCGCTCATGAAGAATACGTTGCAGGCGGCAGTTATGTAGTTGTGATGTTGAGATGTTGTTGTGGTGAGATTTGACGATGAAGTTGTGGCGTTGTCTTGCAGAAACAGGACAAATCACACTATCTCAACACCTCAACATAACAACTCCATACCCCACAACATCAAATCACACAACATCAAATCACACCATCTCAACCTTAATAGATATGACAGCAGAGGATTATTACAAGCTCGGTAATGAGCATAGACGCAAGGGCGACTGGAAGCATGCACTCGACTGCTATCTTGAAGCGATAGCTCTCGACCCCGATTCGCCAGCCGTTGAAGCCAAACAGATGCTTGACGACATACTTGCTTATCGTTGCAAAGACATGTATAACCCTTAATCAAATAAACTACTCACCCTAAAACAAAACGAAAAATTATGGGAAAAATTAAAGGTGTCATCGTGGTCAATACCGACCGGTGCAAGGGGTGCTCCCTTTGCGTGGTGGCTTGCCCAAAAAATGTGATTGCCTTGTCAGCGAAGGCCGTCAATGTGCATGGCTATCGCTATGCTGAGGCAGCGCAACCGGACGAATGTATCGGATGCGCGTCGTGCGGTATTGTATGTCCTGACGGATGTATAACAGTTTACAGAAAAAAAATGGAGGACTAATCGCTATGGCAGAACAGGAAGTAAAACTTATGAAAGGCAACGAGGCTCTTGCTCATGCTGCCATTCGTTGTGGTGCCGATGGCTATTTCGGCTATCCAATTACGCCACAGACAGAAGTCATTGAAACACTTGCCGAGCTCAAGCCGTGGGAAACAACTGGTATGGTTGTAGTACAGGCGGAGAGTGAGGTGGCATCCATCAACATGGTTTATGGTGGTGGTGGTGCCGGTAAGAAGGTAATGACCTCGTCGTCAAGTCCTGGTGTGTCGCTCATGCAGGAAGGCATTTCCTACATGGCAGGCGCAGAAGTTCCCGGACTTATAGTAAATGTACAGCGTGGAGGTCCCGGACTGGGTACCATCCAGCCGTCGCAGAGTGACTATTTCCAGGCCACACGTGGTGGCGGCAATGGCGACTATTACGTCATTGTGCTTGCGCCTAACTCGGTGCAGGAAATGGCAGACTTTGTCGATCTTGGCTTCACGCTCGCCTTTAAATATCGTATACCTGCCATGATTCTCAGTGACGGTGTTATCGGACAGATGATGGAGAAGGTGGTGCTGCCGCCTATCAAGCCACGTCGCACCGAAGAGGAGATTCTGCGCGAGTGCCCATGGGCAACGACAGGACGCTCAAAGGGTCGCAAGCCCAACGTAATCACTTCGCTCGAACTGAAGTCGGAGGTTATGGAGCAGCGCAATCTGCACCTGCAGGAGAAGTATCGCAAGATACGTGAGAACGAGGTTCGCTACGAAACCAAGTTCATGGACGATGCCGAATATATGATTGTGGCATTCGGTAGCGCAGCGCGCATAGCCGAGAAGGCCATTGAGATGGCACGTGCCGAAGGCATTAAGGTAGGACTGTTCCGTCCTATCACGCTGTGGCCGTTCCCGACCAATGAGATTGCAGCTGCAGCAGCTAAGGTGAAGGGTATACTTGTAGCCGAAATAAATGCCGGACAGATGATTGACGATGTACGTCTGGCGGTTAATGGCAAAGTACCTGTAGAGCATTACGGACGACTCGGTGGCATCGTGCCCGAGCCAGAGGAAATGGTAAAAGTATTAAAGGATAAATTGGTATGAACGATATAGTATCACCCGAGAACCTGGTATACAAGAAACCAGACCTTCTCAACGAAAACCATATGCACTATTGCGCCGGTTGCTCACACGGCATGGTACACAAACTCGTAGCCGAAGTAATTGAGGAAATGGGCATGCAGGACAAGGCGGTAGGCGTTAGCCCCGTAGGTTGTTCTGTGTTTGCATACAATTATATCGACATCGACTGGCAGGAAGCTGCACACGGACGTGCTCCAGCCTGCGCCACAGCTATCAAGCGTTTGTGGCCAGACCGCCTCGTGTTCACCTATCAGGGCGACGGCGACATGGCTTGTATAGGTACGGCAGAGAGTATTCACGCACTCAACCGTGGCGAGCACATTGCCATGATATTCATCAACAACGCTATATATGGTATGACCGGCGGTCAGATGGCTCCTACAACGCTTATCGGTCAGAAGACGTCGACATGTCCTTACGGTCGCGACCCGCGTCTGCACGGATGGCCACTCAATCTCTCTGAGATAGCGGCACAGCTGCCAGGCACATGCTACGTGTCGCGCCAGAGTGTTGAGAATGTAGCCTCTATACGCAAGGCCAAGGCTGCCATCAAGAAGGCATTCACGGCTTCTATGCAGGGTTGCGGATCGTCGCTCGTCGAGATCGTTGCTACATGCAACAGCGGATGGAAGCTCACACCAGTCCAGGCCAACAAGTGGATGGAGGAGAATATGTTTAAGCAGTATCCCAAGGGCGACTTAAAAGACACGACAAACCTATGAAAGCAGAAATAATCATATCAGGTTTCGGAGGACAGGGCGTACTCTCAATGGGCAAGATACTGGCCTACTCCGGACTTATGGAGGATAAGGAAGTGACATGGATGCCGGCTTACGGCCCCGAACAGCGAGGCGGAACCGCCAATGTCACAGTCATCGTCAGCGATGAACGTATTTCATCGCCAATTCTCAGCCATTACGATGTGGCTATAGTGCTCAACCAGCCTTCGCTCGACAAGTTCGAGCCTAAGGTTAAGCCTGGTGGTATACTTATCTACGATGGTTTCGGCATCATCAATCCGCCGACACGTAAGGACATCAACGTATACCGCATTGACGCTATGGACAAGGCTGCCGAGTTGAAGAACTCGAAGGTGTTCAACATGATTGTATTGGGCGGACTGCTCAAGGTTTGTCCTATCGTCAGCACACAAGGATTGAACAAGGCACTGTTCAAGACTCTGCCCGAGCGCCATCACGGCCTCATTCCTCTCAACATGCAGGCTGTAGAGGAAGGCATGAAGATAATGACAAAAATGTAGCATCGGCTACAGACAATAGATTTTTCTATTGAACTTAATTTTTATAACTCTCTAATTAATTATTGTGGGGCGGGGTGCAGTGATGCAGTCCGCCTCTTTTTTATGTGGTATGGGTATATAAAAATGTCCTAAATCTATAAGTAACTGTTCAAAATTAATTTTACAAATATGAATAATTCACGAATAAGT
>CAJJOL010000078.1:0-8343 GCA_905193385.1 uncultured Prevotella sp. | reverse complement strand
TATTTGTCACTTCCTTTCTTATCCTTTCCAACCAATTTTGGAGGACTAAGATATTTTTCACGTCCTGTTCCTCGTTGTTCATGGCGATGTAAACGCTTATGGCTCCGACAATTGCAACGACACCTGCAATGGCATAGCAGAGCTTCACCACGATAGGTACATACTTGGCAATCTCCTCCGTCACTGTGGTAAGCGCGGTCGTTCCTGCCGAGTAGTCGCCGGCTGCGTTCTGTGCCATTGCTGCGGTGGTGCCGACAAGCAACATCAGGGCGAGCGTTTTCATGCGCTGTGAAGAGAAGAATCCCTTCACCTTCTTGTTAATCCTTTCAAACATTCTTTTTACCTTTTAATTTGTTACACTTTGAGTTATCTTATCTCGTATCACCTGTATCTCAAATCTGATAACCGAAGAAAGCGGGGAAGACGATGGTCGCTCCTATGAGGAACAGGCAGGCTCCCACCAGCATCATGATGTTCTTCTTCACTCCTTCTTCGCCCGTATTCATCTTTATATATATCTGCAAGGCGCTGACTATGACCACGATGCCCGCCACTGCATAGCACAGATAAACGATATAGAGCATCATCGTCACGGCATAGTCATGGGCACTCGCAAGTGCGTCCGCTCCCCAGCTGTAGTCCACGTTGCCACACTTAGCACTGGCCAGAGCTGGGGTTAAAGCGGCATATAATGATAGAAATGCACTTCTTGTTTTTGACATCATATCTCATTATTGAGTGATTCCACCTTGACCATGTCACGTCCATTGTGACGAAGACCGCGGGCGATGATGGTGTTGTTCAATTCTTCCGAATACATGGGGTCGGAATAGGTGGTATTCACTTCCTCCATCTTCTTCTCGATTGCGCTTTGTATCTTTTCAAGCACATGAGGCTTGCTCTCTTCCGCAGTGGCGGCTGCCTCCTCTGTAGGCTCTGCAAGCTGCTTCTCCTCGTAGGCTGTCTCATATTGGTTGTCGCCTACGCTGAAACCACCGTCGCTCTCGCTGACCGCTATCGACTCTTCCTCGTCGGTCATGTCACTGACATCAAACGACTCGCCCTGTGACTTCTCGTCCTTGGGCTTTCCGTACAGATCCTGCACGATGATGACCGTATAGTAGATGACATAGATTATGGTCACGACAATGGCGAATATTACAAATGACTTCATATTTTCAAGTTTGATTTTACTATGGTTTGGCTTATTGCCGATGCAAAGGAACTACCTTTTCTTCAATCTTAAACCGAAATGACTTTCCGCGGAGCCAAATCTTAACTCTAATTTTGATTACACTCGCAATCATACTCAAAAATCAAACTCGAAAGGCACAAAAAAAGCCCTTCCGATAGGGAAGAGCTTGTAAAGAGGGTGGATGAAAAAAATGTGGATGGCTATATGGTCAGGTACTTGCCATGGGAGAAGTCCTGATGTTCGTTAGAGAAAACATAGCCCAACTGGTTGGACAAGCATTGGGTGTTGCCTATCCTGGCATCGATGTTGGTGTGCGAATGTCCGTATATCCAATAGTCTATGCCGCTATCGGTGATATAGTCCTCCAACTCTACGGTGAACGCCACGTTTGCCTTGCTGCCTTGAAACTTTGGGTGGAGCATACGGAACGATGGTACATGATGGGTGACAACAATCTTATGGGCTGCTTGCGAATATGCCACTGCATCCTTGATAAAGGTGAGGCAACGTTCATGCTCAGCATTGAATTGGGCATGGGTCATCAGCTCACCTTTATATAATATACGGCGGAAGTCGCTTATCACTTGCTCGGTGAAGTAAGCGTCCTCCAAAGGAATCCTCGACCAAAGGGTGGAGAGGATGATGTCGGTGTCGCCAATCCTCGCAATACCGTTGTAGTGGCTGAATACATTGGGACGTACCTCCAAGAGATAGCCGTCGGGCAGTGTCGCCACATCATAATATTTGTAGAACTCATGGTTGCCCATGCAGCAATGCACCTCCTTGTAGTTCTCCGATGCCCAGTCCCAAAAGGGATGCTTGGAGTAGTTGTCATCGCCGAGATAGCCGATGTCGCCGGCAAGCAGCAGTATGTCGCCCGTCACCTCCAAGGGGTGGGCTTTCAGATACCGCCAATTGTCGGCAAACTCCAGATGCAGGTCGGATGCGTATTGTATCTTCATATTGGTCATGCTTCTATAAACAATTCATCCAGTTGATCTAACAGTCCGGTCACAAATGCCTCGTCTTGACCGAGTGACTTTGACAATGGTTCTGCGAGAGTTGACCAGTCGGCTCTGATGGAGGCGACAAACTCCCTTATACATGCCACTATTGAAGCAGGAGCCTCAATGTTGTCCTCAGTCATTATGACCACATTTTTCAGGATGTCCGAACGGTGCTTCTTGATGTCTTTGGTGTTCACATGCTTGCCGTCCCGCTTGTCTGCCATGAGATTTAGGTAGGCTCTTGCCTTCAGTGCTATCAAGGCAGCGGAATTGGCATGGCGTATGCCATCAGTCAGTTGGCTGTGTGCGATAGTAAAGTGATAGTAATCATCGTCCATGATGATGGCACTAAGACTCGACACATCTTCATCGGTCGGGATAGGTTCTATGACAAATCCCTTTGGCTCTCCAAGCACGTCGGGGTGGCGTGACAGCAGTTCTATCATCTCGGGATAGCCGTCTTTACCATCAAGGAAACGATACATTTCATACCTTGGTGGCTCACCAGCCTCCTGTTTCCTCTTTTCAGGTCGATAGCCAGCCTCCCGCACAAACTGCCAGAAGCGATTGGCGAAAGCCTCGGTCATGTTCTCTACGATGACTATCATGTCGATGTCGTGTGTGGCGCGTGGACGCACCACGGTATTGGTCATGGTGATGTCACAGGCTGCTCCGCCTATCACCACATAGTTTTCTGAGTATTCCGCAAATGCTTCACGGAACTTGACTAATCCTTCCATTTCTGTTCACTGATTATTCGTTCTACTTCTTTTTCTACTCTCGGATCATCATCATCTCTCAACGAAAGGACAAGGGAAAGGCGATCAACCCACTGGCTTTTGTCGCCCATTTTGCTGACAACAGGGTATTTCCATACCTCTATGATATAGTTGCCGTCATAGATGTTGGGATTCTCCATGACATCAGCCGACTTGACGGCACGATATTCCTTGCTTGTCATCATTATCATCTCTTCCCGGTCACGATTAAGCATGGAATAATGTGCCAGGGCATTGATGCCGCATACGGGGTATTCCGCATCCAAGCGTATGTCATCGCAAAAGATGCGGTTCTCCACAGGTGACAGCAAGACGTTCTGAGCCTTGTCCCACAGTTCCTTGCCCTTCAACTCGAAGTGTACCACCTTGCTGCGCTGTCCGTTCTGAATCTTTTGACACAGTCCTACATCTTCAAGACAGGTGACACCCAACGTGACGCTTTCGTAAGAATATGGAAGCAACGGTGCAATATCCCTTGGCGACATTCCTTCAATACTGCCCACCTGTAGGTGATAGAGTAGTATGTATTGCGCCACAGGGGTCAATACTTCGGCAATCTTCCTGTTGCTTGTCTTCTCCAATGCTATGATGCCTGGCAGATGGGCATATTCCTCGGACATGACAAAGAAGACTCCTTTGTCTGCCAGTCTGTGTCGCTCGTAGGTGGGTCCGGGCGCAAGGATAAACACCGCAGGCAGTCCCAGGGCTTCGGTCAACCGCTTGCCCGTGATGGCGCAAGTCCGTGGAGAGGGATTGCCCTTCTTGGGCTCAACGAACAGCAGGGGCGTGCCTTGGTATGTGCCATCATAGAAACGGTATGAGAGTTTCTCGCCAACCGTGATGCCTTTCAGGCTTTCCTTGGCACGAGGTTCCACCTCAAAGCGTCTGCCCAATATCCTTATTTCTTTTTTCAATTCCATTCTGCTACATTTTAATAATGTATTAAAACGATGCAAAAATAAGGATAATAATTGAGAATCAAGCATGTTTGGGCGAAAAAGTGCAGATTTGATATGTAATTTCAATGCATTTGAGCCATTTTTGCATCAAATGATGGTGTTTTCGTCTTTATAATGTCATTCAGATGCCGTTCGTTTCTTCCTCATCAGATAGTCGTTGACATCCTTGTAGTCGGCATATCTGAAGGACTCGTCCGTCACCCTGTACTCGAATACATTGCTGATGCTCTCAACCGTCTTGCGTCCTGCCTGGTCGTTGTCGAGGAAGCAATGGATGTGGGTGTAACGGTCAAGGTAATGCAATGCCTGTTTGAGGTTGGCGACTGAGTTCAGTATCATATAGTCGCAAGGGCTTTCAACGACAAACCATCGGTCTTGCTGTTTAACGAGGGTCATATAAGCAAGGAAGTCCATGAAGCCCTCAAAGACCAGACAACCGTTTTGCCACTCGTTGAACGTATGGGCAAGCAGGGTGATGTCCTTATGCCCGATGCAGCCCTTGAAATAGGGATTGCGCACCTCATGTCCTTCACTCAGATTGCCAAAGGCAATGCCATAGTAATGTTTTTGCTCAACCTTGTAGTGTATCTCCCTGCAATACATCCTGCCAATGGTGATGTCTATCCGTCGGCTACTGAAATAGGACAGCAGAGAATGGTTGCTCAGTGGGAGCAGCTTCACATCGTTCATCTTGGTTGTCGTGTATTCCTTGGCTGCGATAGCGGTCTCGATTGCCTTATCCACAGTGGCAATACTCTTGGACGCAAGGTAGGCAAGGGCATCGGAAACGGATTGTTTGTTATACATACGCTTTACCAGCTCCACAAGGTCACCGCCCTCCTTAATGGCGTAGTCGTACCACAGGTTCTCCTTCTTGCTGACCTTGAACGATGCGGTCTTCTCGTCCCTGAAGGGTGACAGATACCAGTAGGCATTGCCCTTCTTCTTTTTCAGCGTTACATTCTCCTTGTCCAGGAAGTCTATAATGCTAAGTTTCTTCGATTGTTCAATATTCATTGTATTTCATTTGTTCGGTTTTACTTTGTCCATGGGAACAGTTTACTTTACCCTTTCTCCTATATAGGCACCCCCGTAAACTAAACCATTTGCTAAACTACTTTTCCGCTTTGCAATTCAGCCTCCGATTTCGGTTTACTTTGGCCTTATTTCTTATATATAGGCACGGACGTAAACTAAACTGGTTTCTGAACTGTTTTTATTCCTCTTCATGGAACAGGTCAATCTCAGCAGGTGTATATCCGAAATAGTAATGATTATCCCGCTTCACTATGAGCTTTTGCTCGTTAATCAGGTATTTCAGCATTTTGATGATAACGCTTCTGCCACGCTTGAAGCCGATGTCTGCATAGGCTTGCGTCAATTCCTCCACCATGTGATCGAATCCTTTGATAGGTTTCTCCTTGAATGCAGCCGTCAGTGCCTCGTTGTGCTGTTCGGGTGTCAAGTCTTGGTAAGTAAACCTTGACGGTTGCTTGTCGCCTTCTTCCTTCTCCAGCGTGTGCTCGACAATCTCTGGCAACCCTTCCTCATTGACGGTAAAGGCAAACGGCTTGAATTCCTTCTCACGGATGTGCATAGCCTTCACCTCGCTGATATCGGGATTGGTGGTGCTCTTGGTGATGACAAGCACCGTCTCTGCCTTGTTGTTCATCTCCGTACCGATATGCCCGCGCACGTTATTGTCGCCCTTGTTCTGATGCAATACGCAATGGATGTGCAGGTCATACTTTGATGACCATTCCATCATCTTGTTGATGACCTCGACCGATTCTCCCGCATTGTTGATGTCGAGAAGCAAGTCCCTGATTCCGTCGATGATGACCAGTCCATAGCTTTGGTCTTGGGCAAGAGCATAGTCTATGACCTCTATCCTGACGGAGGGTGTGTACTCCCTCAGACAGATAAAGTCCAGATTCTCGTTGTCGATGCTTGTAGGCAGACCGGCGAGCTTCAGAATGCGCTCCAGCACGTTATGACAATGATAGCGGCTCTGCTCGGTATCTACATACAGTATCTTGCGCTTTCCCTCTGGCAGACTGGCACGATAGTTAAGAACCTTACCGTTGGAGAGTGATGCAGCCACCAAGGCAGACACATTGAAAGTCTTTTTCGCCTTTGCCTTACCCGTAGAAGCACTGAAGTTGCCCAATGTGGCTATGCTGGAATTATCAACCCATATAATCTGAGGAGGTGTTTTATAAGTATCTGTTGCCTTTATCAACGATTCGCTCAATATGCGATTGAGACGCTGTACTCCTTCCTCTTTTGAGTTAGGCTGTACATGTTTGTTATTTTCTTCCATTTTCATTCTTTCGGATTATCAATTTCTATTTTCGTTACCATTCCAATGACCTCTTGTTTGTTTTGGAGCAGCCACTTGTCGATTTCTTCTCTATTAAAATACAGCATTTTTCCCCTTGGCTTATAGTGTGGTACTTCTTTTGCGGCTGTAAGTTTGTATAGCAGGCTTTCAGAAACCCCAATATACTTACATGCTTCGTCAAACCCCAAGACGGTTTTGGTCTGCTTGACCATCTTCTCCAATTCCTCGATTCGCTCTATTAGTTTGTCAATAGGTCCCAAAGCTTCCAAACTGTCTTCTATTGCTACAATTCGCTCATAGAGTCTAAAATGTCTTTCATTCATGTGTCACGTACCTTAATTAAATTGTTTACAGACAGTAGCACGGTTATATTAGCCGTCTATTCTTTCTTTGTGTAGATAGTACATATTCCTCTGCTTCTCTTTGAATCTCGTTCTTCGATTTGCCCTTGGTTCCTTGAAGCCATTCATCTATCTCGGATTTGAGGAACATGATACGTTTGCCTCTCTTGTGAAACGGTATTTCCCGATTGCTTGTCCAGCAATATATGGTATGCTCTACCGGATGTGTTGGGAGATAAGCACATAATTCAGCAACCGTAAACCATGTTTCTTCTTTTTCTGATTGAACAAGTTCATATATACCATCAATCTTGTCTTCTAATGATGACAGCTTGTTCAGTACCCCCGTTATAGCGTTGGGAATATCTTCAAATCTTATACTATTTTCTTCCATGCTAATTATTTTTTATGATTTTTGATGCAAAGTTATGGGGAGACTGTCACTAAATAGAAAAAGTAACGTGATAGTAAGGCAGTATCAACCAAACTATCACGTTTTTACTTTCATTTAGCAGAATTATTGTGATTTATTCCTCTCTTAATATCTGTTCGATGGATTTGCAGATGGCATATTGACTTGCTGTCATGGAAACGTTTCTTCTTATCCTTGAAAGAGAAGAGGAAAGACAACTTGAAGTTATGAATTTCTCTGTTCCATCCTTTTTGATGCTGGTTAAGAAGCGACCTTCTCCCATGACATATTGCCAATTATTGTTTATCAAATGGTATTGAGCCATAGCGTCAAACAGTACGGCTACATTACGTACATTCTTTACACGGATAGATGCGTCCAAGTCGCACTTGAATAGGCGACACAACTCGCTACGCACATCACTGTTGTCGGCAAAATCAAATATGTCGTGACTTTGGACAAGTTCTACCAACAAATCCATCTGTCTGTCTGACAATTGGCATCCCAAAGTGAGGATGGACGATTTCTTTCGGGTAAGGATTGGCAGACCAGTACCCACATGTTGAAGAAACAACTCAATAAGTTCCTGCTTGGAATAATCTTCTTTTTTCTTGATTATTGACACACACTTAGAGTCTCTAAACAAAGTACCAATAATGCCAATTGCCATCTGTCGCGAGTTCTTACAACGTGCACGATCACAGTCAATATATTGGTGACTGCGCTCAAATAGTTCTATGAAGTACTCTGTCTTCATATGATTCTTTTCAGCTTGAAGATACCAACTTCTTGCGATCTCAAACAACTCATACAGTTCTCTGTAGAAGTCTTCTGTACACTCCACATGTTTGTGGACACGCTTGCTCTCTTCAAAAAGAGAGAAGCCAAAAAAGGCTGTCTTTTTTCATTTTTATCTGTTTATTGTTATAAATGTTTGGTTTCCACGAAAGGTTAAAGTGCCAAAACAATAGCATCATTACATAGAATGATGAAAATGAAAGGCACTAAAAACCACCTGTACAATAAAGGACTTATTGATACAAGTGGTCTTCTATACTAAGTGCTTACAAATGATAATCACTATTCATCTATGTCCAACTTAAAAGCTTCTGTAGCTTCATCTTTCTTCTTGTCAATTACTTTTGCGTAGATTTGCGTGGTTTTTACATTGGTATGCCCTAACATTTTGCTTACGGTATATATGTCTGTACCGTTAGCCAATTGTAACGTTGCATAGGTGTGGCGGAAGCAATGCACAATTTAAGCAAAAGCAACGGAAAGTGAAGATGAGAGAAATGAACTGCAA
>CAJJOL010000077.1:0-8529 GCA_905193385.1 uncultured Prevotella sp. | reverse complement strand
TGAACACTTATAAATCGCTCATTTTAAGCTATTCAGCAGATTATAGAAGAATTTTTGCGAAAAAAAAGACCAAGTGGCCTATATTATCTAATGGAATTACGTTTTCAGCGTGAAGAATTTTTAAAAAATAAGCTCATTACTTTGTAAATAGACTAATAATATGTATTTTTGCAGTTCAAAAAGATATAGGATATGAAGAAAACCATTTACGCTGTTGTCTTTTTGGCACTGTTGTTTTCAAGTTGTGCCAATGAGTTCAACAAGGTATACAAGAGCACTGACAACAATTTCAAGTATGAATATGCCAAGGAATGCTTCGCCAAGGGCAAGTATGTCCGCGCTTCGACTTTGCTACAGGGACTGGTTACGATGCAGAAAGGATCAGACAATGCCCAGGAAAGTCTTTACATGCTTGGAATGTCCGAATTCAACAGCCGTGACTACGAGGGTGCCTCAGCAACGTTCAAGAAGTATTGTCAAAGCTATCCCAAGGGATCATACACCGAGGAAGCCCGCTTCCTTATCGGAATGAGTCTGTACAATTGTACTCCCGAGCCTCGTCTCGACCAGTCGCAGACTGTCAATGCTATTACTGCCTTTCAGGAGTATATCGACCTCTATCCAGATGGCAAGCAGAAGAAGGATGCACAGCAGCGTCTCTTCGAATTGCAGGACAAGCTGGTTCAGAAGGAACTTTATTCGGCACAGCTCTATTACGACCTTGGTCAGTATTTTGGTAATTGTACTTATGGCGGCAACAACTACGAGGCTTGTATCATAACCGCTCAGAATGCATTGAAGGACTATCCTTATTCCACCTTGCGTGAGAAGTTCTCGGAACTTGTGATGAAGAGCAAGTTTGAGTTGGCTCAGCAGAGTGTTGAAGAGAAGAAACTTGAGCGTTTCCAGGATGCCGAGGACGAGTGTTACGGATTCCTTAATGAATATCCTGACTCAAAGAACAAGGCAATGGCCGAGAAGTTCATCAACAAGTGCAAGGAATATACCAAGGATTAAAAGTTTGAATTATTAAGTATAAATAAAATAATAGATTAATGGATTACAAAAAGTCAAAAGCGCCGGTCAACACTGTCACACGCAACATTATGGATCTGTGTGATGAGACAGGCAACATCTATGAGAGTGTTGTAATTATCTCGAAGCGTGCCAATCAGATTGCTGTCGAAATTAAGCAAGACCTCAACAAGAAGTTGGCCGAGTTTGCTTCTTACAACGACTCACTTGAGGAGGTTTTCGAGAATCGTGAGCAGATAGAGATTTCGCGCTATTACGAGAAACTTCCAAAGCCTACACTTCTCGCTACAGAGGAATTCATCGAGGGCCACGTCTATTATCGCGACCCTGCTCAGGACAACGCTAACACACAGGAACCCGCATAATGATACAGCGTAAGCAAAGTGTTTTCTTGCTGCTTGCATTCATTGCTTCGGTTGTGTGTCTGTGCCTTCGTATTGGCGATATAGAGCCAGCAGGTATGGGTGTCGGTTTCAAACTGTACAACATCATGCTTGACAAGGGCGCAAGCGTCGACTATTCACCGTGCGGTCTTTTTGGCATATTGCTTGTTAGCAGTGCCATGAGTCTCGCCACAATATTCCTTTATCGCAACCGTAAGTTGCAGAGCAGTCTGTGTTTGTGTAATGTGTTCTTGATCTTGGCATGGTATATAGTGCTTGGGGTTGTTACACGCAATGTCGTTTCGGCAGATGCCAACTTCCACATTGCTTTTGCAGCATGTCTTCCTGCCGTTTCATTAGTGCTCAACTTTATGGCTCGTGCAGGTGTTATCCACGATGAGAAAATGGTGCGTGCGGCCGACCGCATACGCTAATATAAAGAAAAAGGCAACGCCTTGAAAGTTGAAGATCATTGATTGTCTTCCGCTTTCAAGGCGTTTTTTTTATTTGTCTTTTTCCTCTTTATGCTTTGTCTTGTTTTCAGGTATGCCTTTACTATTGATTATCTGTTGGCATACATGCTGTCGTAATACTTCTGATAGTCGCCCGAAGTGACGTTGTCCATCCATTCCTGGTTGTTCAGATACCAGCGTACTGTCTTCTCGATGCCTTCCTCAAATTGCAGGCTTGGTTCCCAACCCAACTCTCTTTGCAGCTTTCGCGAGTCGATGGCGTAGCGCATGTCGTGGCCCATACGGTCAGTTACGTGGGTTATGAGGTTCAGGTCTTCGCCTTCCTTGCGTCCCAGCAGGCGGTCGACAGTCTTTATCAGCACATGTATTATGTCAATGTTCTTCCACTCGTTGAATCCGCCTATGTTGTAAGTCTCAGCCACATTGCCCTTATGGAATATAAGGTCAATGGCACGTGCGTGGTCTTCTACATACAGCCAGTCTCTCACGTTCAGACCTTCGCCATATACCGGCAGCGGTTTGCGGTGGCGTATATTGTTGATGAACAGAGGTATCAGTTTCTCTGGGAACTGATACGGACCATAGTTGTTCGAGCAGTTGGTCACGATAGTCGGCATACCGTATGTGTCGTGAAAGGCGCGTACGAAGTGGTCGGACGATGCCTTTGCAGCCGAATAGGGCGAGTGTGGATTGTATTTTGTGGTCTCCAGGAAGAATTCTGTGCCGTATGCGTGGTGATGTTCTGACGAAGCCTTTGTTGTGAAAGGCGATTCTATGCCCTCGGGATTTGTCAGTTCGAGCGCTCCGTACACCTCATCGGTAGAGATGTGGTAGAATCGTTTGCCTTCATATTTCTCAGGCAGACTCTCCCAATATGTCTTGGCAGCCTGCAGCATTGACAATGTTCCCATTACGTTGGTGCGTGCAAAGGTGAACGGGTCCTTGATAGAACGGTCCACGTGGCTCTCTGCTGCAAGGTGTATTATGCCAGTAACATTGTACTTGCGCATTAGTTCGAGTATCAGTTCATAGTCGCAGATGTCGCCCTTTACGAATGTATAGTTGGGCTTGTTCTCAATGTCCTTCAAGTTAGCGAGATTGCCTGCATACGTCAGTTTGTCAAGATTGATGATGTGGTAGTCGGGGTATTTGTTTACAAACAGTCTCACTACATGTGACCCGATAAATCCTGCGCCTCCTGTGATGATGATGCTTTGCATAATGTTTGATGATTGGTGGTTAATGTATTCATTTATTGTTAGCTTCGGCAAGTTGCTTTATGCATACTTCGAGCGAGTCAGTCCAGTACGGCACCTTTATGCCGAATGTTTCCTTTATCTTTCTTTTGTCGAGCACGGAGAAGTGCGGACGTTTCACTGGACTGGGAAACTCCTCGCTGTAGCAAGGGCTGATGTCGCATGTGTTACCCGACAGCTTGCATATCAGCTTTGCGAAGTCGTACCATGAGCACACCCCTTCGTTAGAAAAGTGGTAGATGCCCGTCTTGTTGGTCTGTCCTGTATTAATAATGTGGGCAATAGTGTCGGCAAGGTCGCCTGCAAAGGTAGGAGTGCCCACTTGGTCGAACACCACTTTCAGCGTATCGTGTGTTGCGGTAAGGCTCTGCATGGTCTTCACAAAGTTCTTTCCCCATTGCGAGTAGAGCCATGCTGTTCGTATGATGATACTGTTACATCCCGTAGTGGCAATTGCTGCCTCGCCTGCAAGCTTCGTTTTGCCGTAGACGCCGAGCGGATTGGTCGTCCAGTCTTCTTGGCATGGCGTGTTGCGGTCGCCTTGGAAAACATAGTCGGTACTTATATGTATCAGCGTACCGCCTGCTTCCTTCATGGCTGTAGCCAGATTGCCTGCAGCCGTGTTGTTTATCAGATCGGCTGTGTCGTAGTCGCTTTCGGCTTTGTCTACGTTGGTGTATGCAGCACAGTTAACGATTATGTCCACATTGTTATTCTTCACCATATTGCGTATATCCTCGATATTTGTAATGTCGAGTTTCTCGTAGCCGTCTGCCACGTCGGTGAATATATAGTTGTGGTTGCTTGATTTGGCCACACGTTGCATCTCATGTCCGAGTTGTCCGTTGGCTCCTGTAACAAGAATGTTCATCTCTATTATATATAATGTATATATTAATTATGGTAGGCGAGATATTTCATCATCTCACCATCTCAACACCTCACCCTTTTCAGTATAACGGCTCGTCAATGCTGAACGGCGAGTTGAAGTCTTTCAGCATATCGTGCTTTGTATCCTTCTCGCTGAGTATCGCCTTGTCGGTAGGTATGCGCCAGTCTATGCCTAATGAGTCGTCGAGAATGGATATTCCTCCGTCGGCTTCCGGGTGATAGAAGTTGTCGCATTTGTATTGGAATACAGCCACATCGCTCAGAACGGCAAATCCGTGGGCAAAACCCCGTGGCACGAAAAACTGGCGGTGGTTGTCCTCTGTCAGTTCTACAGCTACGTGCTTGCCGTATGTAGGCGACCCTTTGCGTATGTCTACAGCCACATCGAGCACAGCACCTTTTACGCAGCGCACCAGTTTGCTTTGCGTGAATGGCGGACGCTGAAAGTGCAGACCGCGCATTACTCCATACGTCGACATGCTCTCATTGTCCTGACAGAAGTCTATTTGTGCTACCTTTTCGTTGAACTCCCGTTGCGAGTAGCTCTCGAAAAAGTAGCCTCTGGCATCTTTGAATATGCGCGGTTCGATTATCACCACGCCCTCTATTTCTGTTTTTATTACTTCCATATATAGTATGTTATATATATGCAAAGTTACTTATTTATTTTCAACTAAGTGCAATAGTTAATGTTATTATTGTTACCTTTGTGAAATATAAGATTTCTATAAATTATTCTAACATCTATATATATGAAGAAGATATTGTTGATGTTGCTGTTGCTTGTTTCAACAATGCAGGCTTCGGCTTACGATTTTCTGCGTGCAGTAAAAGACTCGATACCAGGTGGTTACAACTTCTGGGTTTATACTCCTATAGATTATTTCTACTCGCAGGAGCAGACTCCCGTCATCATATTCCTGCATGGCGCAAGCCTTTGCGGTCGCAATCTTGAGCGAGTGCGCCGATATGGTCCGCTCGATGCCATTGTCAAAGGTCGCCAAATTGATGCGCTTACTATAGTTCCGCAGAACCCTGGCGGAGCATGGAGCCCGAAGAAGATAATGGATGTGCTCGATTGGGTGAAGAGCCGTTATGCTTGTGACACTACTCGTGTATATGTGCTGGGAATGAGTCTTGGCGGTTATGGTACTATGGATGTGTGTGGCACTTATCCCGACCGTATTGCAGCAGGCATGGCCTTGTGTGGTGGAACGTCGCTTAAGGATGTGAGCGGACTTGGCCGACTGCCGTTCTGGATAATACATGGCACAGCCGACCGAGCTGTACCCGTAAGCAAGTCGAAGACGGTGGTAGAGAGTCTTAAGCGCGATGGCAACGACACACGTCTCCTATACGATTGGCTCAATGGTGCCAATCATGGCGCTCCGGCTCGTATCTTCTATCTTCGCAAGACTTACGACTGGCTCTTTTCGCATAGTCTGCTAGACAAAGACCGTCCCGTACGTCGCGACCTGACCATAGGTCTTGACGATTTGCGTCGTGCCTATGGCGATGTCCGACGCAATGCAGGTGCGCCCGAGCTTATCGAAGGACCAAGCGTAATAAAAGGTGAAGGTCATGAATATTAAAATCCCAATATAGTAGCACATAATCGTCTCAATTTGTGCTTTCTATATGACAATATTTGCATTTTTTTTCGCTCAATACTGTCAGTTGAACGCATTAAGAAATCTTTGGCTCGAAATTCTTGAGTTTTGAGCGTGTATGATTAAAGTGCTTATACACAGATTGTTATGTGGTTTTGCTGCCGGATGTCAAAATTCCTACCAACATAAAACCCTCCATTTCATTTCAAATGGAGGGTTTTTACGTTCTAACTGTACTCCATTTGCTCTTCAACTGTAGTCCTTTTACAATGCAAAATGGCTACAGTTGGAAGGCAAAGAAGGCTTAAATGAAGAGAGGGGTGGCTAAACTCACATAAAAAGACGGTAAAAACAGCTTCTCGAAACTCTAGAATCGATTTTTGTTTTGTAACACTTTTTTACTGCTTGCCTTATATTTGCATCAGATTTTCCACCTTATTTGCAGGTCCATATCAGCCTGCCACGACGAGTTTATTTGCTGGTATGAACTCGATATATTCTTGCGATCGAAGTATTTGGTGGCTCCAACCTTACATAATATAATAAGGTGTGAACCTATGTTGCTACGCAACAGCATGGCGCTGCGCATTCCTTCACCGTAAAACATAGGGAAATTGAATGTGTAGAGCGTTCCGTTCTCGTAGGTGTAGAGTCGGGAGTTGTAGTCGCGGGTGTGAAAATAGGCTATATTGGCAGATGCAGACAGATAGGTGTTGGTGTAAGCTACGTTTTGTGACATCATCCACCCGAAGCTCTTTGGCTTGCCTGCAAGACCGTCGGGATAGAGTATGTAGGCGGCATCGCCCTGCGTCTTGGCTTGCCAGTGGGTGTTGGCATATACCAGCGAAAGGCGCATTCGGTGCTCTGTCTTGTCTATCAGACGCTTGGTTTTAGCTTCCTTGTCGTTGTAGTCTTCCTCGCGCATCTTTATGCGATAGCGTGAGTTGAGCGTAAGGAGTGGCGTCAGGCGATAGGAGGCTTGCACAAGATTATCCCACGTATGGCTTTTGTCGCTTACCTGATAGCGCACCCAAGGATAATATGCATAGTCGCTGTATGCCAATATTGAGAGTCGCGATGAGGGTGTCCATACTGCTCCGAGATATATTCCGTTCTCATTCTGCACCTTACCTCCGTCGCTGAATGCCGAACTGAACATTGAGTAATAACGATAACTGTAAAAACGTTGTATGGCTGTGAGCGTAAGCCATTGGTTGGTCCTGAACGCTATAGAATTGATTGTGGCTACGGCTCCCTTGTCGTTTATGGCTGTCTCGCCGTTGATGCTGATGCGATGATTGATGAATCCGTAGTCGATGCTGGCATTGTAAAAATGTTTTCCCGTAGGATTGTATTTGCGATAGGCTTGTCGCTTGTCGGGATTGAGTGAGTCGCTGTACGAAGTATACACGCCAGTCAATCCCACGTGCCATCCGCCACTGTGCCAGCGCATGTTGCCTCCGGTGGTCATCTGCGAGGCATTATGCTTGCGTAATATCTCACTCTCGGTGCGGTGATAGCCAGTCTGCAGCAATGTCTTGATGGTTCCGTCCTTGTTGAGTGTCGCATCTATCTTGCGATAGGAGGCGAATGCCGTGAAGTCCAGATTCTTGCTGAATGCGATAGTTGAGGCTGCTCCTTGCAGATAGTAGGCGTCCGAACGTGATGAGTTGGGTGTAATACTATTGGTGGGTATTGACATTGTGGCAGCCGTAGTCTTGCCTAATGTGAATCCGGTGTTCATAGCCAGTCCCATTCCAAAGCGCAACTTGTATTGTCCGAGTGCAAGAGTCTTCAGTCTGCCAAGTTTTCTTATTACAGCATAGTAGGCATAATGGTCGTAACCCATGCTGTTGCCGTGGGCGAAGAAAGGCTCCCCGGCATCCTGCGTTCCCAGAAAACCTATTTGCAGATATTGTCCGTAACGGAAAGTGTAACGCATCCAATGTTTGTACTTGCTGCCAAGATAGCCGTCGCGGTCACCCTTACGGGTATAGAATGGAATCTTTGCGGTAGCCACAACGTCGTGTTTGCCGTATTTTAGGATGTTGCCCAGCTTTGGAAAACTATTCTTTTCCTCAGTTTCACCAATATATGTGAAGCACATAAGCAACTGCAGACGAATAGGGTCAATCGACTTTATCATAGCGAGTTCGCCGATAGAGCGCAACGGACGATAGCGGTCGATGTATTCCGTTAGTTCTTCTGCTTGCGCAGCATTGAGAAACATCAGGCGTTTTATGTCGTCGGCAGTAGCAGTATTCAGATTAACTGGCGAGTCTTCCAGTTCGCACATCTGGTCGTAAAGTTCCTCAAGGTTGGTCGATTCCATGTCGTCCATATCATTCAACTGGTCGAAATATTGTTGCCAGTTGGGGCGTCTTTCTTTTTGTTCGTAATCTGTTTGAGAGTTAGCTTGTGAGGCAGTTTGTATGTCTGTTTGGGCATAACATACAGATAACATAACCGAAAAGAGTAGCGTAATAGAGGTTTTATGCATAGCAGTTATATTAGATTTGTGAATATGTTAGTGTCAACATTTACAAATTTAGAGAATTTTTTTGGAATAGGAATCGCTTTTAACAGATTATTTTCAAATGACCTTGTTTTTGTTTCCTCGCGAGGTTGTAAAAATTTCCTCCCGAGGAAACAAAACAATGCACGCTATAATATATAATAAGGTGATGTTGTTTGCGCAAACAATAATACGTTGATATGAATCAATTCTTAATAAAAAAGTAGTAAAAACATTGATTTTTCTCAGCGAAAGTTTTGGAGATTCAAATAAAAGTCATACCTTTGCATCCGCTTTTGAGAACGAACGATACCTCAAGCAAAACGAGATGAGTTCGTGTTAAGATTGCATTAAGAAAGAGTTCTT
>CAJJOL010000076.1:0-8557 GCA_905193385.1 uncultured Prevotella sp. | reverse complement strand
ACACCCCATGGAGAGATGGCAGAGTGGTCGAATGCACCGGTCTTGAAAACCGGCGTACTGAGAGGTACCGGGGGTTCGAATCCCTCTCTCTCCGCTATATGTAGTGAAGCTATGAGTTCCGAACATTCCGGAGCATTGCTTATTTCAACTCGACCAACCATACACACCCCATGGAGAGATGGCAGAGTGGTCGAATGCACCGGTCTTGAAAACCGGCGTACTGAGAGGTACCGGGGGTTCGAATCCCTCTCTCTCCGCAGCAGAGTCCTGTAAATCGCAAGATTTACGGGACTTTTTTTGTTATACACCTTTTGCTTGCGCTGGACTCAATAAAAAAAAAGGCTCAAACAATATTGCTATGTTTAAACAAATCAATATTATTTGAGCCCTTTTACTTGGATTTAAGTATTACCTCTTACTACTCATCAATAATCATGATCCCAATAAAGATGTCTGCGATGATGGCGAGCAATAAAATCGATATTACGTGTAAATATCTCCTTACCCAATTCACTTGGACAGTTACTACTCAGATCTCCATCCTGCAGCATATTATTCTCAAGCAGATAATGCAGCAACTCCGGATGCATGGCTTCTATATTAATCACAGCATCCATCGTTTCTCTTTGCAATGTAGGCGCATCACATTTCCCATAGTAAGGGTTGTAGCTGCATTTTATAGCATGAACAATTTTGGGCGCAAAAATAATTCCAGCCTTTTCCGAGATAAAGCCCACCTGCGGACCACTTGGCAAATTACGGCAGACAGCTGTTGTGTCCATCCCATCTGCAACCATCTTCAACCATTCTTGCAATTGTTTCGTGTCATACAAGAATGCAAGACGCTTACCCTCCGTACGTTTCATATATAAAGGGTAGACACGTTCGTAAGACCGCTTCAATTCTGCCTGATGCTCATGCATATTGTCATACATCTCTTTCTTTGAATTGAACACAACGCCATTATTTTCCCAATCATTATCAGCATACTTCACAAGCGCCGCACAAACATATGAACCTTTATAGAAAATGTCAGGATAAACGTTCTTCAACTTATAATCCTCATCATCCGAACTCTTCAGCACAGCGTATTCCGAATCAGCATCTATCACCTCGAATATATCCTGCTGGCAATATTTCAGGTTCGTTAGTTTTTCTGACTCACCGGGCATATTGTTCTCTAAATACATGTCTGCCAGCCACAGATGAGACATTTCCGCCATTGGGCCGATCTCACTCCTCATGGAGAAAGTAGTTTCTGCGTAGTACGCTGCTTCACCCTTACTAAACCTCGATAAGTAAGAATCCAAATATTCCTCAAACCGTTCATCAGACAAAGGAGAACAAAGAAGATAGGAACGACGAAGCCATATTAATACACGCTTCAACTTGAAATAGTCGTTAGCCACATCTTCATTGTATATAAAATCATACAAAGAATCGTTCACATCCACATCATCATCCTCGGTAAGCACCTCCATAATGTGATTTGCTGCACTCTCCCTCATTGCTAAAGGATTGAGAAAGCGATCGTCAAAGTTACGGGACAGCACAATCCATACCAACAGTTCCACCTCCTTGGCATTCACCTCATTCTTATCAAGAACTTCAAAATCATCAAAGAATGGCAAAGGGCGTTTATAAGCAAGCTGGTGCTTATGCACAAAGGCATTCCATAGGCCTATACCAGACATCTTATCCTCATAATAGATTGCCGCATTTATGGCTATCTCTTTCTTCAGATTATCTGCATAAGGCAAGTTGATATCCATGTCCTTTATCCTGTCGTAAATACGATTTGCGACATCCACATACATGGGACACGGCTGTATACCAACCGGATAGTATGGAGAGAAATCATACGGAAAAATTGTTCGCTTCATTTCTATATTATGGTTATAAGTGATTATATCAAAAAGCGAATTATCATAAACTATAAATGAATCCTATGCAAATGATTTCACAGATGGTTTATGACAATTCGCTTAATTAAGAAATACCGCCTAAGCTCTCCGATTAGTCTTCCATCAGCTTGCGATAGCGTCCCTTCTTGATTTCCTCGTTGCCCATACGGCGAGCCTTGTTAATCTCGTAGTCAGAGTAGCTGCCCTCGAAGTAGAACACTTCGCCATTGCCCTCAAAGGCGAGGATGTGCGTACAGATACGGTCGAGGAACCAACGGTCGTGGCTGATTACTACGGCACAACCGGCAAAGTTCTCCAGACCTTCCTCCAGTGCGCGCAGAGTGTTCACGTCGATATCGTTGGTAGGCTCGTCGAGCAACAGCACGTTGCCCTCCTGCTTCAGTGCAAGCGCCAGCTGCAAGCGGTTGCGCTCACCACCTGAAAGCGTGCCACAAAGCTTGCTCTGGTCGGTACCCGAGAAGTTGAAGCGTGAGATATAGGCGCGAGCGTTTACGTCTCTGCCACCCATGTGTATTGTCTCATTGCCCTGCGATACCGTTTCGTAAACCGATTTTTCAGGGTCAATATCCTTATGCTGCTGGTCTACGTAGGCAAGCTTAACGGTCTCGCCCACCTCAAATGTACCACCGTCGGCCTGCTCCAGTCCCATAATGAGTCGGAAGAGCGTAGTCTTACCGGCACCGTTAGGACCGATAACACCCACGATACCGTTAGGCGGCAGCATGAAGTTGAGGTCGTTGAAGAGCACCTTGTCGCCAAAAGCCTTCTGCACGTGCTGTGCCTCGATAACCTTGTTGCCCAATCGCGGACCGTTCGGTATGAAAATCTCCAGCTTCTCCTCGCGCTCCTTCTGCTCCTCGCCGAGCATCTTCTCGTAAGCGTTAAGACGGGCCTTACCCTTAGCCTGACGTGCCTTAGGAGCCATGTGTGCCCACTCCAACTCACGCTCCAGAGCCTTGCGACGCTTTGAAGCCTGCTTCTCCTCCTGCATCATACGCTTGGTCTTCTGGTCGAGCCATGAAGAGTAGTTGCCATGCCATGGAATACCCTCGCCACGGTCGAGCTCCAATATCCATTCGCTCACATCGTCGAGGAAGTAGCGGTCGTGCGTTACGGCAATCACCGTACCCTCATATTGCTGCAAATGCTGCTCCAGCCAGTCGATACTTTCGGCATCAAGGTGGTTGGTAGGCTCGTCGAGAAGCAATACGTCGGGCTTCTGCAGCAGCAGTCGGCAGAGTGCCACACGGCGGCGTTCGCCACCTGAAAGGTTAGTAACGGGAAGGTCACCCTTAGGACAACGCAATGCAGCCATAGCACGGTCGAGCTTAGAGTCCATGTTCCATGCATCAGTGGCATCAATAATATCCTGCACCTCCGAAAGGCGTGCCATCAGCTTGTCCATCTTGTCGGCGTCAGAGTAATACTCCTCCAATGCGAACTTAGCGTTTATGTCCTCATACTCGGCAAGTGCGTCGTACACCTTCTGCACTCCCTCCATAACATTCTCCTTTACGGTCTTCGCTTCGTTGAGCGGTGGGTCCTGCGGCAAATAACCCACAGTATAGCCAGGGCTCCATACCACTTCGCCCTGTGTTGGCTGTTCCAGTCCGGCGATAATTTTCATCAGCGTTGACTTACCAGCACCATTCAAACCAATGATTCCGATTTTTGCGCCATAGAAGAAGGACAAATAGATGTCCTTCAAAATCTGTTTGCGATTTTGTGGGATAATCTTCGATACTCCCACCATAGAAAAGATAATCTTCTTGTCGTCTACTGTTGCCATATGTTGATAGTTGAAATTACTTAGGTTGCGCAAAGATAAGAAAAATATGGGACATTAACCGCCTAAATGCTAAAATCCAAACATATAATCTTTAGTTTTTAGCAAAAATCCAAACATATAATACTCGTATTTTTGCTAAAATCCAAAGAAATAGGTTGTCATTCCACATTGGGTTCTGCTGCCATTGATCTTTCTTCCTCTGGTATTTCATAGCGTCGCACGCTATGGTCTTTAAGATATATACGGTTGAGAGTGAACGCCAAACCTTCCAAGGTCTTTGCTCTTACAGCCGGCTTCAACTGACATTCCCACACCGTGATGCAATGCCATCCCATAGATGCAAGCTTGTGCTGTTCAGCCAAGTCACGAGCCTTATTGCGCTCTATCTTTGCTTTCCAAAAATCTGTGTTAGTCTTTGGCAACACATAATACTTGCAGTCCTCGTGCCCATGCCAAAAACAACCGTTTACAAAGATTACCGAACGATACTTACGCAGCACAATATCCGGATGACCAGGCAGACGAGGGTGGTTCAGCCGATAGCGAAACCCTCGGCCGAACAGGTACTTCCTCACCAGAATCTCCGGCTTGGTACCCTTACCTCGTATCGATGCCATACAACGATGGCGTTGCTCCTTGGTCAGTTTGTCCATAATTTTGCGATGTGCTGCCTATCTTATGCAAAGATAGAAAAACATATCGATAAGTCGTGGATATCTATTGATTTTTGATAGATTTCCACGGGAAATCGCAACTTTTTCGGGGTTTTGCTCTCAAAATACGCAGTATGAAGAACACATAACATAAAAGATTATTGGTTTATGAGCAAACAGAACATTGCCCTCATCACGGGCATTACCGGTCAGGATGGCTCTTATATAACTGCCACATCAATGTTGGTACGGGCAAGGAACTTACCATACGCCAGCTCTCACATCTCGTAGCCAAAGCCGTAGGCTTCGAAGGGACGATTGAGTTTGACACCAGCAAGCCCGACGGCACCATGCGAAAACTCATCGACGTAAGCAAACTGCATTCGCTCGGATGGACACACAAAGTGGAAATAGAAGAAGGAGTGCAGAAGCTCTTCGAATGGTATAAAGAATAATGAAATTGCAACCGCCCCTGTTACAATATTTGCATTTCTAACCGCTCAAAACTGCGAGTTGAACGCACTAGGAAATCTTTGGCTCGAAATTCGTGAGTTTTGAGCGTGCAATATATATATTGTTTACACACAACAACTTACAGCGTTAACGACGGAAGTGTGCAATTTTACACAGTACAAAAGTTATCCTTTTCATTGCAAAAGGATAACTTTTGCATTGCATTTTGGCCTCCGTTGCATTGCAAATGGAGCTTCTTTGCCCTCCAAAAGTTGTCCCTTTGGAGTGCAAAGAAGCTCTAATTGAATAAAAACATGGTGTCGGACACCGCTAAAACATATAAAAACGGCTTCTTGAATCTCTATAATCGATTTTTATTTTGTAATACTTTTTTACTACATGTCTTATATTTGCATCCTTTTTTCACAATAAACATCTCATGCAAAAGACTGTATTTCAATTAATTCAAAGAGCGATTTGTCCACTTTAACGGGACAGTAGTGATTGCATCTAAAAAAGGAATACTTGCATGATACGATTGTCATATATCAACTGGAAAGGTGGAAGGGAGGTATGATACGATTTTTTTTACTGGATGTAAACCACTCCATATTCCGGATGAACCTTTATTATTATCTATTTTTTCGACATAGTCACAATATAATGACCTTCTAAAGCAGTAGAAGTTAAAAACGAGCGCCTCTTTTCTTTATATCTTTTAATCCGAATCGGTCATTAGGGTTTGCTTGGATTTTTATTTTTAGGAGAGTGGATTTTGTTTGGGTTTTAATGAGTAATTCCAAAGAATACTTTTGTAAAATAATCAAAAATATACATGCCAGATGCGGTTATTTCAGCTAAAAGTTCTATATTTGCCATCGAAAGATGGAATTTTACTTAGTCCGTTGAGTAAAATTACTCAGTCGACTGAGTAAAATTATTCATTATGCTGAGTAAAACAACTTGAAAAGCCCCAATTAAATATAATAAGACTATACATATCACATTATCATCTATAAGCAACAGACCATGTACAAAAGAAAGATATATGATACCATCATCAATAGATTAGGTGAACAAAGAATGTTCATTCAAGTAATCATGGGACCACGACAGATTGGAAAATCTACCGTTATCAAGCAAGTATTGGATGATTTAAGTAAACCGTTTCTTTTCTATTCTGCCGACACCATACCTTCAACATCTTCCACTTGGATTAGCGATTGCTGGAATAATGCGCGTCTTCAAATGCGCACACAAGGACTTGAAGAAATGATCTTGGTTATTGACGAGATACAAAAACTTAAAAACTGGAGTGAATATGTAAAGAAAGAATGGGACGCAGATAGTCTAAATCACATCAACATCAAAGTGGCATTATTAGGCTCATCAAGGGTGTTATTAGAAAAAGGATTGGCAGAGTCTCTCATGGGACGATATGAGGAAATCAGAATGAGCCATTGGAGTTATCCAGAAATGAAAGAAGCCTTTGGAATGACTCTTGAACAATACATCTATTTTGGAGGCTACCCAGGAGCTGCCATGCTTATTGGTGACGAAGAACGTTGGAAGAACTATGTTAGCGGAGCCATCATTGATGCTACTATAAACAAGGACATCTTGATGGATTCTCCAATAGGAAAGCCTGCTCTGCTTCGTCAAACTTTCGAATTGAGTGTAGCTTATTCGGGTAAGATACTTTCTCTAACAAAAATGCTGGGAATATTGCAAGATGCTGGCAACACAGTTACATTGGCAGGCTATCTAAATCTTTTGAGCGATAGCGGACTTGTCACGGGACTACAGAAATTCTCTATAGATGTAGCCCGCAAACGTGCCAGCATTCCCAAATACCAAGTGTACAACAATGCCTTATTGAGTTCTCAATTAGGATTAACATTTCAAGAAGCCGTTTCTGATAGTAAGCAATGGGGACAATTCTTTGAATCCGCCATAGGAGCCTACATATTAAGCGAAGCTTTTACCCATCGTTTTGAGGTCTTTTACTGGCGAGAAGGCAACGACGAGGTTGACTTCATCCTCAAGAAGAATCAGAAATTCATAGCTATAGAAGTAAAAAGTAATGGAGAGGCTTATACCAAGGGCTTAGAGCGTTTCCGCAATCTATTCCATCCGTCGGCAATATTTATCGTAGGCGAGAAAGGTATCTCCCCAGAAGTTTTCTTGAACATGAATCTAAGAAAACTATTCGAATAACTTAAGGACAAATAATTATGGCAACAAATAAAATACGTGAAGAGGAAGTAAAGAATAAAATTCGCCAAGAATTCTTTCAAGACTATGATGCGACACCTATCTTGGGCGACATAGACTTTGCTGTAACAACAAAAAAATCAAGTGAGGACGAGCTATCCGACCAAGAATATTTTTTATGGGCAGAAGCTAAAGCAGGAAACACAGAAGATATCTATGCATCTTTCGTGCAACTCATCATTACCATAGGTAAAGCCCATACACACGAATCGTACTTGCCACCTCGCTATCTTGGAGCCTTCGATGAAGAAAAGATTGCCTTTATCGAATATCACCACATTGTAAGTGTATTCTATCAGAATGACTTCAACTGGAATGTCACTCCCTCCAACCATAGCACCAAAGAGTTTCACATGCTCTCCGACTTGCTGAAAGAGAAACTCAAAAAGGAGATTAGGCTCTTCTACCTACATAAAGATGAAAAGGAGCTAAGAAAGTTCATTCGCTCTAATTTCAAGCTGGGGAAGCAACGTACCAATGGTATCAACATCACAAAGAACAACTTCATTTTTGTTTTCCAACGTTGGGTGGAAGAAGTAAAGCCTTCTATTGCCGTAAATTGGGATGATGTACCCAAAACAAGCGTTGTAGATTTCTTTTACGCTGACCTCATATCTCGTAATGATTATACACTGCGAGAAGAACTTGCCGTAGTTCTCCGTGGTGACAAATACCGCATCTTACAAGATATATTGAAAGGTGCAACACAACTATTTAGCGAAGCGACATTCAACGATGGAAAGACTGCATACAATCAGTTTTGGAACAAGTATGTACGTCCACCAAGGAAAGAGTATCTTGACTTGATACTCAAACGTCGTGACTTACTTATTCCGCAAGACCTCCGTCGTTACCAAGGTGCTTTCTTCACTCCTCCACAGTGGGTGCAGAAGTCACAAGAATACTTAGCCATGGAATTAGGAGAAGATTGGCAAAAAGAATATTATGTGTGGGATTGTTGCGCAGGTACAGGTAACTTGCTCTTCGGACTTACAGAGAAGTATCGTGTCTATGCCTCTACACTTGACAATGCTGATGTACAAGTAATGCATGAGCGTATCAAGGAGAAAAGTCTCGACTTGCTCGACAGCCATGTATTCCAGTTTGACTTTCTCAATGACTCTTTCGACAAACTTCCTCAGTCATTACAAGACATTATCAACAACCCTGAAAAACGTCGTAAACTTGTCGTGTACATTAACCCTCCGTATGCTGAAGCTGCGGATAAATCAACAGTTACAGGAAAAGGAAAGAACAAGACAAATGTTGCGGTGACAAATAAGACTTACAATAAATACATAAACAAAATCGGAATTGCAGGACGAGAACTATTCGCACAGTTCTTCATGAGGATTTATGATGAAATCCCTACATCGGTGCTTGCTCAATTTTCAACTTTGAAAATTGAGCAAGCACCGAACTTCCGTGATTTCCGCCAGGCTTTCCGAGCGAAGCTCGGTCGA
>CAJJOL010000075.1:0-8621 GCA_905193385.1 uncultured Prevotella sp. | reverse complement strand
AACTTATTCGTGAATTATTCATATTTGTAAAATTAATTTTGAACAGTTACTTATAGTATTGTTTTTCCAATTCTTTTATTTTGTCTTGTGCAAACTTAGCGTCAACTTCGAATATTGACTGTTGAGTATTGCCTGCTAAAAGAGCAGATTGGCATCCGGAATTATATACGGTTGAGTCGTTGTCATAACAATGCCATTGGTCTACAGATACTCGCTGCCCCCAATTTTCTTCTCCATCTCTTAAGTCTTCATAGAAAGCTGGAGCATCTTCAAAACATACAATGCCATCATTATAATCATATTGTCTTAGGGACACTATGTTCTGCAGATTTGAGATTTGACGGGTTTGAAATGGACATCTTACCACAATCCCATATGCATATATTATATTGTCAAAAGTAAGCAATAGCACATCACCGACTCTTATTTCCTTTACTAAATTCAGCAACTGGGTGACTATGTGATTTCTTTGAATGTCGTATCGCTGTTGCATAAGCCACAGGTTGTTCTCCAATGCATAATCCCAGTGGTTGTCGTCTGAGAGACGGGCAATCCAATATCTACGAACTTTAACAGCGGAACAAGACAGGATATCGTCTACCGTTGTATCTTTGCTTATCCAATATTTCTTTGCCCCCACAACAATACCGTATTCAGACATGGCTTTTTGTAACAAGGCATCAAGTTTGACATCCTGTACTTTCTGATAGAAATTCTTTATCTTGTTGTCTGTCTTGGTGCCATGGCCAGGGTTGGCTTTATGCTTTTCCATCGTGTGTCAACATATCCGACAAAACGGCTTGGAGCAAAGTATATTTGAGAATCTACAACTTCTATGACATAGTTTTTCCCTTGGGACATCCTTTGGATAGCCCAGTCTTTATGCTCGCTGTCCACCTTGCCATCGAGGTAAGAGTAAAGCGTTTTGATGTTTTGGACTATATCTTCGCGCGTTTCTATGAAATCGTTCTTATCCATAAGCGTTTATTGTTTTACAAATTTCGCAACACTATAATTAAATGTTTTTTATAAATAGAGGGTGCGTCATGGACTTATGACACACCATCCCATACCATAATATAAAGACTATGGTATAGTATTACTTGACTGGCTCGCCTGTGCTTAAACTCACAAAATACGAATTCACACTCTTACCACTCAACTTCGCCACATCCCGAATGGATCAGCTGATAATCTTCCTCTCCGATAGGCTTTCCCATATCTTCAAGTGCGAGTTCCATCTAAACTCTATTCAACCTTCTTTGGCAATTTACTTGAAGTCTTTTCTATTGACATTCAGTGATTGGCATAATTTCTCTTTCGGCACGATCAACCATAATAATCTTGTAAGCCATGAGAACTGTGCTGTTCCATAAAGAAACGTTTTTGTTGTTCAATTTCATTGCGCAGTTCTTCCTCTGTTGGCATATAAGTCATATACTTGGCTGCAAACAGCTGATTGTTGTCGTGAAGAACTGAATAACGTGCTATCGTATTGTCGGTATCAGTGCAGAGCAACACTCCAATAGTAGGAGCGTCATCAGAACCTTTGATAAGGTCGTCATACATTCGTACATACATATCAAGCTGACCAATATCTTGGTGTGTGAGTTTATGTGTCTTTAGTTCAAAGATGACAAAACGCTTCATGCGATAGTTATAGAATACCAAATCGATATAAAAATCGTCTGTATCAGTAACTATGTGCTGTTGACGCTCAACAAAGGCAAAACCTCGTCCAAGTTCCATGATGAACTTTTCAAGGTTGTCAATCAATGCTTTTTCAAAATCGCTTTCGTTATAATCTGCATCACGATGAAATCCCATAAACTCTGCCATCATTGGATTTTTGATGTATTCCAATGGGTCTGTTGAGTTTTCCATATCTATCGGCAATGCTGAATTCTCACGTTGCGCGGCTAATCTACGCTCATAGTACTGTGTGGATATGTTACGGTCAAGCGCACGAAAACTCCACATGTCTTTATCTGCCGTTTTCAAATACCAAAGCCTGGCATTGGGGTCTGAAACAGAAAGTATGCGGCGTATATGCGACCAACTAAGATTGTGAACACACGTGTTCACAATCTGTATGTCAGGGAAAAGGAGATAGAAACGCTTGTAGTAGTCTAAATTGCGTTTATTATAGCTCGCACCATATCGAGGTGTGATTTTCAGAGCGAGGTTCTTGATGACTTCTGCTCCATATTCTGCACGCTCTTTACCCTGCTGTTCCTCTTTCACAATACGGCGACCGATATTCCAGTATGTGATTACAGCAGACTTTCCTGCCGCAACGTAGGCTTCCTTTCTGCCTGTTTCAATGATATTGCAAACATCATTTACAAGTGAAGCCATATCATTGTTCTGTGAGTTTTTCTGTACTTTATAGTCCATATTGTTTGTTCCTCTAATTGTTTTCTTTCTCCTCACTAAACGCCTTAATCTCGTCAGCAAGGACTTTCTGTAATTTCTCTTTCGGTACTATCAGCTGATAAATAGCATATTATGCGACCACGGCAAAAGTGCGACGGTCCGTCGCACTTTTTCATCATGCCCAGCGTAACGCTTAAAAGATGGTCAATTTGAATGCAAAGATAATTATAATACATCACAATTACGCATAAACGCAGTGGGATTTACGTTTGTTTTGCAACTTGATGAAATTATCACGTTCCAATTGCGCACAGGTCGAAAGCGTGGCTATCATTATCGGGGCAAAGAGGGATGGATGTCCTTCTTCGTCATATAATGTAAGTTGTTCAATATACTTGTGCAAGTATTATTAATATACTTTGCAAGGTATTATTAATATACTTTGTGAGGTATTATATAATGCTTTTTCTGGTATGTCAAATATGTCACATACTACTGCCATTTATGTCATTTGTGCCCCTTTTGCTTAAAAAAGGACTCCTATTATATAAGTGTAAACAAGTTTTTGGCACGTTTTTGGCTATATGCTAACCGAACACAGGCGGCAAACGTCGCGAGGTTCGCAACATAAATGAATATAAACAATTAAAATCATAAGAATTATGAACATTAAACCATTAGCAGACAGAGTGCTTGTACTTCCTGCACAGGCAGAAGAGAAAGTTGGCGGAATCATCATTCCTGATACAGCAAAAGAGAAACCGCAGCACGGTACTATCGTTGCCGCTGGCAATGGCACTAAGGATGAGGAAATGATTCTTAAAGAAGGTGACGAGATTCTTTACGGCAAATATTCAGGCACAGAACTTGAGGTTGAGGGTACAAAATATCTCATCATGCGTCAAAGCGACGTTCTTGCCGTAGTTCAGAAGTAATTCAAAACTCAAAATTCTTAATTCGAAATTCGCGTAAGCGAATAATCCAACATTCAACATTTAACATTCAACATTCAACATTTGAATAATCATGGCTAAAGAAATTAAATACAATATAGACGCACGCGACCTGTTGAAGAACGGTGTCGACAAATTGGCTAATGCTGTTAAGGTTACACTCGGCCCTAAAGGTCGCAATGTAGTTATCGAGAAGAAGTTCGGTGCTCCGCAGATCACTAAGGACGGTGTTACTGTGGCTAAGGAAGTAGAGCTTGAGGACAAGTTTGAGAACACAGGTGCCCAGCTCGTTAAGAGCGTAGCAAGCAAGACTGGCGACGATGCAGGCGACGGTACAACAACCGCTACCATCCTTACACAGGCCATCGTAACAGAAGGCTTGAAGAACGTTACAGCAGGTGCCAATCCTATGGACTTGAAGCGTGGTATCGACAAGGCTGTTGCAGCCGTAGTAGACCACATCAAGGAGACTGCCGAGATTGTAGGCGACAACTACGACAAGATTGAGCAGGTAGCTACCGTTTCTGCCAACAACGATCCTGAGATTGGCAAGCTCCTGGCTGACGCTATGCGCAAGGTGTCTAAGGATGGTGTTATCACTATCGAGGAGAGCAAGAGCCGCGACACCAGCATCGGTGTTACAGAGGGTATGCAGTTCGACCGTGGCTACTTGAGTGGCTACTTCGTTACAGATGCTGACAAGATGGAGTGCGTTATGGACAACCCATACATCCTTATATACGACAAGAAGATAAGCAACCTCAAGGATCTTCTGCCTATCCTGCAACCGGCAGCCGAGAGCGGACGTCCGATGCTCATCATTGCAGAGGATGTTGACTCAGAGGCATTGACCACATTGGTAGTAAACCGTCTGCGTGGTGGCTTGAAGATTTGTGCAGTTAAGGCTCCTGGCTTTGGCGATCGTCGTAAGGCTATGCTTGAGGATATTGCTACATTGACTGGTGGCGTTGTCATTAGCGAGGAGAAGGGTCTGAGCCTCGACAAGGCTACACTCGACCTCTGCGGTACTTGTGAGAAGGCTACTGTCAGCAAGGACAACACTACTATCGTAGGTGGTGCCGGTCAGAAGGAGCTTATAGCCGACCGTGTTGCTCAGATCAAGAACGAGATTGCCAACACCAAGAGCTCATACGACAAGGAGAAGCTTCAGGAGCGTCTGGCAAAGCTCGCAGGTGGCGTAGCAGTTCTGTATGTTGGTGCCAACAGCGAGGTTGAGATGAAGGAGAAGAAGGACCGCGTTGACGACGCTCTCTGCGCTACACGTGCAGCTATGGAAGAAGGCGTTGTTGTAGGTGGCGGTACAACTTACATCCGCGCTCAGAAGACTCTTGAGGACCTTAAGGGTGACAATGCCGACGAGCAGACTGGTATCAACATCGTACGTCGTGCTATTGAGGAGCCGCTTCGTCAGATTGTTAAGAACGCAGGTGGCGAAGGTGCCGTTGTTGTTCAGAAGGTTCGCGAGGGCGAAGGCGACTTCGGCTACAATGCACGCAAGGATGTTTACGAGGATTTGCGTGAGGCTGGAGTTATCGATCCGGCTAAGGTAGAGCGCGTAGCTCTTGAGAATGCTGCCTCTATCGCAGGTATGTTCCTCACCACTGAGTGCCTCATTTGCGACAAGCCTGAGGAAAAGGCTCCCGCAATGCCTATGGGCCAGGGTGGCATGGGCGGCATGATGTAATTCGCAATAACGACATTATATCTCAATAGAATAACCAAACAAAAAAAGGTTGCAGACCATTATGGTTTGCAACCTTTTTTTTATTTCTTAACTTTACCAGCAACGTATTCGCCGTTAGTGATTTTGTCGAGAGGCAGCGAGCAGAATACCATGTCGTAGCCACCCTTCTGATGGGTCTCCTCATAGAAGAAGGCGATGTTGCCGTCGTTCATCTGTTCCATAGTAGAGTAGGCTGAATCGGTGTTGCTCAGACGGAAAGTCTTCCATCCTCTAGTCAGCAGTTCGGGCGAGGCATAGTCGGCTGTCGAAGCCAGCTCCTTATAGTATATGCCCACATAGTTGCGCTTGGCATCCATCGGAACAGAGTAGAGCAGCACGTTGGTCTTCTTGCCGTCGGCCTTGCGTACAGCGTTCACGATGAGGATTTCGCCGTTGCACATAGCCGACTTGTACATCGGGTCGAGATTGGCAGCAGTCTGCCATTGTCCTTCGGCACGCTTTGCGTTGCTATACTTGAATATGTTGAATATACGTCCGGCACCGCGCTGCGAGCGGCTGCACAGCAGTACGTCACCATTGGGCAACTCCTCAATCTTAGCCTCGTCGCCGAATTTGGCAGGACGAGCATCGGCGCCACCCAGCGGAGTCCAGTTGTGTCCGAAGTCGTCAGAGTAGAGCACTACGTTGCCCACGTTGGTACACAGAGCCGAGTATATGCGGTTGTACTTGCCAGCCTTTATCTTGGCGCTCTGGCAGATGCGTCCCGACGAGAAGAACAGCTTATGTACGGCACCGTTCATGAGCTTGTATATCTGGTCGGTGATTTCCTCGCCCTTCCAGTTGAATCCGTCCTTGCTGTAGTAGCGTCCCACACGGTTGGGATTCTTCAGAGTCGACTGCCAGTACCACACATTGCCCGATGCACACATCATAAGCATCTCGCCCGTCTTGCAGTCGGTCACCACAGCGGCATCGCCATGAGCCACATCAAACGGGATGTTGTCGCCGCCGCCCTTGACTACGGTCTGCTCCTTGCTCCAGGTGCGTCCGTTGTCGGTACTGCGTTTAGCCACTACGTCAATCACGCCTCCGCCTACATCGGTGCGGCACGGACGGAAGTCGGTGAATGCGAAGATGCTGCCGTCCTTGGCTTTAGTCAGTGCAGGAATGCGGTAGCAGGTAGACACTGTGTCGCTCTTGAACAGTACGGTCTGAGCAGAAGCGTCGGTTGCGGACAATGCTGCCGCAACGATGGCAGACATCACACAAAGTTTTCTTTTCATAGTTTTGAGGTATTGTTTTTGATTTAGATTTATTTCGTTGTTCTCTTTGTATTTGCGTGATAACGCATTGTAGCTTTTTGAAAAGGACTCCTTTAGCCCTTCAAAAGGACCCCTTTTGCCCTTTAAAAGGACTCCTTTTGCACTCTAAAAGGACCCCTTTTGCAATGCAAAACGAGTACATTTGCCAACCGATAGCATTATATACTGAAAACAGCAGCGTTTTGTATCCTTTTTCATCAGGCTTTCTCTGCCTTTTCATCAGAATGTTTATGTCAATCGGTTTAATTTGTTGACAAAAGTAATTAAAATATTTTACATAACGTATATAGTTAAGTAAATTTTATATTTAAATATGATTTGTAATGAATAAAAGTCAAGCGTTATATATAAGTTAAAAACGATGTCGTGGTAGAGATTTACGTAATAATTTTGTAACTTTACACGCGTTTTTGCCTAAAAGAACGAAGCAATCTACACCCCTGCCAATGACAGAAAATAAAAATACTATATATAATGTTATTCAAATGGAATTACAAGCCACCTACGAAAGAGGAGAAACAGGCGGCTGACGAACTGGGGGCGAAGCTGAACATCAGCCCGATACTCGCCCAATTGCTCATGCTAAGGGGCATCACAACAGAGTCAGCTGCCAAGCGATTCTTCCATCCGCAGCTGGCAGACCTTATCAATCCGTTCCTCATGAAGGATATGGACTTGGCAGTCGACCGCCTTAACGACGCTATGGGGCGCAAGGAGCGCATCCTGGTGTATGGCGATTACGACGTAGACGGATGCACGGCTGTAGCGCTGGTGTATAAGTTTATACAGCAGTTCTACTCCAACATCGAGTATTACATCCCCGACCGTTACGACGAGGGCTACGGTGTGAGCAAGAAGGGCATCGACTATGCCAAGGAGGCGGGTGTAAAGCTCATCATAATCCTCGACTGCGGCATCAAGGCCATTGACGAAATAGCCTATGCCAAGAGTCTCGGCATCGACTTCATCATATGCGACCATCACATGCCCGACGATGAATTGCCGCCTGCCGTTGCCATTCTTAATCCCAAACGTGCTGACGACACTTATCCGTTCAAGCACCTTTGCGGATGTGGGGTAGGCTTCAAGTTTATGCAGGCATTCGCAAAGAACAACGGCATTCCTTTCGCCCGACTCATTCCGTTGCTCGACCTATGTGCGGTGAGCATTGCTGCCGACATAGTTCCGGTGACCGAAGAGAACCGTATACTTGCCTTCCACGGCCTTAAGACGCTCAATCAGAACCCGAGCATCGGCCTAAAGGCAATCATAGACATCTGCGGCCTGGGCGGACGCGACATCTCGATGAGCGATATTGTGTTCAAGATAGGTCCTCGCATCAATGCCTCAGGACGTATGGAGAGCGGCCGCGAGAGTGTGGATCTGCTCGTCGATAAGGACTTTTCGCACGCGCTTGAGAAGGCTAAGCACATCGACAGCTACAACGACAAGCGCAAGGACATCGACAAGCAGATGACCGAGGATGCCAATCACATCGTGTCGAGACTCGAGAGCCAGCGCCACCAGTCGTCGATAGTGCTCTACGACGAGCACTGGAAGAAGGGTGTGATAGGCATTGTGGCTTCGCGACTCACCGAAATCTATTTCCGTCCGACTGTGGTGCTCACACGCGACGGCGACTTTGCTACGGGTTCGGCACGCAGCGTTACGGGTTTTGACATCTACTCTGCCATAAAGAGTTGCCGCGACTTGCTCGTCAATTTTGGCGGACATACCTATGCTGCCGGATTGACGCTTCGTTGGGACGACATTCAGGAGTTCCGCCGCCGCTTCCAGAAGTATGTCGACGAGCATATTCAGCCCGAACAGACCGAGGCGATGCTCAATATTGATGCCGAAATCGACTTCCGCGACATCACAAAGAAGCTGCATAGCGACCTCAAGCGTTTTGCTCCCTTCGGACCGTGCAACACCAAACCGATATTCAGTACTGTAGGCGTGTACGACTATGGTACAAGTAAGGTGGTGGGACGCGAGCAGGAACATATCAAACTCGAATTGGTCGACTCCAAATCGAGCAACGTTGTCAACGGCATTGCGTTCGGACAGAGTGCCTCGGCACGCTACATCAAGTCGAAACGCAGCTTTGACATAGCTTATACTATCGAGGACAATGTGTTCAAGCGCAATATGGTGCAGCTGCAGATAGAGGATATAAGGCCAACGGAAGAGGAATAAGCCCGACCACACAAAGCCCGACCCCCGCAAAGCCCCACCCCCGCAAAGCCCCACCCCCTTACCCCT
>CAJJOL010000074.1:0-8795 GCA_905193385.1 uncultured Prevotella sp. | reverse complement strand
TTATTGAGATTACCAACTTTTACAAAGACTTTCTTATCCCGAACTCAGGTTAATAAGGTGGCAAACGATGTACTCGCTGTGCAGAAAGCGCAACAGACGATTTACCAAATCAAGGGTATGGTGACTGATAGTAATGGCGACCCGTTGCCGGGCGTTACCGTGTCGGTGAAGTCGATTGGCAGAATATGCCTTACCGACATCAACGGCAGATATGCGCTGCCCGTACCCAAAAACGGAGTGTACGAACTGGAATTCCGCATGATTGGTATGCGTATGGTGTCGCATCGTATCACGGTTCATGGCTCTACGCAGATGAAGACCATACAGCTCGACGACGACATCTCGGAACTTAACGAAGTGGTTGTGACCGGTTATGGCAACATCAAGAAAGGTGCCTACACTGGTTCGGCATCGGTAATGAGTGTCGAGAAGCAGAAAGACCTGCCCGTAATCTCGCTTGCGCAGATGATGGAAGGCAACCTCTCGGGCGTTGCCATCAGCACAGGCAACGGAACGCCGGGCGCCAATTCTACCATGCGCATACGCGGTATAGGTTCGCTCTCGGCTTCCAACGAGCCGCTTTATGTGCTCGACGGCGTGCCCATCATGTCGGGCAACTTCTCGTCGAACGGCATGAACTCGGGCGGCTTCGGCATACTCAGCACCCTCAATCCGTCGGACATAGAGAACGTGACAATCCTTAAGGATGCCGCTTCAGCCTCGCTCTACGGTGCACGTGGTGCCAACGGCGTTGTGCTCATCACCACCAAGAAGGCTGCGCAGGGCAAGACCACATACAATCTCAAGGCAAGCTTCGGCATAAGCGACATGGCTTATCGCTACCGCCCGACAATGGGAGGCGAGGAGCGACGCAACCTGGTGCTTGAGGGTTTTGTCAATGCTAATATCGATGCGGGTCAGACTGTGGAGTGGGCTGAGGAACATGCCGAGGAGATAATAGACAATTACGCCCCGCGTCCGGCTGGAGGCTATGCCGACTGGCAGAAGGCTCTGTTCAGAAAAGCGTTGCAGCAGAACTACGACTTCTCCGTAATGAGCGGCCGCGAGAATACACGTTTCGCCGCATCGGTCAACTATACCAATCAGGAGAGTGTGGCACGCAACTCGGGTTTTGAACGATACAGCGGCCATCTCAACGTGAACAACAAATACAAGAACTTCGACCTCGCTCTGAGCGGCATCTTCTCGCTCACCAAGGAGAAGCCGCTGCCCGGAGCACAGTACTACAGCAACCCTATGCATGCGCTCAAGTTTGCGCTCACGCCGTCGGTGTCCATATACAACGAGGACGGATCGTACAACAAAAGCGTCAAGGAACTCAACTACATGAACCTTGTTGAGGAGAACGAGATAAATACCCACCGCAGCCGAATAGCACGCACCTTCGCATCGGCTGAGGCTGGCTACACCATATTGAAGGGTCTGCGACTGTCTACAGTATTCAATGTGGACTATATCAACACCAACGAGTTCCGCTACTTCTCGCCCGAAAGTGCCGACGGCAGAAGCCCCAACGGACAGGGCGACTTCTATCGTGTGGAGAACCTTACCTACAACAGCAACACCCGACTCAACTACGCCGCCAAGTTCGGTGAGCACTCTGTCGACGTGCTTGCAGCCTACGAAATACACAATTGGGAGAAGGACTACGTCTCAGCCGAGGCAAAGAACTATGCCACCGACAAGAAGAATGTGCTCAACGTGGCATCTACGCCGGTAGAGATTGGCAACTACATTTCGGGCGACGCTATGCTCTCGTATGTGTTCCGTGCCAATTACGACTACAAGACACGCTACTATCTCTCGGCAAGTTTCCGTCGCGACGGTTCGTCACGTCTGCATCCCGACAACCGATGGGAGAACTTCTGGGCTATATCTGGCTCATGGCGCTTCTCGCATGAGAAGTTCCTCAAGTCGTGCGAGAACTGGCTCACCGACGGCAAGATACGACTCAGCTACGGCGTCAACGGCAATATCCCGTCGTCGCTCTATTCGTACAACGGAATGTATGACGTAACCTACAAGTACAACGACCTTCCGGCTATGGTGGAAAGCACGCTCAGCAACGACAAGCTCAGCTGGGAAAAGAACTACGCACTCAACGTTGGTCTCGACCTCACATTGTTCCGCCGGCTCAACATCACATTCGACTGGTATACCCGCGACACCCGCGACCTGCTCATGAGCAAGATGGTCGACCCGATAACAGGCTTCGGCTCTATCATGGACAACATCGGACGCATGCGCAATACGGGATTCGAGCTTGAGGTACGCTCTACCAATATCGACAACAAGGACTTCACATGGACCTCGACGTTCATGATGACGCACAACAAGAACAAGGTGCTCAAGCTCGCCGATGTGCCGCAATACTTCACCGGCAACTACTACGTCGTGAAGGAAGGCTACTCGCTCGGCACCATCTGTCTGCGCGAATATGCCGGCGTTGACCCCGAAAACGGTCTGCCTATGTACTATTCCAACGTGGAGAAGGACGGAGTGCGCTCGCGCGAAAAGGTGTACGACCCCAACGATGCGGTAATGGTGCCGCTGGAGAACATCTATCCCACCGTAAGCGGAAGCATCGGCAACACGTTCCGCTACAAGTATTTCGACCTTATGTTCAATTTCACCTATTCGCTCGGAGGCCACAGCTACGACGACGCAATGTGGGCACTTCAGGACGACGGCAAGTCCGCCACAGCGCCAAAGAGTATCGAGCTGCGCCGCCGCTGGCAGAAGCCGGGCGACCAGACCGACATTCCGCGCTATGTCTACGGACAGAACTACGGAGGATGGTGGCACTCGTCGCGTGGCATACACAGCACCGACCATCTGCGACTGAAGAGCCTCGTACTCGGAGTCAACGCTCCCGACTCGTGGATAAAGAAGCTCGGACTGAGCCGTGCACGCGTATACTTCTCGGGCAGCAACCTCCTTACATGGGCCAAGTACACACAGTACGACCCCGAACTCATGGGTACTGTGGGATTTGAAATCCCGCCTCTCAAGACATTCTCATTCGGTTTGGAAATTGGACTTTAAAAACGCAACACTATGAAGAAAAACATATTTGCCGCATTGCTGGTGGCTCTGTTTATGTCATCATGCACAGGCGACTTCCTCGATAAGTCACCGTCTGACCAGGTAACAACCAAGGAGGCCATAACAACGTTGTCTGACGTGAAGAACGCTGTCAACGGATTGTACTCGCTCATGGCGTCGGTCTACTACTACGATTTGTCGATGTTCCTCTATGGCGACATCAAGGGCGACTGCATGCAGCCCACATCGTGGTCGGGAGGACGTCAAGGCTACTCCTTCTACTTCTTCGATCACACGGCTTCGGTGCCCAACAGCGGCGGACTGTGGGGCCGTCCATACTACATCGTGCGCAACGCCTTCAACGTCATCAAGGCCATCGACGACGGCAAGGTGAACGCTACGCAAGCCGAACTTGCCAACTATCGTGGCGAGGCACTTGCCGCAATAGCCCTCTGCTATTTCGACCTTACGCGACTGTATGGCTATCCTTATGCCAAGGACAACGGCGCTTCGCCCGGCGTGCCATTGCTCGATCACGCCATAGGCTATGGCGAAACGTCGACTCGCAGCAGCGTGGCTGAGTGCTACGAATATATCATCAACAAGCTGAAGGAGGCGATTCCGCTGCTCTCAAATTCGCGCAACGACGGACATCTCAATTCCTATGCAGCACGCGCATTGCTCGCCCGCACCTATCTGTATTGTGGAATGAACCAGGAAGCGTTCGGCACTGCCGACATGCTCATCAACGACTTGAAGTCGACGGGATTGTACTATCTTGTTGACAACGCCCACTATGCCGACATGTATGCATGGGGCAACAAGTTCGGAGCAGAGGCTTTGTTCCAGGTTTCTAACACAGCAACATCCAATCCAGGTCGCGACGGACTGTCGTATATGCTGCACTGGTGGGGATATGCAGCCGTTGTGCTGACCGACGATTTCGCACAGAAACTCAAGAGCGACCCTGCCGACGTGCGCAACCAGCTCGTTGCAACATATCAGGACGGTGGCGACCACCAGTACTATAATCTACTGCTGAAGTATCCGGGCGAGAACGGCTACAACTCTCCGTCGTTCGACAACAACTATACCGTAATACGTCTGTCGGAGGTGTATCTCATTGCTGCCGAGGCAGGACTGAAGGCAGGTGGCGAACTGCGCCAGCCGGCACTCGATTACCTCAACGATATCGTGAGAAGAGCCAATCCTGACGCTTCCGTAAGCTACGATGAGTTCACGCTCGACCGCGTTCTCGACGAGCGTGCCAAGGAACTCGTTGGCGAGGGACATCGCTATTTCGACCTTCTGCGCAATGGCAAGAAGATAGTACGCCGAGGCGGTAAGCACCTGCCCAACGCTCCCGAAGAAATCGACTGGAACTACTATAAGTGCGTATTGCCTATAAGTCGTGATGAGTTTACGTTCAATCCTGACATGGAGCAGAACGAAGGTTATACTAAAGAATAAGTACGGTTATGGAAAAGACAAGATTAAAGAGATTGTGCTCGTACGTGTGGCTGGTGGTGATGCTGGCGTGTGTGGCGAGCTGTTCGGACGACGACGGGCTGCAACCGCAGCAAACCGACTTCGTGACGTATAAGATAAAGGGCTACGAAGATGCCAAGACTACAATCGATGCCGCTACGCATACCATTACCGTCAGGCTGCCCGACGACGTGACGGACGGCTCGGCGCTTGTGCCGGAGTTTACCGTTTCGGACGGTGCGCAGGCTTCTATCAACCGCGTCGTGCAGCAAAGCGGTGCCAATACGTTGAACTTCAACGACATGGTATTGTACACCGTGTCTAATGCCGACTATACGGTCAAGACACGTTGGCACGTTGTGGTGACCAACAACGACTACACAGCCCGGTATGGTATGGGCAATTTCCTGAGCTATTGGTGGTCGAACAACGGCACTTCCGACCAAGGCTATTATCTGCAACAGCAGCATACAGGACCTTATTCCGATGTGAATTGCGGTCCGGCATGCGCTACGATGGCTATGAAGTGGCGCAATCCGCAGTTTACGGGCACCGTAGAGGACACTCGCAACAGTGCCGTGCATAGCGAAATAGACGGTGGCACGTGGTGGTATCCGCGCGATATTGTCAATTACTTGCGGCGTAATGGCGTTGCTGCAGACTACTGGAACTTCGATGGAGCTACCACTGAAGGCTTTATAAATAAGGTGCGCCAGCTCCTGGAGCAGAACAATCTGTGCATAGTATGCCTCAACAGTGCCAACCTCAGCGTTCAGACAGCCGTGTCGAAGGAGTATCACACACATAAATATTATAGTGACGGCTCGGGCCATTTCCTCCTTATCAAGGGCTATCGTGTAGTGAACGGCAAGACATGGTTTGAGATTCACGACCCGTGGGGACTCGACAAGAAGTATTCGGATGGCACCTACTGCGGAGCCAACCGCTACTATGCCGGCGAAGAAGTGGCAACATGTATCAAGTGGAACATTTGGACTGTCGTGGTGCCATACTCTTGATAAAGACAATCAGTGTAAAAAAATAGGAGGCTACGGCGTCCTCGTCGTAGCCTGAGCAGTTGGTTGGCATTTCAAATGTTAGGATGTTACTCCCTCATTTGGTTTGCGCTGTTTTATTGCTCAGGCTACGGCGGGGACGCCATAGCCTCCTATAATGTGTACTTTAGCCTTTACAGGGCGTGTGTTGTGTAGTGTCTGACGCTTTAGAACTCCTCGTCGTCGTCAAAACGCAGACCCTCGGTCTTGTCCTTGATGTGATAGTCGCTGAGCATACCGAGGAAGGTGGAAATCTCCTTGACGGCGTGTTCGGTGTCGGGACTTATCTTCTTGCCCTGCAGACGCAGCATCATAGTGCCGTAGAGGGCATTGAGGCAAGTCTCAATCTCGCTCACATCCTTGTCGCCACGATTGCGCAGTTCGACGATAAAGGGCAACACCTTGTAGTATTCGGCGTTGTAGAATGGGAAACGAGAACTTTGCAGCAGCTGGTTGTGCAGGTCGTTCAGGTCCTTCACTACAATCTGGTTGATAGTGAGATGACCCTTCTCGCGCTTGCCCTCCGAGTTCATCATCGTGATGAGGTCGCCATACCAGTCAACCATTTCTTCGCGTTGCTCGTCGGTATAGTCGGCAAATCGGGCAATGTATTCGTTCTTGATGCGTGACAGCTGACAACCATAAGCGCGTATGATGTCCTCTATCTGCCACATATAGAGCACGAATTCGGCAGTGCTTTTCTTGCGTAAATCTTGGGCTATAAACATATTTTTAATAAGGCAATTTATAAAGGTTGAACACAGTTCCGAGCAGCATGATGATCGAGAATATTACCACTATGCAGCCCACGACACGATTGATGAGCAGGATGCCGGTGTTGTCAAACTTGCCGCGCACCTTGTCGATGAGCCACGTCAGTCCGAACCACCACAGCATAGCACCGCCCACGATGCTCACGTATCCCACCGACATCTCAATGGGGCGGTTGGGCACAACGAAGGCAAACTGTGCGTAAAGGAATATAAAGAGAAAAATAATGAGCGGATTGGACAGCGTCACCAGAAAAGCTGTTATGCCGTTGTGTACGAGAGTGCCCTTCTGCGTCTTGTTGCTCTGATGCATGTTCTTTGTAGGATTGGAGCGATAGCAATAAATACCGAACAGCAGCAGAACGATGCTTCCACTTATCTGCAACAGAAAACGGTTGCGTTCGTTGCCCACTATGTCCATCATGAAACTCATGCCAAGACCAGTGAACAGTGCATATATGATGTCGCTTACGCAAGCGCCAATGCCTGTGACAAATCCATACCAGCGCCCCTTGTTAAGCGTGCGTTGTATGCAAAGCACTCCGACCGGCCCCATTGGCGCCGAAGCCATGATGCCTATGAGTATTCCTTTGAATACAAAGTCTAAAATATCTAATTGAATAGGAAATTGCATAACGCTTGCAAAATTCGTAATTTTATGCGATATAGACAAATTTTATACTTAAAACTTTGTTGTTTTACAACATTTTTAATACCTTTGCCATAATGTAGTGTGCACCATTGAGTTGTGTGCGCTCGCTAACCATAACTATATTAATTTACCAATTATAACAAAAATCATTATGACAGAAGATTCTCTTAAACCCTATGTAATCGGTTTGGACCTCGGTGGTACAAACTCAGTTTTCGGTATTGTTGACAGCCGTGGCGACATCAAGGCCACTACTGCTATCAAGACTCAGGGCTATGGCGACAATGTTGAGGCTTATGTCGATGCTTCCATTGAGGCTCTGAAGATTATCATCGACCAGGTCGGTGGCATAGATAAGATTAAGGCTATGGGTATCGGTGCGCCTAATGGCAACTACTATAACGGCACTATTGAGTTTGCTCCTAACCTTGAGTGGGGACGCAAGGGCGTTGTGCCTTTGGCAAAGCTCTTCTCTGACAAGCTCGGCATACCAGTAGCTCTTACCAACGACGCCAATGCAGCCGCTATCGGTGAGATGACATACGGCGTGGCACGCGGTATGAAGAACTTTATCGTTATCACTCTCGGTACTGGTGTAGGTTCGGGCATCGTTATCAACGGTCAGTTGGTATACGGTTGCGACGGTTTCGCAGGCGAGCTTGGTCACGTTATCGTTAAGGAGAATGGTCGTCAGTGCGGTTGCGGTCGCAAGGGATGTCTTGAGACATATTGCTCGGCTACCGGTGTTGCACGTTCGGCACGCGAGTTCCTCGCCAACAGCGACGAGCCTTCATTGCTGCGCGAGCTCGATCCAGAGAAGATTACATCGTACGATGTTGCTGTGGCAGCTGGCAAGGGCGATAAGATTGCCAACGAAATCTTCGAGTTCACAGGCAAGATTCTCGGTGAGGCTTGCGCCGACTTCGCAGCTTTCTCTTCACCTGAGGCTTTCATCTTCTTCGGCGGACTCACAAAGGCTGGTGATCTCATCATGAATCCTATCAAGAAGGCTTACGACGAGACAGTGCTCAACATCTTCAAGGGCAAGGCCAAGTTCCTCGTTAGCGGTCTCGAAGGTTCATCAGCAGCTGTACTCGGTGCATCGGCTGTAGGTTGGGACATCCAGGACTAATCAGACAGATTGATTGTCAATATATAAAGCACTAATCATCTGAATATTTATTCGGGTGATTGGTGCTTTTTAAGTTAAAAGAAGTGACATGAGTAACGAAATACAGTTTCTTCTCTACAACATGCCTGATGCCGACTGCAGAGTGCAGGTTGTTATCAAGGATGAAACACTTTGGTGTACGCAAAAGGCTATGGCACAACTCTTTGGGGTTTGGGTTCCTGCTATAAGCAAACATCTAAAGAACATCTTTGATGAGGGAGAATTGGACAAGAAAGTGGTTGCTTCTTGTGGATAAAGATACTAATGAACCGCTTATTAAAATATCACCCGTGGGACTCAATGTTGGAGAAAGCACATTTGTAAAGCATGTGCGTAAATACTACAATGAGCATAAAGAGGATACGCTGAAAGGTAAGGATGTCTACTTGCTTCGCAACGAAAGTCGTAAAGGCATAGGCTTCTTTGAAGCCAGCAATTTTTATCCAGATTTCATTCTTTGGATAAACGACGGAGTGAAACAGCATGTTACCTTCATCGACCCTAAAGGTATTAGAAATTTGCAAGGATTAAAAGATCCTAAGTAAGTGATCTAAATTATTTTTATATATAAGTACTAACATGGCTCATTTTTC
>CAJJOL010000073.1:0-8999 GCA_905193385.1 uncultured Prevotella sp. | reverse complement strand
GCTCAAATCTCCCGAATTGAAAACGGTAAGAATTTAACCTTTTCCACCATTGCAAGAGTTTTTAAGGCTATGGGGATAAGTGCTAAACTTGAAATCGGAAGCATGGGTAAAGTTGCGTTATGGTAACTAACTATACAACAAAAAGTTACATTAAATCCGGGATGCGTTTTCGCTCCCGGAAACTTCTTGTTTTATACATTAAAAGTCATATTTATACAAAATTTAACACGCCAAAAAATCTTCCTAATCCGTTGCACTTGGCTTTACTTGTTTCCACTCTCTCCCATTCTCCGGAAATTCGTCGTATCAAAAAACACGCTGAAAAGTGGAGCGAAGCGACCTCTATAAACCAAAAAAGAAACACTCCATTGCTTTACGGTAATTTTTAGTTTCTTTTTAGTTACTTTTACGGCATAGCATAACACATTGTGCTGTAATATCTTACAAAGGTCATCTACGACAAATTTCCGAGCATCTACGACAAATTTCCGAGCATCTACGACAAATTTCCGAAAAAAACGGTTATCTACGACAAATATTCTACGCCATATATTTGTTTTTGTCGTAGATAAATATTTCCTTTGCGAAAAGCATTAAAGTCATGGAGAAGAAAGACAAGAAACAGAGGGATATAGTCCTGTCGCAAGACAATGCGCTGACTACCGCACGCTACAAGTTCGACCTTATCGAAAAACGTGCCCTATACTCCATTATACGAAATATCCGGGCGCAATACATCGAGAACGAGAACGGCAGACGGGACTTATTCGATGATCTGATTATCACCATACACGAGGAAGAACTAAAGAAATGCGGTGACAATACCAAGATGCAAAACATCTACGATGCGCTAAAACGGCTTAGAAATCGCGATATAGAGATTAACAACGAAAAAATGTGGCTAAGTATCGGTTTTGTCAATTACGTCAAGCATATCAAAAATAAATCGTATTTTGAGGTGCAAGTTTCCAAAGAGGTACTACCCTATTACGTGGAACTCGCCCAAAACTTCACGAGTTACTCCATGACGGTAGCAATCGCACTCAAAAGCACATTCTCGCAAAGGTTTTACGAACTGTGCTGCCAATACCGAAACGCCGGGTTCTTTTTCTACACAGTCGAAAAGCTTCGGGAAATGTTCATGTTGGAAAAGAAATACAAACGGGGATGCGATTTCAAAAGGCGTGTACTTGACGATCCGCAAAAGGAACTCCGGGAGTTGTACAATGCCGGACAATGCGATTTATACTTCGAGTTCGAGCCAAAGAGCTACAAAGGCAAGGAAGTTACCGAATACAAATTCTACGTTTACACAAGGCAAACCGAACAACAAAAGCTATTGGAATACGAAAGCGCAAAACAGGCGATCATCTACATAACAACCACTATTTCGAGGTTCTCTAAAAGTGACAAAGGATATGTTAAGCGTGTAGTGAACGCCGTACAGTTACACCCGGAAATAGCCGTACAGGTGGCGCAAAAGATACAAAAGAAGTTTGAGCAATATATAGACAAGCCAGCCAAACAGATAGGGGCTATCATCCGGGTTTGCTTAATGGAAGATTTTGGTATAGAATAAAAAACATACAAGTATGAAAACAGGTGATAAAGTTATCGTACCAGCCGAAATAAACGGCTATGGCAGAGATTTACGGGCAATAGTTACAGAGATAGAGAAGTTCGCCGGGGCAATATTCGTAACAGTGATATTCACCGAACCATGTCCGGAAGCCTGCGGAAGAGGGGGGGGGTGTTTACCATGACTTCCAGCTAATAGCAAGGTGATTTATTTTGCTATAATCGCAATAAATTGCAATAATATCTGTGATAAATTGCTATAATAATACTTATAACTACCTTTGCAACAGAATATAGCATTTTACAGCAATGGAGAAAGGACAGGAAAGCAAGCAAAAGAGGAAAACACCGCTTACCACCATAGCGATAAGCCAAGAGTACGCCAAAAAATTAGACGAGTATTTAAACGGTACGGGTATAACTCGCAAAGAATTTGTCGAGTTGTCCGTTGATTATTTCCAAAGAACCGGGTTCGACCTCCGGGGTGAAGCTTTTGACCTCTCCCCATTAGAAAAGGTTGCCGGGCGGCTGGAACAATCCGCAAAGATCATGGAACGACACAACGAGGGGACGGAAGCGGTGCACCTGCTTCTCCAAGCTGTCCGGGAACAGACCGCCAAGCAACTCCCAGCGCCGGAACTGATCGCCCATGCTGCCGAAGAAAAAGCAAAGGCAGAAGCCAAAAGCGAAGAACAAGAAAGGGAGATTGCCCGGCTGCGCTCCGAAAACTCCGCTTTGCTGGAGTACAAAGAAAAGGCATACCGGGAACTATGCCGGATACGTGATGAACAAAAAACCATAGGGAAGATAAAAGTAAATATAGAGTTATAAAAGAACATTTATAAATAAAAAAATCATGAATAAAGAAATTTTATTTATTTATCCTTTTGCCGGATTATGCAGCACATGAAGCTGTGTACTTTTCACAGGCTATTACAGCTGATGATTTTGCCATGAAAAAAAATCCAAAATATGTCAATAAGGTTGTCGCACCCACCTTAGAACCAATAAGTTCGATTGGTGGATTCCGCACATTACCCGATTATTCGTTTGACACAATGCCTGATGATTATGTAGCATTGGTATTAATTGGCGGTTTTGGTTGGAATACACCTGTTGCAGAAAAGGTTATGCCAATTATTAAAAGTGCTATTGAACAAGAAAAGGTTATAGGTGCGATTTGTAATGCAGCTTCATTCATGGCTAAGTGTGGTATTGACCGAGAAACAACATCAAAAACTTTGCAGAAGTCATCCGTAATACAGAAAATCTCAGTAACTTTGTCCTCGGTAATCATAGCAATTATTGTCTGTAAACTTTTGATATTTAACACTCTAAGATTACAACAATTTTTCGCTAATCACCATTTTTCAGGCACTTATATTTCGTCGAACTCACGTTAAATTATTTAATATACATACAATCTTGGATACTTGCTTAGACCTTATTGCTCTTCAATATACTTGCATGATTGTGATGGCCATGCTTGCATTTTTTGTGTTTGTGTCGCGCTACTATGTAACTTGCCGTAACAGACAGTTTGAGCAGTCGCGTTGGATGATTGTTGTGGCATTACTATTGTTTGTTGTACACTACATGTGTCAGATGCGGTTGGGTTGGCGACAACAGGGGAACGATGTGGGTGTTCTGTTTAATCTGCTGTTTTATTCGCCTTCGGCTATTTTGTTGTCATGGTCGCAGCTTAATATTCTGCGCGCTGGGCATAGACGTTGGAGTTTTATGCGCTATGGCGTTGTTGGATATGCTCTTATGGTATTGTGCATAGTCGCAGGTGTTATTTCAAATGGCAGTCTGCATATTGGTCCTATGCTATATGTTGCTGATGCTATTCATTTCTTTACTCTATTGTATTATACATGGGCACCGCTGAGGGAACTTGGTAATGTTCAACGTCGGCTCGACAGTGAACATGGTAATCCTGCAGATGCCTACCTGCGCACTATGCGCTTTGGTTTTTTTGTGGTGTGTGCTTTTGCTGTAATTTCGCCTCTTTATATATTGTCGCGGCCGCTGCTCTTTGTCTTTGGACCTTTGGGATTGATTTCGCTTTCGCTGTTTATTGTTAGTTTTACGGCGCTTGGATTTAGTATGTCCGAGGGAGTAACTGAGATTGTTACCGAGACTAACGACGAGATAGCCGCTGCTAAAGTCTTTAGGGAGATTGGGCCTGAGCGTATTGCCGAAATAGATATGGCGGTAAGCAAATGGCGAAGCGAGGGCGGTTTTAGAGATAGCAACTTGACATTATCCTCGTTTGCTCGTCGCATAATGGTTAATCGTACCGACGTTGCTTCGTATCTGACTTCCATATATGGTAAGAATTTCCGTACATGGCTTTCGGGTATTCGCGTGGAGGAGGCAAAGGCACTCATGGCTGCACACCCCGAATATAGTAACGAGGTTGTTTCTATGGAGTGCGGTTTCTCGTCGCGTGTGTATTTTCAGCGTCTGTTCAAGGAAAGGACGGGCTTGACTCCCGCCGAGTGGCGCCGTCAACGGTAATATACTGGTTATGTGTGCGTTTGCTACTGAATGTAAGGTGTAACTTTTGTACGAAGGTTACATAATAAGGCAAAGTGTAACCTTTCTTACTGTGACGTATCCTTTCTATAAGAGTGACACACAAGTGATGTCTTTGAGGTTTTTGATGGTTGATGCTCCTGTATCTTTGCATGAGGAAATTCAAACTATTCAAATATAAATTCTCAAAAACAATTCACTATGCAAAAAACCTATCTTTATTTAATGGTGTGTGTCATAGGGGCTATGTCTTTAGCTTCGTGTTCCGAAGATTCTATTTCTCCTGATGCTGGTGGCGATGGCGATGGCGACAGCACTACCGAAGTGCCTTTGGCACAAGTTGCAAAACCCAAACCTAACCCTTGGCTTGCACAGGAAGAGTATAGTATTACGCACTTCAATTCGGCTCAGACTGATGCTTTCTCGTCTGCTGTCAAGGATGGAACTTTCAATATCGATCTTTCCAAGTGTCAGATGACATGGAGCGGTCCTGTTAATTTGATGACTCTTGCTTCGACTTCGCCCAATTATATGTGGGGTATGAGTAGCGACCGCGTGTCGTATCTTGACATAAGCGACGGCAAACTTGAAAGGGTTGCCGAGGCTGGCTTGCCAGGGATTACAATGAAGACCCAGGAGCAACTGACACGTATAATTGCCGATCATGCTACTTACGACGAACTTTCCAAGACGGTTACCGATATATTGGGTCCGGTGCCACAAATGTCTATGGCCAACGGTAATTATGTCTTGTGCGACAAGGATAACTATGCTTACACCAATGCAGGTCAGGTAATGGCACGCTATCGCCTTGCCAATCCTAATAATCCCAAGGATGGTATCATGTTGGATCATCAGATAAGACTTACGAATTTTACCTTCGGCTCTTTTACACTCGTAGGCGCTACTATGACCTATGACGGACACCTTGTTGTGGCTGCTCAGAACGGACTTCTTGTGCTGAATCGTGCTCTTACTACAATCGAAGATTCATACCCTCTTCCATCAGACCAGATTCTCACCAACTCTATCTGCATCGACGAGAATGGCGGTGTTTACGTAGCAAGTAACAGCCGCACACCAGGCGGAAAAGGCCTTATGCAGAAACTCATCTGCAAGGACGGCAAAATCTCCACCTCCCAGGCTGATGGTGCATGGCAAGCCTATTACGACGGTGGTCCGCAAGCACCATGTATCAAACTCGGACATGGCACTGGTTCAACGCCTACACTTATGGGCTTTGGCCAAGACAAGGACAAGCTGGTAGTTATTACCGATGGCTCTAAGCGTATGAAACTGGTAGCTTTCTGGCGTGACGAAATCCCCTCAGACGCACAGCAAGTGGCAGGATACGACAAGCGTATAGCCGGAGTGCACGAGGTTACATGTGGTCTTGGAACATCAACAGAGTGGATACAGTCTGAGCAGTCTGTTGTAGTAGGCGGCTATGACGCCTTTGTTGTAAACAATATTAATGTTACCAATCAGGAAATAAACGACAAGATTATTGGTGTAATCGCTATTGGTCCTATTGTCAAAGGCCCTCAAGGTGCCGAGTGTGTACGTTGGAATACAAAGGAGAAAAAGTGGGAGAGTAAGTGGACGCGCAGCGATGTAAGTTCTGTAAGTATGATTCCTGCCGTAAGTATCAAGTCAGAGATGGTATTTGTATGTGGCTGGAACGATGCTTCGGGCTGGGAAGTTACAGGACTTGACTGGAAGAGTGGTGCCACACGTCACCGCAGCATATTGGGCAAGAACAACCGAGCCAATGGTGCCTACGCCATCATTCAGTATCTTGCTAACGGCGACCTTTTATTCAACTCTGTTGCCGGACCAATCCGCGTAAAATATTGAGATAATTTAATCATCATATAACAGTTATGTCAATACTTCACTAAAAAATTACCGAAGTATTGTAATGACACACCCGAACATATTGAAATGTTCTATCAGTTCCATAAACAAGGCTTCTGTTCTTTATTCCTAGATACAGGTGATAAATAACAGATAAGAAACAGATTATAACAAGCCTCCGGCGGGGTTTTCGCTGGGGGATTTTGACCTTTGCACATATAAAAAGCAAAAAGAAAGCGATATCGGAGCGTATACCATAAAACAGACCACCGACTATTACAAAACGATATTACGTGCCTAACTGATCGGGGCAGTTCCTCCACCATGCGGACAAATCCCGGTAACAAAATGACAAAACGGACACTCACCAAAGAACAACATTTTTTTCTTTTTTCCTAAACACCTTCCAGCGAAGCACAGTGTATTTGTCAAGGGCGAAGGGTAAAAAATCTCCTGTGCTCGCTTCGCTCGTGCGGTATTTTTTACCCGGAGAGTGAAACGTCCCTTTACAAATGCGGCGTGCGGAGTTACCTTTGTGCCGGAAAATAGAAAAATCACATGCCCATTCCGAAACCTCTGCTCCTTTTTGGCTTCTTCAGGAGTTCCAGATCTTCCTCCTGCTGCTTCTTTTTGGGAATAGGCTGCTCGATGTCCGGCGTTTTCTCCACCTGTTGATTTTTCGACTTCTCCGGCTCCTGCCGGGATTGAAGCTCTGCTTTGAGTTTGTCCCATTTCTCCTTTCTGATGCGTTCCGCACGTTCCACCTGCCGGGCTATTTCCGCCGGACTTCCGTTCTTGACGGCATTAAGATAGTCGAAGCTTTCCTCCGGCTCCCGGTCAAACCCCATGCGCCGATCAAAAGAGCTTTCACACTTCCGGAAAAAATCCGTCCGGTCAAAACCTCCCTTCACGTTGCCGCAGTTCTTCTTCCCGGTGTGGTTCGTTTTAGGGCTTAACTTCCTGGTGTTGCTCCGGTCTTTCCGGCTGACGATGATATGTGCGTGCATATCGCTGTCACTTTCACCGTCCCGGTTGAAATGGATCTTTGCATAATATTCCACATCATCGCTTTTCAAGCCTTTTCCGAAGCCCTCCGCATAGTTTCTCATCACATCCTGCCGTATGTACCGCCGTAAGGCTTCCGCACACTCCTGCGGAGTTCTGCCCATGCAGCGCAGCTCCTTCTCTGAAGGGCTGACAGTGATAACATAGAACTTTGCGTCAGTCCGGCTTAACTTAGCCTTGTTGTTGTCTATCTTGAATGTGACCTCCCTTGCGCTCACGTAGTCCCGGAACTGGTTGAAGAACGGCTGCACCTCCTCCCCTTTCTTCATCCTCTCCAAATCCTCATGCTGGAGATAGTTCGTCACCGCAACACAACTGCCTGTATTGGCATATGTGCCGTTACCGCTTCCCTGTATCTTCACGTTCATATCTTTTCCCTTTTGTTCTTCTCGTTCTTGTACAAGGCTTTTATATCATCGAAAAGCCCGGCTTTTCCTTTCGCATCGATATAGCTTGCGATATAGGAGAAGATCTTCTCCTGCCTTTGCGTCACAGCGTCCAGCCTTGCATAAATGGCTTGTTGGTTCTTCAGAAGCATATCCCTCGACTGACCGACTGCCTTTTCCGCCCGGTCCAAAGCCTGCTCCCTTATCCCGGCAAGGCTTGCAAGGTCACGCATGAATAGGTCATTGTCTTTTTGGTATTGGCTGAACTTTTTTTCCGTAAGTATCGAGTCCATGCTCATGGTCACCCTCATACTTGTACTGCCCATGGCTTCACAAGCCGGACGCAAGAAATCCTGCTCCTGCTTCCGGATGAACGCTATCACCTGATCACAGCGTTTGATAAGTTTCTGCATTTCCTTTGCCGGACTCTCATGCTCAACCGGGTTGATGCCGTACTTCTCGAAGTACTCCAGCGCACAGGAAAGGAACTCTTTCTTTGATACATTATTGGACTTTGCCAGCCTATCAAGCCGGGCAAACGTTTTTCGGTCAATGGTGACAGAAGTGGTGGTTTCCTTATCCATACAATTGCGGTTTTAATTGCTGTTTATATTATTAAATCTCTGATTTCCAAAGGTATGATTTTAACCACAATTTCAAACTAATTGCGGTTAAAAAACTTAAACGGCTGATATTCAGCCGTAACCCCGTAGGGCAAGAGGAAAAACAGGGTAAAGCCCGGTTTCCTCTTGCTATTCTTTCGACTGCCGAGCAATCGACGAACACCCTCCCCTGCGGTACGGCGAAAGCTCGTACAAGGGGGACGGGGAGAAGTCGGAGCGAGGCACAAAGAAAGAACCTATTCCACAAACAAAAAAACACATCAAAACGGCACAACAGGCTGCATAAAATATCAATATTTTGTTTCGCTATATGGAAACAAAATATTATCTTTGCAACACTAAAAAACTTTATATGGAAGCAAAATCAAGATTCAAGGTCAAATTATCCAACGAAGCCCAAGAGTTTTTAGACGGATTGCCCAACAAGGTACGTGAGAAGATCATTAGCAATATTCGTAAATCCACCTTTGTACTTGATCCAGATTTATTCAAGAAATTGGATGATACGGATATTTGGGAATTCAGAACGTTCTATAACAAAACCAAGTACAGGCTTCTTGCTTTTTGGGATAAGGACGATAAGATAAACACTCTGGTAATCGCAACACATGGGTTTATCAAGAAAACCCAAAAGACACCTCCCAAAGAAATAGCCAAAGCCGAAGAGATTAGAAAAGATTATTTTAATTCAAAAAGATAAAGCGTATGGAAGCAAAGAAATTTTATACACTCGAAGAAATCGAGGATAAATACATCGGAGAAAAAGGTACTCCCAAACGTGATGCCTACGAAGAAGAACTTAACTCTTTTTTGATAGGTGAAGCCATTAAACAAGCTCGCCAATCAAAGAACTTAACCCAAGAGGAATTAGGTAATCTGATAGGAGTGCAACGGGCTCAAATCTCCCGAATTGAAAACGGTAAGAATTTAACCTTTTCCACCATTGCAA
>CAJJOL010000072.1:0-9376 GCA_905193385.1 uncultured Prevotella sp. | reverse complement strand
AACTTATTCGTGAATTATTCATATTTGTAAAATTAATTTTGAACAGTTACTTATGAAGAAATTATTTATTATGGGTTTGGCAGCAATGGGCCTCGCGCTCACAGCTTGCAACAGTGACGAGACAGTAGAAATGGCTAAGGGCAAAGCTATTGGTTTCTCTTCATTTGTAGATAAGAGCACTCGTGGTGCAGCTGACGACGTAACTCTCACGAACCTTGGTTCTGTTGAATTGTATGGATGGCGCGGTGACGACGTCCTCTTCAACAAGCAGGTTTTGAATGTAGATGATAAAGGCGTAAGCTCATACTCACCTCTGCGCTATTGGGAGGCTGGTTATACCTACAACTTCGAAGCTATCGCTCCTAAGGCTGGCGTAAATGGTGTTGAATTCGCTGCTGCCAAGACTGGCGGTACTATCACATTCACGAACAATGCCACAACTGACCTTCTCTATGTAAAGGCAGCTGAAAAGACTATGGAGGCTGAAATCAAGAGTGCTCCTGCGGCAGTTGAGCTTAACTTCGCTCACCAGCTTGCTCGTGTTAAGTTCACATTCAAGAACACATTCCCAGCAAATGCTGCTGCCAAGATTAGCGTTAAGGACGTTAAGATTACCAACGCTTACAAGAAGGGTTCTATCACTCCTGCTGCTGAAAATGCCAAGTGGACCGTTGACGCAACTAACAAGGATCTCGTAGTTGCTTTCGCAAATTCTACTAATACTGAGAAGGCTCCTACAAATCTCGTAGCGGGTACAGGTGTTGGCGAGACAGACCACATGTATCTCATTCCGACAGCTGATGCTACTACTGAGTACACAGTTACATTTACAGTTACTCTTGACCAGAATGGCGTTACAACAGACTACCACCACACTGTTACATTCCAAACAGAGCAGAAGCAGGGCTTGAGCTACAACTACATTGCTGAGATCAACGAGAAGAACGTCAACCCGGAACCGAACGTACAGCTCTTCCCGATCGTATTCACAACTAATGTTAGCGGCTGGGCTGAATTCGCTGACCAGCCTCAGATTCTTAAGTAATCAACTACTTTCATAGAGTTTGCGTTCCTATCCGTACGCACACATATGATAGACAACACGCTCTTCACTCATAACATCGCTTATGAGTGAAGAGCAAAGACAAAGAAATGTCACAGGGTGTAAGGGGTTGAATGTTCCCCTTACACTCACAATTATCAACAACCACAAAAACGAACCAAGATGAAAGGAATAATGAAAATACACCAATTGACAGCCAGCATCGCTGCTGTGCTACTGTCAGCGTCGCTCTTTTCATGCAGCAGCGACGACTTTTTCGGCAAAGCAGAAACAAATACCGACGGCATCAGCTTCGGCGTATCTACCGAAAACGCTGCTTCTACACGCGCAAACAATTCTGCTGACGGCTATACTGCTGCCCGCTACACTCTGCGCTCGGACAATTCTGCCGACACACTCTGCGTGCGTGCCGTTGTGACCGACGGCATCGGCAACGACAATGCAGGCAGACCTGCTACACGTGCAGCTATGCAGACAAGCATGTACGACAAGTTTAAGGTTGTGGCTGCCGTAATGGAGAACGGCAATCTCGGCACACAGTACTATATGGACGATGTTGCTACTAGGACGGGCACTAACTGGGTGCCTTCCAAAGTCTACTATTGGCCTGGCTCCAACCGTCAGCTTCGCTTCTTGGCGTGGGCTCCTACGGATGCCACTTTCCAATCTGTACCCGACAATCCTAATGCAACTACGCTCCAGTACACTACTCCTGCCGAGGCAAAGGACCAGCGCGACATCGTTGCCGCTGCCACTGACTTCAAAAGCAATCCCTCTAACGATGCCACATGCACACCGGTAGACTTGCAGTTCAAGCACCTGTGCACCGCAGTCATCATCAAGACAGGCAAGCAAATGACTGCAGGAACCATCAAGAGCGTATCGCTTAAGGGCGTAAAGAACTCTGGAACATACGACATGGTGAACTCTAAATGGACACTCAACAACTCTACTGCCGACTTCACCATTTCGCCCAACCAGGCAACAACAAGCACCACTCCTAACGGCACCGACCTCAACGCCGGTGAATCTACATTCATGCTCCTGCCCCATACATTAGGCGCAGACAGCAAACTCGAAGTCATCTTCCACGACAACATCTCAGGCAGAGACCGCACCCTGAGCGCATCACTCAACGGAGCCGAATGGCCAATGGGCAAAACCGTGACCTATCGACTCTCTATTACACCAGAGTATGAGCTGAAGTTTACAAGCACTCCTGCTATAGTAGATGCTCACTATGATATCATCCCTATAAAAGTAAATACAGAATACGTACAGGGAAATTGGACTATAAAGTCTAATCAGCCTTGGGTGACAATTAAGTCAGCCTTGACCACATATGAGCAAAGCGGCTACTGGCTAAAAGCAACTGGTGATTATGCTGATTATTGTGGTTCCGAGAATGTACCCGTAGAACGTCAGCAGACGTTGGATAAGACGGGTAACGGAGAGACAACACTATATCTGTTCGTAGAGGAAAACAACTCAACAAAAGACCGTACCGTGACACTTACCTTAAGCATAAACGGAGTAGATTTTGCAACTGCAAACATTGTTCAGAAATGTCCGATTTGGCAAGGTGATATAGGTTGGGAGGTCTTGGAAGATGACGAAACATTCCCCTTCGGATTTAAATGGGACAGAAAAGTAACATATAAGAAGGATAATCTTAGTTGGGCGTGGGCTGAAGCATGGTGGATTAAACAAAACTTCAAAAAACAGCCAAAAGATTTTTGGGAGTGGATTGCATCTATATTTGTTCCTCAAACCGTGCCATACGTAACCGTTAGTTATAGCGGCAACACAGTAACATTCACTGTTGATTACTCAAAAATGGATGAAATATCAGCAATATCTACTGATGATGGTTTGGAGAACACATGGAATCTGTATTCACACGTAGGAGGCACATCTTTTGAGGGAGAGAAATTCATTGCTGATAGAGGCTATACTGTCACCTCGCAAAGTGGTTCGAATGAAATTCCCAAGGTGTTTGCAGCCTTGTATGCAATCAAGTTGAATGCTTTTGAAATACATAAAGGCGAATCAAAGAACCAAATCACTTATGCCATCACACCAGTGAAGGATGATATCAAATGGTATCTTCCGGCAAGCAATCAGTTCTCCGGAGCTGCAGGTTTGAATGGTAAGCACTGGTCATCAACAGGTATACAGGACAACTCGAATGCTTATACTTGGGATGCCTCACCACAAAGCACACCACGAATGGAGCTTCATAAAGTGCGTGCTGTGCGCAAGAAATAAGCAGAAAGGTTATAGGCAATAGAATATAAACATTAGAAAACCAGCACATAAACATAACAGACTCAGATCTTATCGTATTACACGTTTTAATAGTTATTTGGTTGGGCTGCCGTGAGGTAGCCCAACTTTTTTTGTATAATTCTTCACCAATACGAATAAAAAGGTTAACTTTGCGAAACAATTATAACCCATAACCCAACAACAACTTATGAAAAAGCTATTGGCAGCGGCTATGCTGGCACTATCACTCACAGCATCCGCTAACACTAATCAAACCTACACACCCTCTGCCGACAACATCGCGGCACGCAAACATTTCCAGGACTCTAAGTTCGGAATCTTCCTTCACTGGGGTCTGTACGCTATGCTTGCCACCGGCGAATGGACTATGACCAACAACAACCTCAACTATAAGGAATACGCCAAACTGGCTGGAGGCTTCTACCCCTCTCGATTCAGCGCAAAGGAATGGGTGTCACAAATCAAGGCTTCGGGCGCAAAGTATATATGCTTCACCACTCGTCACCATGAGGGATTCTCAATGTTCAAGACCAAATATTCCGACTATAACGTTGTAGACGCTTCGCCATTCAAGCGCGACATCGTCAAGGAACTCGCTGACGAGTGCCACCGTCAGGGCATCGACATCCACTTCTATTACTCACATATCGACTGGCAGCGCGAAGACGCTCCGCTTGGTCGTACAGGTTTGGGTACAGGCCGACCAGTTGACAAGCAGAACTGGGACTCTTACTATGCGTTCATGAACAATCAGCTCACCGAACTCCTCACCAACTACGGCAAGGTTGGAGCTATATGGTTTGACGGATGGTGGGATCAGGACATCAATCCGTCGTTCGACTGGCGCCTGCCCGAGCAGTATGCTCTCATCCATCGTCTGCAACCTGCTTGCCTCATTGGCAATAATCATCATCACACTCCATTCGAAGGCGAAGACTTCCAGATGTTCGAACGCGATCTGCCAGGCGAGAATACAGCCGGACTCTCAGGTCAGTCAATCTCACAACTGCCGCTCGAAACATGCGAAACAATGAACGGTATGTGGGGATATAAGATTACCGACCAGAACTACAAGTCGACAAAGACTCTCATACATTATCTTGTAAAGGCAGCAGGTCGCAACGCCAACCTCCTTATGAACATCGGTCCGCAACCCGACGGATGTCTGCCCGAAGTAGCTGTGCAGCGCCTTAAGGAAATGGGCGAATGGATGAAGACATACGGAGAAACCATATATGGTACACGTGGAGGACGCGTATCGCCACGCGATTGGGGCGTAACAACTGAGAAGGACAACAAGATATTCGTACATATCCTCAACCTCAAGGACCGCTCGCTCTTCCTTCCCATCACCGACAAGAACGCAAAGCACGCCGTAGATTACGTTTCGCGCAAGGCTGTCAAGATGCAGAAGTGTCAAGGCGGAGTGCTCATTACACTCGACAGCGTGCCTACTGATGTGGATAAGGTAGTGGAGATACAGCTGTAAACAGAAGCCCTACCCCCCAAAGCCCCACCCCCGACCCCTCCCCCGTAGGGAGGGGAGTTATATGCTTTGAAAACTTGGGAAGAGGAATAAAAGGGAAAACTCAAAATTCAAAAATCAAAACTCAAAATCGCAGGCGAAGCCGAGAATAATTCAAAACTCAAAATTCAAAACTCAAAATTGCCGTAGGCAACAATTCAAAACTCAAAATTCAAAACTCAAAATTCACAATATGAAATTCAACAGAATCCTTCTTAAGCTCAGTGGCGAGAGCCTTATGGGCAAACAGAGCTTCGGCATCGACCCAGTTCGTTTGGGCGAGTATGCACAGCAGATTAAGGAAGTACACGAAATGGGTGTACAGATTGGTATCGTTATAGGCGGTGGCAACATATTCCGTGGACTTAGCGGAGCATCAAAGGGTTTCGACCGTGTTAAGGGCGACCAAATGGGAATGTGCGCTACAGTTATCAACTCATTGGCACTCAGCTCAGCTCTTGGTGCCATCGGCGTTAAGACAAAGGTGCTCACAGCCATACGTATGGAGCCTATCGGCGAGTTCTACTCTAAGTGGAAGGCCATCGAGGCTATGGAGAACGGCTACGTATGTATCTTCTCTGCCGGAACCGGTTCGCCCTACTTCACCACCGACACTGGTTCAAGTCTGCGCGGCATCGAGATTGAAGCTGACGTTATGCTCAAGGGCACACGTGTTGACGGCATCTACACAGCCGACCCAGAGAAAGACCCAACTGCAACCAAGTTCAGCGACATCACATACGACGAGATTTATACTCGCGGACTGAAAGTGATGGACCTCACAGCCACAACAATGTGCAAGGAGAACAACCTCCCCATCTACGTATTCAACATGGACGTTGTGGGCAATCTGAAGAAGGTTATGGACGGCGAGCCTATCGGAACGCTTGTGCATAACTAAAGAAAAGAAGCAAAAAGCCACAAAAGCCCTACCCCCACAAAGCCCCTCCCCCACAAAGCCCTACCCCCAACCCCTCCCCCGTAGGGAGGGGAGTGGTATGCTTTGTTAGCTTAAGGGGATAGGGATTAACTAATTTATAAAATACAGGATATTCAATTGATGACCCACAGCCATACCGCACTCCGCCTCATTGCCCTTCTTTTGGCATACATTCCCTGCTCTATTCACGCTCAGTATGCCTGGCAAGAGACCGACCGCAAGCCTTCCAAAGCCCAACTTACATCTTCACTCTCATACCACATTGAGACGCAGGCAACGCTGTCGAAGGGACAGACACCGCTGTGGCTCAACGCCAACCGCTATGGTCTTAGTTCGCTCGACAAAACGAACGGATATATTCGTGCTGCCGTTATGCGACCGTTGTCTGCCGACTCGGCACGCCGATGGGCTATAGGCTATTGTGCCGATGTTGCAGCACCGCTTCACTATACCAGCAACGTTGTAGTGCAGCAGGCCTATGTCGAGGCACGATGGCTACACGGTGTTCTTACGGCAGGTGCAAAGGAGTGGCCATTGCAATTGAAGAACCAGACACTCAGTTCGGGATCGCAAACACTTGGCATCAATGCACGACCCGTTCCGCAAGTCCGTATCGCCCTGCCCGAATACTGGCAGTTGCCATTCGGAGGAGGATGGCTACACCTGAAGGGACACATTGCCTACGGCATGATGACCGACGACGCTTGGCAGCACGACTTCACACGCCGTCAATCCAAATACGCCGACCACGTACTCTATCACTCCAAAGCCGGATATCTGAAGATTGGCAACGAATATTCCACCTTCCCACTATCCTTTGAACTCGGCCTGGAGATGGCAACACAGTTTGGCGGCACTCCATACCGTCCTTCCAACGACGGCACAATGCAATCAATACCTACCAAACACGGACTGAAAAGTTTCTGGCACGCATTCTTTCCGGGCGGACAAGATGCTACCGACGGAATGTATGCCAACAACGAGGGCAACATAGTAGGCAGCTGGCTGATGCGCGTCAACTACGACAACGAGCTGTGGCGGTTGTCGGTCTACGCCGATCATTACTTCGAGGATCACAGCCAGATGTTCCATATCAACAACAATGGCTACGGCTCGGGCGACGATTGGAACAAGCGCATACATCATCGCTACTTCCTCTACGACCTGAAGGACATCATGCTGGGCGGCGAACTGGAACTGAAGTACGGACGATGGTTGCACCACATCGTAGCCGAATACATCTACACCAAGTATCAGAGCGGCCCCTACAACCACGACCACACGCAGAACATCAGCGACCAGATAGCCGGAATAGACAACTATTACAATCATGGCATCTATCCAGGTTGGCAACACTGGGGACAGGTGATGGGCAATCCGCTCTACCGATCGCCCATATACAACACCAACGGACAGTTGTATATCTACAACAACCGCTTCGTAGCGTGGCATCTCGGCATTGACGGCGCTCCCACCTCTCGCCTCGCCTACCGTGCCTTGGCTACATATCAGGAAGGTTGGGGCACCTACGACGGTCCGTTCAACCGCAAGCATCACAACATCAGTTTCCTTGCCGAGTCGTCCTATCGATTAAATAAGTGCTGGAAACTCACTGCTGCCTACGCCATGGACTTCGGTAGTCGACAGATGTTAGGACACAACGCAGGTGGACAGATAACAATAAGTAAAACGGGATTGATAAAATAATTATGAAACAACTGACTATAAAAAGCCTGATGGCAACGCTCGCCACACCCTTTCTGCTCGCCTCATGCAACGTAGAGACAAGCGGCAACGGATCTCTTGACGGCTTCTGGCACCTTGAGCGAGTAGACACTCTTGCCACAGGAGGCACCACCGACAACTCCTCAGGCTACGTATTCTGGGGAGTTCAGAAGGATCTTATCTACATCAAGGACAGTTCCAACAGCAGCGTTGGCGCATACTATCTGCGCTTCAATCAGACTCACGACAGTCTCCACATCACTAAGATATACCTCGACCATGGTCATGAGGACAATCCCAACCACGAGCAGGGCGGCGACATTCCCGTTGAAGCCATCGACAACAACCTGCGCCAACTGGGCATCAACGCCCTGCCCGAGCACTTCAAGAAGGAAGCACTCAACGGCAACCGCATGATACTCTCAACAGAAAAATTACGCCTAAAGTTCAAGAAATTCTAAGAACACGAATAACATTCGTGAATGTTGAGTTTTGAATGTTGAATGTTGAGTTTACCCACGAATTTAACATTCAACATTTAACACTTAACATTAAAAAACGTTGTCACGAATTATCGTGAATTGTCCATAAATAGTTAACATTAAAGCACTGTTTGCTTGCTCAGGCTATGGCGGGGACGCCATAACCTCCTACAATAATTCGTGAATAATTCGTGATAATTCGTGACAATAACAAAATATTGTTTTGCGCTACACAATATTTTATGTATCTTTACAGCAGAATAACAAACATTAAGGAGGAAAACCCATGGCATTATATTACGACAAGTACGTCAGATTTGACTGGGCTATGAAACGCCTGCTTCGCAACAAGACCAACCATGCAGTATTGGAAGGTCTGCTTTTGTCGCTGATTGGCAAGAAAATAGTAATCAAGCACTTTCTTGAGAGCGAAGGCAACCAAGAAGACCTGCTTGACAAGTACAACCGTGTCGATATATTAGCAGAAGACGAAGACGGCGAGCTGATAATCATTGAAATACAAAACAGCCATGAGATAACCTACTTCCACCGCATGCTATACGGAGTGTCAAAAGCCATAACCGAATACATCGACAAAGGCGACAGCTACGACAAGGTGCGCAAGATATACTCCATCAACATCGTATATTTCGAATTAGGTCAAGGCAAAGACTACGTATATCATGGCAAAACTGAATTCAAAGGACTGCACGCTCCCCACGACCTTTTAAAACTTTCTGCAAAGCAAAGCGAGAAATTCCTTGGCATCAGTGAAGCAAAACTTGAAAAGCGTAAAGATGCCGGAGAACTGTTCCCAGAATATTACATCTTACGCGTAAATGACTTTGACAAGATAGCCACAACACCACTCGATGAGTGGATAGAGTTTCTGAAAACCGGCAAGATTGACGATAACACCAAAGCTGCCGGACTTGCCGAAGCACGCAAACAGCTAAGAGTAGACTCTCTACCCGACAAAGAACGCCGGGCATACGAACGCTATATGGAATCAGTAAGACATATGCGCAGCCTCTTCGATACAAGTCACGACGACGGCTACACTGAAGGACATGCCGAAGGCAGAGCTGCGGGTTTAGTTGAAGGCAGAGCTGCGGGTTTAGTTGAAGGCAGGGCTGCGGGTTTAGTTGAAGGCAGGGCTGAGCGTTCATTAGAAATAGCCAGACAATTGAAGGCAATGGGAATGAGCAGAGAACAAATCATGCAAGCTACAGGATTGCAAGAATCTGACATACAGCATCTGTGAATGTTGAGTTTTGAATGTTGAATGTTGAGTTTACCCACGAATTTAACATTCAACATCTAACACTTAACATTAAAAAACGTTGTCACGA
>CAJJOL010000071.1:0-10704 GCA_905193385.1 uncultured Prevotella sp. | reverse complement strand
GGGCTATGTGCTTTTGGGGCTTTCAGCCCGTTTTGTTGACTTTTGACACGCCCTCTACTCGTATAAACTTGTTACATTATAATAATAAAATATTATTATCACTCCATTTCCCGGATGAGCCTTTTTTTAGTACTCATCAACCTTCTGCGCCTTGCGATAGGCGTCGAGTTCCTTCTGCAGCTGCTTGGTTATCTTCTCATAACCAGGCTTGCCGTAGAGGTTGTTCAGCTCGTTGGGGTCGTTCTGAAGGTCGTACAGCTCGTTGTAGTTCACCTCGTTGTCCTTCGGTTCGAAGTAGCCGATGCTGATGAGCGACTTGAGTGTAGCGTTCTCCGCTGTACCCTCAATGCCCTGGTACTTGTTTTCGGGAACAGCGTCGAGTCCGCCCTTGCCGTAGAAGTGGATGAGCTTGTAGCGGTCGGTACGTACTCCGTCGTGCTTGCGCACCATGTGGTAGGTAGGATAGTCGTAGTAGTGGTAGTAGATACTGGTTCGCCATTGCTTCTGAGCGTCGCCGTTTTCGATGACAGGAAGGAGCGAACGGCCCACCATATCCTGCGGCTTCTTCACGCCAGCCAGTTCGAGGAACGTCGGAGCATAGTCGATGTTCTGCACCAGCTTGTGGCATACGCTGCCCGGCTTGGTGTGTCCCGGATAGCTGATGATGAGCGGAGTGCGCAGCGACTCCTCGTACATGAACCGCTTGTCAAACCATCCGTGCTCGCCCATGTAGAAACCCTGGTCGGAGGTGTATACGATGATGGTGTTGTCGGTGAGTCCGTTCTGGTCGAGATAGTCGAGCACACGGCCCACGCTTTCGTCAACACTTGCTATTACCGACATGTAGTCGCGGATGTAAGCCTGATACTTCCAGTTGTCAAGCTCCTTGCCCTTGAGGTTGGCTTCGAGAAGTTTGCGGTTGCGTGGAAAGTAGTAGCGTCCCCAAGCCGAGCGTTGTGCTGGAGTCATACGGTTGATTTCGCCCATTAGAGCGTTGTACGAGTCCTTGCTGTCCTCGTTGTTCATATCGAGCATCTCGGGTACCTTGAAGTCCTGCTCCCAGCGCATGTGCTTCGTAACGCTCATCTTCTGGGTGCGCACAGCTTCGCCACGTGTGGCGTAGTCGTCGTAGAATGTCTCGGGCATAGGGAACTCCACGTTATCGTATTTGCCCAGATACTTCAGGTTGGCTTGCCAGTTGCGGTGCGGAGCCTTATGATGCAGCATGAGGCAGAAGGGTTTCGACTTGTCGCGATGGTCCATGAAGTCGATGGCGTGGTCGGTAGAAAGGTCGGTGCTGTAGCCCTCTTCGACGATGTATTTGCCTTCGGGCGTGTCTGTACCGCGATACTGCGGGTTCCAGTACTGTCCCTGGTCGTTGTAGATGTGGTAATAGTCGAATCCCTTGGGGTCGCATCCCATGTGCCATTTGCCAATGATGGCTGTCTGATAGCCCGCATCCTGCAGCAGTTCGGTGAAGAATGTGCGCGACGTGTCGATACCCTCGCCCAGCTGTCGCTGTCCGTTCTGATGACTGTAAAGTCCGGTCATCAGACATGCACGCGACGGAGTGGAGAGCGAATTCTCGACAAACGCCTTGTCAAAACGCATTCCGCGCTCGGCTATACGGTCGATGTTGGGCGTGGGTGCGAGCTTGCCAATGGCGTGTCCATATGCCGAAATGCACTGGAAGGCATGGTCATCGCACATGATGTACACAATGTTGGGGCGTTGTGCTGCAGCCTTCTTCTGTGCCTGCATTGTGGCTGCGAGGCACGAAAGGGCTGCTACTGAAATGATGGTTTTGTTCATCAGAATGAATTTATGATTAATAATATATTTTTTATTTTGAATTCTTAAGGGTGAGGGTTGGTTTCAGTTGAGAATTGAGAGTTTGTTTCAGTTGAGAGTTGAGAGTTGGGAATTGAGAGTTATGATTACCTTGATAGCGTTCTTTTGCTGCAATTCTTCAATTGATACAACATATCATAACTTTCAACTCTCAATTCTCAATTCTCAATTCTTAGAGTTTTCCCTTGCTGCGCAAGTACGTGCGCTGTCCGTATACGGCTATAACTACGAAGCAGATGAACGGAAGGATGAACGAAACGTTGACGGCTGGCATGCCGAAGAGTTCGCCCTTGTCGATAATTGAGGCCTGGAGCGGCGGCAGAACGCTACCTCCGAGGATTGCCATAATGAGTCCGGCAGCACCAAACTTGGCATCGTCGCCCAGTCCGGTGAGCGCTATACCATAGATGGTGGGGAACATGAGCGACATGCAGGCGCTCACGCCAACCAGGCAGTAGAGTCCGTATATGTTCTGCAGGGTGATGACTCCCGCTACAAGTACGCCGCCGGCGATGGCAAGAAGCATGAGCAGCTGTCCGGTGTTGACGTAGCGCAGCAGGAAGGTACAGATGAAACGCGAGCAGCAGAATATCACCATTGCTATGATGTTGTACTGCTGCGACAGCACCTCGGCAGCCTGCTCGCCCATTCCCTCAGCCATGAGTACGCGCGTGCCGTACTGTATGATGAAGGTCCAGCACATTATCTGAACGCCTACATAGAAGAACTGTGCTATGACGCCCTCGCGATAATGCGGCATGGTGAAGATGCGGCGCAGCGTAGGCAGGAAGTTTATCTGCTTGTTCTTGTCGCCGTTCTTGGGCATTGGCCAGAACAGAATGACGAGGAACATGGCGAGGATGACGAGTCCGATGGTAAGGTATGGAGCGATAAGCACCGAAAGGTCGTACTCCTTGACGGCTTCGAATTCGTCGGCAGAGAGTGTGGCTCGTGAGGCGGTGTCGAGCGGATTGAGCTTTGCCTGGATGAAGTTCATCGCTACATACATGCCCAGGAGCGAGCCCATCGGATTGAACGACTGAGCCAGATTGAGTCGGCGTGTGGCAGTCTCTTCGGTTCCCATCGACAGAATGTAGGGATTGCTCGATGTCTCAAGAAACGAAAGTCCGCATGTCAGGATGAAGTAGGCGGCGAGGAACGGATAGTACTCACCTGTCATCTTGGCGGGATAGAACAGGAAAGCGCCCAAAGCGTACAGTCCCAGACCTACGAGCACGCCTGCCTTGTAGCTGAACCGGCGTATGAACATGGCTGCCGGGAACGCCATAGCGAAGTATCCGCCATAGAAGGCAACCTGCACCATGGCGCCGTCTGTAGCCGACATGCGGAATATCTTGGAGAAGGCCTTCACCATGGGATTGGTAATATCGTTGGCAAAGCCCCAAAGTGCGAAGCACGATGTGATGAGTATGAATGGCACGACGTAGCTCACGCCGTCCTTTGATAGGATAGATTGTTTCATTAGATGTTGGTTGTTTTAGTTTATCGTGATGCTTCTCATCTCGTTGATGTCGCTCACTTCGCCCTTGGCGAGTGCTTGAGTGAGAATGTTGCCGATGGCTGTTGCCTCGACGGGTCCTGTCTCGACGGGTATGCCGAGAGCCTCTTGGGTGAGCCGGTTGAGAAGTTTGTTTTGCGATCCGCCTCCTATTATGTGCAGAGTCTTTATTGGTGAGGGCAGCATAGCGTTGAGTGCGCGTGTGGCTTCGGCGTATTTGGCTGCAAGCGATTGCAGAACTACGCGTGTGGTGTCGCCCTTCGACTGCGGAACTTCCATTCCGTGGCTCTTGCAATAGTCGCAAATGGCATGCTGCATGGATTTGGGGTTCTGGAATTCGGGTGCGTCGACGGGTATGATGGACTTGATTGGCGACTTGTCGGCGGCTGCGAGCAGCGGGTCGTATTGCTGTTCGTCGCCCTCGTCGCGCCATTCTGCCATCAGACGCTGCAAGAACCAGAGTCCGGTGATGTTCTGCAGGAACGTAATCTTGCCGCCTATGCCGCCCTCGTTGGTGAATTGTGCGCTGCGGGCTTCCTCGGTCAGTATGGGCGTATCAATCTCTACGCCGAGCAACGACCATGTTCCTGAGCTGATAAACGCAACGGGACGCTCGTCGGCCTTGGCTGGTACGGCTGCCACGGCGCTGGCTGTGTCGTGCGAACCGACTGCTATCACGTCCACTTCGCCCAATCCCGTCTCCTCGGCAATGTCGCGACGCAGACGTCCGCGTACTGTGCCGGGCATCACAATAGGGCAGAAAAGGTGGCGCGGCAGACCCAGACGGTCTATCAACGGCCAATCCCATGAGCGTGTCTGGGCGTTGAGCATCTCGGAAGTTGAGGCTATGGTGTATTCGGTATTCGCCTCGCCCGTAAGGAAGAACGAGAAGAGGTCGGGTGTGAAAAGCATGCGGTCGGCTATCTGCAATTGCGGAGAGTCGGCTTTCTTCATGCTGAGCAATTGGAACAGAGTGTTTATCTCCATTACCTGGGTGCCGTTTACGGCGTAGTGTTCGGTAGGGTCGGTAGTGCTGAAGAATTCTTCTGCCATGCCCTGAGTGCGTGCGTCGCGATAGCAAACGGGGTTGCCTATAAGGTTGCCTTGGCGGTCGATGAGTCCGAAGTCGACACCCCATGTGTCCACAGCGATGCCAGCCACGTCCAGCCCCAGCTGTGCGGCCTTGCGCAATCCGGTCTTCATGTCCTCGAAGAGGGCAGGAAAGTCCCAATAGACGTGTTCGCCCAGGCGCACTTGTCGGTTCTGAAAGCGATGTACAAGTTGCATGGTCAGCTGCTTGCGTCCGCCCTCGTTGGTTATAGTTCCGGCAATGACACGGCCCGAGCCGCCGCCGAAGTCGATAGCTAAATAGGTCATTGTTGTTAGGATAAAGGTGAAAAGCCCCACCCCCAGCCCCTCTCTCAGCCCCACCCCCGACCCCTCCCCCGCAGGGAGGGGAGTAATATGCAACGATAAAAAACATATATGTTTGTTTTTATCGTCTCTTAATTAATACAGCATATCGCTCCCCTCCCTGCGGGGGAGGGGCTGGGGGTGGGGCTAGGGAGGGACCGGGGGTAGGGCTTATTGTTTTTATTACTTCTGCTTTTTGCCCAGCACGTATGCTTCGAGGTCGTCAATTTCCTCTGCTGTGAGAGTGTTGTACTTGCCTCCGCTGAGAACTATTATGCGGCAAGCCATCTCGAAGAACATGGCACGTTCGAACACTTCGTCGAATGTTTTGCCACAAACCACCTGGCCGTGCTTGAGCATCAGAGCCGAGTTGTGGTCCTTGAGCGCCGCCTTTACAGCCTCTGCCAATTCGGGCGAGCCCGGACGGAAGTAAGGAATGACCGGTATGTCGCGACCAACGTGGCACGGCACTTCAGCAGTTACGTTGAAGTCCTTCGGAGTTTCAGTCATGCACGACACAACTGTGGCATACTTCGACTGGAAGTGGAGCACTACGTCGCAGTCGGGACGCTCGCGCAGCACGCCAAGATGGAAACCGCTCTCCATAGAAGGCTTCACTCCGTTGAGTACTTCGCCGTCGGCTACGCGGCAGATAGACACCTTCTCCTTAGGAAGTGTGGGCACCCAAGAGCCTGTTCCAGAAACGAGCGCTTCGTCGCCGATGCGCCATGAGATGTTACCGCTTGAACAAAGGGTCAAGCCTGCGTCGCCAACGCGATGTGCCTGGCGAAGAAATTCCTGTATCTGATAATCCTGTATCATTGTTGTTCTGCCTTTGAAAAAAGTTGAGAGTTGAGAGTTGAGAGTATGGATTTTTTTTAGTTGAGATTTGAGAATTGAGATTTGAGAGTTGTGATTACCTTTATTTATAAAATCTTGGCTGCAATGTATGAACTGCAGAACTAATCATAACTTTCAATTCTCAACTCTCAACTCTCAACTTTCAATTATAAATTACTTATAAATCGGTCCGTAGTTCTTGCAAGCGCGGAAGTCGGCGCCCTCCTTGTCCATGCCGAATGCGTTCCAAGCGGCAGGACGGAAGATCTGCTCGTCCTCAACGTTGTGCATGCAAACCGGTATGCGCAGGATTGAGCACATAGTGATGAGGTCGGCTCCGATGTGTCCGTAAGAGATGGCGCCATGGTTGGCACCCCAGTTGTTCATAACCGAGTAGACATCCTTGAAGGCAGGTTTGTCGCACAGACGTGGCACGAACCATGTTGTAGGCCATGTCGGGTCGGTACGCTTGTCGAGAATGTTGTGGATTTCGGGGTCAATCTCTACAGTCCATCCCTCAGCCAGCTGGAGCACCGGACCGAGTCCCTTGACGTGGTTCAGACGCACCATTGTGACAGGCATGCCGCCCTTGGAGAGGAAGTTAGAAGAGAATCCGCCGCCACGGAAGTAGTCGCGGTTGGCAGGATACCAGGTCGTAGCCTTGAGGCAAGCGTCAATATCCTCTTCTGTCAAGTCCCAGAAATGCTTCATAGTCGGGTTGCCCTCAGCGTCGGTAGCTGCGCCCGAGCCGTCGAGAGTGGTGGCACCTGAGTTGATGAGGTGGATGATACCGCCGGCAGCACGGCCCGTAAGTTCCTTGCCGGTGACGCGCTTCACGGCCTCGGGGCTCCAATAAGTGCGCACGTCAGAGAATATCTGGGCACGTCCGGTGAGCAAGTGGTTGAAGAGCATGGCAACGCCGTTGCCGGCGTCGTTTTCTGTAGCGAGCGTGATAGCTTCGCGCGGTCCGTTCCAGTCGAACGAAGTATTCATGAGCGCTTCGGGATAGTCGCCGTTAGGATAGAAGTCGGTCCACTGGCGCTGGCCCTGGAAACCGCCTGCGATAGCGTTGTGTCCGATAGCCTCCTCCTTGAATCCAATCTCCTCAAGGCGCGGGTTGCCGTGCATAAGGTCCTTCATGATGATCATCATCTTGACGATGAATTCCCAGTCGGCATCCTTCTCCTCACGTGTCTTGGCCTTGCCCTGGCGGTTGGCGATGTCCTCGCCCTCGTTGCACATGCAATGCTCGCGGGTCCAAGCCATAGCCTTCTTGTATTCCTCCGGGTCGTAGATGCCCTCGGTCATGCGGCGGATGATTTCGGTGAGGTCAACGCTTTCGTTGCGCATACCGAGATATTCCTGGAAGAAGTCGGGATTGACGATACTTCCGGCGATGCCCATACAAGCCGAACCCATTGACAGATACGACTTTCCGCGCATTGTAGCCACGGCCTGGGCGGCACGTGCAAAGCGCAGAATCTTCTCAGCAACGTCGGCAGGGATAGAGTCGTCCTCAAGGTCCTGGACGTCGTGTCCGTAGATGCCGAAAGCCGGCAGGCCCTTCTGGGCGTGTGCTGCGAGCACGGCAGCAAGGTATACAGCACCCGGGCGCTCGGTTCCGTTGAATCCCCAAACAGCCTTCGGCCAATGCGGGTTCATGTCCATAGTCTCGGCGCCATAGCACCAGCAAGAAGTAACGGTGATAGTAGAACCTACGCCCTCGCGCTCGAACTTCTCGGCACAGGCAGCACTCTCGCCAACGCGACCGATAGTGGTGTCGGCGATAACGCACTCAACCGGCGAGCCGTCGCCGTTGCGCAGGTTCTCACTAATAAGTTTAGCTACTGATTTTGCGAGGTTCATAGTTTTTTCTTCGAGACTCTCGCGCACTCCACCCTGACGTCCGTCGATAGTGGGGCGAATTCCAATCTTTGGATATTTGCTCATAGCTTTAGGATTTTGATTAGTATGATTTAAGTTATATGTTAGTCCTTTATTTGTTCTTCGATTAGTTGTCTGAATGCAAAGTTAGCAATAAAAAAACGGAAAAGCCGTCTTTTGCCGTTATTTTTACATTATTATTGTTCCTTTGCTTATATTCCAGTCCTTTGCATTACTGCAATTCTTCCTGAAGGTACATTTCCAGAAACTTGTCGCAAAGTCGGTAAGCTCCGTCGTCCTGGCTGATGAAGTCGCGGTCGAGCAGAACCTTTACAGCCCCCTGCACTGTGCTCGCCCCGAGACCGTATTTGCGCAGAAACGCCTGCGACATAATCGAAGTAGGCCCGTTCTCGGCAGCAATAGCCGTCAGCACCTGCTTCTGTTTGGACGTAAGCTGATAGACCAGAGCCTGATAGGCAAAGCGATGCTGCGCCAGAATGCCTGCGATGGCAGCCTTGGCGTCGTCTGTAGTCAGTATGCTGTCGGTCGAAATGGCTGTGTAGAGCATGTTCAGAATGTACTGGATGTACCAGGTCACTCCGTCGAAACGGCCGTAAATGTAGCTGAAAGCCTCGTCGCTTATGGTCTTTCCGTTTCTTGCGAGATGGCGGTTGGCAAAATCGCGGTAGACGGTTCTGTCAATCGGTTCCAGCCCCATGATGCTCGAACTGTGATAGAACGGGCGCGACTGCGACGTGAACATAAGCGCCATCATGTGGCGCTTAGAGCCCGAGAACACGAACGAAGCGTTGTGGCAGTTTTGTATACGCTTGCGAAGAGTGGCCTCGACGGTCTTCTCGGGATAGCTGGCAATGGTCTGGAACTCGTCGATAGCCACAATGCACGGCTTGTCGGCATGCTCGAGATATGCGAAAATCTCGTCGAGCGTAGTGTCGGGAGCCTGAATGTCGCCGATGCCGACGCTCCATTCCGGATTGCCGTTTATGTCGAACGAAATAGTCGATTTGAGCGACTGGAGCATGTTGACAAAGAATTCCCACGCCTTCCTTCCCTTCGGTTTCAGAGCCGTCAGAATGCCCTTGCCCAAAGCATAGACAAATTCGTTGAGGTCCTTCGTGTCGTAAATGTCAACAAAGATGCAATGGTACTGTTCGCGTATCGCCTTCTGATAGAAGCAGTTGTGTATCAGTCCCGACTTGCCCAGGCGACGCTGGGCTATCAACGCGACGTTGCATCGGTTGGTGAGATGGCGAGTCAGCAAGGCGGTCTCGTCAATACGGTCGCAGAAATATTCCGGCGACAGATAGCCTTCTATGACAAATGGATTGGTCTGTACCATAAGCTTTTATAGTATTATGAATTTTACGTAACGAAGAATCAATAATGCAAAGATAGCGCTTTTGTTCGGATGCAGCAACATCCGTAACGCTAAAATCCCTTAACATTCAACATTCAACACTCAGAAAAGGACTCCTTTTGCCCTTCAAAACGAGTCCTTTTGCAGTCCAAAACGAGTCCTTTTGAAAGGCAAAACGAGTCCTTTTGACTTGCCCGTCCAAAACAAGCCCATCCCGAACGCATCCCGAACACATCCCGAAGGAAAGCGATTTCCTCCCAAGAGGAAAAATGTTTCCTCCCGAGAGAAAAATTGTTCCCATCCGAGAGAACAAAAACTCTCTTCCTCGTCCTATACCTTATTATATACGAAAGAGTCAAAAATGTAGCACAAGTGAAAAAAGATGCGTAAAAATTTGGCGGAATGAAATAAAATACGTACATTCGTTGACGAAACCTAAATGAGGTGTTACGATATGGAGATAAGCGAATTCTTGGACTATATGCGCTACGAACGCAGGCGCTCGGAGCAGACGCTGCAAGGCTATCGGCTCGACCTCGAAGCCTATGTCGCCTATCTTGACACACTCGAAGGACATGTGACAATAGACACTGCCGACACCGAAGACATACGCGGATGGATAGAGGCAATGATGGACCGGGGCAACTCGCCCACATCAATATGCCGCCGACTGAGTGCCGTAAGGTCGATGTACCGATACGCACTCGCCCGTGGACTCGTCAGCCACGACCCGGCACACATAGTGCGGGGGCCCAAGAAGTCGCGCTACCTGCCGCAATTCGTGCGCGAAGATGACATGGACAGGCTGCTCGACTCGGCAGAGTGGGGGAGCGATTATATAAGTACACGTGCGCGTACCATATTAATACTGCTTTACGAAACCGGCATGCGAGCCTCCGAACTCACCTCGCTCGACGACAGCTCAGTCGACTTCGCCCAAGGCGAAATACGAGTAACGGGCAAAGGCAACAAGCAACGCGCCATCCCCTTCGGCGACGAACTCCGCACCCAACTGCAGGAATACATACGCCAGCGCGACGCAATGTGGCAGCAACGCATCGACACGGCACTCATACTCAACGACCGCGGCAGCCGCATGACATACGTCCAGCTGCGCAAGGAAGTGATGACGCGCCTCTCGGCAATAGGCAATCTCGCCAAACGGTCGCCCCACGTGCTGCGCCACAGCTTCGCCACCGCCATGCTCAACAACGGCGCCGACCTCGAAAGCGTGCAGAAGCTGCTCGGACATAGCGAACTGTCGACAACGGAAATCTATACACACACCACATTCGAACAATTGAAGAAAGTTTATAGTAAAGCCCATCCCAGGGCATAACCCTTAAAATCAAAAAAAGGAGGTAACTATGGAAATCAAGATTCAGTCAATTCATTTTGACGCTACTGAGAAATTGCAAGACTTCATCGAGAAGAAAGTTGCAAAATTGGAGAAGACATTCGAAGACATCAAGACAGCCGAGGTACAGCTCAAGGTAGTGAAGCCAGCCACCGCACAGAACAAGGAGACAAGCCTTACGGTGAGCGTTCCCGGACAGACTCTTTTCGTAGAGAAGACATGCGATACATTTGAGGAGGGAGTAGACCTTTGTGTCGACGCAATGAAGGTACAATTAACCAAATTCAAAGAAAAAGCACGTAAAATGTAAAAAAAATGCCGAAAAGTTTTGGCGAATAAAAAATAAGTCGTATCTTTGCAGCCGTTTTAGAACAGGTCCTAAATCGCCGTATAACGGCTGCAGGGATTTTGCCTCTTTAGCTCAGTTGGCCAGAGCACGTGATTTGTAATCTCGGGGTCGTT
>CAJJOL010000070.1:0-10718 GCA_905193385.1 uncultured Prevotella sp. | reverse complement strand
TTTTTGGGAGTGTTGATATTCAGCACTTTACAATTCGGAAGCAGATTCTGAAAAAGAAGATCATGATGGTCGTCGGCGCATGTATTTTCCTCATTGCAGCAGCCCAGGCACTGCCTCTGTTCTTCGGCATTGGAGGTTAAACGCAGCGTGAGATTGTGAGTATGTAGAACGTTAAAACACTGACAGTTATGGCAGATACAAAGCAAGAGCGTTTTCCGGATTATCCCATTTTCAAGGGACTGCAACGTCCATTGGAGTTCTTCGGGTTGCAGGGACGCTACATCTACTGGGCGGCAGCCACCGCAGGAGGAGCCGTTGCGGGTTTCATCCTCGGCTACTGCATCTTCGGTTTCGTGGCAGGACTCGTGCTGCTAGTCCTCGCCGTAGCTGTCGGTGGCGTTCTCATCGTCATGAAGCAGCGCAAGGGCTTGCACAGCAAGAAGAGTGACAACGGCATATTCATCTATGCCTATTCAAAGAAAGTGTAAAACAAAAAAGAGAATCCATTATGTCCAAGTGGAAAGCTATCAATGATTGTAAGTGAATGGAGGTGGGGGCATCACGCATGAGGGTGCGCCCGCCTTTTTGCGATTAAAAAAGAAAAAGAACAATGACCCTATACATCATACTCATATTCTCAGCCATCTGCGTGGGCATGGCCATCAGTGTCAAGGCATTCGGCACGGGAGGGAAGCGCAAGCGCATCTTCCAGGACATCTACTTCTCCATCGAGGAAGTGGATGGCATCGGCGTGCTCTATACCAAGACGGGCGAATACTCCGCTGTTCTGAAGATGGAGAACCCTGTGCAGAAGTATTCCGCCAACATCGAGGCCTACTATGAGTTCACCCACCTCTTCGCCGCCCTTGCCCAGACCTTGGGCGAAGGCTATGCGCTGCACAAGCAGGACGTGTTTGTGAGGAAGGCATTCAAGGAAGAGAACGGTGGAAATCATGAGTTCCTGAGCGAGAGTTACTTCCGCTATTTCAACGGCAGACCCTTTACCGACAGCGTCTGCTACCTCACCATCACACAGGAGAACAAGAAGAGCCGTCTGATGTCGTTCGACAACAAGAAATGGCGTGACTTCTTGGTGAAGATACGCAAGGTGCACGACCAGCTGAGGGATGCCGGCGTGAAGTCCCGATTCCTCGGCAAAACGGAAGCCTGCGAGTATGTGGACCGTTTCTTCTCCATGAACTTCCGTGACAAGGTGGTGTCGATGACCAACTTCAAGGTCGATGACGAGACCATCGGCATGGGGGACCGTAGCTGCAAGGTGTATAGCCTTGTGGATGTGGATTATGCCAACTTGCCGTCGGTCATCCGTCCCTACGCAAATATCGAGGTGAACAACACCAGTATGCCCGTTGATCTCGTGAGCATCGTCGATAGCGTGCCCGGAGCCGACTGCGTGGTGTTCAACCAGATGGTGTTCGTGCCCAACCAGAAGCGTGAGCTTGCCCTACTCGACAAGAAGAAAAACCGCCATGCCTCCATGCCCAACCCCAGCAACCTGATGGCTGTAGAGGACATCAAGCGTGTGCAGGAGGTGATAGCCCGTGAGAGCAAGCAGCTCGTCTATACCCACTACAACCTCGTGGTGGCAGTGAGCGGCGACACCGACATACAGAAATGCACCAACCATCTCGAAAACTCCTTCTCGCGCATGGGCATCCACATCAGCAAGCGGGCCTACAACCAGTTGGAGCTGTTCGTCAACTCTTTCCCCGGCAACTGCTATGGCATGAATGCCGACTACGACCGATTCCTCACCCTCGGCGATGCCGCCACCTGTCTGATGTACAAGGAGCGCATCGTGCATAATGAGGACACCCCGCTGAAGATATACTATACCGACCGCCAAGGTGTGCCCGTAGCCATCGACATCACAGGAAAGGAGGGAAAGGAGAAGCTGACCGACAACTCGAACTTTTTTTGTTTGGGTCCTTCGGGCAGCGGCAAGTCGTTCCACATGCATGTCATATGGACTAAAACGCATCGAAAAGAACTCCAAACAAAACTTAGAGAAACGTCATAAATAGCTCATTTTCAATACATATTCATTAACATAACGCTCCAACCGCCTATTGCGAGTTTCATCCGTTTATAGTAATTTTGTACCACGGTTGTACCATGGGCAGAGGGACACACGGTTCTTAATGAGGGTTCTTATTTCCTCTTATTTCCCCTTGTTTCCTCTTAAAAGTTTCCGTCAAGGACCATCCCCCATGAGTCACTGCAAAATTCAAAAATAACGGTAAAAATGAATACTACAACTCGCATTCCAATCGTGCTGATGTCCGTAGAGGAAACAGCGCAGGCAGTAAGCATCAGCGTCAAGACAGTACGCAGTCTTATTCGTCAAGGCAGGCTAAGAGCCGTAAATTTCGGTACACGCATGACCAGGATCTATTTGCAAGACCTTCTTGAAATAGCCAAGGGACAAGGTTATCAGGTGGTTCTCCCTTCTTCCCTATCGTTAGAAGGAGCAACGTCCAAGAAAGCACAGAGGCTAAAAGATGCCGAGACTGGCTCAGTCAACAAGTTGGCAAAGTGTCGCAAGACTCCCAGGGCTGGTGAAAGAGCACCTGATGGAGTAACCCACGACACCCATTACACAATGGCAGAGGTGTTGAGCACCTTTAATATCAAGTATGGAAGATTCTATGAAGTCCGCAATCGTTACCAACTCCAGTCAGTTCACGCATGGGGAACGACCTGCTTCAAGAAAGAAGACGTGGAAAGGGTTATCGGGCTTTATAATGAAGAACAGGGTAAGAACATTTCCGATGACTGGTACACCTGCTTCGACATCATGAAACTCTACGGATTAGGCAAGACACAGGTACGCAGATTTGCGGAGACCCATGGAGTGAGAATCCGAAAGTTCAAAGGCGGAAGAGCCAACTACTATCTGAAAGCAGACTGGGAGGCTGCACGCAAGAAGGCAGAGAAAAGCAGTACTACGACCAAGGCAAAACGGAAGTGAGACACAAGTCAAGAGATGGTTCAAACAAACTCATATACGACCCATGCCGTTGCAATTGCTATGCAGCACCCATCCATGTCGGTCGAAACAAACCCACAACGCAGAGTAACGGATATAAGACAAAAAACGCATCCAATACCTGCTTTTAGTCTGATTTTGAGCGTAAAATCATACTCAAAAGCAAATTCAGGTTAAATTCTGGCTGTATTTGAAGCCATCTTTGCTTTTCTCTTTTCACGGCAATCTAACTTTGCATCGGATTTGAGAGTTAAAGCGTTGCGACCATGGCTATTCGCATCCACAGATACACATCGGTAAGAATAATAAAAGAATAACAATATGACGAACATTTGTACAAAGGTCACCGTGCGGAAACGACCTATCAAGAACGGACAGACTTCCCTCTATCTGGATTTCTATCCTCCAATCCGCAACCCGAAGACAGGCAAGCTCTCACGCAGGGAGTACCTTGGTCTTTACATCTACACCAACCCTGTTGAACGCTTTCAGCAGGAGTACAACAAAAGTATGATTCAGAAAGCGGAAATCATCAAGTGCCGCAGGACTGAGTCCATCATCAATGAGGAGTATGGCTTCCTCGACCGCAACAAGGGCAAGGAGAGCTTCTTGGAATATTTCAAGAACCTCATGATTGAGCGTGGCAGCAGCCAGAACTGGGCAACCGCCTACATGCACTTCCACAATTACACGCATGGCGAGTGCCGCTTCTGCGACCTTACCGTTCCGTACTGCCAGGGATTCCTCGACTACCTGTTGTCGGATGCCTGTATGCACAACGGCAAGCGCATGATGGGAACAACAGCCAACAACAACCTTACCAAGTTGAAGTGCATCCTTGCCATCGCATACGAGGACGGACTGCTCAAAGAGAATATCGCCAAGAAACTTGTGCGTGCCAAGGCTCATGGCAACAAGCGGCAGTTCCTCACCAAGGAAGAGTTGTTGCAGTTGTCTCAGACTCCTTGCAAGAGTGATGTCCTTCGCCGTGCAGGTCTCTTCTCCTGCCTTACAGGTCTTCGCCTTTCTGACTGCATCAGACTCCAGTGGGAGAATATCGTCAAGTTGGCTGATGGCGGCTGGGGAATGGACATTATCACAAAGAAGACTTCCACCGCTGCAATCCTGCCTATCAGCGAAGAGGCTTTGCAGCTCTGTGGCGAGCGAAGCACTGGACAGGTGTTCAAGAATCTCACGAACAGTACAGTGGCATTGTATCTCAAACCGTGGATAAAGGCTTCCGGCATCGAGAAACACATCACCTTCCACTGCTTCCGTCATACCTTTGCCACCTTGCAGTTGGCAGAGGGAACGGACATCTACACCGTGAGCAAGCTGCTTACCCATAGCAATCTTGCCACTACTCAGGTGTATGCCGATGTGGTGGACGAACTCAAACGTGATGCGGCAGAACGTATCTCTCTCAAGATGCCAACCAAGGCAGAGAGTGACCAGACATAAGTGAAACACATAATCAGGATAACAAATGGAAGAAAACAAATCATTATCGTTCGACCAACTGCCCAGCGCAGTTGGCGAACTTCTGACCAAGGTCAATACGATGATGACTCGTCTTGATGACATTGGTCAGAGAATAGGCAATGCTCCGTGCGAGAATGACCATGTTCTTATGGACATCAGAGAGGCAAGTGCCTTCGTCCGAAAGAAAGTCTCATCGCTTTATGCTTACACATCTGAAAGACGCATCCCATTCTACAAGAGAGGGAACACACTCTACTTCTTCAAAGACCAACTGATAAAATGGATTGAGGCAGGTGGCTCATGGGACAAGCCTTACGAATCGACCCAGGAGGAACAGGCAGACTTCGAGGCTCATCTGGCAATGTTGCAGAAAAGCAAGAAGAACAAGCCTGCCTCCATGAAGAGGGACAAGGATGAGATAATTCCTAATGGGGAAGAATAACATGACGGATAATAGAACTCACGGAATTTGCCTTTTTACGAAAGGGAAAAAGAATAAACATTCATTTTCTCTTTGCTGAGTAATCCGTTTCACTAATAATCAGTTTTTCAAGATGAGTAACCAAAGCATAAAATACGGAATCCTGCTGACCAAGGAGCAGCTCGATTTCTTAAAGGATGACAGGCAGGGCTTCCACCGCATGACCGCCTTCGCCACTTTTGTATCAATGGCATCCACCAAGCCAAGTGTTTATCAGAAGACAGGCTTCTCCGCTTCTCTCTCCATCGGGCAGTTTGCCATCTCTACCGTTGAGCTGTCTGCCCTTTGGAAGTGTGACCGCAAGACAGCGGCAAAGGTGGTGGAACTGTTCAATCAGGTGGGCATCCTCTCAACCGAGAGGAACAACCGCACCTCCATACATACGATACTATGCATCGCCTTCTGGTACGTTGACGGCATCAAGGAAGCCATCAAGAACCCCTTCTACAACCGTCAATCCGTGACTTCCGCCACCCAAGAGGAATCGGTGTCCAATGTCCCATCCGATACCGCTTGCTCTTCGGAAGGCAATCTTTCCAATGGCATAGGTCAGCAGAAAGACAGCAGCGTCAATCCTGCCACTACTGACATTCTGCAGCCCCATGTTCCTGCCTCTTATAATACCTCTTCCCCTTTCGTTAATTCTCATGTTATCGGGGATGGACTTTCAGATCCTTCTCCGATACCACAAGACTTCAAACAAAGGGAAAAGGAAGGTGATGACCATTTTGAGTATGAGGTTGGACAGCCGTCAGAAGATGACTGCAATCAAGGAGAAGGGGCATCACCCATTGAGTTGCTGCCGTCTCCTGTCTATGATGACGAGGGCAACCTCTTGCAGCCACCGCCCCATGAAGGACGATGCGAGGATCACACGGAGAGACATGGCGCGCATATCACCCCAAGTCACTCATGATGTCATCTCTACTTTTCCCTTATTTCGACTATTGACGTTCCCGACAGGCAAGCTATCCAGAAGCCGCTACCTCTATTAGCCGTAGTTTTTTTTCGGAGGTCTAAACAAGAAGTACCAGTGTCAGACGGTTTCGCTTCGCCCACCGCTTCCTACTGGCATTCTTGAATGTTCGCAGGCTCACATTGGCTGTCCTGTTATATCAAGTATAAACTTTATAAACCCCATCTACAATGACAAAAGACAAGAATAACAACACGGAGAAAACCTCAAGGAAGAGACCTCCGAAGACCAGACACATTGACGTTCGTTTCACAGAAGAACACTACGACTTGGTAGTACATAATGCCCGACTGTCAGGCAGGAGCAAGAGCACATATCTTCATGACTTAGGCATCGGACACAAGCCATCCCTACCCATGACCGCAGAGCAGGAGGAAGCCTTGAAGGGCTTAATCGGGGCAAGGTCTGAACTGGTTTATGTGCGCAATGCGCTTCATGCCCTGCCACAGACCGAGAGACTAAAACTCTTCAAGAGAGCCGACTTCATGGAACGTTGGCTTCAAGGCATCAACACCCTGATAGAGGAATTGAGCCGCATTAGAGACAAATTCTTGGATATGTTATGATAGCAAAAGCGTCAGCAATTCAGCATGGTCAGGCAATGACCAATTACGCAACCAAAAACAATCGCGCGGACATCGTCAAGACCAACCATCTCAGCGAGGGTCTGCCGCCGATGGGCATGTGGGACGAGATGGTGCTGCATCAGTCCATGTTCAAGCAGAGGTATGCCAAGAAGCCCATCGAACTGACGTCCATCCGCTTTGAGCTTTCCCCATCTGAGGAGGAGGCACGTAACTGGACTATGGAGGACTGGAGAAGATTCCTTGACGAGTTCATTCGTGAGATGGATGGTATCTCCAAGGTGAACCACATCGGCAAGAAGAAAGGCAAGGCTGCAACTTCGGTCAAGCCGACCAACATAGCCAACTCACAATATTTTGCCGCCCTTCACCGTGACTCCAAGAGTGGCATTCCCCACCTGCATCTGGTGGTGAACCGCATCGACATGGACGGTAATCTCAATGATGTGAAGTTCATCGGTGAACGTGCCGTGATGGCTGCGAAAGCCGTCAATCAGCGTCATGGTTGGAAGGATGCCATGGATATTCGTCAGGAGCGCATTGCGGAGGTGACCAAAGCCTGTACGGATGTGCTGCGCTCAATGCCCTTCTTTGATTGGGATGAATATGCCGACCGATTGAGGGCAAAGGGATATGACATCGAGCTTATCCGTGACAAGAATGGTCAAGGCAGGGTGCATGGCTACCGCTTCAAGTTCGGAAAAACTACCATCAAGGCTTCCGAACTGGGTGTAGGAAGGAATCTCACTGCATCGAAAATCGGGAATACCTTCCGCAAGCTGCACCCTCAGCCAACACCTGTTGCAGTTGGTCAAAGACCTTCGTCATCTGTTTCAAACGCTACCACATTGGACAGCAGAAATACGGCATCGCAAGGTGGTCAGTCTCGCACAAGCAATGTTACCAATCCTGACCTGCCTGACGGATTGAGAAAGATTATTGAAGTCGATGGTGAGCGTTTCAGCATAGTCATGCCGAGAACTGCTTACGACACAATGAACAGTTGTATCGAAGTTCCCGAGAAGGGATCCGCAAGCCACACTGACATTCTGAATGTGGCTATGCTGCTCTTCATGAACTATCTCGATGCTGCCACATCGATGTCTGAGTCATGTGGTGGCGGTGGCAGTCCTGGCAGTGGCTGGGGACGTGATAAGGACGATGATGACCGTGAATGGGCAAGACGTTGCGCAATGCAAGCAAACACACTCTGCAAGCCGATAAAGAGAGGCATGAAACGATAACTTTTCAAACAAGAACGGTATGGGAAGAAACAAGAAAGATGCCACACAGGATGTGCTTAACCTGTACAATCAGATGCAGGAGGACGAGAACATCGAGAGTGGCAAGGAAGAAATCAAAGTGACCCTGAAAGAGATTGAATCAGCCAAGAAAGCACTCTATGAGGCAAAGGAGGAACTGGGCAATGCCTATCGGAGGTTGGAATCAACGAAAGTGGCACTTATGGCTGCCCACAGGAGCACGGACAACATCGTGGATAGTATATGCCATGCCATAGTCAAGGCAGAGCAGAGCAACCTCAAAGTCGGCATCAACGATGAAGGAGTTGCCCAGTTGGATAAGCGGAACAACACCGCCATTTCTGCTTTCAAGCAAGCCCTTGACGAGCATGAGAAGCGGATAAACGACCTGTTCACTCACCAGCAGAAAGAGCTTAAACGAATCCGCAATATCGAGGAGGGTGCATACTTCAACGGTAGCACCTATGCCTGGATGTTCGGCTTGGTTTTCCTAAGTTGGTCTATCATCTTTGTTGAAATCACCATTTGGATATGCATCACACTTTTTTAGAAAACTCAAAACATCAGAATCATGACAGACAACGAATACAGCAAGGCAAGAAAAGCCGCTGTTGATGCCCTTATCTACTGGGCAAAGACAGGCATGAGAGAGTTCACCATGCGTGACGCAGTAAACGACTATCTGGAGGCGAGCGGTGCTAACCGCCCCTCCATCGGTGGCGAATAGACCATCCTTGCACACAGAAAAAATGCAGCCAACCGACTGGCGATTGACTGCATATACAATTCATTTTGCAATAAGATTACTTACTTTCCCTCTTTTCCATCGGTTTTATTAGATGAGTTTGTTTTTGTAGTTGCTGTTTTTGATGAGGTTGCTCGTGGAAGAAGAGTTGGATTAGAGCCTATTGACCAACGATTATTCTTCGGTTGCGACGGAGGAACATTTGTGTTTGTGCGACTGGTTTCTTTTCGCTTTTGTTCCGCTTTTCTTTTTTCCTCTGCTCTTCTCCTCGCATTTTCCCGTTCTAAAGCAATGCGATTACGTTCATTAATCTCATGAAGACGTTGATTGTTTATCCTTTGTTGCTCTTGTTGGAATCGTCTCTCATTTTCTTTTCTAATTTGTTCATTACGTTCTTCTTCAAGATATCCTAAATTCCGCAGCATTTTAGTTTAACTTATTTTATAAGTACCTGAGCAACAAAAAGTTGCTCAGGATTTTGCCATGTCAGATTTTTCACCTATCTTAGTGTTGCAAATCAAAATATGTATCAAACCCGACAGACATGGCAAAGGTAGCAATAAAATCTGAGAAACTCTCTCCTTTTGGAGGAATTTTTTCAATAATGGAGCAATTTGACTCCAATCTCTCATCTGTAATCGACTCAACCCTCGGTATGAGATGTAGGCTGTATGGTTATCAATACAGCGAAATCATCCGTTCGCTTATGAGCGTTTATTTCTGTGGCGGCTCATGCATAGAGGATGTCACCACTCATCTGATGTATCACCTCTCGCTTCATCCGACACTTCGCACATGCAGTGCCGACACGATTCTCAGAGCCATAAAGGAACTGACCCAGGATAACATTTCCTACACATCCGACACTGGCAAGACCTACGACTTCAACACGGCAGACATGCTGAATACACTGCTCCTCAATTGCCTATTGTCCACAGGGCAGCTGAAAGAGGGCGAGGGGTATGACGTTGACTTCGACCACCAGTTCATAGAGGCTGAGAAGTTTGATGCGAAACCCACATACAAGAAGTTTCTCGGGTACCGTCCAGGTGTGGCTGTCATTGGCGACATGATTGTCGGCATAGAGAACAGCGACGGCAACACTAACGTTCGTTTCCACCAGAAGGACACGTTGAGGAGATTCTTTGAGAGGATTGAACAGAAAGGATTGACAGTCAATCGTTTCAGGGCAGATTGCGGATCCTGCTCAGAGGAAATTGTGGAAGAGGTCGGAAAGCATTGCATGACTTTCTATATCCGCGCCAACCGCTGCGGTTCGCTCTACGATGACATCTTTGCACTCAGAGGGTGGAAGAGAGAGGAACTGGGCGGCATTGAGTTTGAACTGAACTCCATTCTTGTTGAGAAATGGAAAGGGAGGGCATACCGTCTTGTAATCCAAAGGCAGAAGCGAATTGACGGTGAGATTGACCTGTGGGAAGGCGAATACACCTACCGCTGCATCCTTACAAATGACTACGAGTCTTCCGAGAAAGAGATTGTCAAATTCTATAACCTCCGTGGAGGGAAGGAACGCATCTTCGATGAAATGAATAACGGATTCGGCTGGAACAGGCTTCCAAAATCCTTCATGGGAGAAAACACGGTGTTTCTTCTGCTTACGGCACTCATACGCAACTTCTATAAATTCATCATGGCGAGGCTTGACGTGAAGAGGTTCGGACTCAAAGCAACAAGCCGCATCAAGGCGTTTGTCTTCAAGTTCATCTCTGTGCCAGCCAAATGGGTCAGGACATCAAGGCAGTATGTGCTGAATATCTATTCATGCAACAACGCTTATGCTGATGTGTTCCAGAATGACTTTGGATGACACCGACAACTTATGGTCGTGATTTTGCGTATTGCCTCAAGTCACATGGTGGGGTAAGGGGATTTAATGCGTCTTTGTGGCGATTTTTGCTGCGTTGCACCCTCTTTTGCCACAGTGTCGCTACCTTTTTGACCTCTGTGTCATCTTATGAGGGCGGTTGCGGATTTGAGGTTGAACTTTTGTGCAATGTTGAAGATTAGTAATTCTATTCAACATTTGTGCTAAAAGTCGGCTCCATCGCCAATTTGCCAGCCGTTATGCGGCAGCTTAAAAAAAGACGACACCAAACCAAAAAAATCATCTTGACAACCACCCGACTTTGAACTACGAAGGATGAAATTTTTCAG
>CAJJOL010000069.1:0-11818 GCA_905193385.1 uncultured Prevotella sp. | reverse complement strand
TCCTTCGTTCATCCTTCGTTCATCCTTCGTTCATCCTTCGTTCATCCTTCGTTCGGGATTCGAAGAACAATAAAAGAAGCTACGAAGAAACAACGGAAATGCATATGAGGCACAACGGAGGCACAACAAAGGATGAACGAAGCAAAAAAGAAGGCACAACGATGCCAAAACGAAGCTTAAACAGAAGGAGTCCTTTTGCCTTTCAAAACGATTCGTTTTACTCACCAAAAGGACTACATTCGGAATTAGGAGTTTTGAATTTTGAGTTTTGAGTTATTCTCGGCTTCGCCTGCGATTAAGAATTGACGATTTTTGAATTCACAATTGAATAATTCACAATCGCCGTAGGCGACCAATTCAACATTCAAAACTCAAAAATCCTAATTCAAAATCGGCGACCAATTCAACATTCAAAACTCAAAATTCCTAATTCAAAATCGGCGACCAATTCAAAACTCAAAATTCAAAACTCAAAAACTCTGCTTCGCCATAGGCGACCAATTCAACATTCTACATGTTTTTTTGCGGAAACAATACGCAATACTGGAATTTTTCAGTACTTTTGCTTTGGCTGTTACAGCAAAATATTGTTTAATAGAAATCATACTAATCCGTATATATGACAGGAAAAGACTTTGCATGCTCTTTGGCTACATGTATTGTGTCGCTGACTGCAAGCGCCTATGAAAGACCACAGGTTTGCACACTTCATACCAACTGGACATTCTGCCAAGTGGGCGATACGCTATGGAGCGACGCCAAAGTGCCCGGCACCGTACATCAAGACCTGCTGAACCACAACAGAATACCCAATCCCTTTTACGGCATGAACGAGGAAGCCGTGCAATGGGTGGAAAACGAGGACTGGATGTATCGCACATCGTTCGTCGTAAACGAACAGCAGCTCAGTCGTGATGCTGCCGTACTGGAAATGGACGGACTTGACACATATGCCGACGTATACCTGAACGGTGCATTGATATTGCACTCGGACAATATGTTTGTAGGACACAAGATAGAGGTGAAGCCTGTGCTACGCAAGGGTGTAAATCATCTGCTTGTACGATTCCGCTCGGCTGTGAAAGAGGTGCTTCCGCAACTGGCTACCAACGGCTTCGAATATCCTGCCAGCAACGACCATTCGCCATGGCGCACCAGCGTCTACACACGCAAGGCTCCATACTCCTACGGATGGGATTGGGGCATACGATTGGCTACGTGTGGAATATGGCGCCCGGTGCGCCTTGTATTTTCGGACGTGGCAAGGATTGAAGACTACTACGTATGCCAGAAGTCGGTGTCGGCTAACAGGGCTGAGGTGGACAACCGTCTGGAGATAAACAATGTCACATCACGTACTGTAACGGCATTGCTCAAGGTGGACTATCACTACTCTGCCAACGACACGAAAGAAATAAGCAAGCGGATAGAACTGCACCCTGGAAAGAATACGGTCAGCCTGCCTGCAAGTATTGACTATCCGCACCTATGGATGCCCAACGGTTGGGGTGAGCCTTCGTTATACAGGTTTAAGGCATCGGTGACGGTAGACGGAGCAGAGATAGCCCGACAAGAACGAGAGGTAGGACTGCGCTCAGTCAAGGTGGTGATGGACGACGACGAACACGGTAAGTCGTTCTACTTCGTAGTGAACGGCCAGCCGATGTTTGCCAAGGGAGCTAACTTCATACCCGACGACGCCCTGCTGCCCAACGTCACGCCCCAGAGCTACAAGCGTATTTTTGAAGACGTAAAGGCTGCCAACATGAATATGCTGCGCGTGTGGGGAGGCGGCATCTACGAAGACGACAATTTCTACACCGAGGCCGACCGCAACGGCATATTGATATGGCAGGACTTCATGTTCGCCTGCAGTACTTATCCACACGACCCGCTGTTCGTCAAACGCGTGGAGACTGAGGCAGAATATAACATAAAGCGTCTGCGCGGACATGCGTCGCTCGCCATGTGGTGTGGCAACAACGAGATATACGAGGGTATGCGCTACTGGGGATGGAAGAGAAAATACACAGCCGAGACATTTGCCGAAATGGAACGCGGATACGACGTATTGTTCCGTCAGTTGCTGCCGAAGATGGTAGAGCGTCTGGACAGCACCCGTTTCTATATGCACAGTTCGCCCTACGAAGCCAATTGGGGCAGACCCGAAAGCTGGAAGATTGCCGACAGCCACAACTGGGGCACATGGCACGGACGCAAACCGTTTGAGAGTTTCGACTCAAGCATAACTCGATTTATGAGCGAATACGGATTTCAGGCTTTCCCCGAAATGAAGACAATACGAACGTTTGCCGAAGAGAAAGACTTTGAACTGGAATCGCCTGTGATGAATGCGCATCAGAAGGCCACAATAGGCAATGCGCTTATCAAGCATGCCATGGGACTATACTATAAAGTGCCTGCAAGGTTTGAAGACCTTGTGTACATGGGACTGGTGCTACAGGGACAGGGCATGCGACACGGCATGGAAGCCCATCGCCGTAATAGACCCTACTGTATGGGAAGCCTATTCTGGCAATTGAACGACAGCTGGCCCGTGGTGTCGTGGTCGGCAATAGACTACTACGGCAACTGGAAGGCCCTTATGTATCAGTCGAAGAGGGCCTTTGCCCCTATCCTTATCAACGCCATAAGGGAGGACAACGACCTGTGCGTTTATCTGATTTCGGACGAACTGCACGACCGCGATGATGTAAGTATGACTGTAGAACTGATGGATTTCGACGGAAAGACACACGGCAGATGGACCTGCAACGGCAGGCTAACAGCCAACTCTTCCCTGCTCTTCATGAAGAAGCCTGTCGGCGAGTGGCTTGGCAAGCAGGATGCTGCAAGCTCATTACTGCACCTAACGCTGAAGGCTAAGAACGGAGCGACGCTGGCCGACAATGTATATTATTTCGCTTATCCGAAAGACCAGAAGCTGCCCGAGGCACGCATAGAGACAAATGTGAAAAGACGGGACGACAGCATAGAGATGACATTGAAGACCAACAAACTGGCTCGCGACATATTCATAGAAGTGCCTGTGCAAGGCGTGCGCTTCACCGACAACTTCTTCGACCTTCTGCCCGGACAGCGTAAGAAGATCGTCATAACTTCGCCCGAAGGACATTCGCTGAATGACCTAACATTCAGACTGCACCAATTGGGCGGTGTAAGATAAAAAGGCAGCTTGCAGGCTTACTCCACTTCTACTACTGTCAGCACGCCATCTGCCACCTTGAACCGCACGTCGCGACCGGCATACGACATGCCGTAGATCTTATTGGGGTCGTTGTGATAATGCGGACGAGGGTCGAGCGATAGTACTCCGCGCAAGGCTTCAAGCTGGGCAGACGTAAAACGCGTAGCTAACGGCTGCGGTATGACGACCTGAAGGCGTTGCAAGGCGTGGGTGTCGACGAAGCCACTACGTGCATCAGGATGGGAGTCGGCATAGACCACGTAGGGCTTGATGTCGTAGATGGGGGTGCCATCCATAAGGTCGGCACCAAGAACGTGTATAAGCGGACCGTTGGAGGCATTGTATTCGACGTGCGAAAGACGCACCGATGAGAGTCCTATACGGTTGGGACGGAATGGCGAACGTGTAGCAAACACTCCCATACGGGTGTTGCCGCCAAGCAGCGGCGGACGCACTACGGGGCTGACAGCAGCATGGCTGTTGGCAGAAAACTCCCACACAAGCCACAGATAGTCGAACGTCTCAATGCCTCGCAAGGCATCGGCATTGCGATACTGTGGCACAAACTCGATTGTGCCCTCCAGATTCTCTACCAGTCCGCTCTGCTTAGGAACGCCAAACTTCGTGGCAAAAGGAGAATGAAAATAAGCTATAGGGTTGATTTGCATGATTTGAATTTTGAGTTTTGAGTTTTGAATTTTGAGTTTTGAGTTATTCTCGGCTTCGCCTGCGATTAAGAATTGACGAATTTTAAATTCAAAATTGAATAATTCAAAATCGCCGTAGGCGACCAATTCAACATTCAAAACTCAAAATTCAAAACTCGCGCAGCGTTCCGCTGCGCTAAAATCCATAGCTGAATCCGAGCGACACGTACTCCTTAAACTGGAAGAAGCCGTATTTGTCGTCGCGCTTTACGCCGTCGTCGAAGCGCGGATAGAGGAAGAGGTTGCTCGAGATGTACTTGTTGACAACGAAGGTGAAGGTGTTCTCCCACTCCATCTGCATACGGTGGTAGGTGGTATAGCCATAGAGACGCGTCTTCCAGCGTACGTCCTTAGACATCTGCCATACAAGGTCGACTGTCACTTCCGAACCGAAGTCGTTCTTGGCATGACGGCCTTCGTCGATGCCGAAGCGTGTGGCGAGTTCCTTGTCGCGCACATAAGTGAGATTGTAGGCTACGGGAGCAAGATGGATAGAACCCGTCATGCGACCCTTAAACCAGTTGACCTTGTAGTCCATACCGAGCGAGGGATTTACGTAGAGCGGCGAGAGGAAGCGCGAATACATCCTGGGGTCGTTGCTGCGCAATCCACGCATAAACTGGGTACTGGCTATGAGCTGGAATGTGTAATACCAATGCTTGGAGGCTTGCAGTCCGAGCTTGCTGGTGTAGCGTATAAGGTCTTCGGAGGCACGCACCGTGTGGAGGGTGTCACCACGAGAGTTTTGCAGTCCGAGACGCATCTCGAGCTTGTTGTTCCACTGGAATCGCTGCTTATTGTTGTAATTGGCCTGTAGAGTCACGGCAGCTATCATAGAGTAATTGCTCTCGCCACCCTTATACCAGTTGTCGGACACATAGTTCTGGAAGAGCTGCAGGCTGTAGTCGCCGCTGAACTTCCAGAAGTTGGGCTTCTCGACGTATATCTGCACGGGCGACACCACATCGTCATCGTCTACCTTAGGCGACACGAGGTCGACTATGTCGGTTTCGGGCTTGACGGGAGTGGCAGATGGCTCGATGATAGGGCCTACACGGTCGAGCTGGCTCTGCGTGCTGACCACGAGATCGGGACGATGCAGATAAACATCAAGCAGACTGCGGTCGAGCTCGGGAATGTTACCATCAAGCTTGAAGGCGTTGCCGACTATGCCGTGATAGAAAGTGAGGGGAACGAAGAGGCGGTAATAGCGGCCATCGGGTGCCGAAAGACTGTCGCGATGCATGGCGAAAAGCGAGTCGACACGCATGCGGCCCACCTGCAAAGAGTCGACATACGAACGTACAATGACCGGCACCGTGTCGGCATCATGCACCTTGGCATGACGCGAACGCACCTGTGCATCGGCATGACCCACAAAAAACAACATTGCCACTATGGCGATATGTAAGATTTTCATATGCATAAAAATAAATTAAATGCTGATAAATAATGGTGCAAAGGTAAGAATAAAAAATAAAAATTTTGTAGGTTTCGCATAATTATATTAACTTTGCACCTTGTATTTTTGTACGTATTAGAATATTTAATTCTTTATAATTTATATCACCGTGGCTGAAACAAAGTACATATTTGTAACAGGCGGCGTTGTGTCTTCACTTGGTAAAGGCATCATTTCGTCGTCAATCGGTAAACTTCTTCAAGCAAGAGGTTACAACATTACTATCCAAAAGTTTGACCCATACATCAACATCGACCCGGGTACGCTGAACCCGTATGAGCATGGCGAATGCTATGTGACGGTTGACGGAATGGAAACCGACCTCGACTTAGGCCACTACGAGAGATTCACCGGAATCCAAACCACCAAAGCCAATTCGCTGACAACTGGCCGCATATACAAGGCCGTTATCGACAAGGAACGCCGTGGCGACTATCTGGGCAAGACCATTCAGGTGGTGCCGCACATAACCGACGAGATTAAGCGCAACGTGAAGCTGCTCGGCAAGAAGTATGGCTACGACTTCGTGATAACCGAGATTGGCGGAACTATCGGCGACATCGAGAGCGCTCCATACATGGAGGCCATACGACAGCTCAAGTGGGAACTGGGCAAGCGCGCCATTAACATCCACCTGACATACGTGCCATATCTGAAGGCAGCCGGCGAATTGAAGACCAAGCCTACTCAGCACTCCGTGAAGGAACTGCAGAGTGTGGGTATTCAGCCAGACGTTTTGATACTACGCACCGAGAAACACTTGGATGAGGGGATAATGAAAAAGGTGGCAGGATTCTGCAATGTCGACCTCGACTGTGTGATACAGAGCGAAGACCTGCCCAGTATATACGAAGTGCCTATCAATATGCAGAACCAGGGGCTGGACACAGCCATTCTGCGCAAGATGGGCGAACCTATCGGCGAGAAGCCGTCACTCGGTCCGTGGCGCTCGTTCCTCGAACGTCGCAGCAAGGCTACCGAGACGGTGAACATCGGACTCGTGGGCAAATACGACTTGCAGGACGCTTACAAGTCGATACGCGAAAGCCTCTCGCACGCCGGTACGTACAACGACCGCAAGGTGAACATCACATTCATCAACTCGGAATATCTGACCGAGGAGAATGTGGCTGAGAAGATAGAAGGCCAGGACGGCATACTGATTTGTCCGGGATTCGGACAGCGTGGCATCGAGGGCAAGATTGTAGCTGCCCACTACTGCCGCACGCACAACATCCCGACTTTCGGCATCTGTCTGGGCATGCAGATGATGGTGATAGAATTTGCCCGCAACGTGCTGGGCTATGCCGACGCCAACAGCCGCGAGATGGACGAGAAGACTCCGCACAACGTCATCGACATCATGGAGGAGCAGAAGAACATCACGAATATGGGCGGAACAATGCGTCTGGGTGCATACGAGTGCACACTGAAGCAGGGCTCGCGCGTGTTCAATATATATAATAAGGAGCACATACAGGAGCGCCACCGCCACCGCTACGAGTTCAACAACGACTTCCAGAAGGAGTTTGAGCGTGCCGGTATGCAATGCGTGGGACGCAACCCCGAAAGCGACCTCGTGGAGATTGTGGAGATTCCGGGCATGAAGTGGTACATCGGTACACAGTTCCATCCCGAATATCAAAGCACCGTGCTGCACCCCCACCCCCTGTTTGTCGACTTCATAAAGACAGCAGCAGCGCAACGCAGCGGAGCTGCGAATTAGGAATTAGGAATTTTGAGTTTTGAATTTTGAATTGGTCGCCTACGGCGATTGTGAATTATTCAATTGTGAATTCAAAATTCGTTAATTCTTAATCGCAGGCGTAGCCGAGAATAATTCAAAATTCAAAACTCAAAATTCAAAATTCGCATCGTCGCCCCTTGCGGGGACAATAAAGCTATAAAGAAACAGAAAGAAAAAATAACAATAATAAAAATAGAAATTAAACAAATACTAATTAACAACTAAAAAAAGTGGACAAAAACAACATCATCGGTTTTGTGCTTATAGCCGCCGTACTGATTGGATTTGGCATCTGGAGCCAGCCTTCTGCCGAGCAGATTGCTGCACAACAGAAGCAGGACTCAATCGAGAACGTGGCACGAGCAAAGGCCGAAAATGCTGCAAAAATGGCAGCACAGCAGAAGACTGCTCAGGCTAAGGCAGCTGTCGAAGCCGACACTACTGCTCTGTTTTACGCTGCTCTGCAGGGCAACGCTACTGACGTTGTACTGAAGAACAAGAGCGTGGAACTGACCGTCAACACCAAGGGCGGCGTAGTGTCGAAGGCTGTTATCAAGAACTTTGAGGACCGTAACGGCAACAAGGACGTCACTCTCTTCGACAGCAAGACTCAGAGCCTCAACTTCGCTCTGGCTGCCAAGGAGGTGAACATCAATACTGCCGACCTCTACTTCACACCGTCAAACCAGACCGACTCTACTGTGACTATGACTGCAACGGCTGGTGTCGGCAAGTCGCTCGTAATCGACTATGTGCTGGGCAAGGACTATATGCTGCACACTAAGGTGCAGGCCATAGGACTGGCTGGCGCTTTCGCTCCGTCGACTACACAGATGGACGTGCAGTGGAAGGACATGGCGCGTCAGCAGGAGCGCGGATTCACATTCGAGAACCGCTATTCTACTCTGACCTATCATGAGGCTGAGGGTGGCACCGACTACCTGTCGGAAGGCAAGAAGGTGGAGAACGAGACCATCGAGAAGAAGATTGACTGGGTGGCTTTCAAGAACCAGTTCTTCTCGGCTGTGATGATTGCCAAGAACGACTTCGCCGAAAACTCGCAGATGACGAGCATCCCGCAGGAGAAGGGCTCGGGCTATCTGAAGCAGTATGAGGCTAAGATGAAGACCTTCTTCGACCCAAGCGGTAAGACACCGTCGGAGTTTGACTTCTACTATGGTCCGAACGACTTCCGTCTGCTGAAGCGTGTTGAAAAGGAATGTACATTCGACAAGGATCTCGACATGCAGCGCCTCGTATACCTCGGCTGGCCGCTCTTCCGCATCATCAACCGCTGGTTTACAATCTATGTGTTCGACTTCCTCACCGGACTGAACATCAACATGGGTATCGTGCTGATACTTATCACTCTGCTGCTGAAGCTCATCACCTATCCTATGGTGAAGAAGAGCTATATGTCGTCGGCAAAGATGCGTGTGCTGAAGCCGAAATTGGAAGAGGCTACAAAGCACCTCAACAAGCCTGAGGACCAGATGCAGAAGCAGCAAGCCATGATGACCGAATATGCCAAGTATGGCGTAAGCCCGCTGTCGGGATGTCTGCCTATGCTCATACAGATGCCTATCTGGATTGCGATGTTCAACTTCGTGCCTAACGCCATTCAGCTGCGTGGCGAAAGCTTCCTCTGGATTAGCGACCTCTCGACATACGACCCCATCATCGAGTGGAACACCAATCTTTGGCTCATCGGCGACCACCTCTCGCTGACATGTATTCTCTTCTGCGTAGCCAACATCCTGTACTCGCTGATGACTATGCGCCAGCAGCGCGACCAGATGGTAGGACAGCAGGCCGAACAGATGAAGATGATGCAGTGGATGATGTTCCTCATGCCGCTGATGTTCTTCTTCATGTTCAACGACTACTCTGCCGGATTGAATTTCTACTACTTCATCTCGCTGTTCTTCAGCGCTGCCATCATGTGGACTCTGCGCAAGACTACAAACGACGAGAAGCTGCTCGCCATTCTTGAGAAGAAGTATGAGGAGAACAAGAACAATCCTAAGAAGATGAGCGGACTGGCTGCACGCCTCCAGGCTATGCAGGAGCAGCAGCAGGAAATGCAGCGCAAGCGCGAAGAACTGGAACGCAAGCGCAAGGGACTTTAAAAGAAATAGACAGTTGAGAGCTACATTAATTGAGAGTTGAGAGTTTAAAAACAACTCTCAACTTTATTTTTAAATATCTTACCCTAAACATACCTACAATGAACAAAGCTTTATCAATCGCTGCCGCCGCTCTTATCGGCTGCGCCAGCATCAATGCCGAAGCACAAACTATGATTGGAAAAACTACCAATGTTGCTGCTATCAGCAAGGGCGACCGTATGACACCCGAAACACTATGGGCAATGGGACGCGTAGGCGGAGCTGCAGCTTCGCCCGACGGCAAGACCGTTGTTTATCAGGTGGGCTACTACAGCGTTAAGGAGAACAAGAGTCACCAGATGCTCTATACCGTAAGTGCTGACGGTAAGCTACAGCACACGCTCACCACTACCGCTGCCAGCGAGACTGACGCAGCATGGATAGAGGGCGGCAAGCGCATCGCCTTCCTCAGCAAGGGACAGCTGTGGTCGATGAATGCCGACGGCACAGACCGCCGACAGCTCACCAAGAGCGACATCGACATTGAAGGATTCAAGTTCTCGCCCGACGGGAAGAAGGTGATTCTAATCAAGTCGCTGCCTTATCACGAAAGCATACAGAAGAATCCCGATGACCTGCCACTGGCTACCGGTCGACGCATTACCGACCTCAACTACCGCCACTGGGACCACTACGTGGAAAGCGTAGCTCATCCGTTTGTGGCTGACGTAACTGAGAATGGTGTAGATGATGGCAAGGACATCATCGAGGGCGAGCCTTTCGAGTGCCCTATGGCACCCTTCGGCGGTGTGGAGCAGTTGGCTTGGAGTCCCGACTCGAAGACCATTGCCTATACATGCCGCAAGAAGACTGGTGTAAACTACGCCATCTCTACCGACTCTGACATATATCTGTATGACGTGGCTTCAGGTTCGACCAAGAACCTCTGCAAGCCTGAGGGATATAAAGACCCCGAAATCAACGCCACCAAGACCATGAAGACCCAGGCCGTAAACCATCAGCAGGGCGACCTGAACATGGGATATGACACTAATCCGCAGTTCTCGCCCGACGGCAAGTACGTGGCTTGGCAGTCGATGAAGAACAACGGATATGAGAGCGACCGCAACCGTCTCTGCGTGTACAATCTCGCTACCGGCGAAAAGAAGTATGTGGCTGAGAAGTTCGACTCGAACGTTGACGCTTTCTGCTGGAATGCCGACTCTAAGACTCTCTACTTCATCGGATGCTGGCACGCATGCATCAACATGTATCAGACCAACCTCAACGGCGACGTGCGTGCACTCACCGACGACTGGATGGACTTCGGATCAATACAGATGCTCGGCAACACCGGCAAGATTCTGGCTTCACGCCACAGCATCTCGCAGGCCGACGAGCTGTACGTCATCACTCCTGGCAAGGACGTGAAGAAGACCAAGGTGCAGCAGATTACAAACGAGAACAAGGCTTTCTACGACCAGCTCGAAATGGGTAAGGTGCAGGAGCGCTGGGTGAAGACCACCGACGGCAAGCAGATGCAGGTATGGGTGATTCTGCCTCCACACTTCGACCCCAACAAGAAGTACCCGACGCTACTCTTCTGCGAGGGCGGACCACAGAGCCCCGTAAGCCAGTTCTGGAGCTATCGCTGGAACTTCCAGATTATGGCTGCCAACGACTACGTTGTCATCGCCCCCAACCGTCGCGGACTGCCAGGCTACGGCCATGAGTGGAACGAGGCTGTATCGGGCGACTGGACCGGACAGTGCATGGACGACTATCTGTCGGCTATCGACGACGCTGCCAACAACCTGCCTTACGTAGACAAGGACCGTCTGGGATGTGTAGGCGCAAGCTTCGGCGGATTCTCGGTTTACTATCTTGCCGGCCACCACAACAAGCGCTTCAAGGCTTTCATCTCGCACGACGGTGCCTTCAACCTTGAGTCGATGTACACCGACACCGAGGAGGCATGGTTCTCTAACTGGGAGTATGACGACGCTTACTGGAACAAGGACATGACCGACCGTGCACGCCGCACCTACGAGAACTCACCACACAAGTTTGTAGACAAGTGGGACACACCTATACTCTGCATCCACGGCGAGAAGGACTACCGCATCAATGCCAACCAGGGCTTCGGCGCATTCAACGCGGCACGTATGCGTGGTATCCCTGCAGAGCTGCTCATCTTCCCCGACGAGAACCACTGGGTACTCAAACCGCAGAACGGTGTGCTATGGCAGCGCACATTCTTCGGATGGCTCGACAAGTGGCTTAAATAGAATTAGGAATTTTGAGTTTTGAATTTTGAATTATCGGCAAAGCCGATTAGGAATTGTTCAGTTTTGAATTGAAAATTACTTATAGGAAAACAAAGAATCAACAACTCAAAAATCAAAATTGAACAATTCAAAATCGCCGCAGGCGACAATTCAAAACTCAAAACTCAAAACTCAAAATTCCAAATTGAACAACTCAAAATTGCGCACCGCGCAACAATTCAAAACTCAAAATTCAAAACTCAAAACTCAAAATTGCGCACCGCGCAACAATTCAAAACTCAAAATTCAAAACTCAAAA
>CAJJOL010000068.1:0-12250 GCA_905193385.1 uncultured Prevotella sp. | reverse complement strand
AAACGAGCTATATTCTTTTTCTTTCACAACTTTGCAATATACAAAGAACGCTTTGTTTACGAGTGCAAAGATAAATCTAAAATCTGAGAAACTATCTTTTTTGCTCTTAATTTACATATTTTTAAGAGGTGAACATTGATTGTCTATCTCTTTTGTAAATTACGACATTGCTTTCAAGTCAAGACCTAAAAACAGAACCATAAAGTTTCAAAAATAAGCATAAAAAGTGGGATTTGTAGCATCTTCGACTAAAATCACCTTATAAAATGCTAAAATTTTGCCTATTTATGATAGATTATCGCAATAAATTATTATTTTTGTAGGGTAAAATGCAATAAAAATATGAAGTTAAATCGCATAAAGGCAGTTTTAGAGGAGAAAGGTATAAGCCAAACTTGGCTTTCCAAGAAAATGGGCAAGAGTTTTAGTACGGTCAATGCCTATGTGTGCAATCGTACCCAACCAAACCTTACAACGCTTCTTGAAATTGCACAAATATTGTCTGTGGATATGAAGGAACTTATCTCGGACGAGAAAGAACGTAGTGCTAAATAAAAGACAAAACATAATGGAACAGTCACAATATAACTTTTTGTTCTCGTTTATCTGGAACATAGCCAATGACGTACTTGTGAACGCTTTCAACAAAGGCGATTACAAGAAGGTCATTCTGCCTATGTTGGTGTTGCGCCGCATTGACGTGCTGCTCGAACCGACAAAGGATGCTGTTATACAGATGAAAGAACAACTTGACAAAAACAAGATAGAAAACCAAGCGCCAGTGTTGTATGACATTACTGGCTACCCATTCTACAACACCTCCAAGTTTACGATGAAGACTTTGAAAAGCGAGATAGACCCTCTTCGCCTTAAAATGAACTTCATTGAATATCTGAACGGCTATAGTAAGGATGTGCTCGACATCATCGAAAAGCTGCATCTTCGACAGGTTGTTGACAACCTCACGGAAGCGGAACGTTTGGGAAGTATCATCGAGAAATTCACGTCCGACAAAATAAACCTCAGCTCAAAGCCTGTCTTTGACGGCGAGGGCAATCTCTTGCATCCTGCTCTTGACAACCACACAGTGGGAATGATGTTTGAGGAACTCCTGCGACGTTTCAACGAGGAGAACAACGTGACAGAGGCTGGTGAACATTTCACACCAAGAGACTACGTGAAGCTGCTTGCCGACCTCGCCGTGCTTCCTGTTGCCGACAAAATCAAGGCTACGACATACAGCGTGTATGACGGAGCATGTGGCACTGGCGGAATACTCACCATTGCGCAAGAGCGCATCAAGCAGATTGGCAAGGAACAGGGAAAAGATGTGGCAATCAACATTTACGGACAAGAACTATTGCCAGACACTTATGCCACTTGCAAGGCAGACCTTATGATTTCGGGACATATCAAGTCGTTCCAATACAACTACGCTGGTGAGGAACGAGAGTATATCGCTTTCGACTCCACTGTTTCTCGTGACGGTCATGCTGGAGAAACATACGATTTCTGCATCTCCAATCCCCCTTTCGGTACTCCGTGGAAAGAGGACTTGAAGAAACGTGGATTGAAGGAAACAGAAAAGGCAAAGTTTACGGACTCTCGCTTTAATATCGCTATAGGCAATGGTGAGAACCGCAAGGAGATAACTTTCTTGCCCGACATCGGCGACTGCCAGATGCTGTTCCTTGCCAACAATCTCAGCCGAATGGTGGATGACACGGAAATGGGTACGAGAATCGTGGAGGTGCATAATGGTTCCTCACTTTTTACGGGCAATGCAGGAAGCGGAGCAAGCAACTTGCGCCAGTACATCATCGAGAACGACATGCTGGAGGCTATCGTAGCCATGCCTGAAAACGACTTTTACAATACAGGTATCGGCACATACATCTGGATAGTAACCAACCGCAAGGAGGAACGCCGCAAAGGATATGTGCAGTTGATTGATGCAACCGACATCAAGTCTCCGTTGCGCAAGAACCTTGGTAAGAAGAACTGCGAGACTAACGAAGCGGACCGCAGCGAAATTGTCAAGATGCTACTCGACTTCAAAGAAACAAAGAAAAGCAAGATCTTCCCGAATAAGGAATTTGGCTACTATAGCGTGACCGTGGAGAGACCTCTTCGCCTTGTTTATGAGAACCTTGACGAAATCGCACTGCCCGACTTGAAAAACAAGGGCGATGTGGAACTTTTGCAGCGAGTGGTTGAGGCATGGAAAGAAAATTTGGGCGGTCATACCGTGGGTGATTTTGCATTGTTCTTGATGTTGGAACAGATGAGAGTGAAAGTGCCAGCGTCAAAGGTGAAACTGGTGCGCCAGTATCTCAGCAAGCACAATGACAAGGCTGATGTTTGCTTCACTAAGCCGACAAAGCGTGACAGTGCGGTCGTGACAGACCCTTCATTGCGTGACACAGAGCAAGTGCCGCTCCTCTACCCTGGAGGCATTGATGCCTTCATGGAAAAGGAAGTGCTGCCGTATGCGCCCGATGCGTTCTACGATGCTGCAAATGTGGTTGTTGGCTATGAGTTGTCGTTCACCAAGTACTTTTACAAGCCTGTAGAACTGCGCACTATTGCCGACATCACAACCGATATCAACGGCATAGAGTGCAGACTGAAAGGCGTACTTAAAGATATTTTAAACGTCTAACCGTTAATGGTATTTGTGTATGAAAAAATATGAATCATATAAGGACAGCGGTGTGGGATGGATTGGAAAAATTCCGAGCCATTGGAGTTGTGTGCCGTTCAGACGAATAGCCAAAGTGCAATGCAACCTTGTGCGTCCTTCCGAAAACTTGACTATGTTCCAAATTTCTCCCGACTCTATTGAAAAGAATTCGGGGAAAATTATCAAGACAAGAACTGTGGAAGAAGCCAAGGTTGACAGCGACAATCACAGATTTTACAAGGGACAGATTCTTTACTCTAAGATACGTCCATTGTTGAATAAAGTGACCATTGCTCCATACGATGGCTTGTGCAGTGCCGACATGTACCCTATAAGTACAATCGAAAACACAGAATATGTAATGTATTATATGCTTTCAGAAGCATTCCTCTCTTCTGTCAAAAATATAGTTGCAGACAGAGTGAAAATGCCAAAAATCAATCAAGACGAGCTGAAGAATACGGATTTTGTTATTCCTCCGTTTTCCGAGCAACAAGTCATAGTTGACTATTTGAAAGACAAAACCCTCAAAATTGAGCAATATGTTTCCGCAAGAGAGAGAGAGAGAGCTGCTTGACAGTTTAAAGCAATCAGAGATTGCAAATGTCATCACAAAAGGTTTGAACCCGAATGTTCGTATGAAAGATTCGGGCATACCTTGGATTGGCATGATTCCTGAGCATTGGGAAATTCGCAAGATAAAATTTTTGTTTAAGGAGCGTTCGGAAAAAGGATTTCCTAACGAGCCTGTACTTTGTGCGACTCAGAAATACGGGGTGATACCCCAAAGTATGTATGAGAATAGAGTTGTCGTTGTAAACAAAGGACTTGATGGATTGAAGCTGGTAAAAAAAGGAGACTTTGTCATAAGTTTGCGCTCGTTCCAAGGAGGTATAGAATATGCACATTACCAAGGAATTATTAGCGCAGCCTATACGGTATTGATGCCATCCAGAGATATAAATCCGCTCTATGTTAAATACCTTTTCAAATCACATCCTTTTATAGGACTTTTAAAAACATGTGTTACTGGAATACGAGAAGGACAGAACATCAATTACGACATGTTGAGGAACAATAGTATAATGCTACCTCCTGCTTCTGAGCAGCAAGCCATTGTTGATTACATAGAAGCCAAGCTCTCTAAAATTGACAGTTGTATGGCTGACCTCCAAGCGGAGATAGATTATCTCAAAGAGTTCAAACAACGTTTGATAAGTGATGTAGTGACAGGACAGATATGTGTGGCAAAGCCACAGAAAGGAGAACAACAATGAACAAGGAACAGCAAGACAGAGCAATGTTTGTATCGTTCTGTATAGAGCAATACGCAAAGGCAAAGAGTATGGCTGCTGAAGATGTGGTGAATTTGTTTGAGCAATATGGCATTGCAGAGCATTTCTGCGAGTTCTACGATGTACTCCATACACAAGGCGGTCAGTGGCTGGTTGAAGAAATTGACAAAATGATAAACGAAAGAAGAAAATGAGCAAAGTATATCATGGAAGTATTGAGGAAGTTAAGAGTCCAGAGATACGTCAGCCAAACCGTTCTCTTGACTATGGCTCTGGCTTCTACACAACCACTTCTTACGAACAGGCTAAGAAATGGGTAGAGCGAAGAATGAAAGACAAAGGAGTATCTGTCGGTTACGTGAATGTCTATGAGTTGGATGACGACGTAATAAAAGATATGAAATCACTCTTCTTCAAGAAACCAACAGAGGAATGGGTGAATTTCGTAATGAAAAATCGTACCGAGAGGGAGTTCTGCCACGACTACGACATTGTGTATGGTCCTGTGGCAGATGATAGCGTTTATACTCAGTTCACACTCTATGAAGGTGGCATCATCAGTATGCCTACTCTCATTCAAGAATTAAAGACATATAAATTGGTTGACCAGTATCTTTTCCATACGGAGAAGTCGCTGCAAGCCATTAAATTTGTAGAATCAAAAATCATCAAGATATGAGTGCAAAGATAACACAGGACAACCTGTATATGTTGCTGCCATTAAAGATAGGATGGCTTGCCCCTTGGCTCTCAGAAGACAAGGGCATAAGCCTTACGGAAGCCATCAACCGTATATATCGCTCAAAACTCTATAAGAAGCTATCCACCGAAAGTACCCAATACTGGCACTTGGGACCAGTGGACTTATACAATGAGCTGAAGAAAGAATTTTAAATTGAAAGCGTATGCCAACAGACATATCAGAGAAGGAACTCGAAACAATACTCGTCAGCTATCTTCGTGACCACCAAGGTTATGAGGAAGGCGTATCAAGCGACTACAACAAGGAGTTTGGCTTGGACACGGAACGAGTGAAACGATTCATCCTCTCTACACAAAAAGAAAAGGTGGAGAACACGGCGTGTTTCACTTCTCCTACTGAAGAACACAAGTTTTTCAGTAGGCTCAGTGCAGCCCTAAGCAAGCGTGGTGTGACAGACGTACTGCGAAAGGGTTTCAAGTACATATCCGAGATATTTGATATGTATTATCCAACTCCATCGGCACTCAACCCAACTGCACAGCAATACTACGACAAGAATATATTCTGCGTAACCCGTCAGTTCTATTACAGCAAGGAGAAAACGGATAGCATTGACGTGTACATTTCATTGAATGGTCTGCCAATCATGACTATGGAGCTGAAAAACCATTATACAGGGCAGACCGTGGAAAACGCCATCAAGCAATACAAGGAAGATAGAGACCCGAAAGCAGATCCGACGGCACTAATTTTGCAGAAACGCCGTTGCGCCGTACATTTTGCCGTGGACGATGACGACATCATGATGTGTACGGAGCTGAAAGGCAACGCCTCATGGTTCTTGCCATTCAACAAAGGCGTGAATGGCGGTGCAGGGAATCCTGTTAGCCCAAATGGAGTGCGTACAGCTTACCTGTGGGAGGATGTTCTTGGTAAACGTTCTCTCTCTGACATCTTGGAGAACTACGCCCAAATCACTTTTAAGGAGAAAGAAGTAAAGAACAAGAAGACTGGCAAAAAAGAAAAGAAGACAATAGAGAGCATCATTTGGCCTCGCTACCATCAGCTCGACTGTGTTCGTCAGCTTCTCAAAGCCACTCGTGAAGGTGGTGTCGGACATAAATTCCTCATCCAACACTCGGCAGGAAGTGGCAAGAGTAATTCCATCACGTGGCTTGCCTACCAGCTTGTGGGATTGCTTGACGGCACTACCCCTATATTAGACACGGTGATAGTTGTGACCGACCGCGTAAATCTTGATACCCAGATTCGAGACAACATCAACTCCTTCAAGCGATTGTCTAATCTTGTGGACTGGGCAGACTCTTCGCAGACATTGAAGGATGCCTTGCAGGACGGCAAGAAGATTATCATTACCATCGTGCATAAGTTCCCATATATACTCGAAGCTATAGGCTCGGAGTTGAAAAACAAGCACTTCGGCATTATCATTGATGAGGCACACAGCAGTCAGAACGGTTCGCTATCTGCCAAGATGAATATTGCCCTGTCGGGAAACGTAGCAAAGAACGAGGACGACCTTGAAGACAAGCTCAACGCAATAATCGAGGGTCGCAAGATGGTGAAGAATGCCAACTACTACGCATTCACGGCAACACCAAAGCCAAAGACTTTGCAAATGTTCGGTACACCATGTCCACAGCCAGACGGCAAGGTGCAATATCTGCCGTTTCATGAATATACAATGAAGCAAGCCATAGAAGAAGGTTTCATTATGGATGTGTTGAAGAACTACACGACATACGCCAGCTTCTACAAAGTGATTAAGACCGTAAATGGCGACCCCGAGTTTGACCAAAAGGAGGCTCAGAAGAAAATCCGTGCGTATGTGGAAAGCCGTCCCGAGACGATAAGGCAGAAAGCAGCAATCATTGTCAACCATTTCCATACGGCTGTATTGGACAAAGGGAAAATTGGCGGACAGGCAAGGGCGATGGTAGTGACCAGTAGCATATTGAGAGCCATTAGTTTTTACTATGAGATTGAGACTTTGCTGAAGGAACGCAAAAGTCCATACCGTGCTATCGTGGCATTTTCGGGAAGCAAGGAATGGAACGGCAAACAGGTGACGGAAGCCGACATCAATGGCTTCCCCTCAAAGGACATAGAGGAGAACATGGGTGAAGACCCATATAGAATATTGGTAGTTGCCGACAAGTTCCAGACTGGCTACGACCAACCTTTGTTGCATTCCATGTACGTTGACAAGGAACTCTCGGACGTGGCAGCAGTGCAAACCCTGTCACGCTTGAACCGTTGCCATCCGCTGAAAAGAGATACATTCGTGCTCGACTTCTACAACGATACTGACAAGATACAAAAGTCATTCCAGCGGTTTTACAAGACAACAATTCTGTCGGATGAAGCCGACCCAAACAAGCTCAACGACCAAACAGACGAGATAGAGAAATATAACATCTATACAGAGGAAGAGGTGCGTGACTTGAACACCAAATATTGGAACGGCGTAGAGCGTGAGCAGCTTGACCCGATAATCAACAAGTCGGTTGAGCGTTTCAAGCTGTTGGACGAGAACTCGCAAATCAAGTGCAAGAGCAGCATTAAGGGATTCTTGCGCTATTATCCGTTCATTGCAGCCGTAACGCCATATTGCAGCAAAGAATGGGAAATGCTCAACACCTATTATATGTTGCTGGCACATAAGCTGCCGAAACTGAAAGGCGAGGACTTCACTGATGGTCTGGAGGAGTGTATTGACCTCGACCAACTGCAAGTGACAAAGATGAGCGAACGGAAGATAGAATTGGAAAACAAGGACACGGAGGTTGACCCTATGCCAATGGGAACAGGCAAAGGAGGAAAGAAAGAGCCAGAAATGGCTAAGCTCAGTGACATTCTTGAACAGTTCAACGACATTCACTGGCAAAACATTGAGGCTGTGAAAGTTCAGATAGACAGTCTTCCAAACCGCTTGCAAGCTGACCAGAACTTTGTTAATGCAGCGAAGAACAGCAACAAGGAAACCGCACAAAAGCAAGGATTCACTTCCATGATGGGCATCGTCATCAAGATGATGAGTGAAAGTACCGAGTTCTGCCGTCAATATCTTGACAACAAGAACTTCCAGAATGCCATCAATGAAAGGGTTTTCCAACAAGTGTATAGCAAAATATCACAAGGACTATAAAACAAGAAAAATATGAGCAAAACTATTACAAAATATTTGTTGGCTTTATGCCTTATATGTAATGTTGGCAATGTGTTTGCACAACATCGTTATTATTGCGAGGTAAAGGGTATTGAGAAAGACCTTTCTTCTGGTCTAAAAATCATATTCGATTTCGGCACAAAGGCATCATATAACATTTGGGGAGACCTCAGCAGCAAATTGAAATTTGTGGATGAAAATGGTGAAGAAATCAAATTCAACAGCATGGTCGATGCCGCAAATTACATGGTTGACAAGGGGTGGAACTTCCAGCAAGCCTATTCTTCTGCTTATGGCGGAAAGCCTATAATACATTGGATTTTCTACAAAGATGCCGAAAATATGGATAAAGCCAGAGAAGGAATTATGACCAAGACGGAATATCAGAAACTAAAGAAGTAAAGCTATGACGGAAGAAGAAAAGAAAACGTTGGTTGATGCGGTAAATTGCAAGTATCCACATCAGAACTTAACGGAGATTTATTACAATATAGGTAGAGCATTGCCTTTTACTGCTCAAAGATTCCCAGACGGAAGAGTTTCCGACTGGTATCGTAATCAGTATGTGGAGGTTGTACGAGTAGAACCACATGGAAGAGGCGGCAAGTTTGGAAATGTATTTGGCTTTTATTACCGTAATGGCGAAAGAGCGGATGCCTATGAGAATGACCCAGAACACAGTTGGTGCACCAAGAATGATACTGAACCGCAACCAATACCATGTTGTGGGTGTGGCTCATGGATGTTATTGGACATCATAGGTGAGAAGACTACAGAATCTGTTAAAGTTCTTGGTCTTGATGACAAGATTGGCTTTGGTAAATATAAGGATATGACTTTGAAAGAGGTCATCATTAAGGATTGGCAGTATGTCAAATGGGCGATTATAGATTCCCAACACTTATATACCGATGTCGATAAGGTATTGGAATATCATATGGAGAATAGACCAACACTTGGTCCTAATGATATAATGAGCTTCGGGAAATATAAAGGAAAGTCCATTGAGGAGGTTTGCAAAACAGACCGACAATACCTTATCTGGCTTTCACAAAACAACGATTCTTTCAATCTTGATTGGGAAAAATTCAAGTAATCAAATTATAATGTAGATATGAAGAGATTTATGTTAATATTTTGCTCCCTGCTTATAACATTAGGAGCGACTGCACAAAGTAAGTTAGGTTCGCAAACTACTAAGATTGCGAAAGATTCGACATTGATAAAGATACATGACCTATTGGAAGACGTGGATTTCCGCATACACGGTCTTGACAGATACAAACTCTATCCAACAGAGAACATCTACAACTTTCTGCAATTAGACACAAGTACGGGGAAAATAGATGTTGTGCAATGGTCGTTAGATGATGGCAAAGAAGGCTCTGTTACCCTTAACGATGAAGATTTGTCTCTTGACACAGGGTGTGGAACATTTGAATTGTATCCAACAAAGAATATGTATCAATTTATCCTTTTAGACAAGGTTACAGGTAGAAAATGGCATGTCCAATGGGGATTTGAAGCAAGCAAAAGATGGATTAAACGAATATATTAGCTTTTGCAGAATATGGCAATAATTTGTTTGATAGTATTCTTTGCATTGGCTATCTTCATTAAATTGAAGATGCCAATGTGGAAAGGTAAATATTCCGAGAAGTTGGTGCATAAGAAAATGTTACAACTACCAGATGAGTACACAATTTTCAATGATTTTTTGTTTGAGAGTAATGGACACTCAACTCAAATTGACCATATCGTCGTGTCACCTTATGGGGTATTCGTTATAGAGACAAAGGGTTATAAAGGCTGGATATTAGGTGGCGAGAATTCTGAATATTGGACGCAGGTCATCTACAAAAGTAAACACCAATTTTACAATCCTATAAAGCAGAATGAGGGACATGTAAGATTTCTTCGCCATTTGCTTAAATGTTCTGTTGACATTCCGGTAATTCCGATTGTTGTTTTCAATAATTCAGCAGAGTTGAAAGTTCATGTCAGTAACCATATAGTTGTAAACAGATGTAATTTAAATTGGGCAATATCTCAATATCATGACATTATTCTAAATGCTACACAAGTAGATTGGATTGTCAATACTATTCAACGATATTACACAATAGCTGACAAGGAAGAAATAAGACAGCACAAGCATAATGTTCACGACAGGCAATATAGAGCAAAGAGTTTAATAAGGCAAGGCGTTTGCCCACAATGTGGTGGTCAGTTAGTTTTACGCAAAGGAAGATATGGCTCTTTTTATGGGTGTTCAAACTATCCTAAATGCAAGTTTACACTAAATAAATGAGAGGGGAATATATTAAGTTTATTTCCCTCTCATTTAGTATAGTTAGTTTCCAGAAACTTTATTTTGAGCTTTTGATAGCCCGTTTTATGCGATGTGATTCTTGCAAAAGCTTATTGGCTATACTATCTTTATAAGCAGCCATTTCAACCATTTCATGATGATGGCGAATAGAATCCTCGTAGGCAGCAACACGATTTCTTACATCATCTATAACTTTCTCATCTCGGCAAACAGAAAAATGCTTTTCGATGTATCGAACATTTGGGTCGTCAGATGGAAGAACCATCTTCAATGCCCGATATTTCAAGTCTGCTACCTCCCAAGCTTGATACTCTCGCCATTGGGCTAGGTTGCCCCAAATGGAGATGACAAGAGATAGAGCCAAGCCTCCAATGAAAAGAAGAACATACTTTGAAGTTGGCTCGAAGCGATGAGTCACTACTTTCTTCAGAGGTGTGTTATCCATTGAGTGAAGTTTGTCCTGCACATTTTTTGATGTGGCATTCAGCTCTTGTTTCACCTGATTAATGGTATCAAACAAGAGTTTGCTTCGCTGTTCATCTTTGCTTGCTTCTTTCTTGGTAAGGTCGGTAAAGATACAGATAGCCTCTCTTAATCTTACCAATTTGTCAATAGCTTCCCCTTCTTTTACAGCCATAGCAAGAATAGCTTTTTCAAGTTTGCTTGTATCAACACTTACAGAGACCGGAGTGCTTTCCGCCTCTGTATTCTTTGGTGGGTCAGAAAGTTCATCGACTTTTTGCTCCAATCTCTCAACTGTACCGTAGATGGCTTCTAACATTTCTTCTTTCATGTTCGATTCTAATTTTAAGTTTATGACTTGCATCAAAGGCTAAAGCCTCTTCTGCGTTTCTTCTTTTTCTTCTTGGATGATTCATCCTCTGGGAATTGCTCAAAGGTCTGTGCATTGGCAGAAGCAAAAAGTCCTATGGAAGAAATACCGTCCCAAGGGTCCTGGTTGCTCTCCGATATGGATGGCACCTGCTCATTCTTGCAACAGCCCTGCTCATATTGCTGAGCAGAGCTGGCTCTTGCTGATAAAAGGTTCTCCGTTCCCTCAAATCTCGCATTCAGCTTGCCAAAGCTATAGCCTCGGCTAATCTGCGTACCTTTGAAGCTATATCCATCCTTGCAGAAACGGATACCTTGTACCTTGGTTCGCTCCTTATCCTTATAGACAAACTCTAAGTGAACACCTCGTTTTGCAAGTTCACTTTTGAACTCGTCCCAGCTATCTGCCATTCTCAATGCGCTCTTTACAGCATTGTGAATCTCGTATTTTGCACGCTCCGCATTGCGCAATTTGCGAGTGTTAGTCTTGCTCTTGTCAGTTCCATAAGTCAATCCATACCTGGATTTTAGAGCTTTGGTCACTTGCTCATTACGCCTGTAATCATTCCTGTCTGATATGAGCTTGCCATCGTTATTGATGCGGTTGTACACGATATGGCAATGAGGATTGTCCGTGTTGTGATGCCTTACAATGATGAATTGGGTATCGGTAATGCCCATCATCCGCATGTATTCAAGGGCTATCTTTGCCATGAACTCATCCGTCAAACGTGGCTTGTCCTCTGGTTTGAAGCTCAATGCAATGTGTCCCACAGGCTTCTTAATCCTTGGATTTAGCTGCCTCTGTAGCTCGAAACTTTGCGTTATCTCGGCATTCGTGCCGAGTAACACACCATCCGAGACGATGATTTTCGCCTCGTCCTTGCCTGTCACATAGCGGACGCAACCACCAAAGGATGCACCTTTCTTTAGCTTGCCTATTATGTGGTATCCTCCTTTCTGCTCATACTGCTTGGCTTCGGTTTATAACTTGCTTGGCGATACTCGCCAAGGATTTCTTTCAATCTTCTCAACAAGTCCACCACATATACATGGGTTTCATGGAAACCTTTCTGATGCGACAGCTTGGTAAGTTGGTTGAGATTGTTCGCCATGCCAATGAGATTCTTGGCGATGGCTATCGTCTCAGTGTTGTGTCCACTGACCACCTCGCCGTTCAAGGCGGACTCACGGATGTACTCCGCCAACTTGCGGT
>CAJJOL010000067.1:0-12823 GCA_905193385.1 uncultured Prevotella sp. | reverse complement strand
GGCTGCCTTCTTTACTTTGGGTCTTCAAGGTCTAATGACTTTGGAGACCTTTTTTTGTTTGTACATTTGTACTTTTTCTATGTTTTTACATTTTATCTTATATTTTTGTGGATTTTCTTGCGTCGTAAAATATAAATGTGTATTTTTGCAGAAAATAGCATCATATTTTATAAAACCTTAAATAACTATCAAAATGAAGATTTTGAATTATTGTTTCTTTCTGTTTGTTATTGGCATTTTGTCTGCTTGTTCTTCAGAGTCTAATTCTGTTGATGAAAATGCCTTAGTTCCTGTTCAAGTGACATTCTCCGGACTTGATGTTAGTGTTGTGCCTGATGGTAGTAGAGGCTTAACGACTCGTGCAACGGTCTCAGAAGCCAAAGTCGACCGTATTGCCTTTAAAGTATTTGATGCGAAAGGTAAGAATGTTTATTCTGTGGTTAAGGAAGATCCAAATGCAGAGGACTTTGACAAAGTCAAGTGCTTGTTGCATATTGGTACTTACAAATTCGTTGCAGTAGCACATAAGGCAACAAGTGCGGAATCTAAAGCTGCTGTGATTACTTCCGATACAATTGCTACATTGAATGAAAAAAATATTCCTTCTGCTATGTATTCCAAGGTTATGGATGTAAAAGTAGCTGGTAATACAAAGCAAGATGTTGCTATTGAATTTGGAAAGCGTATCACTTCTACCTTTAATCTGACTGTGACGGATACTTATCCTGCCGATATAGAGATTCTGGAGCTAATATTTAATCCTTCTGAAAATAAAGCTACTAATCCGTATACATTTAACCCGACTACGGGACTTGTTGCCAATCCTCTTACGTATAGTGTTGCATACAGTTCCAAACCTTTAAAAAATTCATCATTCACTGGATATAATTTATCTGCAAATCTTTTTCTGGCTGCTAAAGAACAGAAGATGGATGTTACTATCAATATGAAGAATAGCGATGGAATCACACTTTACACTCGTACGCTTAAAGATGTCACTTTCCGTCAGCATTCATCAACTATTGCTAAGGGCACATTCTTCTCTTCACAAGTTAGCAGCAGTTTTACTTTTGATACCACAGATGATACTTCCATTAATATTCCATTGAAACCACTGGATTAATAACGTTCATTATGTCAGCTCATCGTCATTAACGGTGGGCTTTTTTTTCTTAGTGAACCATTATGGACTTGTATGGTTCGCGAATATTCAATACCTTTACACCGAAAATAGCTTGACACATGCTTATTCAGCATGTAGATACATTTATAATGAGGAATCCGACAAGATTTTCTTAACAATGGTTGGGTATTATTCTGATTTTTGTTAAATTTGCAATTAGTTGGTGACAGGGCAGGTGAAAGTCCTCGCTTGAAGTCGCCAATGTAGAAGCAAGACAATCTTGTGGACACGAGCAAGCAAATAGTTCTGTAAGTTGAAATCTGGTAAATTGAAACGTAGAAAGAACGCGAATTTGTTTGAGCGAGTCTGCACCATCATATGGTGTGGATTCCTCTTTCATATTTCCTATTCTACGGGTTTTACCAGAGCCTAACTTACGAGGAAGTGTTGAGAGATGGGATTCACACCTTTCTATTTCCACTTGTGAACCATTATGGACTTGTACAGTTCACAAATAACCTATACCTTTACATCGAATTAACAATTACACGTCAAAACCTAAAAACGATAAGACTATGAGTAAGGTTTTTCAAGTTAAGCCGAAGCGTATCAAGCGCTCCAACGGCACAGTCCTCACTCCCGACATGGTAGTGAACGTGACAACCTTGCAGCATACTGCTACACCTTTCTATAATGGAGCGAAAGAGTTGCAAGAAGTATACATGCGCATCTATGCTTTTGACTACAAAAAAGCATGCTGCAATCCGAATGATTTTGAATTTAAGAAGTTGGACTAAAATGATTGATAAGTTATGAGAACATTAAAACCATCAACTTGTAAAAAATGTAAGCAAGTATGTCAAACGATAACTGAAGTATGGGTATGTCCTAAATGTGGAGCTAAAAATGTGAGTTATACCCATATTGCAAATGATGTAACTGCAGGATTGAAAATCTTAACAAAAATATTAGCAAAGAAATAGGTTAAACAATATTTCAAATCATTAGTGTTACTTTAAAATTGAGACACTAAAGAATATAAAAATGTAGTATTAAAATAAGAAAATATGAAAATAAAACATTTATTGTTGGTAGTGACACTTATAGTCTCACCAGTTATCTTCTCATCTTGTTCTAGTTCTGACGAAGCAGAAAATAGAATTGAAGCAGCAAAAGTAGTTGAAAGTCGTTCAAATGAAGACTTATTGAATGATCTTTATTTAGCTAGTGACGGTGATATAGAGTCACTCTCTAGAATTTTGCAAGTGACACCATCTTCTATTAATCGTTTAAGAAATGGGAAAACTGTTGCTACTGCAAAATTTGAAGAAAAAGTAAAAACTGTAGCAATATATTATTATCAAAATGATCGAAAGTTTTCTTTGCTTCAGTCCGCATTGGATGAAGAGTATGGATGGTATGATTCTATTTTGAACTTCCCATCACATCATCCATGGATTTTTTGGATTGTAAATATTGTTTTGCTTCTGATTCTTGCTTTTGCCGCTATAATAGCAATATGGCCTATTCTTGCAGAAATGCTCATATTCTTAATTGCTTGGATTGTGAGTCTGATTTGTGCACCAGAACAGATGCCTGATAATTTCACTAATTCCATTAATCCAACAATAGAACAAGTATTATGATGGTTAGGTCTGTCTTTGCTTTTTTTCTTTTATGTGTTGTGTTCTTTTCCTGTTCTAACAGTGAAGAGGAGAAACTTCGTGCAAAAATATCTGAAGAAGCAACAATCGTACAGAAAGATTCTAGAGAACTATCTGAAACCCAAATATCTCAATATAAAGATTTGGAACTGGCTGCAAATAAAGAATATATCAAGGATTTAAAGGTGCTGATTGATAGTAGTTTTGAAAAACAGTTAGGACACTTTGAGGATGAGGAATTAGGGGTTATTGCTGGTTATAAATATATGTTTAAGTATATTTTTATGAATGAAGAGAAGTGGACGGATCTCCAAATACAATTAGGAGACAGATATTTCAATTCACTCAATACAGAACAAACCGCATTGCAGCTTAGTTTGAATCACGCTCAAAAAGTAAAAGATCTCAGAATAAAATACAAAGGGATTAAAGCAAGTACAGCACCTAAAATGCAAGTTCTGAATTTACCTAATTCAAACGTGTATTTAGGTTCCTTGATTAATCATTCTAGAAACAATGTTGCAATAGAGATTGGTACAACAATTCTTGACTATCTTTTAGGATTGCTTTTAATTTGGATTGTAGTTAACATAATTGGTTATGCAATTACAGGTCCTGTTGGATGTGGCATCTCTATTGTTTCATTTGTTATTATGGTTGTAGTATCAGTATGCCTTACCCATTATAATGATAATTCATTGCTGGAATCATTAAGGCAACAAAAACAAGAAAATACTGTTGACTACAATAGTATTTTATATAATTTGAATAATAATACAGCTAAATTCTATGAAGCTAAATAATAATTGTTTTCTATTTCTAGGATTACTTTCTTTATTGCTTACTTCATCATGCAAGAAAGTTGCAAAAGAAGCTTCGGAAGAAATAATGGAAAAAGGTACAAAATCCTTATCGAAGGAATTTACGGAAGAATCATTAGAAAATATTTCTAAAAGAGAACTAAAGACAATAACTTGGGAGGATTTCTATAAGGCTATTGCCAAGAATAGGCCCTCTTTGGCAAACGCTTTAGATGGTTTGGATAGTAATGTACGTGTAGTTTTTGAAAAATACCTCAAAAGAGATTTCCGTTTCTTTAAGGGGCTAACTTCATCTAATACAGTTATAGATGAATGTACGATATATTCAAAGCAAGCACCTAAATTAATGAAAGACCCTAATTTCATGAGAATGTATGTAAAGTCTAACATTCTAAGAAATGAGGGAAGAAATTGTATTATTAATAATTTAATAGCTAAAGAGGAATCTGGCTTTGTTAGATTCTACTCAAAGGCAACAAATAAATTAGTTGCAGAATATCGTGATGGTATAGTTAACACTTTTGATAAAAGTATTTTATCTCAGGAACTGATACCTAACGCTTGTTATACAATAAAAGGTACAAATGGCAAAAAGCTTTCTTATTTTATTGATGAATTAGGGCGTATTTCATCAATAGAAGGCAAAAATATGTCACCAGAGGAAATTGCTTCAGAAATAGTAAATATTTCTAAGAAAAATGACTTTGGCAAAAATTGGGATCAAGCCCTTTCGAAACTTAAGCAATCATCGGGTAAAGATGATATCAATATTAAGTGTCAGTTTTCATATGTAAATGATGATGAGTTAGTGCCTAAATATGCTCATATCGAGACTGATATCAGGGGTAAGAAGAAAGTAAGTTCTACTTACGAGAATGTAGCAAAAAGACTAGGTAATACCTTCTCGGCAGAAGAAAATACAGCTATTATAAAGAGGTACGCATCAAAACTTGGACTTTCTGTAGACAAGTCTACTAAGTTATTATCGGAAATGAACGCTGATGATGGCTTAGCTAGATTAATTCATGAAAATCCCCAACTAAATATTAAGCGTTGGTTAAATACTCGTAATCATGTAGATAAAAAACAAATTATGCGTACTCCTAAAGGCAAAATGCCAATAAATGCCCGTGTTTATGCTGGTAATGTGTATTATTTTAATCCACACCTTAATTATGGTCTAAAAGCGCGTTTAAGAAGAGGTAATGGAATGGTAGATTTGAGGGGCATGAGTAACCTTTCTTATGACGATCTTGTAAGATTAGACAAGTTATATCCTGATGGTGTACCTTTTACTAAGCAAGGTTTCCCTGATTTTTCTAATGTTGCAGCCAAAGGAAGAGATGGAAAACCTATAAAGGTTGACATTGGGAAATTAACGGGTGATAGTAAAAAGGATATAAATAAAGCAGAAACAATATTTCAAAGTTTGGGAAATTCTTGGGGAACAGGATTTACATGGCACCATATAGAAAATACAACTAGTCTTCTCAGAGTTCCAACTCAGATTCATCAGTTAGTTGATCATACTGGTGGCATGAGTATGTCTGGGCTGAAGCCATAGTTCTTTGAAAGAATTCAGTGAAATGTACGAAGTGTTATATTGCTTCTTACCAATAATGATTATGACCGCATAACTCATACAAGAAAGGAATAGTTTATGTTTAGAGGATTCTGTACTTTCGTCTGTGATGATTGCGGACATCGATTCAAGGGGATGGATTGTGAGTGGATGGCAACTGCCTATACTGCTCCTGTGAAATGCCCAAAGTGTGGCGGATGGCACACCTATCCGCCAGGCTTTTTAGGCTTGAACAAATATGTCTATCGAAGAATATGGAAAAGCAGAGAGAAGAAATGAATCTCTAACGACTATTGAGTTTTGGCGAATAACATTTTCTTTCAGCCTTTCGTTGGCAAGGACTATGCCAGCGGAGGCATGTTTGGCAAGCGAATAATGATATTGGGCGAGAGCCATTATTGTGATGAGGGTTGCAGCAATTGTGGCAACTGTCGTCTGCATGGGGAGTGTACTGGTTTTACGCAGGGCGTTATCAAGGATTATCTTGATGAGAATAAGGAATGGCAGGACTGGATGCGGACTTTCGTGAAATTTGAGCGTTCACTTGTAGGTAAAGAGACAGACCAGACGATGAGGCTGAAGATATGGAATTCCGTTGTCTTCTTCAACTATCTGCAAGTGGCAATGGGAGGTCCACGTGAGGCAGGAACGTCAGCACAATATCGTCAGGCAGGTGATGCTCTGTTTGAGGTTATGGATAAGTATCAGCCAGAGTATGTCATTGCGTGGGGCAAAAGGCTTTGGAGCAATATGCCTGGAGAACGCTGGAGGGAAGGAGAAGACATAGTTGTGGATGGCTATCATGTTGCTACTGGTGCTTATTTCCTAAGTAATGGCAGGCAGGTGAAGGTGATGGCAGTAAACCATCCTTCTGTGGGCTATCCTTGGGACTATTGGAGTCGAGTGATACAAGATTTCTTATTGCAGTAAATGGTGAAAAAATAGTGATGTTTCTGAAATGTCTGTTTCCGAAATGTAGGTTTCGGAAATCCTCGTGGTGGGACAGAAAGGGTGAGTATGAAATAGACATAATAGCTGCCGACGAAATAGAGCAAACAGTTTGTTTCTATGAGGTTAAGCGTCAAGCTAAGGATGTGGTCATCGGTATTGTGAAAGAAAAGGCCGAACACTTCTTCCAGACTACAGGAAGATTCAAGAAATACAACATAGAGTATAAGGGTTTGTCTATGGAGGATATGTAATAGGAGAGAGGATGCCCTAAATTGGTGTTCTTTCTAAAAAGAATCCAAAACTTGTGGCAGTCTCACCGAAAATATATATCTTTACATGCTAAAAACAACAACATATAGATTTAAACAAGTATGCGTGAATTCAAAGATATAAAGGTGGCTGTGGCAGGAACCGGCTACGTAGGCTTGAGTATTGCTACATTGCTTGCTCAGCATCATCATGTTACGGCTGTAGATGTGATACCCGAAAAGGTAGAGAAACTGAACAATCGTATATCGCCTATTCAAGACGAGTATATCGAAAAGTATCTGGCAGACAGGAATATTCTGCCTTGTGTAGGTAATGAGACCTGTGCGTCAGAGCAAGAAGGTAAAGGAACTTTGATAGCCACTCTTGACGGCAAGGCTGCATATGCTGATGCTGATTATGTGGTTATTGCGGCTCCTACCAACTACGACCCAGTAAAGAACTATTTCGACACATCACATGTAGAGGAGGTTGTCGACCTGGTGCTGGAGGCAAATCCTGATGCAGTAATGGTCATCAAGTCGACCATTCCCGTAGGTTATTGTCGCGGCCTATATGTGAAGTATGCACATAAATTCCAGACAACCCCTTCGCTCAAGGGCAAGCATTTCAATCTGCTGTTCTCGCCTGAATTCCTTCGTGAGAGCAAGGCATTGTACGACAATCTTTATCCCTCACGTATCATAGTGGGCTATCCCAAACAGCTCCCTACAGAGCAGAACGAGGAGTGGAAAGAGGAGAATGTTGCAATAGCTGCTGTCAGCAATCCAAAGTCGGAAGAGTTTGCCAAGACATTTGCATCTTTACTCTTGGAAGGCGCTATCGGCCATAATGGCGATACAAAGCAATTGGATTCTTTACTTTTCACTCTTAACTCTTCACTCGAAAAGAACATTCCAGTTCTTTTCATGGGCACTAAGGAGGCTGAGGCTGTAAAGTTGTTTGCCAATACTTATCTGGCATTGCGTGTGAGCTACTTCAATGAGCTTGACACTTATGCCGAGATGAAGGGTCTGGACAGCAAGGCTATTATTGAAGGTGTAGGACTTGATCCGCGCATCGGTACACATTATAATAATCCTTCGTTCGGTTATGGTGGCTACTGTCTGCCTAAGGACACCAAGCAGCTTCTTGCCAACTATCAGGATGTGCCCGAAAATCTTATTGAGGCTATCGTGGAGAGCAACCGCACACGTAAGGACTATATTGCTGATGCTGTGCTTAAAAAGGCCGGCTACTATAGCTATGCCGAAGACAACAGCTTCGATGCAAGCAAGGAGCATGCCTGTGTGATAGGTGTATATCGACTGACAATGAAGTCGAACTCGGACAATTTCCGCCAGTCGGCAATTCAAGGCATTATGAAACGTATCAAGGCTAAGGGAGCTGAAGTGATAATCTACGAGCCTACGCTTGAAGACGGCACCACCTTCTTCGGCAGTAAGGTAATCAACAATCTCGACGACTTCAAGGCGCAGAGCAAGGCTATCATTGCCAACCGCTTTGACGATTGCCTGAAGGATGTAGAGGATAAGGTGTATACACGTGATATTTTCCGCCGCGACTAAGGATGCTAATGTTTCATCTGGCTTATGACCGATATAAGCTGAGATGATAGGATATAATGAAGAACGGGAATATCAGCAATCAAGATGCTGATATTCCCGTTAATTATTTTCAGAGCTTAGGCTGATGTTTACTTGATTACGCCAAGTTCCTTGCCTACCTTGATGAATGCTGCGATAGCCTTGTCGAGCTGCTCGCGTGTGTGGCCTGCTGAGAGCTGAACGCGGATACGTGCCTCGCCCTTCGGAACAACCGGATAGTAGAAACCAGTAACGTAGATGCCTTCCTCAAGCAGAAGGTTGGCGTAGCGCTGTGACAGAGGAGCGTCGTAGAGCATAACGGCGCAGATGGCACTCTGAGTAGGCTTGATGTCGAAGCCGGCAGCCATCATCTTGTCGCGGAAGTAGTTGACGTTCTCTACCAGACGATCGTGGATGGAATTATCCTCCTTGAGCATCTTGAATACCTCGAGACTTGCACCGATGATAGAAGGAGCCAATGAGTTAGAGAACAGGTATGGACGGCTGCTCTGACGCAGCATGTCGATAATTTCCTTGCGGCCGGTAGTGAAGCCTCCGAGAGCACCGCCGAATGCCTTGCCGAGTGTACCAGTGTAGATGTCAACACGACCATAGGTCTTGCAGAGTTCGCTAACGCCATGACCGGTAGCGCCTACAACACCTGCAGAGTGGCTCTCGTCAACCATTACGAGTGCGTCGTACTTCTCGGCGAGGTCGCAAATCTGCTCCATAGGAGCTACGTTGCCGTCCATTGAGAATACACCATCGGTGCAGATAATACGGAAACGCTGTGCTTGTGCTTCCTGCAGACACTTCTCGAGCTCTTCCATATTGGCATTGGCGTAACGATAGCGCTTAGCCTTGCAAAGACGTACACCGTCAATGATAGAAGCGTGGTTGAGTGCATCAGAGATGATGGCATCCTCGTCGGTAAGGAATGAGCCGAACAAGCCACCGTTAGCGTCGAAGCATGCAGCATACAAGATTGTGTCTTCTGTCTGGAAATAGTCAGAAATTGCAGCCTCCAACTCTTTGTGAATATCCTGTGTTCCGCAGATGAAACGAACAGAAGACATACCGAAACCGCGGCGGTCCATCATGTTCTTGGCACCCTCGATAAGGCGTGGATGGTTAGACAAGCCAAGATAGTTGTTGGCGCAGAAGTTGAGCACCTCTTTGCCTTTCACCTGAATGGCGGCCTGCTGTGGGCTTTCGATAATACGCTCCTCTTTGTAGAGACCTGCCTGTTTGAGATTTTCCAGTGCTGTGCAGAGATGATCTTTGATTTTTCCGTACATGATTTGTCAGTTTTTAAATGTTATTATATCTGGTTATGTTAGAAACCTAATGAGAAGGTTTTTAGTGTGCTTATGGCTCACAGGGGAATGCTTCCCGTTTAAAGCTGCAAAATAACTCATTATTTTTTACATAGAGGGTAATTTGTGTGTTATTTTTTATGAAAAATGTATCAAAAACAAATTTCTTGGAAATATGATTTTTATATCATTTTTTTTTTGTTATTTTGCATCGCAAATAACACCTAAATCCACAAGTGACGGATGTATTGTAAGTAGTAGAAAATTATAACAATAAAAACAAACTTCAAAAATTATAAAAACTATTATGAAGAACATTTTGGTTATCGGTTCTACAGGACAGATAGGTTCTGAACTGACAAAAAAATTACGTTCAATCTACGGAAACAGTAATGTTGTGGCAGGTTACATTAAGGGTGCTGAGCCTACTGGCGAATTGGCCGAATCAGGTCCTATGGCTGAATGTGATGTAACAAACCCACAGATGATTTCGGATGTTGTAAGCAAGTACAACATTGACACCATCTACAATCTTGCCGCTCTGCTTTCTGTTGTAGCAGAGTCTAAGCCACGTCTGGCATGGAAGATTGGCATCGATGGTTTGTGGAACATTCTCGAAATTGCACGTGAGCATAACTGTGCTGTATTCACTCCGAGTTCAATCGGTTCGTTCGGTACGTCGACACCTAAGATGATGACTCCGCAGGATACAATCCAGCGTCCACGTACTATATACGGTGTGTCAAAAGTTACCACAGAGCTTCTGAGCGACTACTACTTTAATAAGTATGGTGTTGATACACGTGCCGTACGTTTCCCTGGCGTTATCTCGTACGTTACACCTCCGGGTGGCGGTACTACCGACTATGCTGTTGATATTTATTATTCAGCAGTTCGTGGCGAGAAGTTCGTTTGCCCAATCAAGGAAGGTACACTGATGGATATGATTTACATGCCCGATACTCTTAAGGCTGCTATCGACCTTATGGAGGCTGATCCGACACGTCTTGTACACCGCAACGCATTCAATATCGCTTCTTTGAGCTTCGGACCGGAGACTGTGTTCCAGGCAATCAAGAAGTATAAGCCGGAGTTTGAGATGGAGTACAATGTCGACCCATTGAAGCAGAGCATTGCTGAGAGCTGGCCTGACCGTATGGACGACTCATGTGCTCGTGAGGAGTGGGACTGGTGCCCGGTATACGACCTCGACTCGATGACAAAGGATATGCTCGAAAAGCTTACTATCAAGTTGAAGGGATAGTAGAGTAGGGCGCAACTGATATAAAAGCAGGAAATACAATTGTGGATTGATGTAGAATCCCACTCTTGTATTTCCTGTTTTTTTTAGATAAAATTATGCTAAAATATGCCGAATAGCTAAAAATGATCGAATAATGAGTTTTTCACCTCAATAGAGGTAATGATTTAACGATTATAGCAATATTTAATGTATATTTGTAGCAAAATTCTTGGTTTACGGCATTAGCAAGTATGTTGTATAACTTCTGATAATAAAATATTATTTGAATATGGGCATAAGCAAAGAATTAACAGAAGAGGATGTAAAGTTCCGTTATATCAACGAAGCCATCACAAGCAAGGGATGGTCAAAGGATAGTATATTCATGGAACAGAAGGTTAAATTTACTGACGGTAAAATTAGCCTTCATGGTAATCTTGTGCATAGAGAGAAACCGAAGTTTGCCGACTATGTACTTTATGCAAACAAGGCAACACCCATTGCTATTGTAGAAGCAAAGGATGCCAATCATTCTGTTTCTCATGGATTGCAACAAGCCATGACCTATGCCCAAATGCTTGATGTGATGTTTGCATACAATTCAAACGGTGAAGGTTTTGCCGAACATGATTTTTTGACAGGTAAGGAACGCACCTTCGCTATAGATGAATTTCCAACAAAGGAGGAACTTATCGAAAGATACAAAAGAGAGGCTAACGATGGCAGTGGGCTTAATGAGCAAGAGTTGTCTGTTATTGAGCAGCCTTTCTGCACAGGTCAGAATATTTTTCCGCCACGATATTATCAGCGCAATGCAGTAAACCGCACAGTTGGTGCCATTGCCAAAGGACAAAACCGTGTGCTCCTTGTCATGGAACTGGTACGGGCAAGACATATACAGCCTTTCAGATTGTATGGCGTTTGCTTAAAAGCGGATTAAAAAAGAAAGTGTTGTATCTTGCAGACCGAAACATACTGGTTGACCAATCAATACAGCAGGACTTCAAACCGTTGGAGAAGGTAACACACAAGATAGACTTTTCAAAAGATAAGAACCACTTGGAAGAATTAGGTTCTTATCAAGTGTTCTTTGCATTCTATCAACAGTTGATTGGACAGAATGATGCCAAAAACTATAAGGAGTTGTTTCCTAATCCAGATTATTTTGACCTTGTTATCGTAGATGAGTGTCATAGAGGTAGCGCAAAGGATGATAGCAACTGGCGAAACATCTTGGAATACTTTTCATCGGCTACTCATATAGGTATGACTGCCACACCTAAAGAAACAAAATATCAGTCAAGTATTGGCTACTTTGGTGAACCAGTCTATACTTACAGTCTTAAAAACGGAATTGAGGACGGTTTCCTTGCTCCTTTCAAGGTTATCAACATCACAACCAACATTGGCGATGAGTGGAGACCGACAAAGGGACAAAAGGATATATACGGCAACGAGATAGAAGACCGCATCTATAACAATAGCGACTACGACTATAACATTGTTATTGAAGATCGCATTAGGGAAGTTGCGCAAGAAATAACCAATTATCTGAAAAGCACAGACCGCATGGCTAAAACCATTGTGTTCTGTGCTGATGAGACTCTTGCGGAACGTATGCGCATGGCTTTGGCTAACGCCAATGCTGATATGTGCAAGAAAAATCCTGATTATGTGGTTCGTATAACAGGTAGTGACGAATACGGAAAAGGCAAGTTGGACTATTTTATTTCAGTTGCTGAGAAATATCCAGTCATAGCAACTACAAGTAAGTTGCTTTCAACTGGTGTTGATTGCAAAATAACTGATTGTGCTTGACCAACAAATCGGCTCTATGACAGAGTTTAAGCAGATTATCGGTCGTGGCACGCGTCTACGTGAAAAAGAAGGAAAGACATATTTCACCGTTATGGACTTCCGCAATGTTACACGATTGTTCGCTGACCCAGATTGGGACGGACCTATCGAGATAGATCCGGATTATCCGCCCAAGCAGAAGGAGCAGAAGACGTATGTTCTCCCAGAAGAAGATGATGAACCTAAAGGCATGAAAGAGCCAGACCCCGAACCACGACCGAAGCCGATAGTAGCCAAAGACGGTTGCCAAGTTATGGTTATCAACAAGGTTGTTTCTGTCTATGAAACAAATGGCAAGTTGCTTCGTACGGAAAGCATTACTGACTATACAAAGAAGAGTATTGTTGATACATACGCAACGATTGACACGTTCACTTCCAAGTGGCAAGAAATCAAGAAAAAGTCAGACATTG
>CAJJOL010000066.1:0-13404 GCA_905193385.1 uncultured Prevotella sp. | reverse complement strand
AAATAACCATATTAGTACTGATATATATATAAATAATTTAGATCACTTACTTAATCTTCTATTTTTATATATGACGTTAAACTTCTTGTTTTATTATGTCAAGGTCTCAGCCTTTTTGTGTTCTACCCAAGCAAGGCACATCCTCAGGCCAATGAGGGTCGGTTTCATTTCCATCATCAGCATAACGAATATCTCGCTGTTTGGATATATTGCGGTCGTATTTCAGTTCCACGCTCACCGTGAAGTCATCCATACGAAGAATATCTGGCAGGCACCAAGGCTCATGAGTATGCAAGGCATGCATCGCATAACAGATACACAAATGGTCGTACGCCTTGTTGTGCAGATAGCCTTCCGCCCACGACGTGCCATCGTCGAGCGTATCAGTCAACTCTCTCAACGTATCCTCTTCGTTGCCGAAAAAGTTGGCAGACGCACCATTCACGATGGTATCCATCTTGCAATGTCCTGTACTGAGCAACTCATCTGTCAGATGAATCATATAGTCGAAGTCGGAACCGTAATAGTCATCATTCTCCAGATGCAAGACCGAGTCTTTGTCAGCATACTCGAATCGAAGCGTACTGTCCAAGTCGTAGCAGAAACGGTCGTCCACCTTGTATGGCGAACGGTAGAGCGTAAGCCAAAGGTTACGGCACTGCTCAAAACACTCTAAGGTGAGCTTGTAGAGTTTGTCGTTCAACTTGCTCAATCGTTCCACCTCGGCAGCAGTAGGATGAAGCATCATCTCGTCGAGCGTCACCTCACGAAGCCCGAGCAAATCGTCCAGCAAATCCCGCTCCGACTCACTGAAGTTTCTGAAGAAATAGTCAGGATTGTTCTCTTCCCGATTCACCACCTTCTTGACACGACGTTCCACCTCTTGCACGATGGCACGCTTGTCCTCTATCGTAGACTTTTCTCTTATAAAGTCTACAAATTTGAAGTTAGGATCAGCATTATAGCTACGGTTGTTCTCAACTTCATCTATCAGTTTCATCCATTCCTTTTCCATTTACTTCCTCTTTAAAGATTACGTTTCCTTTTTTCCATTGATACACCTCTCGCTCATATCTCAAGCTGACATCCGTCCAAAAATCATCCATACGGAGGATGTCTGGCAAAGAGTAATGCTCATGACTATGGAGCGAGTGAAGGAGATGGCAGATACAAAATTTGTCGAAAGCCTGATTGTCGAGATAATCCAAATTCCAGTTGGTCCCATCATCAGCCACCAAAGGTTCATACGAATACCGCCCACTATCCCTAAAATTGCAATGAAAATGGAGCATATACTCGAAGTCTGAGCCATAATAGTCATCATTATCCATCTTGAGGACGGAATCCTCATCATTCCAACTGAAATCAACGTGCTCCTCCACATCATAATAATCCTCGTTTGCCATCAAACTCGGTGAGTGCAACAAAGACTTCCAGAGGTTGCGACCTTGCGCAAAGGCATCCTTCGACAGTTCATGAAGTTTATCGTTCTGATGTCCCAAACGCACGATTTCTTCCTCTGTAGGATTTAACATCATCACATTGAGAATCTTTACCCGAGTACTCCAAAGGGAATCAAGCACCTCCCGCTCCTGTTCACTGAACTTACGGAAGCGGAAACTCTTGTCCGCATCATAACGGGCAATCATCTTGATGCGACGCTCTACTTCTTGTACAACTCTGCGCTTGTCATCATCCGACGCTTCGCCCACATAATCCATCAAAGCGAAGAAAGCCTCCGTTTCAAACGGATCTTTCTCAATTGTATCGATAAGTTGAATCCAATTTTCCTTCATCTTCACCTACGATTTCACCATTACTAACTTCTATTATCTTATCGTCGCCAAAGCTTCCTCCCCGTATCTTGTAGGGAGAGTTTCGCTTCAACGTCTTCTCCAAATACTCCAAGTCCTTGGGACGGAGATGAGTGAGAGCGAAATCCACCTCATTCAGTTGTGACTGATTGCTCAGGGCGAGATGCTGAAGATTGTGGCACATGAAGATGTCCAAGCGACGCAACTTGTCGTTCTTGCTCAAATTCAAAGATACCAAGTCCTTTGCTCCATCAATATGCAACTCCTCCAAGAGCGGATTGGCAGAGAAATCCAACTTCTCGTTTCTTATCTCGTGGAAGTCGATGAACTCCAGCAAAGGATTCTTGCTCACGTCGAGTTTCTCCTCGCCATACCCAGAATAGCCCAAGATACGCAAGTTAGGACATTCCGTGAGAATCACATCAAAGGTTTTCACCTCGAACATGCCACATCCATCAAACCCGATAATGGCATCCTCCTCTTCCGAACAGATGGTAATGGTGTAGTACACGCCCTTCTCAGGATAGGAATGACCTGCCTTAACCCAAGTCAACTTTTCGGAAGCAGGTTCCTGTTTACCTGTCACGACCTGTACCTTTCCATCGCCCCAAGCGATTCTTGCCTTGCTGCCTTTCTTCAGCATAAAGTGCAAGCCTACGGTCTCCCCCATTGTCCAGTCCAAAGTCTGGATATTGATTGTAATCTGTGCCATAATTCCTTGTTTTTAATGTTTACGACGGCAAAATTACAGGTTAGGTGTGTCAAATCGTGACGCAAGCGAGAAAATTATCTCAAAAATCTTTGTATCACCTTGTACCAATAGTCCCAGGAGTAGCCTACGGACGGATGATTCACCGCCATCACTTTCACCTGCTTGCCATTACTCAGAAGATAAGAACCCGTAGCCACATGATAACCATACACTACGATGTCGTCGCCATCCTGCCAGCGCACATTAGGAAGATTATTCCAAAGCCTCTTGCCCCATACAATGACATACTCAGGTTGGTACTTTTCGATGACCTCGAAGAAAGCCTTGCCAGCTTGGTGATATTGTTCGGCTGCGCCAGCCTCGCGAGGGCCACCCATCGCCACTTGCAGATAGTTGAAGAAGATGACCGAGTTCCAAATCTTCAGCCTCATCACCTGATTTGTTTCATCACCCACTAACGAACGCTCAAACTTCAGGAAAGTCCGCATCCAGTTCTGCCGTTCCTTGTTCTCATTGAGATAATCATCAAGCACCTGCTGCGTAAAGCCCATACACTCCCGAGGTAGCTGGCAGTCGCCACAGTCGGCACACCCCTCGTCACAATAGTGGCTCTCGCCCAATATCATGATGCGCTTGCCGAATATCCCCCCGTTGGCATAATCCTTGCCAACGAAGGGTTGAAAGAAAATATTGCTATTCATTATCAATCTGTTTACACTGCTCGTCTAAAAGCTTCCATATTTTTCGATAAAAAGATTTTTTCAATCCAAACAATCCGCCAAGTGGAAATGCTATATTATAACTTGATGGATAAGTGTGCATACTGCCACACTTTGGGCATTTTACAGGAGCGGTATATACTGTACACCGCCACTCGCAGTCCATTCCCATGAATTTGTTTCCACAATCATCACAGGTAAACTTTGTCATACCTCTAAACATAAGCAATACATTTTTAGAATAATGAAACTATCCAATCCCAAGCCATGGTTCCCAAACTGATGGCCCACGAAATCACCACATAAACCAACCAGCAAAGCACGACAATGAACACAGCCGTCCAGAATGCCTTCTTGTTCACCTTGTTGATAATCTCCTTATCATCCTCGATATACCCGGTAACCAATCTCAGGTTCTCTACATACGAACGCTTGAATACATCCAGCACATCACCTATATAGAAAGGTATGGCACCTATCAGCACATCCATCAAGATATTATAGATGACAGCCAAAGTCAGCGGAATCGACTTAACCACGCAAAGACTGTAATAGATAAATGGGAACGCAAACACGCTCGTCAAAGCATCACCGATACCGACAGGAAGGATGAAGCCAAGGATAGGATCCAAGAACCACTTGTCCATATACTTCGCCGTACCTACCATCAGACGATATGATGGCATGTTCATCATCTTCTCACGCTTTGCAGCTTTTTTATTAACCATACTATTCATCGTATTTATATTAATTTATTCTTTATCACTACCTACAAATACCGATGCCTTTATAAAAGAGAAAGTTGCATCAACGAGCCAACCGATGCACGAACCGACTGTAGCTATCCACCAGGCAACATAATAACCTGTAGTACAATTGGTAGCCTTGAAAAGGACATCGCCATCAAAGAGATGCCTCACCAGATTAGGCAGGAAGAACAATCCATGCGCCAAACCAGCTTGCCATCCATACAATTCCGTACCATTGATGTTGACAAACAATACTGCTGCCACTATTGCAACGATTGGTCGCCAAGGTAGGAACATGAAAACCATTACAAGAAGCCCTATAATTTTATTCATTTTTCGTTATACTTTATTTATGCTATGATTTCATCTATACAGACAATTATCTTTTAGATACATCTTGTTGTTCCTAATCTCAGTTGGAGTAAGTTTCTCTTTACGATAATCCTTCAAGGAATCCTTCTGCACCTGAAATCTACTCGATTCCACAAAAATCAGGCTCTTGTGAATCCTCGTCTTGGCACGCTCCTCCATCCATTCTCTGCCTTTCGCGAGAGAAGACATATACCAATATCTCGTCTCAGCCCAAGCATTTCTTGTAGGTTGCGCAGTACCATGAATGAAGTCACGATAAACGGGAAGCGAGAGACCGGTTAGCCAACAAACCAGGACCGAATCCCCCTTTGCCATTAACGTCATGTCCGACAACATCTGTTGCATGGTCATTTTCTCCGACTTCCGCCAAAGCATCCTCCTATCCATATATTCATTCTTCTCTGCCTTCTTCTTCTTTTGCCAATAGCCATGAGGGTTCAAGAAGAACCAATAGCCAAATAACACTACTAGTACGGCACTCAATACCGCAGCCAACCAACACACTCTTTTCCTGATGTTCTTTTCCATTTTTACTTTACCTTATATAGTTATACATTTGATTTCGGCTGCGAAATAACTATATAGATATGTCAAATGGTGACAGAACATCAAGAAAAAAGTATATGCGGCTTACTTTTTCTTGGTAAACAAGCTTATCAACCAGCCAGTAAAGCCTCCGACTTCAGGAGCTGGATCTTCACAAATCCCGCCTCTTCGTCTCAACTCCTCTAAGATTTTATTTTCATTCTTTGCCATAATTATTATACTTAAACATAATTACTCATCTACTTCTATAGCTTCAATGAAGTCTGCATATTCCGCATCCAATTCACTGATCTTCTTAATCGTAATATCATTCTTCTTAGAAGCTTCTATCAACTCCGTCTTAGAGTGATTTATCTCTTCCAGTTTATTGGTATAATTACCAAATACCTGTAATAAATACTTTTCAAATTGCTCTGCAACCTTATTTATTTCTACCTGATAAGTAGAGACAAACTGATTCTTTGCACTTTTTATCTGCTCTAAACGCTTGTTTTCTTTAGAATCTTCTCTAAACTGCATCCAAATCTCAATACCAGCAGAAACTACCGGTATACCAAACTTTGCGACTTTAGCGATATTACTAGCCCATCTTACTGCCTGCCAAGGTCCAAAGGACTTTCCAAAGAAATGTCCAACATCCAACACCATTTTATGGAGCGCTGATCCTGAAGCTTGGCCAATACCACCAGTAAATTTCGTTACATTAGGAGCCATATTTCCAATCTGTACTCCACCCTGCTTTAAAAGATCTAAAGCCTTTTTCTGCATAGATAGATTCTTATGCTCCTCAATACTGATATTAGGTGAAGCCAATTTTCTATCAATTTCTTCAGAGTATTTAACAAGCGAATCCTTACTACAGAAATCATTGACTTCATTCATCAATCGCTCATAATTATCGTTGATTGTTTTTTCTATCTCTGCAGAAGTATTAGATATATTGTTCTGCAATTCAGAATTCAATGCCTCTTGTTTAGATTTCCATTCAGTTTCGTCAATAGCACCTATATCATTAGATAATGAAATGACTTCACTCAATGCCGTAGATACAAACGAAGACAAAACGTTTCTTGTATCTCGTTTTAGTTCGGACAGACGATAACGTAATTTCTGCTCAAACTGATTATATTTGTCTGACAAAGTCTTGTCTACGGCAGTAACAGCAATATTTTTAAGATAACTTTGATAAACTCTAACAGGAGTATCAAATTGCTTTTTTATCATTCCCTTGCGAGCGACAAAGACGTTGAGCATATCTATAAAATGTTCAAAATTACTTAATTGAACAAACTCATTGTCGTTTTCATCAATACCATCCATATAGTCTGCCGCATCAATGAAGGCAAGAGGAAAGTTTTTCAGTTCATAGCCTCTTTCTGAGAATATTTTTTCCAACGAGATAGTATAGTTGTCTACAAGTTGGTCAAACTCTCCCGACTCCATTCCCATCTTATTGACAACAATAAACATCTTGTCAGCAAAATGCTGAGTGTAAGCCAAATCGATGAAATTATTGAATAATACATCATCGAAAAGTTGAGAGGTTAAGACATAAAATATCAAGTCGCATTCTTTTAAAGCAGCTTTAGTGCTCTCATCATGCGATTCTACCTTACCTGCAAGAATACCCGGAGTGTCCATAAGAACAATGTTGTTCCATTTATATTCCGATACATGATCTGTAGCGACATTTGCATCTATCTTGATGTCCTTTCTACCTGTTAATGCAGAAATAATGGTAGATTTTCCAGAACTATACTGTCCTACAAATGCTAAGCGTAATTCTTTACGGTCTTGCAAGCCTGCAAGCTCTGAGTCCATTTTACAAGTCAACTCCGTATTGTTGGTTTCTTTCAACAATGCTCGAGTTTTAGCTTCCAGTCTACTAAGTCTTTCTTGGTAGACTGCATAATTAAATTGTTGTGCCATATTATTTTGTTTTTATTGTCATCTGAGTTGCCTTTTCTATCTTTTGAATATTCTTGTCTGTAAGCCCAGTGTCATATAGGAACTTGATAGATTGCTTTTGCCAATCTCTTTCAACAGGATACCCATCACATAACACTTGGTTACTCATTTCATTTATACTCATATCTTTAATAGGATTCTTGCCTACAAAATCAAGAATTCGAAGACTTACCAATGAATTGATTGCATTCTCATTTTCTTGAACTTGCTTAACAAGTCTATCCATATCCATTATTATATCGTCGGCATTTTTAGTATAAGCTTTCAACACCGAATCAATAGATTTATATGTATCATTTATCGACTTTCTGGTATTCTCAAGAACTTGTTTTAAATTCTTATCAATACCAGAATCAACACTATCATATAGTTGCTTACGCAAATTTTCTGTAGCCTTTCTGATCTTTTCTGACTTTGAAGTAAATAGACTCGAAAGGAAAGAACCAATAATTCCAACAACAGTTAACGCAGCTATGCTCCAACCTAACGGATTCCATACAAATAGAGCTGCTGATATTACACTAACAAACACATTTGCTGCTAACCGTGTATTGGTTACAGACTCACCAGAAACATTAGAACCGATATTATTTGTAGCAAGAGATATACGCATGTCCATAATCATCTCTTCTAATTCTGATTTTATCTTTTCATTCAAATCATTAAATCTCTCCTGTATTTGTTGTTCAAGCCTTTTGTTTATAGACTTCACAACCATATCCTTGCTCCATGCTTTTCCTGCATCTTCGTCATCATAATGCTCTCTTGCAAAAGCAGAAGCACGATTATGAAGATCATTTCTTGTTACTTGAAAAATGGTCTTTAAGTATTGTTCAACTTGAGTTAACTCATTCTTGAAAAAGGTATAATTTTTCGATTGTTTCTTCTTCAACACCTCATTACCTTCCTTTAGACTTTTCAAGTCAGCATAAATCTTATGCCATATTGTATTTATCTGGTAAGAAGTACCATCAATAACGCTCAAACTTTTCTTCAAACTACCTGATAACTGCACTTCTTTTTTTACTGAATTTGTAAACTCAGATATATTAGAAGCCTCAAATAGTATCTTAGAAGTCTTTGAATCTTGCTCTCCAGAAAGGGCTATTTGCGCAGCTAACAGATGAATAGGAATAATACGAACGGCATCCATGTTATACTTACCATCAAGTTTATCATGAATGCGTTCTATATGTCCCTTAATAGATTGAGGACCGTCACCAAGTCTCCAATCATTTGGATTTGCTATAAATCTTTTTAAACGAATGGCTTGATTAAGATTACTTTTGACATTTAAGATTATGTATAACGGCTTATTTCTTTCCTTTATAGTTGAAAAGAAATCGAACTCTGTTTCTTGAATTGAGTCACTCGTCACAACATAGCAAACCACGTCAGCTTCATCTATAATAGACTTGGCAATCTCAGTATCGGCTTCACCACCAGGCGCACCAATGCCAGGAGTATCAACAATACGGAGTTTATTCCAATACCAACTTCTATTATATCGGGTAGTACGTAATTTGCCTACTCCTATATCATCATTTTCCTGTTGAGTGATGACTTTATGAAGAGTACTCTTTCCTGCCTTTGTCCTACCCATAAAAGCAATAGTAAAGTATCGGATATTTCTTCTTTTCTTATCCAACACTTCTTTATTACTTGTCAAACTATTATCTATTATTTCATTAAAATTGCCTCTTATTACTTGTACAATTTCTTCTATCTTCAAAACTTCCTTAGAAACTTTCTTCGAAGATGGTTTGATACTTGCTAAATGATTATACTCTTCATTCAGCATGCTATTCAAATCATCTATTATTCTAGTAACACGAGCAAGATCCTTCTCAGCATCTTCAGTGATTTGTGCTATGGATGCAGAATAACCAAGACCCCCCAACATCATATCTACAACACTTTTCTTATCAGAATTGGCAAAATTCTGATAGATAGTATTCTCCATTTTTCCTAAAAAACGTTTTAAAGAAGAGAGTTGAGAAGAGGCAATTCTTTTATTTGACTCAGACTGTGTTTCTTCAATGATTTGGTCAATATCGAGTTTTAAAAGTTTACCAACCTTAATAAGCAATTCCAATTCTGAACTTGCCATATAATCGTCACCATAAGCTATTCGAGCAAGAAGGGTGACTATTTCCGTTTTCTGAGCAACAGAATAATTAGCCATAACCAACTTGTCAAGTATATCTTTTAGCTTCATGCGCTCTTCATCATCAGAGAAGATTTGCATTCTCTGATGATAAAGTTCATCTTCCTTTGATAATGGTAAATAATTATCAAGGAAATCAACCTCCATCTGATTGATTTCCTTATCAACTATTACCATATAGCATCCTAACAAATATGCTATCTTTTTATATTCTATTTTATCCATCGCTTTTATTATTGATATCTGCAAGACTTTAATAGATAACGGCTTTCATTAACACCCATTATTATTTGTCCCAGGTGACTCTATCTTTTCTTTATATTTTTTTATTTCTTCAACTGCAGTTTTGTTGTCTTTACAGTATTTACAGAAATAATCCTTATCACTATAAAAAGACTTGAAATCATCTTCTACACACTTCTCGTAATTATCTGCCTTATCAATGCTATACCCATCCAACTGAATATCTTCTATGATTTTCTTTAAATCATTATTTGTTTGTAAGTCAAATTCTTCTCCATTCCATCTTTTCAATGGATATTTAGCTCCAAACCAAACATACTGATAATGTTTTAAAAAATCATATATAAATTGCACTTTTACCCCATTTATCTGGATGTAAAATTCAATTTGACGAGAACTGTTTAAAAAAGATTCCTTTATTTGTGTTTCTTTTTTAAAATATACAAGATAGCGTTCACACAAATAATTTTCATAAGATTCAACAACCTCATTTAAGGTTTTCATTTTTTGCTTTAGCTCATCAGTTTTTTCGACAAGAGCAACCGGGTTAACAATGGAGTCCATTGTTGCAGAAAAATCCAATACTTCTTTCTCGAAATTTTCAATGTCCTTGTCATTCATTATTTCCATTCCTTTAAATAATTCCTCTATATAAATACAATACTGAACTAGTGCAGATTTTAAGAGTTCATTATCTATATCTGTTTCTTTACACTTACGTAACCAATTTAAGATATGTGTTTGATAAGATATTTTTTTATACTTTCCGTCCTCCTCTAACTCCTGCCTTCTTTCTGCAGGCAAACTATTTTCTGAAGGATCTTTATCATTATCAGACCTTACCAGATAAAGAACATAAACATCTTTGTCAGACAACGGGTCTATATAACGTACTAATTGCCTATCTTGATCACAAGCATGATTGACTTTATTCTCGACAATGATGTATTTCACCCCATCATAAATAAGTACATCAATATGCTCGGATTCTACTTTTATCTCAACCTTATTTATATCAAGTTCAATATCCAACCCCACAGATTCAAGAAACATCTTTAAAAACTGATGTTTTTCTTTACCATGGGCACATAACAATTTATATAGAATTCTGCTGTGTGCTGTCTCATGAATGTTTGTTGAAAGGCGTAAATCATTTATCAAAGATATATTATTCACCATCTCTGAATTCCAATAAAACGCATTAAAATTCTGCAATATACTTTTAATTTCCTTCCAATTAACGCCCATAGTCAGATACTATACTTATAATAGATTTTATATTCTAAATCATTAGCATCCCGATACTAATGGGACACTAATGATTTAAAGAAAGTAATCCTACTTTTTGTCTCCAAAAGTAGGTTTACCACCTGTCAACTTTACAAGGATATCTAACCCAACTTTAACGAATTTAGAAATTGTGTCAGCCTCATCTTGAGAAAATTTGTTCATTTGCGGTTTAATTTTTCCCATAATTGAATTTATTTAAAGTTAAAAAATTTGTTCTCTTTCTGAAATCAAGAACATAATATTTCTTAATCCAAGAATGCAAGATGTATATATAAACAAGACCGTGCCAAATCATAAAAAGTGATCTGGCACAGTTCTTATTACCCTGCCATTGAGAATAGAGACACATTTGACTTATTGCTTTAGGAGTCTGTCTTCTATTGCCTTAGCACGTTCCTCGCTGATTCCAAGGGATTTGCGAAGACGATCCAAAAGACGACGTTCGCGGTCACTAATTGTCCCATCCTCAAGACAAGCTTTCAACTCCTCTTGATATTCTTTTTCATCGTCACTCATATTATTTACCGAAGCTTCGAGTTCTTTAGCTCTTGCTTCTGTTATACCAAGAGACTTGCGCAACCTGTCTAACAATCGTCTTTCTCTGCTTGTTATTTCGCCATCATTGTCAAAGCATGCTCTTATTTCTTCCAAATACTCCTGCTCCTCTGATGTGACAGATGCAGAAGAAGACGAATGCATAGAAGATTTTTTTCCACAGCGTAACTGTTTCAACTCTTCTATTTGTTCCGGGATTCTTCTATTCAAAAATTCTTCGTCTGTCTTATCATCACATTCGCAGCAAGCAAGAACTTTATCTGCGCAATCTGTAGCGCCCACAAAAAATTCTGAAAGCTGTTCGTCTGACAATGCATCTAATTCTTTCTTGTTTTCAGCAAGATAGAAGAAAAAAGCATTATAGATTCGAGCCTTAAACAGATAGAAAAAGTCTATGTTGTAAACACTGCCATCCTCAGCAGTACTTTCTTCTTTCCAGAAATTGTCCACCAATTTAAAAGCCTTTAGTACATCATTTACCTTGGAGGTCGTAACAACATGCTCGGGATCACGAAGTGCATCTATCTCATCTTGAAGAGATTTCATTTTGCGCCAATAGCTGACTTTAAGTTTAGTGGATTCAAATTTATCCTGTAATTCTATTGTCATTAATAGTTCCTCGTCTTCGTCTCCATATTTTTCACAGGCTTCAATAGCTTTATCTACTTCTGTTTTACAGCTAAAATCGCTTTCAGGAGATCTTCCAAGGTCATCATACTTTGCTAACAAAATATCAGCTTTGAGGTAGAAATAAAAGTAATCGAGATCCTCTTGACAATAATAGTCATGGAGCATTTTTAAAGCACCTGCATAGTTGCCTTCCTCTTTGAGCGATTCTATTCCATCACGCAATTCATTCCATGTTTTTTCATCAAAGGAATTCGTTTCAGCCTCGTCACTTTCATACTCATCGTACTCGTCACTTTCATTTTCCTCCCCGTTGCTACCAAAGAGTTTCTTTCCGACTTTACCGACACCTTGCATGAGACTAACAGCATCTTCCATTGTCCCCTTGACGCCTCTTTCGCTGACATAGCCTTTTGCAAAATCTGTTGCGATTTTTGTAATAATACCCATAATATTATATTGTTTTTAGTCCAAATTCTTAAACTCGAAATCATTCTGATTGCAGCAGGCTTTCTTATAATCGAAAGCATAGAGGCGCATGTAGGCCTCTTGCACTTCCTTGGCTCCATTGTAAAAAGGGGTGGCGGTGTGCTGCATGGTTGTTACTGTCACTACCATATCGGGAGTGAGGACGGTGCCGTTTGTACGTTTGATGCGTTTAGGCTTCACTTGAAATACTCTACTCATAAGCATTGAGTTTTTTAGGTTATTACATATTGCTGCTCCTGTTTTTAAGCCGAAACAGCGAATTGTTAGTTTTAATGGTCAAGAGGTTGTGCAAACCGAAGGCAGAATCATCAAGCTTGCTTGAATGTTATGCTGAGGTGCAGCCTCTATGGGGCAAAGGTATTGAATTGCTGTGAACCATACAAGTTCATAATGGTCCATAAGTGAAAAAAAGAATGGTGCGAACCCCTACTTTCTTCACTCTCTTGTAAGTTAGGCTCTGGTAAAACCCGTAGAAAAGAAAATGCGAAAGAGGAATCCACACCTATGACGGTGTAGACTCGCTCAAACAGATTCGCGTTCTTTCTACGTTTCAATTTACCAGATTTCAACCTACAGAACTGAATAGCTTGCTCGTGTCCACAAGATTATCTTGTTTCTCTGCATCGTAGCGACTTCAAGCGAGGACTTTCACCTGCCCTGTCGCTAATACATTTACAAATGTAGTAAAAATCGGGTGAACCACCCAACCTTTAACAAGAATTCTTGCGGATTCCTCTTATATTTCACTCTTCAAGGACTTCTGCAGCCTCTTTTTGATGTATTCGTACCTTTTACATATAGTTATTGAACTTTCTTAAGTTTAGGAGTTAAGAGAATCAAGGGAGTTAGAGGGACGAATGTTCTATATCTTATGCGAGAAGGCTATTGTCCCTTAACTTCCCGAACGACCAAAGGGAGTGATATCTTCCATTTACTTCTCTGACTTCTGATTCCAGCGAAACTCTGTATTATAGCTATTGTTATTTCATGCGGCAAAACTACAATCTGGATGCGACAAAAACTGACATAGGGGAGAAGAAAAATATGGCAACTATTATTCGTCAACCATATTTGTGGCTATAGACATGTTAACTGCTCAGGCTATGTCGAGGACACCATAGCCTCCTGTGGCTTGCATTTGTGAGTTTCTTTG
>CAJJOL010000065.1:0-13593 GCA_905193385.1 uncultured Prevotella sp. | reverse complement strand
GTGATTCGTGTTCGGTCTTTCACCACGAATTTCACTAATCACACGAATATAGTTTGCATTACAATCGGTTGGCTTGATTTATGGACAATTCGTGGTAATTCGTGACTTGAAAGACTTTATGATTGCTGCGTGGTTTTCAGTCACGAATTATCATGAATTATCCGTAAATTTCACCATGAATTAATTCGTGCAATTCGTGTGATTCGTGTTCGGTCTTTCACCACGAATTTCACTAATCACACGAATATAGTTTGCATTACAATCGGTTGGCTTGATTTATGGACAATTCGTGGTAATTCGTGACTTGAAAGACTTTATGATTGCTGCGTGGTTTTCAGTCACGAATTATCATGAATTATCCGTAAATTTCACCATGAATTAATTCGTTCAATTCGAGTGATTCGTGTTCGGTCTTTCACCACGAATTTCACGAATCACACTAATATAGTTTGCGTTTGATAGTTAGCCCACCACACGCAATCCGCGTCTTTTCTTTGTTGCAGCCTTGGGCTTCTTCGCCATACCAGGCAGGTCTTTTATTATTCTTGCCTTTATTATTCGTATGTCTTCTATGGGGCGGTCGTTCTTGTCACGCTCTACTCGTTGAATCTTGTCTACTACGTCCATTCCCTCCAATACTTCGCCGAATACCGTGTATCCTCCGTCGAGATGTGGCGTGCCACCAACGGTTGTGTACTGTTCAATCATTTCGAGAGTCATCTTGATGCTGTCGTTGAAGACGGAGTCGAGGCGGTGCTGCTGTCGGGCAATGGCCTTTTCGCTCTGCTTTTTGCCGTAGACGATGTAGAATTGCGAACTGCTCGACTCGTGCTTCGGGTTGACATTGTCCGGCTCGCGGGCTGCTGCCAGGGCGCCACGTTTGTGGTAAATACCCGGCAGACGTATTTCGGCAGGGATGTTATAGTCGAGCGAGTGTTCGCCAAGTTCCTCGCCCTTCTTGGCGTTCTTGCTCCAAGGGTCGCCCGCCTGAATCATAAAGTCGGGTATGACACGGTGGAACAGCAGCGAATCGTAGAAGTGGTGCTCGCGTATCAGCTTAAGGAAGTTGTCGCGATGGAGCGGCGTCTCGTTGTACAGTTGTACACGTATGTTGCCCATCGTGGTCTCTATCAGCACCTCGGGACGCTCGCCCGGCTTCACTACGGAGGTCTGGCAGTTTGCCGAAACCGCCGTAGCTATCAACATACACATTGTTAATATATACTGTTTCATAAAATAAAAACGTTTTATGTATTATACCTTATTATATATAGTGACTGTCGCCACTATGCCATTGGCTACTTCACTACAATCTCGTCGATGAACAGCCATCCGCCGTCCATTGTCGTGTTGCCCTGCACACGTACGTAGCGAGCCTTGCTGTGGCCCTTCCATGCCAGTGTGCGATAGCCCGACTGGATGTTCTTGTCGACTGTTGACGTTGTAGAGTAGACCTCGTTGAAGTTCTTGCCGTCGTTGCTTACCGACACCTTGAAGTTCTCGGGGAAGAACACCCATGCGCCATAAGCCTGCATGAAGTCGACCGAGACAGACGACAGATTCTGCTGCGAACCAAGGTCGAGAGTGACGTCAAGGCAGTAGTCCTTGCCTATAAATCCCTGCCATTTCTTGTCGCCGTAGGTCCATCCGCCACGTATTCCGTCCACGAGCGACTGGTCGCCACCGGCTACGTATTGCTTAGAATAAGGGCGGTTGTAGATTACCTTGCAGCCAAGAGCCTTGTGCTTGGTGGGCTTGACTGACTCCGGTCGCTCGCCCTTCTCGCGTCTGATGTCGAATGTGTTGACGCCCTGATGGCGCAGAAGGTCGCATTGTGCAATGGCGCGACGGCGGAAGTCTGCATAGTTCTTATGCTCGGTGCCGTTCCATCCTATCTCGGCTATAGCCAAAGCACGCGGATAGAGCATGTATTCCATGTGTTCGGGAGTGGGGATGTATTCTGTCCATAGGTTGCCCTGGATGCCTGTTATCATCTTGCGTTCAGCCTCAGGCAGGTCTTCGCCCGGCACATAGCTGTACACTTTCTCCAACGGCAGGTAGCCGCCTATAGCCTCGGGCTGCGAGAGCGGAGCGTCTTGATAGGCATCGAGATAGCAGTAGGCACCCGGCGAGAGCACCACGTCGTAGCCGTGCTCGATAGCCTCGTGTGCCTTTTCGAGTCCGCGCCACACCATGACGGTAGTGTTGCGTGCCAAGTTGCCGGCAATCACCTCGTCCCAACCTACAAGCTGACGGCCGTAAGAGTTGAGGAAGCGACCGAAGTGGGCAATAAGATTTGCCTGCAGTCCGTCCTTGTCGCATCCCAGTTCCTTCATCTTGCGCTGGCACAGGGGGCAGTCGCCCCACGACTGCTTGGCAGCCTCGTCGCCTCCGACGTGAATGTATTTAGACGGGAAAATGTCCATCACCTCCTTCAGCACGTTCTCAAGGAAGTCGTATGTAGCCACGCTTCCTGCGCAGAAGTCCATCTGTTCGTATGGCTTATGCGTACACGAGAGTTCGGGATAGGCAGCCATCACTTCGGCTGAGTGGCCCGGCATCTCTATTTCGGGAACAATCGTAATGCCTCGTTCGGCAGCATAAGCCACCAACTCGCGCAGTTCGTCCTGAGTGTAGTAGCCACCATGAGCGTCAGCCGAGCCTTCCATGGTGTACTTGGCTCCGTTGTTGCTCCACTCCTTCCATGTGCGTTCGGGTCGCCATGCAGCCATACGCGTCAAGAGCGGATAGCGCTTGATCTCAATGCGCCAGCCCGCAGCGTCGGTGAGGTGGAGGTGCAGACGGTTGAACTTGTACTGCGCCATCACGTCAATCTGCTTCTTGATGAAGCTGACAGGCTCAAAATGGCGCGACACGTCGAGCATTATAGAGCGCCACTTGTAGGCAGGCGCGTCGTCGATGTCGCAAGCCATGATGCCCTGCTTGGTCTTGAGCTGGCTTATGGTCTGCCATGCGTAGCGGAAAGCGTCTGCCGATGCAGCGCTCATGACGATAGAATCGGCTGTGATGTGCAGTCGGTAGGCTTCGGGCGACGATGCGTTATGTAGCTTTATAAGCTTGATGGTCTGCTTGGCTGTGGGGCTGTTGGTTTGCTGCCAAGAGCGTGTGTAGATGTTCTCGGCATCGGGTCCTGCCTCGTTGACAATCTTAACGGTTGGTGTACTGGTACTGAAATAACCCTTGCCAGCCTTAAACGTTTGGGGCTTAGGCAAGAGGTTCTGGGCGTTGACGTCCGTAGCCATCAACAGAGAGCCTACGGCGACAGCGATTGTGTATAATGACTTGTTCATAGAATAAATAGGTTTGCTTGTTATAGTTAACCCACAAATTTATACAAAAATTCCCGAATAATAAAGCAAAGGAGTCCATTTATAAGTAATTTTAAGGCTGTATGTTATTTCGTATGTCAGAATAAATTGCTACTTTTGTCGTTCGAAACAAAAGTAAGTGAAATAATATAATAATAACATAACATATCAGGAAAATGAGATCAAGAACAGCAAATTGGTTTGAGACCACCGTGCGCTATGAGCGCCAGACAGAAGATGCAGGACAGAAGAAGGTTAATGAGATATATGTAGTTGACGCTCTGACCTTCGGCGAGGCCGAGGAGACAATCACAAAGGAGATGGAGCCTTTCGTGACTGGCGAATTTGAGGTGAAGAACATTTCACCGGCTTCGTATGGCGAAATCTTCTTCAGCGACAGCGATACTGACGACCGCTGGTACAAGGCCAAACTCTCGTTCATCACTATCGACGAAAAGACTGCCAAGGAGAAGCGTTCGGCTGTTAACTTCCTCGTACAGGCCGCTACATTCAATGCTGCCGTAAAGAATATTGAGGACGCTATGGGCAAGACTGCCATCGACTACATCATTGCAAACATATCTGAAACAAAGATTATGGATGTATTCGAGCACAACGCTCCTGCTAAGAAGGAGGAGAAGAACGATAAGCCAGAGTTTGAAGGCTAAGATCAGTTGAGAGTTGAGAATTTGAGTTGAAAGTAAGTTTAGGCTATGGAAACAACAGACATTGCACGCCGTTTGGACGAAGTCAAGAGCAGCCTGCCGCAAGGTGTAAGGCTGGTTGCTGTGAGCAAGTTTCATCCGTCTGAATGTATCAAGGCGGCATACGACGCCGGTCAGCGCCTATTCGGCGAAAGCCGTGAGCAGGAACTTGCACGTAAGGTGGGTGAATTGCCTAATGACATAGAGTGGCACTTCATCGGACACTTGCAGACCAATAAGGTGAAGTACATCGCTCCATACATTTCGATGATTGACGCTGTTGACTCGCTAAAGCTCCTGCGCGAGATAAACAAGCAGGCAAAGTCCAACGGACGTGTCATTAAGGTGCTGTTGGAACTGCACATAGCCGAAGAAGAAACCAAGTATGGACTGACACTCGACGCTTGCCGACAGCTGCTTGAGGCTGGCGAATGGCGCGAAATGCAGAACGTGCAGATTTGCGGACTGATGATGATGGCATCGCATGTCGACGACACCAAACTCATACACGACGAGTTCTGTATGGCTGCCGACTTCTTCAACGAGATGAAGCAGCGCTACTTTGCCGACGACGACAACTTCTGTGAGCGTTCGTGGGGAATGAGCCACGACTATCATATAGCCGCCGAGTGCGGGTCGACTATGGTGCGTGTGGGCACTTACATATTTGGAGAAAGAGCGTATTAATCAAAATAAGCCCGATGTCAATTGCTGGCATCGGGCTTAATAATTATATCCATTGCTCAATCGGGTTATTGCTTGAACAGGGCGCGGTAGGTGCATCCGTTGCGCCACTCGCTGCATCCGTATGCCGTGCGTCCTTTTATTATAGTGCCTTTGCCGCATAGCGGGCACACCGTTCCTATTATGCTGTCGTCGGCAGTTGGCGTTTGTTCTGACTGAGGTGGGGTAGGAGTGGCGGCGGCAGACTGCTGCTGTTTGGCAGTGGCAGTATTGGCAGACGGCTTCGTTGTTTTTGTAGAAGCCTTCTTTTTTGTTTTCTTTTTCAGGTCTTCTTCGGTCAGGGTAGTGACACGGCGGTTGCTGTTGTCGCGCAGCACGTCGTATACAATCTCCGTAATCTGCTGTTTCAGTCCGTTTATGAAGTCGGCAGCGTCGTACTTGCGGTGTTCGATGTCGCGCAGCTTCTTCTCCCATATACCAGTCAGCTCACAACTCTTGAGCAGTTCCTCGTGAATGATGTCTATCAGTTCAATACCGGTAGCCGTAGCCACAAGGTTCTTGCGCTCGCGTCGTATATAGTGGCGCTTGAAGAGGGTCTCGATGATTCCGGCGCGCGATGACGGTCGGCCGATGCCGTTCTCCTTCAGTGCGGCACGCAGGGTCTCGTCCTCTACAAACTTACCCGCCGTCTCCATAGCTCTGAGCAGCGTTGCCTCGGTGTAGTACTTGGGCGGCGTGGTCCACTTCTCACTCAACGTAGGCGTATGAGGTCCGCTCTCGCCCTTGGTGAATGTTGGCAAAGTGCGTTCCTCGTCCTTGTGCTCCTCATCATCGTTCGTTGCAGAGTCGTTTTGCTGTGCGTAGACGGCGCGCCATCCCGGTGACAGAATCTCCTTTCCGCTTGTCTTGAACTCCACATCGTCCACAGTACCCAGTACGGTAGTGGTAGAGAATTTGCAGTCGGGATAGAACACGGCAATGAATCGGCGTGCTATGAGGTCGTACACGTTGCGCTCCATGTCCGTCAGGCTTGTTGCCGGCACGCCGGTGGGGATTATGGCGTGGTGGTCGGTCACCTTCGACGAGTCGAATACACGCTTCGACTTGGTGAGTTTCTTGCCCATGAGCGGTTGCATCAGTGCTTCGTAGTGTCGGCTTATGCCCGAAAGTATCGACGGACACTTGGGATAAATGTCGTCGCTAAGGTATTGGGTGTCTACACGCGGATAGGTGGTGAGCTTGCGCTCGTACAGTCCCTGTATGAGTTTCAGGGTGGTATCAGCGCTGTAAGCGAACTTGCGGTTGCACTCCACCTGCAACGAAGTCAGGTCGAACAGGCGTGGCGGAGCCTCCGTACCGTTCTTCTTCGTTACGGTGTTGACGGTGAAGGGCTTGTCGGCTATGGTTGCAAAAGCAGCTTCGCCCTCCTCCTTTGTGGTGAACTTTCCCTTTGTAGCGGTGAAGGTAGTGTCGCGATAGACTGTGGCGAGCACCCAATAAGGCTCTGGCTCAAACGAGTCAATCTCCTTCTGGCGGTTTACGATAAGAGCCAGTGTAGGAGTCTGCACACGTCCGATGGACAGCACCTGACGGTTCTGTGCGTACTTCAGAGTGTAAAGACGGGTGGCGTTCATGCCCAGAATCCAGTCGCCGATGGCACGGCTCAGTCCGGCTATGTACAGCGGCTGGTATTCGTCCTGGTCCTTGAGCGAGTTGAAGCCTTCGCGTATAGCCTCGTCGGTCATTGACGAAATCCACAATCGCTTGACGGGACACTTCGCTCCAGCCTTCTGCATCACCCATCGCTGAATCAGCTCACCCTCCTGACCGGCGTCACCGCAGTTGATTATGCCGTCGGCGGCTTGCATGAGTCGCTCTATAACGGCAAACTGTCGTTTTATGCCGTCGTCGTCAATAAGCTTGATACCGAAACGTGGTGGAATCATAGGCAGCGACGCAAGGCTCCAATGTTTCCACATGTCGGTATAGTCGTTAGGTTCCTTCAGCGTACAAAGATGGCCGAAGGTCCACGTCACTTGGTAGCCATTGCCCTCCATATATCCATTATGGGCACTCGTTGCGCCCAATATTCGAGCTATATCTTTGGCTACACTTGGTTTCTCGGCTATACAGACAATCATTATTACTACTTTTATTTAAGTTTCGCAAGCGAAAGTAGTTAAGAAGTTAAGGAGTTGTCGCGCCCTACGGTCGCTAAGGAGTTAAGCCATTAGTTTTTTTTTGCTTGATATAGCATTATAAGCATTTGGCTTAACTTCTTAACTCCTTTAACTACTGAATTCTCTGAACTTGCGAAAGTTCAGTACTTTTATTATTATTGAAAAACTCTGCAAAGTTAGCTATAATTTTTGGTACAATAGGTATTGAAACCTACCTTTTTACATATCATAATGAACGCATTAGCTGAAATAAAGGTTAATTTTGTTATGCGTAAATAGCATTTTCTGAGCCGTATATTTGGCTGCGTAACATAAAGTTATTACTTTTGCAACTTAGATATTACAATAATTTATTAATATATGAGTTTGAAAATAGTTGTACTTGCCAAGCAGGTACCCGACACACGAAATGTCGGTAAGGATGCAATGACAGCCGAAGGCACTGTCAACCGTGCGGCCTTGCCGGCTATCTTCAATCCAGAAGATTTGAACGCATTGGAGCAGGCTCTGCGTCTGAAAGAGCAGAATCCTGGCTCAACAGTAGGTATATTGACAATGGGCCCTCCCCGTGCTGCTGAGATAATCCGTCAGGGATTGTATCGTGGAGCAGACACAGGATGGTTGCTCACCGACCGTCTCTTTGCAGGTGCCGACACCCTCGCCACATCTTATGCTCTTGCTACAGCCATTCAGAAGATTGGCGATGTAGACGTAGTTATCGGTGGTCGTCAGGCTATCGACGGCGATACAGCTCAGGTAGGTCCGCAGGTTGCTCAGAAGCTCGGTCTCTCGCAGGTGACATATGCTGAGGAAATACTCAAGTGCGAGGACGGCAAACTCACAATCCGTCGTCACATTGATGGTGGCGTAGAGACAGTTGAGGCTCCCATGCCGCTCGTTGTCACAGTGACAGGTTCTGCAGCTCCGTGCCGTCCGGCCAATGCCAAGCTCGTGATGAAGTACAAGCGTGCCACAGCTCCTATGGAGCGCAATTCGGAGAATAAGTACAACTACCTCTATGAGAAGCGTCCTTATCTCACACTCAACCAGTGGACAGTAGCCGATGTTGATGGCGACCCGCAGCAGTGCGGATTGAGCGGTTCGCCTACCAAGGTGAAGGCTGTCAAGAACATCGTGTTCCAGGCTAAGGAAAGCAAGACTCTCACAGGCTGCGACGCAGACATTGAGGGTCTGATTAAGGAATTGTTGGACGAAAAGATTATTGGTTAAATTTTGAATGTTGAATTTTGAATGTTGAATTGTTGCGGTACAGCCGCAATGTTGATTTTTTGAATTTTTGAATGAAGAATTCATAACTCAAAAATGATAAACTCAAAATGCGCAGAGCGCATAATTCAAAACTCAAAATTCAAAACTCCTAAATCAGAAAATATGAACAACGTATTTGTATATTGCGAGATAGAAGGCACTCAGGTTCAGGAAGTGTCTCAGGAACTTCTCACCAAGGGTCGTAAGCTTGCCAACCAGCTTGGCGTCGACCTCAACGCCATCGTTGCCGGAACTGGCATCAAGGGCCAGGTGGAGGATCAGATACTCCCTTATGGTGTTGACAAACTCTTTGTATTCGACGCTGAGGGACTCTTCCCCTACACATCAGCTCCTCACACCGACATTCTTGTCAACCTCTTCAAGGAGGAGCAGCCGCAGATAGCACTCATGGGTGCAACGGTTATCGGTCGCGACCTCGGTCCGCGCGTATCTTCATCGCTCACCAGCGGATTGACTGCCGACTGTACAGAGCTTGAGATTGGCGACTACGACGACAAGAAGAGCGGCACTCACTACGACAACCTGCTCTATCAGATTCGTCCGGCATTCGGTGGCAATATCGTGGCTACCATCGTAAATCCCGACCACCGTCCGCAGATGGCTACCGTACGTAGCGGTGTGATGCAGAAGGCCATTTACGAGGGCAAGGCAAAGGGCGAGGTTGTATATGCCGACGTTGCCAAGTATGTTCCCGATGCCGACTATGTAGTTAAGGTGCTCGACCGTCATGTTGAGGCTGCTAAGCACAACCTCAAGGGTGCTCCCATCGTTGTGGCTGGTGGATACGGCGTAGGTTCAAAGGAGAACTTCGACCTGCTCTTCCAGCTTGCCAAGGAACTCCATGGTGAGGTAGGCGCAAGTCGTGCAGCTGTTGACGCCGGATGGTGCGACCACGACCGTCAGATTGGTCAGACCGGTGTGACTGTTCACCCGAAGGTGTACATCGCCTGCGGTATCTCTGGTCAGATTCAGCACATCGCCGGTATGCAGGATTCAGGCATCATCATCTCTGTGAACAACGACCCCGACGCTCCTATCAACAAGATTGCCGACTACGTCATCACCGGCACTGTTGAAGAGGTGCTTCCGAAACTCATCAAGTACTATAAAGCGAACAATAAATAGTTGGGAGTTATTAGAAGTTAGAATGAAGTTATTCAGCCTGCGGCTGAGGAAGTTAACGGACAAATGTACTGACAATTTGAATTTATGACATATTCATTTAAAGAAATAAAAGCGTGGCAGTTTGCACATTCTTTTGTATTGCAGGTATACTGCATTACAAGAAGCTTTCCTGAATATGAGAAATTCGGATTGTGTTCGCAATTTCAACGTGCAGCAGTGTCTATACCCGCTAATATTGCAGAAGGATACAAAAAACTGGGTAAAGCAGATAAACTCCGATTTATGAATATTGCCCAAGGAAGTTTGGAAGAGAGTAGATATTACATTATTCTTTCTAAAGATTTGGGATATATTAATGAGTCAGTGTTTGTAGAAATGGAATCACTTATAAACAAAACAAGTTGGTACCTAAATGCCTACTGCAAAGGTATAATGAACGACAACGCCTTAAAACAGCAATAGAATCGTTGGAAGTATCCTTAATAAATAAAGGTATTGTCCGTTAACTTCCGCTCGCAACGCGAGCTAACTTCCATTAACTTCCATTAACTCCTTAAATAAAACAAAAATGGCTAACTATTATACCGACCATCCGGAGTACGATTTCTATCTTAATCACCCGGAAATGCAGCGCGTCGTTGAACTCAAGGAGCGCAACTACGCCGACAAAGACAAATTTGAGGATGCGCCCGTCGACTTCGAGGACGCTATCGAGAACTATAAGCGTGTGCTTGAGATTACCGGCGACATCGCCGCCAACATCATCGAGCCTAACTCTGAGGATGTCGACCTTGAGGGTCCGCACCTCGTAGACGGTCGTATGCACTACGCATCGAAGACCTACGACAACATCGAGGCTACACGTCAGGCTGGCTTGTGGGGCATCTCTATGCCTCGCCGCTACAACGGCCTTAACATGCCTATCACTCCGTACTCAATGGCTTCGGAGATTGTTTCGTGTGCAGACGCAGGCTTCCAGAACATCTGGTCGCTTCAGGACTGTATCGAGACTCTCTACGAGTTCGGTTCGGAGGAGCAGCGCCAGAAGTATATACCGCGTGTTTGCGCAGGCGAGACCATGTCAATGGACTTGACCGAGCCTGACGCAGGTTCCGACCTTCAGCGCGTTATGCTCAAGGCTACTCAGGACGAAGACGGCACATGGCGCTTGAACGGTGTTAAGCGTTTCATCACCAATGGCGATTCTGACATCCATCTCGTGCTTGCACGCTCTGAGGAAGGCACACGCGACGGTCGCGGTCTGTCAATGTTCATCTACGACAAGCGCGACGGTGGTGTTACTGTTCGTCACATCGAGCACAAGCTTGGCATCCATGGCTCACCTACATGCGAGCTTGTATACAAGAATGCCAAGGCAGAGCTTTGCGGTTCTACACGTCTCGGACTCATCAAGTACGTTATGGCTCTTATGAACGGTGCACGTCTTGGCATCGCCGCACAGTCGGTAGGCGTAAGCCAGGCAGCCTACGACGAGGCTCTGAAGTATGCACGCGAGCGCAAGCAGTTTGATACTGAGATTGTGAAGTTCCCTGCCGTTTACGATATGATTGCCCGCATCAAGGCAAAGCTCGACGCAGGTCGCTCTATCCTCTATCAGACAGCACGCTATGTAGACATCTACAAGGCTCTTGAGGACATTCAGCGCGAGCGCAAGCTCACAGCCGAGGAGCGTCAGGAACTGAAGAAGTACTCACGTCTTGCCGATGCTTTCACACCGCTGGCAAAGGGCATGAATTCTGAGTATGCCAACCAGAACACTTACGACGCTATCCAGGTGCATGGTGGTTCGGGCTTCATCATGGAGTATAAGTGTCAGCGTCTGTATCGCGACGCACGTATCTTCTCTATCTACGAGGGTACGACACAGCTTCAGGTTGTGGCAGCCATCCGCTATATCTCTAACGGTACATACCTCGGCATCATCAAGGAGATGCTCGAGAAGGAAGTGGCTGATGAGTTGAAGCCGTTGAAGGCTCGCGTAGTTGAGATGGTGAATCTCTACGAGCAGGCTCTTGAGTACGTCAAGGAGGCACAGGATCAGGAAATGCACGACTTCCTCGCACGCCGCCTCTACAACATGACTTGCGAGATTATCATGTCGCTCCTCATCCTCGAAGACGCTACACGTTCGGCAGAGCTCTTTGCCAAGAGTGCCAATGTATATGTTCGCATGGCTCAGGCCAACGTATTTGGCGAGCATGCCTACATCACAAACTTCGTAAAGGAGGACCTCCCGAGCTTCCGTGCTGAGTAAACCACATAATCAGTATATATAATAGAAAAAGGAGACTATGGTTTGTTATGCCATAGTCTCCTTTTTTCTATTATTATATAAATTGTTCTTAGGTAATGTGTCATTCCAGCAAATAAGCAATCTGAGTAATGCTTATCCCCGTCATTTGCGAAATCTGCTCGTTGCTCAGTCCGCTTTCCGACAGAGCTTTAGCCATATTCTTCAGCTGTTCGCTTTGCTGCGATAGCTGTTCGCTCTGCTGCGATAGCTGTTCGCTCTGCTGCGATAGCTGTTCGCTCTGCTGCGATAGCTGTTCGCTTTGCTGCGAGAGCTGTTCGCTTTGCTGCGAGAGCTGTTCGCTTTGCTGCGAGAGCTGTTCGCTTTGCTCTTTCAGTATTTTGTCTCGCTGCATGATAGCCGTGTCACGGTCTTCAATCGCCTTGTAGAATTCGTCTTCCACATTCATGTCCTGTCTCATTTCAGAGTTGGCGGCAGCGGCAGTGAGCTTGTGCAGCACATACATCATGTCGTTGTCGTCGGCATATTTGTCCTCGTCAATCTTCAGCACCTGCTGTGTGTCGCCCTCAACATTAGTCTGGTCGAACACACTCAGCACCTTCTCCAGACGGTTGTTGACATTGCCTTGCAGACGCGGTATCTGCACAATGATGCTGTTGTGCGTAAGACTTTCTACAAAAGGCTCGGCATTGCCCTCGGCAACGACGTTGCCGTTATAGTCGAAGACGTCGTGGTTTACGTATACTATCGGCTCCTTGATATTGCCCACTTTATGGCCAAGCAGATAGACAGCCACCATAGGATAGGCATATCCTTTTTCGTCAGCCTCGCGTATATTGTTCTTGTTGTTGTATTGTGCGCCAAGATACTGGCGGAATCGCAGCGTCTCGGTGTTGAGCCAAGTCTTCTGCAACTCAATCAGCACGATGCGGTCTTTAATCTCATTGCCTTCCTTCTCGCGCACGGTAGCCGCGAAGTCAATACGGAACATCGACAGCGTGTCGCGTGTAGTGTTGCAATATTCATGTGGCCGCACAGTGACATGAACCACTTCTTTCTTCAGCAGTGCCGACAGAATGGTTTTGGCAATACGCTCGTCCTCCATGATATATTTGAATACGGAGTCGTAAATAGGATTGGCTACATGTATTATCATATTCGTACGTGTTTGTTATTGTATTTGCAAATTTACGATTTATTTAATTGAAAAAGAAATGTAGCAAAGGGATTTTTGGCTATAATGTTATAATCTTTACACACAATTCCCATACTACCGCTGCTCACCCCCCCGTGAAATACGCCAGAGGATTCATCAACTTACAAAAGCATATCTTCCCACTGCAGTACGAACAGTTCATGACAACACTTGTTCTCCACTTCGGACGCAACCAATATTTCAAGCGCAGACGTGGTGCAGTTCTTCTTCCTCATGAGGAACAAGAAGTAATAAAATTTGTGCTCCAAAAGGTAGGAGCAGACTCCTCTATGGACTTTGATAAATACGAGGAACACATCAATTGGGAAGCCTGATTTATGCATATAAGTTCTTTGTCAGTACCACATAAGTAACACTCCAGTACCACATAAGTGAAACTCCAGTACCACCTATATGAAACTCCAGTATCAGTTAGGCGGTACTGGAAACGGTACTGGAAGCGTGCATCAAGCTTATTGTAATTATTGAGGCAAGTATGTTGTAGCGTATCATGACCAATGAAACATGCACTCTATGCTCCAACCTCATAACGTGATATACTGAAATACTCAAAGCCTTTTTTATGCAATAAATTCAATCTCAAAGTCTAAATCCGAAACTTGAGTATTTAGGTATGTTGGTCTTGACATTTTCAACGCAAGCAGCGAGTACTCGGAGATATTCATTTCTGTTTTTTTTTTTATCCCAACTAGCTTATAATTCGGACTTTTTATATAAATTTGTAGATGAAAAAATAACTTATACCCCAGTTCGGGATAAGAAATAGTTCATAAAAAAGTTGGTAGTCTCACAA
>CAJJOL010000064.1:0-16030 GCA_905193385.1 uncultured Prevotella sp. | reverse complement strand
CATAAAAATTCGGTCGGAAAAGGTATGCAAAAGATGTTTCTCTCTTTAAGAGAAATATCGTTTTGCTAAACAGTTGATATTGAGGTATCATTTTATCGTAAAAGACATATTTGCTCAACAATTGCTTGACGGAAATCAACAAATTTAGCATTTTTGTAAAAAAAGTCGCTATATAATTTGGTGAATTGGAGTTATTTTCATATTTTTGCATCCCGAAGAGTTTCTCTTAAAGAGAGAAACACCTTTTTGCTCAACAATCCCCGACTTTTTTATTATAGTTGCGGTATCACACCGCAATACAATAGTTATAAATATTGAAATAAAGGTGCAGTGAGACGCTGCACCTCCTAAAGAGAATTGATGATGAGATTGTTGGCGTTGTCAACGACAGAGGTGTCCAATGAGGAGAGGTATATCTGTGTGGTTTTCTCGGAGTCATGCCCCAATGCCTCGCTGATAGTAGATACGGGCACGTTCTTGCTCTTGGCTATGCTTGCCCAGGAGTGGCGGGCTACGTAGGTGGTCAGGGGTACGGACAGGCCTATCATTTCTCCGATTTTCTTCAACTGCTTGGTGATACGGCTATAGGCATTCTTGTACTGTCTCCAGAATATGGCTCCCTCTCCTTTTGCTATAGGGAGCAGGTAGGGAGAATCATCTGTTTTGTACTTCGCCACTATCTCCTGCATGGCAGGTTCCCATTTGATGTGCAACTGTTGTGAGGTCTTCTGACGGCGGTAAATGAGCGTACTGCCATGCAGATTGCTTGGTGTAAGTTGTGCCATATCGATGAACGACATCCCACGGGTATAGAAACTGAACAGGAACATATCCCTTGCAAGCTCCAAACGGGGGTTCAGACTCAAGTCCAGCTCTTTCAGTTGCTTGATGATTTCCAAGGGGAGTGCCCGCTTGACGGTCTTGTCGATGCCGATATATACATGCTTGAACGGTGAGGAAGAGATGACCAGTCCGTCATCTACGGCATGATTGTAGATGGTGCGCAGGTTGCGGATGTAGAAAGAGGTGGTGTTGCGGCACAGTCCGCTGTCTTTCAGCCACTGTTCATAGCCTTGTATCGTTGTCCCATCGACTTCCTCCAATGGCACATCGCCTCCTTTCAGGTAACGCTGGAGGCTGTTGAGGGTGGTTTTGTACCTTGCTACCATCCGCTTCTTGCCGATGCGTCTCAGTTTTTCGTTCAACTCCAGCGTATAGCCGATAATGCCATGTAATTCTTTTCCCTCATGGAAGTTGTCAACGACGGTGTCTGCTGTATATGACTGCCCTTCCTTGTCCAACCGTGCAATGACCAACAGCAGTTTCTTCCTGTCAGCATCCAATGTATCTTTCAAGGAAAGAAGATAGGCTTGACGTTGTGGAGTGACGGAAGTTGGCAAAATGATGTTTGAATGGTCCGCATCCCACTCTGAGGAATAGATTCTGTACTCTGTATGGATCTGACGTGCCACACGATTGTGTATCACCTGATAATACAGGCGACCCTCTTTCTCTTGAACAGATGATGTTCTGAACTTTAATTTGATGGATGCCATAATGCTCTGACTTTAACATTGAAATTGCAATTATTACCTTTATATATAATATAAGTGACAGACAAACAGGTATAGGAGGGATGGTGCCTCACCGCTCGGCATACAACAGCTGATATTCCACCCACCTCCGTTTCCTAATGGATGCCACTGCTTTTCCCCTCCATTTGCAATAGCTCAGATAGAGTGGCAGGATGTCCCTGTCGCCACGTTCCAATCGGGTGAGCAGGGACGCTTTCGGGTATCGTCCATTGCCTAACAACTTGGCTGGTCCAATCTGGTACGAGAGGGTGGCAAGCAGATAAGCATCCCTGCCATAACGGGCATATAGGCGCAGGTGCCGGAGGAGGTCTGTCCGTAACAGCAAATCTGCACGCTGACGTGTCAGTGTTTTCGGGAAACGCTCTCCCTTCTGTAGCTGGTGACCATAGCCCACATAGCCCGGTGTGGTCTTTGGGTCGTGCCAACCCTCGAAGTGTTTGGTAATGGCTACCATCCGTTCAAACAGTGCCCTGTCAATGGTTTGGCTTTGACAGGGCACGCTACAGATGGCCAACATGCTCAATAGTACGATGATGTATCTTCTCATTACATTATTTTATATAGGAGGTGCGATGTCTCACCGCACTCTAATCAATATCACTACATCATAGTGCGGAACTGCTGAATCTCTTTAATCATGGCTTTCACGTCCTCCCCAACCTGAACGAAGTTCTTGTAGAGGATGCGCTCTCGCTCTTCTTTCGACTTGAACTTATAGAACTTAGGGAGAGGGACATACTCCGATTCCTCCTTCTTTATTTCCGTCATATCGAAGTCGGTCTTGCAGTAGAACTTGGATGTCTTGAACTCCTCGCTCTCCTGGATGTTCATGCTTCCGTTCATCCCGGTCTTGGTGACTACGAAGTCACGGGCGGTCTGTCCACATATCCAACCTGTGGGCATATCGGAGATTTTGCTTGCAGGCACCAGGCTGTCCATATTCTCATTGAGGTTGATGGAGGTCTTGTCACGGTCGATGGTCACGCCCTTTTTGAGTTGCACTACTTTACCGAAGATGTCACTCGACAGCCATTCGAGGGTTTCCTTGGCTCTTGCCGAACCGCTCACCACATTGCCCACGGTGGTGATGATTTTCTGCATACCCACCTTGCCATAATCGGCTTCCAACTGCGGAAGTTCCTGAAAGCCAAGTGCCACGCTCACCTTGTTGCTTCGGGCTGTGCCTATCAGTCGGTCTATCTTGTGGAAATACAAGGTCGGCAACTCATCGACGATGATGCTGACAGGAACGTTCTTGCCCTGTCCTGTATTCACCCTCGTTACAAGGCGGTTGAGAATCAAGGCATTCAGTGCACCGATGATGCTCTCCATCTCGGGGTCGTTGGCAATGAGCAGATAACTTGGATTCTTCGGGTCACTGACCTTCAGGTCGAAGTCATCGCCGTCCTTGTGGAATATCCAGTAAGATTCCTTGGTGGCGAGACGGGAGGTATAGACACGTAGCGTGCCAATCATACCTTCCAACTGCTCCATGGCTTTGTTGGCAAAGGCAGTCTGGAACGGGCCAAGCAAGGGGGCTACCTCGTTGTCGGTCTGAAGTACCTCGAAGATGGTCTGATAACTCTCATTGAGGAACGATAGGATATGTGGCATGTCGCTGTACTTGCCCAACCAATAAGCGGGCTGCACCTCCGCGCCCGAATGGTCGAACACCCGTCCTGTGGGTATCAGCCTTTTCGTCTTTGGGTCTTCACGCCGCTCGGCAATCAGCATCTTTCCGTCCTTGTCGTAGGGCTCCTTGCCGTAGTTGCAGAAGAAATAGATGCAGGCGGCAAGGAAGTTGACGGCAGAGGTCTGGAAGAACTGGTCGCTGCCACCGCCGCCTTCCTTCTTGCCTTTTTGCAGGGATTCAAGCAGGGTCTCGGCGGTCTCGCTCGCTGCGGCAAGGTTGTTGATGTACTTCAACTGGATGGGGTTCACACGGCGCGAATACTCCACATCCACAAAGTTGATGATGTTGAACTTCATGCCATGGGGCATCTTGCTGTCCTTGGCATTCTTGTTCTTCAAGTAATGATAGTAGAGTTTGGTGGCGAGAGTGGGAAACTTATAGTCGTACACCACCATGGCAAAGCCCTTCTCGCTGTGCTGCCTGATAAACGGCTCGATGATGGAGAAGGTCTTACCAGAACCAGGAGTACCCACAACCCATGTGCCACGGAACGGATTGACGATGTTCACCCATCCCTTGCGGAACTTGCCCTTGTAATAATAGCGCATAGGGATGTTCACGCTGTACTTGTTCTCCTGCAACTCCCTGCATTGCTCAAAGCTCTCATTCTCGAAGTTGAAGCGGTCTTTCAGCAGCCCTTCCTTCAGGAACTTAGAGATATTGTCGAGGGCGATATGCACCAATACGACACCGACGATGGAAGTGAGCATATAGAGCCAAGTGTTCAAACGGAGGGTATAGAAACAGGGCATTATCGAATGACCGAACAGCCATACGGACTGCACAATCAGCAGCACTCCCGACAGCAGCGGATAGAGCACCTGCCTGCGAGCGTCAAACTCCAGATGCTTCTTGTTGCGCGTTCCCACACAGGTGATACATATCAGCAGGAACGTAGCCACCTTGCTATACACGAGGTTGCCGTCATGGTAAATCATCCACCGCTTGATGCGAGTGTGGATATCCGTCACTACGCCGCCCAAGAAGTCCAACTGCTCCGGCTCCAGTGCGTAGGCGAAGAACTCCATCAGGATGGAGACATAAATCACCGCCCTGAATATCTTGTAAAAACCCTGTAACTCTTTGCTTTCTTCCATTTACTTTACGATGATGTTGGGTGATAATGAGAAAAGATGAAGGATGCCACGGTGGACACCCTCCAATCCTCTTATGAGTTTTATTCGTAGCCGTTGATGGTCTTCTCAGACTCTACTGTCCACGGAGAAATAGTTGCAGATATGACCTCCAAGGTGTTGCGTACAGGCTTCAATGAATAGCTGTAGGAATGCCCCGCTTTCCACGTGTCGTTTGTGAGGAATACGAAGTTCTCCCCATTGCTGAGTTGCAATGTCATGTCTGGCATAACCTGTGCAGGAACATAAAGCGTATATTCCATGTGGTCACTTTGTGGGTCGCCGAAATAATAGGTCGTCACCGACTCGTCACTGCATTCTACCTTTCCGGTCTTGATGTTGAAAGTACCGCTGTCAAAATAACCGACGAACGTGAGTAGGCTTCCTGCAAAATCATTGGTGGTGAAACCGTATTCTGGTGAGGTATAGACCTTGATGATGACACGCACCATCTGATGGGTGAAGTTCAATGTAAGGCTCGGATTGGCGTATGATGCCGCTCCACTGGCAAACAGAAAATCATTGACCTTCTGCTCACTCTGTACAGCTGCCTCCGGCACTTGGAACTCTATGAGGTCGTTGGTAGGATTTGCCGTATAGGGATAGTAGGCATTGAAGGTGTGAGTGTCTGTGTCCGTGAAAAACACCTTGTTGGCTGACACAAACTGATTCGTGCCGCCGCTTCGGGTGAACTTCATATTGTTGATCATCCCTGTGGAAGAGATGCCAATCATATCATTGAGTTCCCACTGGTTGTCAACGGCTCGTGTGGAAACGGCAGGTTGCAGCATCTCCAGATTGGTGAATACCTGAAGCTGCTTGGTTGATGTGCTGTCGGTCACGACCACAGAACCTCCGCCACCGGGCAGGTAAATCTCATTGACGATGTCTTGGTCACAGGACGTGAGGAGCATGGCTCCAAGTCCCAACATTAGAAACAAATTCTTTTTCATGCTTTTTCTTTTTTAATTGTTGTACTTTGATGATGATACGGGTGATACTCGATGTCTGTATATGGGCTAATCCATAATCGTGATGATGGGTCTCGCCTTATGCGGCTGCCACTTGGGAGTCTCCTGTATGGCACCGCTTCCCAGTGAGTAAAGCCATGCCTTGGCGGTCGCTTGTCCTTCTACCTCCGTTGAAGTCCAATACCAACAGTCATCATCCTCATCGGGGATAGGTGTGCCGCCGCATTTCAGGATGTATGGGTTGATGATGTCCTTGGCATGATAGAGCAGACGCATCTGTGCCACACTGGGGATATAGGCACTTTGCCCGTAACGCCACATGTCGAAGACACGCTCAGCCAAAGGCGACTTCACATCGGTCGTGCCATAAAGGGCAAAAGTGTTCTTGTTGCCGTCGTAGGCGGTGAGGTCACAGGATGTGTCCTGTTCCACACCGATACTGTCAGCAAAGGCTTCGGGAGCGATGTCCCACAGATAGACGGCATATCCGTTTCCCTCCATTTCTTCCCTCTGATTGACGTTGAACACCACTGCAATGGCTTGCTTGCACGATTGCTCGTAGGTTTCGTAGGGCATCACCTTGCCGTCAGTGGTCAAGATATGGGTGACCTTCATGGCTGTGTCGGGAAAGTCCTGATGCTCGTCACAGGCAGTCAGCAACACCGTTGCCGCAACTGCCAAGATTGAAAACAGTTTCTTCATACGCATAGTCATTTTACAGGAAGTTTCACACCCAGGACAATACCCGTTCTGAACAGGTCTTCACCCTTGATCATCACATCGGTCTTCACCTGCCAGAAGAGCTTCCAGCCGTGTCTGAGTGTATAGTTTTGCTCATAGCCGAGGTGGATGCCACCCAAGAACCTGTCAGTATCGCTACCTGCCGATGCTCCTATGCGCATGTTGCCATGGTGGTTGCGTCCTCTTGCCACACAGGGCTTATAGGCAAAGCCGAAACCATAACTGCGGTAGTTGTTCCAAAAACTCTCAGGACAGACATGACCGCACGATGCGCACTCGTTCCACTTGATATATCCGTTTGCAAAATACTCCCACGCATTGTGGTACTTCGTCTCATACTCGTAGGACAGCGTCACGTCCAGTCCTCGCTCATACAGGCATCCGAACCCCAAGGATATGCGGTCGCTATTCTGCTGCGCCATTGCCGGAGTCATGCTTGCCATAAAACAGATGACAACGAGTAAGGTATGCACAAGCCAATTCCTCACTCCTAATTCCTCATTCCTAATTCTCATTATTCCTCCTCCAACAGTATATGGTTAAACGAATCGGCAGACAGCACATCCTCATAGTCGATGCTGAGCGAGATGGTGCGTCCACTTATCTGTTTTTCCGACAGCTCGATGGTCAGCACCTTGTCGTTGGGGAAGGTCATCTTCTTCACCACAATCACGTTGCGATAGCCATACTTGAAGGTCTTCGCATCGTCCAACACAAGAGATGGGGTCAGTTCCACTATCTGCGCATTGGTAGCCTTGCTCTGCTTCTTGTCCGATAGTTTGATGCGCATCTCGTCGATGTCGAAGCGGATGTTGGTCTTGTTCTCCACGGAGAAGTCGATGAAGAAATATTCGCCCACGCTGTAGATGTTGTTCAGGCGCATTACCATGCGGTGCATCTTCGTCGCCACGTTGCGGTATTTGGCAGACGATGACCATATCTGACGTGCATACTTGGTCATGTCGGCAGTGGACAGGCTTACAGCGGGATTGTTGTAGGCATTGCGCTCCGAGCATTCTATTTCCTTATCGGTTACTGCCTCCTGCATCCTCGTGGTATAGAGCAGTGCATACTGCGTGCGGTAGCGTTCCGTCACGATTGTCACTATCGCCAACACCTCACCGTCGGCATACACGTTGTCCTTCGGCTTCAGGCGGATGGTGTTGTTGATGGGTTGGTCGCCCACCACCTTGTCTGTGGATATATCGACAAAGCGGATGGGTTCGGAGGCGGTGATGACGGTGGTCACTTGGTCGTTGACCGTCAGCTGCTCCATCTCCATGTAGGTGGTCTGCGCCTTGGCTGAAAGCACGCTCAGCGAAAGCAATGCACAGACATTCATTTTCTGAAAACAATTCATATTAGTTGATTTTTTGATGTTTATACTCTATGAGCCACCGTTCCCGACAATTCCGTTGTCGGGCAGTGTCTATTTCCTTTTCTCTTTCCCATTTACAAGGTAAACAAACGTCCCATACTTCAGCTTCACTTTGTTCTTCTTGATAGCCTTGCTGATGGCATTGCTTGTCTTCTGGTAGGCATTGGTCACGGCTTGCATTCCCCATTGCGAGAAACTGTTGTTCGCTCCACTCTGGTCGATGTTCATGTTGCTCTGCATAGCACCGCTCGCCACATCTTTCGTGGTCTCACGGAACTGGCTGCCGGGGACATACAGTCCCTCCAGTCCGTCCGTGTCATAAAGCGAAAGCGAAACCTTTATCAGCTCGTCATCCACAAGGATGGAGTTGATGCTACCCTTCACTCGCTGCGAACCGAAACCGCTCATGGTGGCATAGAGGTACGACCCTTTCTTCACCACGGTCTCACCAATCTCAATATCGTCCAACAGTCTCAGCCGCACCCTCGACCCGTCCGTAGCCTTCACGTCCTCGTCAATGATGGCCTTGATGAGCTTTGGCTCATGCTCGTTCTGCGTCAGGGTGTTGAAATAGTCCGAAGTCACCTTCACCTTCTTCACCACCTCCTGTGCCTTGTCCTCCTCGTCCAGTGCCTTCACCGCCTTGCTGTCCTCGGCAATCTGACCTTTCACCTCAATCTGCTCCTTGGGAGGCCCAGCCTGTGTGGTATCCTGGGCCACGGGGGCAACTGCCGCCTGTCCTCTCAGCCTCGCTTCGGCGAGTGCCTTGTTGAGTGCTTCGAGTGCTTCCGCTTCTCGCGCCTTGGCATCGGCCACTTCGGCTGCATCGTCCTTCTCTTCTGCCTGACGGACGAGTTCCGCAAGGTCTTCTTCTGTGTACTTGGATTCATACGCTTCTTTCTCTTCTTCGTTGTCACGCTCAATGTTATCAACAGCCGAATAGTCTGCTATGCGACCATACGACTTCGCCATGTTCTCATACTTGCCACCGATGCCGTCACCATTCTTAATCTGCGCTCCGGGCAGGTTGGGGTTCAGAAACTCGGTGGTCTGCAGGTTCTTGTCCTGCGTTTCCGCCACCTCCGTATTGAACATGTCAAAGACAAAATAGCCTGTGGCAATCAACGGGATGTACACGATGGCTGGCAGCATGTACTTCGGCTGACGGAAGTTTATCTTATCTGTTATTCTCATCGCTGTCTGATTTTGATGTTACTGACTTGTCTCGATTCTCCTCGTTGGTTCGATGCGTCACGGGAGGAGTGATGCAATGGGCTGCATTCATCATCTGCTTCATGCGCCCTTCCTGCCGCTCGATGGCACTTGCAGCCTCCGTCCGATGACCGTAATACCGCACCATCCTGTAGATGTTGATGCCGAAGCACGTGGCGACAAAGCCGAAGACGATGACGAGAAACAGCGTCTTGTGGGCATTGGCAAAGCCTTGCACCTTAGCCGCCGCACGGTCTATCCTCGCGGTCTTGGCAAACTTGCGCCCTGCCGCCACCTCCTTCTCATACCGCTTCTTGTACTTGGGGTCGTTCTTGTCGGGCATATCCTCGCCCACAAGCATCCGTCTGATTCCTTTTACACTCATACCGCTAGGATATTAGAAGTTTGACTTCGACTTCTGCTCAATATCCTTGTTGAGCAAGGTTCTCCAGTTCGTGATGAGCAGTCCATGAGGATTGTTCTCCGTCCTCGGCACGCGCTTCACCTGTCCCGCCGTCACCAATTCACGCATCAGAATATTGCTCCTTCGCTCTATCCTTTGCCTACCGTAGTAGGTGAACTCCATCTTCTCCTTGTTGAACTTGATGCTGTCGCAAAAGATGCTGAACACGGCACTCGTACCCATGATATTGTTGTAAAAGCCCTTTTCCTTCAGCGTATTGTACTGCGCCAAACCAGTTTCATCGACCAAATACATCGCCTTCTCCATCGAATAGCGGATGTACTTGTCATCGGGAGCAAGCGTAAAGAAGTAATGGTGGAACATCTCGATATGGCTCTTTGCCTCCACATCCAGCGTTTCCTCCATCGTGGTGCGGTTCACCAGTATGGGCACGTTGCCGTCCAATACATACACCTTTTGCTGCGCGTCCGTCACCATGCAGCGCGCCGTCCAGATGCTCGACACCGAGATGATGATGCAGCCCATGAGGAACGCAGAGCAGATGATGCCCACCAGCTTGATTTTGTTTTCTAAGTTCTTGATTACCATACGTTACTGCTTGTTTGAGGTCTGATTTCTCTTCATTCTCACATATTCACGGTGCAGGATGGTGTATATGTCCTTCTCAACTTCTTCCACCAGTTTGGCGTAATACTTGATGCAAGCCTCTACGTAGATGCCTTCGTATTTCAGTTGGATCCACACCCACCAGATGTCACGTTCACGTCTCCGTCGATTTCTGTAGATTTTGGCACGATGCAAGCGATAACTCAGGTAATCTACCATAGGCACTACATACTCGTCGTTATCCTCAAAGCCTTCTGCCATCTCCTCATACTGTGGGTCGATGTAGTTGTTTTCGGAATTGAAAAACTCTTCCTTTGCACGCTTGTTGGCAAACGCCATGAATTTCTCATCTTTGAGCCAACGCTCAATTTCATTTTTTGCTTTCATTTTTCTTGATGGTTACTTTTATTTGTTTCAATAGGAGGTGCGGTGACTCACCGCACACTCACATGTTATCTCATCACGGTCGCCATGGTTCCCGTAGCCGTCATCTTGGCTTGTTGTGCCACGCCCTCGCCGAAGTTTCGGGTTGAGAAGGCGGTGTCGCCCTCTGGTATCATCCATGCCGCAAGGTCGGGCACGAGGTTCAGGCATTTCAACGCCACGATGCTCGCTGCCATCAGATAGCCTGCCGAGAAGAACGAGTTTTGCAGATAGGCTGCCATCGTCTGCTCACTGGCGGTGATGGCCGTCAGGTTCTCTACCTGTATGCAGAGCACAATATCAAACAGCAACAGGACGTAGAAACCGACGAAGTAGAGGATATTATGACATAAAACAAAGTCGTAATAAATCAAAAGAAATACACGTTATCGCATTGATACACAGACACTTCTTTGATTTGATTTCTTTTATTTCCTTGACTGTTAAAAATCTATTTTTGGTGCATTTTTGTTGCACGTTTGTTACGCGTAACAAAATAATCTTTATAACTTTGACCTCAGAGAAGCCTGAATGTGGGCATAAAATAGAAACAAATAAAAGCATATAACAGCATGGGAAGACAAAAGAAAGTATCAAAACCGAAAGAGCCTGTTCGTATTCGTCAGCGCAAGTTGAAGAATGGAAATATCAGCCTCTATCTCGACATTTATTCAGATGGTGTCAGAAAATACGAATCGCTGTCGCTCTACCTCGTTCCAGAGAAAGACCCGATTTCAAAAGACCAGAACAGACACGCTATGCAAGTGGCAAACAAGGTGAAGTCAGAAAGAATATTGGGGTTGCAGAACCGTGGCATCAAACAATGGGAGAAAATCAAGCAGGAGAATATGCCACTGCTGACTTGGCTCTGCAAATATGAGGAGTCGGACGGCAACTTTGCCAAATCCACATTGAAAGGTAGAAAGGAGATGCGCCACAAGATAGAACAGTTCCTTGCCACGACTGGCGACATCAATATCTGTTTGTCAGAAATAGATGTTGATTTCTGCCGTGGCTTCGTGAAGTTTTTGAAAACGGCACATCATGGAGTGAAGAAAGACGCTACAGCTGTTATCAGTCAAGGTTGCGCACATCATCATCAAGCGGTATTCAATGGAGCGTTGAATAAGGCAGTGCGTGAGGGTATCATAGCAAGCAATCCAATGAAACTGTTGGATGCTAAGGAGAAGCATCAGCCAGCCGAAAGCGTAAGAGAATATCTGACCATTGACGAGCTAAAATCCATTATGAAAGCGGACTGCGCCAACACGGAAGTAAAAAAGGCATTTATCTTCTCTTGCTTTGCCGGATTGCGCTTGGGTGATGTACGTGCGCTCACATGGAACAAGGTGTTTCTCGCATCTGACGGAAAGACAAAGTTTGTCTGCACGATCATGGAGAAGACAAACAAACTCGTCAATGTTCCATTATCAAAAGAGGCTCTGAACTGCCTTAATGAAAAGGAAGACCCGAACGAGCCGATATTCACTTTGCCAGGCACTCCAACGGTATGTCACGACATTCGTAAATGGATGCAAAATGCTGATATTAAAAAGCATATCTCGTTCCACTGCTCCCGCCACACCTTCGCCACGATGATGCTGACACTTGGAGTTGACATCTATACAACAAGCAAATTATTGGGGCATAGCAATGTCTCTACAACACAGATATACAGCAAGATAGTGGACGAGAAAAAAGTGGAGGCGGTCAACAAGGTTGATAATCTATTTGATTAGCACTAATAAAAAAGGTAACTAAATATGAGTATAGAGATAAGGACAAGAGTGTTAAAAAATGGCAGTCAGTCGCTATACCTTGACTGCTATGAGAATGGTAAAAGGGAATATGAGTCACTGCATTTGTACCTTGTTCCAGAGGTGAACGAAGACGCAAAGCGAGAGAACAAGAACGCCATGAAAAAGGCGGTCGCTATAAAGGCTGAAAGACTCCTTGGTATTCATAAGGAGGCAAAGTCTCCAGATGAAACGGCATTGAGAAAGGCATCGCCTGTTTTCTATGAATGGCTGCTTGATTATCACAAGGGATTGGTTGACAGCCAAGCGTATTCTCAGAACTACATCAAGAATGTATGGAAGCTGATAGCCATCATGCACCAATATATGAAATACAGCCATAAAAGTGGCATACGATTGATAGACTTCAATAAAAACATATATGTGGGCTTCTTGAACTATATGAGGGATATCTATGTTTCGCCAAAGTCTCCAAGCAACCCTCAGAAGTTGGCACAGTCCACCATGCACCAAATACAGACTACACTCAACACCATATTGAACAAGGCGGTCAGAAACGGACTGATAAGTGCAAATCCTTTTGCTTCATTGGATAAAAGGGAAAGGGTCAGCAAGGCAGAGAGCAATATAGTGGCACTGACAAAAGATGAAGTCATGGCATTGGCTTCTGTTGAAACAGGCAGTCCTGCAACCAAACAATGCTATATGTTCTGTTGTTTTACAGGTTTAAGGCATAGCGACATATCCGCTTTGAAATGGAAGGATATTCGCCAAACTGATGCAGGATTGGCTATCTATTTGCCTCGTATGCAAAAGACCAAGCACCCCATTCTGATACCATTAGGCAAGAAGGCATTGGAATGGTTGCCCGACAAGGAAGATAAAAGTGAAGATAGCCTTGTGTTCAACACACCGCAAATCTGCAACTGTGACAGAGCCTTGAAGCACATGGCTAAACGAGCTGGCATTACAAAGGTTCTCGGATTTCACACAAGTCGGCACACTTTTGGAACGTTGGCTATCCTCGCAGGATGTGACATCTTGACTGTGAGCAAACTATTGGGTCATAAAAGTGTTAAGACAACACAGATATATGCTTCCGTAGCCATGCAGATGAGAGCGGATGCCGTCAGGCGAGTGGAAAAAGTATTTGGAAATTAGGGAAGAAAAGAAAGGGAGTAAGGAGGATAAAATCTCTTTATTCCCTTATTTCGTATCAAATGGGTGTGAAAGTGTGAAATATCGTTATATTTTTACCTGTTAGAGTCATATAACGAATTATTATCGCAAAATTTAATGTATATTTGCAGTAAAATTCGGTGAAAATATGAAACTGAACAGAATAAAAGACACGTTGGAAGAAAAAGGCATCTCTCAGACATGGCTTGCAAAACAGCTTGGGAAGAGCTTTAGTACAGTAAACTGCTACGCCAGAAATAAATACCAGCCAGATTTGGAAACATTGCTTGCAATATCAAAAATTCTACAAGTCGATTTGAAGGACTTGATAACAGACGAGGGCGAGCGAGAATAAAAACGTCAAATACTGGATTTTTAAAACTGGACAAAATAACTTCTGATAATAAAACGTTATTTGAACATGGGCATAAGCAAAGAACTTACAGAAGAGGACATCAAGTTCCGCTATATCAACGAAGCCATCACAAGCAAGGGATGGTCAAAGGATAGTATATTCATGGAACAGAAGGTTAAATTTACTGACGGTAAAATTAGCCTTCATGGTAATCTTGTGCATAGAGAGAAACCGAAGTTTGCCGACTATGTACTTTATGCAAACAAGGCAACACCCATTGCTATTGTAGAAGCAAAGGATGCCAATCATTCTGTTTCTCATGGATTGCAACAAGCCATGACCTATGCCCAAATGCTTGATGTGAAGTTTGCATACAGTTCAAATGGTGAAGGTTTTGCCGAACATGACTTCTTGACAGGCAAGGAACGCACTTTTGCTATGGGCGAATTTCCAACAAAAGAAGAACTTGTCGAAAGATATAAAAATGAGGCTAACGATGGAAACGGACTTAATGAGCAAGAGTTGTCTGTCATTGAGCAACCTTTCTGCACTGGTCAGAATATATTTCCGCCACGATATTATCAGCGCAATGCAGTAAACCGCACAGTCGGTGCCATTGCCAAAGGACAAAACCGTGTGCTCCTTGTCATGGCAACCGGTACAGGCAAGACATATACAGCATTTCAGATTGTATGGCGTTTGCTCAAAAGTGGTTTGAAGAAGAAAGTGTTGTATCTTGCAGACCGAAACATATTGGTTGACCAATCCATACAGCAGGACTTCAAACCATTAGATAAGGTAACGCACAAGATAGACTACTCAAAAGACAAGAACCACTTGGAAGAATTGGCTTCTTATCAAGTATTCTTTGCACTCTATCAACAGTTGATTGGACAGAATGATGCCAAAAACTATAAGGAGTTGTTTCCTAATCCAGATTATTTTGACCTTGTTATCGTAGATGAGTGTCATAGAGGTAGCGCAAAGGATGATAGCAACTGGCGAAACATCTTGGAATACTTTTCATCGGCTACTCATATAGGTATGACTGCCACACCTAAAGAAACAAAATATCAGTCAAGTATTGGCTACTTTGGTGAACCAGTCTATACTTACAGTCTTAAAAACGGAATTGAGGACGGTTTCCTTGCTCCTTTCAAGGTTATCAACATCACAACGAACATCGGTGACGAATGGAGACCGACAAAGGGACAAAAGGATATTTACGGCAACGAGATAGAAGACCGCATTTATAACAACAGCGACTATGATTATAACATTGTCATAGAAGACCGTATAAGGGAAGTTGCGCAAGAGATAACCAACTATCTGAAAAGTACAGATCGCATGGCTAAGACCATAGTGTTCTGTGCTGACGAAACTCATGCGGAACGTATGCGCATGGCTTTGGCTAATGCCAATGCTGACATGTGCAAGAAAAATCCCGACTATGTGGTTCGTATAACTGGTAGTGACGAATACGGAAAAGGCAAGTTGGATTATTTCATTTCTGTTGCAGAGAAATACCCTGTCATAGCGACAACAAGTAAGTTGCTTTCAACTGGTGTTGATTGCAAAATGACAAAACTGATTATTCTTGACCAACAAATCGGCTCTATGACAGAGTTCAAACAGATAATTGGTCGTGGCACTCGTCTTCGTGAGAAAGAAGGAAAGACATACTTCACAGTAATGGACTTCCGCAACGTAACACGATTGTTTGCTGACCCTGATTGGGATGGACCGATTGAGATAGACCCGAATTATCCGCCTAAACCACATATTTGTCCTGTATGTGGACAGAATCCATGCGTGTGTCCCCAACCGACACCAGAGCCATGCCCCGTATGTGGTCAGATTCCATGTATTTGCCAACAACCGCCCAAACAGCCTAAGCCAATAGTCAACTCGGACGGTTGTACAGTAAAGGTCATTAACAAGGTCGTTTCTGTCTATGACACAAATGGTAAGTTGCTTCGCACGGAGAGCATTACCGACTATACAAAGAAAAGTATCATAGACACATACGCTACGATTGACACGTTCACTTCCAAGTGGCAAGAAATCAAGAAAAAGTCAGACATTGCAGAAATGCTTAAAGAAAGTGGCATTGACCTTGCGGTGTTGAAGCATGACCAAAATATGGAAGATGTTGATGATTTCGATTTCATCTGCCATATAGCCTACGGCAAGAAAACACTTACACGACATGAACGTGCCGAACAAGTGAAGAAACGAGACATATTCAGCAAGTATGGTGAACAGGCACGACTTGTGCTTGAAGCCTTGTTGGATAAGTACACCAAGGAAGGTGTGTCTGAATTGGAAAGCCTTACTGTGCTTGAAAATGACCCATTCCGCAAATTGGGTTCAAAGGCAAACATCGTGAAGTTCTTTGGTGGCAAGCAAGGCTATCTTGATGCCGTAAAGGAATTGGAACAATGTATATATAATATAGCATAAAAATAGAAACAAAATATGAGTTTATCAAATTTCGTAAAACGAGTACGCAATATAATGCGCAATGATGCCGGTATCAACGGTGATGCGCAACGCATAGAAC
>CAJJOL010000063.1:0-16705 GCA_905193385.1 uncultured Prevotella sp. | reverse complement strand
CGAACTTATTCGTGAATTATTCATATTTGTAAAATTAATTTTGAACAGTTACTTACCAAAACCATCTCTTCATCATTCTCCTCAGGAAGTCTTTGGTAATAGGGAAGCCGGAGGCGTAGCCTATAATGTCATCGATGTGGCAGTAGGGGCATTCATGGTTCGTTGTTTATCTGCTTGGCAGCCAACGGTTCTCTACCGACACTTCAATGCTCATATTGTTGTTGAAGTTGTAGCGAACGGTTGCACCGATGCGGTCGCCGAAGTTGCAGATGTCGTAAGGCGAATATGAGGGCATTCCGTAGAAGTTGCGGCTGAAGCCACCTAATGTTCCGTAGCCTGCGGGACCATAGCCGTAGTAGCCGCCGTAGGGACTGAAGCGCAGACGGTTGGAGATGTTGTTGGTTATAGTCTTCTGTCCGTAGACGTAAGCCTCCCAATGCTCGTTGAATCGATAGCCCATTACGGCCTGCACTCCAGCGTCGCGCCAGTTGTCGCCAGCAAAGTTGACATTGTTGAGATATCCGCCCACGGCTATCGACAGCTTGTCGTTGACAGGCATGGCGTACATCAAGGCAATGTCCTGCTGAAAGCCGGCCCCATGATGGGCACCTTTGCCAAACTGTGCAAACACCGAGGCTCCTAACTGCACGTTGAGTCCACGATGAAGAGCCCAACTGTTCCATCCGTTGAAGCACATAGGATAGCGTGCTATGGCTTCGGGCTGGCCATAACGATTGATGCGCGGCAAATGGAGCGAGTCCTGATGAATATCGTTAGAGATAGGGGCTGACTGTTCGGCTACTTCTGCTTCACGCCATTGGCGCGAGTGTCCGCCATAGCGTGTGGGCATAATGCGCTGTAGGGCAGAGTCGTCAAACTTGGCGGATGGGGTAGTGCTGCTGGTGTTGACTTCCTGTGCTGCCAATGTTGAGGCCATAGTCAATAGGATGACTATGACGGCAAGCACTCTATTGATTTTTATGGTGCGTGATATTGTCATTGTTGTAAGATGCTTTATTCTTTGTTTGCCACAAATTTACGTATAAAGCGTGTAAAATATTGGTGTTTTCATACACTTTAACGATATTTTCCTTAATATTATTGAGAGTTATCCGTGATAAATATTACCTTTGAGGGCACATATTGTAAACCTAATAATAATATCCACTAACGACAATGAATATATTCAAAGCTTTATTCGGCAGCAAGAGTAAGCCGGCAGAAGAGGTAAAGAAGGACGTGACACGTGATTTCAACGTGCTGAAGTATGATGGCGTGCGAGCTTTGCGCGAACGCCAGTTCGACTATGCCATCCAGTGTCTGTTGAGGGCCATTGATATGAATGGTGCTGATTTGGAGTGTCGCGACTATCTGTCGCAGGCTTTTATTGCCACCGACAATCTGTCGCAGGCTTACGAACAGTTGCAGAAGATGGCTGAAGAGTGCCCTGATAATATAGCAGTTTTGTTGCGCATGGCTGATGTGGCGTATATGATGGAGAATTATACGGCTATGGCTGATGTGTGCGAGAAGGCTATGATGCTCGACGGCGACAACGTACAGGTGTATTTCTACTATGCCAAAGCGTGCTGCGGTCATGGCGACCTGACCAATGCCGTGGTGATGCTGAGCAAGGCTTTGATGCTGAATGCTGACTTTGATGCAGCCCGATTGCTGCGTGGTGAATTGCTGCTTGAGAGTGGTGACGTGGAAGAAGCAGCTGAGGATGCTGACACCTTGTGTGCACGCATTGAGGGCAATGAGGACGTGCTGTTGCTCAAGGCACGTGTAGAGAAAGCCAAGGGATGTATGGCGGAAGCAGAAATTGCCTATGGTAAGGTGATTGACGCCAATCCGTTCTCGATCGATGCTTATAGAGAACGTAGCGAAGTGCGCAAGGCGTTGGGCAACAACGAGGGTGCCAATGCCGATGAGGCTGCTGCCAAAGAGATGCAGCAGGAGCCCCCGCAGCCTAACGAAGGCATTGAGCAGAATATAAAGAAGAAAATGCAGCAAATGGACCCGTATAAGGTTTTTAATAATGAGTAAAGCCAAAGCCCCACCCCCGGCCCCTCCCCCGTAGGGAGGGGAGCGGTATGCTTGGCTGCTTGTTTTCTTGGCTGTTTGTCTCTTATCTCTCGTTTCTTGTCTGCTTGTCCTCTCGTCCACTATATATATAATAAGGTGTAATCTTATATTATGTTCCGCTTTTTGTGGAATTGTAAGGAAAAGTTCATTTTTATTGACATTTTATCGCTAAAAATTTGTGTGTAACAAATAATTGTTTTACATTTGCACAAAACAAAAATAGAATCAAGTTATGAACAATACTTTTGCATACATTTATCGATTTTACTTTTACTTTACAAGAAATTGTGAAGCGGTAAGTCGTGTGCAAATTTAGACTTAGGTTAGAGTGTATAAATAATAAACAATATACGAACCCCGCTTCACACAAACGTGAAAGCGGGGTTTTTTAATTTAATACAATGAAGAGAATAGCTATACAGGGCTTCCACGGCTCTTTTCACGACATCGCCGCCCATCAGTACTTCAAAGGCGAGCAGATACAGCTTATTTGCTGTGCCACCTTCGAGCAGGTGTACGAGAATATGCGACGCGACCCTACCGTGATAGGCATGACGGCGATAGAGAACACGATAGCCGGAAGTTTGCTGCACAACTATCAGTTGCTGCGCGATTCGGGTGCTACTGTGGTGGGCGAGCATAAGCTTCACATCGAGCATTGCATCTGCTGTCTGCCCGATGACGACTGGTCTACGGTTACTGAGGTGCACTCTCATCCGGTGGCGCTGGCACAATGCAACGCTTTCCTTGCCAATCATCCCGACATAAAGGCTGTTGAGGCAGAGGACACGGCGGGTTCGGCAGAGTACATAGCCAAGTACAAGTGCAAGGGATGGGCTGCCATCTGCAACGCTTCGGCTGCAAAACTCTACGGACTGAAGGTGCTGCAAGACCAGATACAGGACAACAAGCATAACTACACAAGGTTTCTGGTGGTAGCCAATCCCAACAAGGCCGATTTCCTCCGTCCGCTTGAGAAGGCCAACAAGTCGAGCATCGTATTTCATGTGGCTCACGAGGAAGGCTCGCTGTCGAAGGTGCTGACAATTCTCTCGTTCTATGGCATCAATCTGACGAAGATACAGTCGTTGCCGGTAATCGGGTGTGAATGGGAATATCTGTTCTACGTCGACCTGACGTTCGACAATCTGACACGCTATCGGCAGAGCATTGATGCAATAATTCCACTGACACGTTCGCTCAAGATACTTGGAGAATACGAAGCGTGCTAAGCACGCAATTAGGAATGATGAATGAGGAATGTTGAATGAGGAATGGTCGGCGAAGCCGATGAAGAATTATTCAATGAAGAATTAATAAATTCCACACTCCACATTCCACATTCCACATTGCGGCTCTGCCGCAACCAATTCAACATTTAACATTCAACACTCAACATTATGACAATACAACCCGCCGACCGACTCTCGTTGGTTCAAGAATATTACTTTTCGCGCAAGCTCAAAGAGGTTGCCAAACTGAATGCAGAGGGACAGGACATCATTTCCCTCGCTATAGGATCGCCCGACATGCCACCGTCGAAGCAGACTATCGACAAACTGTGTGAGGTGGCATCAAAGCCCGAGGCACATGGCTATCAGCCCACAATGGGTACGCCGGAGCTGCGTGAGGCAATGGCAGGATTCTACAAGCGCTGGTATGGTGTCGATGTTGACCCGAAGACCGAGGTGCAACCGCTCATTGGTTCTAAGGAAGGCATTCTGCATGTGACATTGGCCTTTGTCAATCCAGGCGAACAGGTGCTGGTGCCCAATCCCGGTTATCCTACATACACGTCGTTGAGCAAGATTCTCTGTGCCGAGATTGTCAATTACAATCTGCGTGAGGACAACGGATGGCAGCCCGACTTTGACGAACTGGAGAAGATGGACCTCTCGCGTGTCAGACTGATGTGGACCAACTATCCCAATATGCCTACCGGTGGCAACGCTCGCCGTGAGACCTACGAACGACTCGTCGCATTCGCCCAAAAGCACAACATTGTGGTGGTGAACGACAATCCCTACTCGTTCATCTTGAATGACAATCCGATGTCGCTGCTGCAGGTGCCAGGTGCAAAGGACTGCTGCATTGAGTTCAACTCGATGTCGAAGAGCCACAACATGCCGGGTTGGCGTGTGGGAATGTGCGTGTCCAACCCAACATTCATATCATGGATATTGAAGATAAAGAGCAACATCGATTCGGGCACATTCCGTGGAATACAGCTCGCAGCTGCCGAGGCTTACAACACCAATTCGCCCGAATGGCACCGCGAGGCTAACATCACCACCTACCGTCGTCGCCGCGACATAGCCGAGCAGATAATGACCGAACTCGGATGTACGTTCGACCCCAATCAGGTGGGAATGTTCCTTTGGGGCAAGATTCCCGAGAAGTATAAAGACTGCGAAGAACTCACCGAGCGTGTGCTGCACGAGGCACGGGTGTTCATCACTCCGGGATTTATCTTCGGAAGCAACGGACAGCGATACATACGAATCAGTCTGTGCGCCAAGGACGAGAAGATACAGGAGGCGCTGGAGAGAGTGAAGGGAATGAAATAGAAAGCCCTACCCCCAGCCCCTCCCCCGTAGGGAGGGGAGTGATATGCACAGCTAATAATGGGGGAATCAACATAAGTTGGTATTAAAAACAGAGAGTATAAAGAAATAAAATAACAAAAGCCTTACATACTACTCCCCTCCCTACGGGGGAGGGGCAAGGGGGTAGGGCTTCTAAACGATTACGACTATGGATTTAGAATTACAGCCATTAAACTTACCGAGTGACAACCCACGCCCATTCGTAATTGCCGGACCGTGTTCGGCTGAGACCGAAGAGCAAGTAATGACAACTGCACAGCAGCTCAAGAAGCATGGATGCAAGATGTTCCGTGCCGGTATATGGAAACCGCGTACCAAACCGGGTGGCTTCGAGGGCAACGGCGAGGTGGCTTTGCCTTGGATGAAGCAGGTGAAGGAAGAGACGGGCATGCTCACAGCTACTGAGGTGGCAACTCCTGAACACGTGGAACTGGCTCTGAAGTATGGCATCGACATATTGTGGGTAGGAGCGCGCACATCTGCCAACCCGTTCGCCATGCAGGCTCTTGCTGACAGCCTTAAGGGTGTTGACGTACCGGTGTTCGTGAAGAACCCAGTCAATCCCGACCTTGAACTGTGGATTGGTGCTATGGAGCGTATCAACCAGGCTGGCGTAAAGCGTATGGCTGCCATCCATCGCGGTTTCTCAAGCTTCGACAAGAAGATTTACCGCAACCTGCCTATGTGGCAGATTCCAATCGAGCTGCGCCGCCGCATTCCCGACCTTCCTATCATCTGCGACCCGAGCCATATTGGCGGTCGACGCGAACTGATTGCTCCGCTCTGCCAGCAGGCCATGGACCTTGGCTTCGACGGACTTATGGTAGAGAGCCATTGCTCGCCCGACAACGCATGGAGCGACGCCAAGCAGCAGGTTACTCCCGATGTGCTCGACTACATTCTCGGACTGCTTGTAGTGCGTTCGGAGACTGTCACCACCGAGGGTATTCACGAATTGCGTAAGCAGATTGACGAACTCGACAACAGCTTGATGGAACTTCTTGCCAAGCGTATGCGTGTGTGCCGCGAGATTGGCCAGTACAAGAAGGAGCACAACATGACCATTCTTCAGACCGTACGCTACAACGAGATTCTAGACAAGCGTGGCGCACAGGGCTCGCTCTGTGGTATGGACTCGGAGTTTGTCAAGGAAATATTCGAGCACATACACGAGGAGTCGGTAAGACAGCAGATGGAGATAATTAATCAAAAGTAAAAAGCGCTTCGCGAATTTTGAATTTTGAGTTTTGAATTATTCTCGGCTTCGCCTGCGATTTTGAATTTATGAGTTATGAATTCTCAATTCAGAAGTCGTCATTGGCGAGCAATTCAAAACTCAGAATTCAAAAACTCAAAATCGCCAACGGTGACCAATTCAAAATTCAAAATTCAAAACTCAAAAATGAAAATACTTGTTCTTGGTGCCGGCAAGATGGGCAGTTTCTTTCTCGATGTATTAAGTTTCGACCATGAGACAGCTGTATACGAGAAGGATCCGAAGCGTATGCGCTTCACTTACAACTGCCAGCGTTTCACCACGCTCGACGAGATAAAGGAGTTCCAGCCGCAGCTCGTCATCAATGCCGTGACACTAAAATACACTATATCAGCATTCAATGAAGTACTTCCTGTGCTTCCCGACGACTGCATCATCAGCGACATATCGTCGGTTAAGACCAATCTGAAGGAATTTTACGAGCAGTCTGGACATCCATACGTGTCTACTCACCCAATGTTCGGTCCTACATTCGCCAACCTCGGACAACTGTCGGAGGAGAATGCCATCATCATCACCGAGGGCGACTATATGGGTCGTATCTTTTTTAAGGACCTCTACGCACGATTGGGACTCAACATCTACGAGTACACCTTCGAGGAGCATGACAAGACCGTAGCCTACTCATTGAGTACACCATTCGTCAGCACCTTCGTCTTCTCTGCCGTCATGAAGCATCAGGATGCGCCGGGCACAACATTCAAGCGCCATCTTCGCATAGCCAAAGGAGTGCTCAACGAGGACGACTATCTGCTGCAGGAGATACTGTTCAACCCGTACACCAGCGGACAGGTGGCACAGATACGCGAAGAACTCGGCGAATTGATAGACATCATCGACAATAAGGACGCCAAGCGCATGAAGGCTTATCTCACAAAGATTCGCAACAACGTGAAGCAGGATATTGAGAATATATAAATACGTATCAATCTTTCAGTAGTAAAGCGCATTGCTTACAAAACGAAAGTGATTGTGTGTGATTTTGTTGCAAATCGTATATTAATGCGATTTTTTAGAACTAAATTGTTGGTAGTTATGCAAAATCTGATTACCTTTGCAGCAATAGACAGTGTTCAAGGATAGCTATTGTATAAATCGACATGCCCCTACGATGAATTCAAGGCGATAGACATGGGACACTTTATGCAAGAAAAGAAATAGATAAACCAAGAAACAATATGCAAATGAAACATCAGTTAAGAAGCGCAGTGTGTACTGAAGGCCGCCGTATGGCAGGAGCTCGCGCTCTTTGGGTAGCCGCAGGTATGAAACACGAACAGTTTGGCAAACCCATTATTGCTATTGTCAACTCGTTCACACAGTTTGTACCTGGTCACACACATCTGCATGAAATTGGACAGATTGTGAAGAAGGAAATTGAGAGTATGGGTTGCTATGCTGCCGAGTTCAACACCATCGCCATTGACGACGGTATCGCTATGGGACACGACGGTATGTTGTATTCTTTGCCGTCGCGCGACATTATCGCTGACTCAGTAGAATACATGGTCAACGCACACAAGGCTGATGCTATGATTTGCATTTCCAATTGCGACAAGATTACTCCGGGTATGCTGATGGCGTCTATGCGCCTTAACATCCCTACCGTGTTCTGTTCGGGCGGACCTATGGAGGCTGGACGATGGAACGGCGAGAATGCCGACCTTATCACAGCTATGATTAAGGGTGCCGACAAGACAGTTTCGGATGACGAACTGGAGAAGATTGAGAAGTGCTCGTGTCCGGGATGCGGATGCTGCTCGGGTATGTTCACAGCCAACTCTATGAACTCGCTTACCGAAGCCATCGGTATGGCTCTGCCTGGCAACGGCACTATCCTCGCAACTCACAAGAACCGTATCGAACTCTTCAAGGCTGCAGCCCGTCAGATTGTGAAGAACGCCTTCGCCTACTATCAGGACGGCGACGAGAGCGTACTTCCGCGCAGCATAGCCACTCGCGACGCTTTCCTCAATGCCATGACTCTTGATATTGCCATGGGTGGCAGCACCAACACCGTGCTCCACTTGCTCGCTATCGCTCAGGAGGCTGAGACCGAATTTACAATGGCTGACATCGACCGCTTGAGCCGTCACGTGCCTTGCCTGTGCAAGCTCTCGCCAAACACCCAGAAGTATAGCGTACAGGAGTGCAACCGTGCTGGTGGTATTCTCGGAATATTGAACGAGCTGAACCGTGGCGGACTCATTCACGGCGACGTGAAGCGAGTAGACGGAATGACACTTGCCGAGGCTATGGCCGAATACGACATTACAGGCGAAAGCATTTCGGCCGAAGCCGACCGTATTTATCACAGCGCACCAGGCAGAAAGTTCTCTACACAGATGGGCAGCCAGGATGCTCAGTGGGAGTCGCTCGACGCCGACCGTGAGAACGGTTGCATCCGCTCGCTCTCTCATGCCTACACTAAGGATGGCGGACTGGCTGTACTCTTCGGCAACATTGCCCAGGACGGATGCGTGGTTAAGACAGCAGGTGTAGACCCGTCAATATGGAAGTTCAGCGGTCCTGCCAAGGTGTTCGACTCACAGGAGGCAGCTTGCGAGGGCATCCTCGGTGGCAAGATCAAGAGTGGCGACTGCGTTGTCATCACTCACGAGGGGCCGAAGGGCGGTCCGGGTATGCAGGAGATGCTCTATCCTACATCTTATATCAAGAGTATGCACCTCGGCAAGGAGTGCGCACTCATCACCGATGGCCGTTTCTCGGGCGGTACGTCAGGACTCAGTATCGGACACATCTCGCCTGAGGCTGCAGCTGGTGGCAACATCGGAAAGATAAAGGATGGCGACATCATCGAGATTGACATCCCCAATCGTACAATCAACGTGAAGCTAAGCGACGAGGAACTTGCAGCACGTCCGCAGCAGCCGCTGACACGCGACCGCCATGTAAGCAAGGCATTGCGAGCATACGCCCAGAGTGTAAGCTCGGCAGATAAGGGTGGAGTGAGAATAATCTAAAAGCCCTACCCCCAGCCCCTCCCCAGTAGGGAGGGGAACGGTATGCTTTGCAATTGACAAGTATTGGCTGATGCGATGATGATTGGCTGATAATATAATGTGAGAGAAAATTAAGTGTAATAATAAAAAATTCCCCGACAATACCCTTTAAACTCTAAGTAGAAGCTTCGATATCAATATAATTGATTAGCAATCATTCTACTACCCTCCTTACGGGGGAGGGGTAAGGGGGTGGGGCTTTATATATATGGAACAGATTACAGGAGCAGAAGCCTTGATGCGCTCTCTCAAGAACGAGGGCGTTAAAACCATCTTCGGCTATCCCGGCGGAGCGATAATGCCGGTGTTTGATGCTCTCTACGACTATACAAGAGGTGAGAAGAAAGCTTTCGACCATATACTCGTGCGTCATGAACAGGCGGCTGCGCATGCTGCTGAGGGCTTCTCGCGCGTTAGTGGTGAGGTAGGTGTGTGCTTGGTGACAAGCGGTCCTGGCGTTACCAACACTTTGACAGGTGTTGCCGATGCCATGATTGACTCTACGCCTATTGTCGTCATTGCCGGACAGGTGGGCGTGAGCGCACTTGGCACTGACGCTTTTCAGGAAGTCGACCTCGTAGGTCTGGCTCAGCCTATCAGCAAGTGGAGTTATCAGATACGTCGTCCCGAGGATATAGCATGGGCCATAAGCCGTGCATTCTACATTGCACGCACCGGTCGTCCCGGTCCGGTCGTCATCGACTTCCCCAAGAGCGCGCAGGTGAGCACATGCGAATGGCAGCCGGCTAAGGTTACGTCGGTACGCAGCTACGACCCTTATCCAAAGATTCAGGACGACCATGTGGCAGCAGCAGCCCAGCTTATCAACAATGCCAAGCGTCCGTTGGCGCTTGTAGGTCATGGAGTGGAATTAGGTGGAGCGCAGAACGAACTCGTAGAGTTTCTTGAGAAAGCCGATATTCCGGCTGCACGCACCTTGTTAGGCTTGTCGGCTCTGCCGTCCGACCATCCGCTCAACGTCGGAATGCTTGGCATGCACGGCAGCTATGCTCCTAACGTAATGACCCAGCAGGCTGATGTCATTATAGCCATTGGTATGCGTTTCAGCGACCGTGTGACTGGTCGTCTCGACACATACGCCAAGCAAGCCAAGATAATACATCTCGACATTGACAATGTAGAGATTGACAAGAACGTGAAGACCGACGTGTCGGTGGTAGGCGACTGCAAGATGTCGTTGCCAGCCATAACCCGACTGCTCAACAAGAATGAGCACACAGAGTGGATAGAAGGCTTCAAGCCTTATCTCCAGCAGGAGACCGAGAAGGTCATCGAGCCAGCCATTCATCCTAAGGAAGGACCGCTGCTCATGGGCGAGGTAGTGAATGCCGTGGCTGAGGCTACCGATGGCGAGGCTGTTCTGGTGAATGATGTTGGTCAGAACCAGATGTTCTCTTGCCGCTACTTCAAGTACAAGCGCAAATTGAGTGTTGTCACAAGTGGCGGACTCGGCACAATGGGATTCGGACTTCCGGCTGCTGTAGGTGCTACATTCGGTGCTCCTGACCGCACTGTCTGCCTCTTCACAGGCGACGGCGGTTTCCAGATGAGCATTCAGGAGCTTGGCACCATCATGGAGCAGCAGGCACCGGTCAAGGTGATACTGATGAACAACAACTACCTGGGCAACGTGCGCCAGTGGCAGGACATGTTCTTCAATCATCGCCAGTCGTTCACCAAGATGCTCAATCCCGACTATCGTCAGATATGCAGCGGCTATCATCTCAACTACGATGTGGTGATTGACCGCAGCGACCTTCATGCTGCCATCGACAAGATGCTCGCCACTCCCGGTCCGTACATTCTCGAATGTGCCATTAAGGAGGAGGACAACGTGCTGCCGATGACACCTCCGGGAAAGAGCGTTGACGAAATGCTGCTTGAGATAAATATTTAGTGTTTAATGTTTAGTGTTTAGTGTTTAATGTATAGTGCTTAGCGCCTAATTTAACATTAATCATTAATAATTAATAATTACGGAAATGGAACTATATACATTGCTGGTTTACTCGGAAAACATAGCTGGTATACTGAATCAGATTACCGCTGTGTTCACCCGTCAGCAGGTCAACATAGAGAGTCTGAACGTTTCGGCTTCGAGCATAGAGGGAATACATAAGTACACCATCACGGCATGGAGCGATGAGGAACAGATAATCAAGATAACCAAGCAGATAGAGCGCAAGATTGACGTTATCAAGGCCGACTACTATCTCGACAACGAGCTCTTCATCCATGAGATTGCCATCTACAAGATTTCAACACCGGTGATGATGGAGAACCCGGAAGTGTCGCGCGTGATACGTCGAAGCGGAGCGCGCATGATGGAGGTGAATCCCACATACGCCACAGTACAGATAGCAGGCCTGACCGAGGAAGTGCAGAACCTCTTCAATGCCCTCAACTCCTTCGGATGTCTGCTGCAATACTCACGCTCGGGCCGTATTGCCGTGACACGTAGCATGGACGAGCCTGTGTCGGATTATCTGCATAAGAATAAGAATATGTAATAAAAAGCCCCTCCCCAGTAAGGAGGGGCTTAAAATTAAAACTATGAATCTACTAAGCAAAATCGGAAGCTACGACTTCCTCGTGGAACCATTCCACTGTGATTTCTCCAACCACATCTTTATCGGACACTTGGGCAACCATCTGCTCAATGCCGCCGACTTCCACTCCAACGAGCGAGGCTACGGCATGGACTATCTCAACACCGTACACAAGACATGGGTGCTATCGCGCTTCGTAATGGAAATGAACGAGATGCCCGAAGCCTACGACCGCATCACCATCGACACATGGGTGGAGAATGTCATGAAGTTCTTCACAAGTCGCAATTACGCCATCCGCAACAAGGAGGGCAAGGTGTATGGCTACGGACGCAGTATCTGGGCAATGATTGATACCGACTCGCGTCAGCCCGTAGACATTCTGCAGGAGCGCGACGGACTCATCACGAAGTATATCGAAACCGCGAAGGAGTGCCCCATCGAGCCGTTCAAGCGTGTCAAGGTGGCTAAGACTGCCGACTGCACACACCACGTGGAGACTCACTACAGCGATGTCGACGTGAACGGCCATATCAATTCCGTGAAGTATATAGAGCACATACTCGACATGTGGCCCGTCGAATGGTATAAGACCCATCGTCTGAAGCGTCTCGACATAGCCTATGTAGCTGAATCGTACTTCGGCGACACGCTCCACTTCTTAGTAGAGCGACGCTCCGACGAAGAGTGCGACATATTGGTGCAGAAAACTTCCGACGACAGCCCCGAAATGAAGGAAGTGTGCCGATGCAAACTTACATTTGTTAAGAAATAATAGGAATATCCTCAAATCGAGTAGCAGGAAAAGCAAAAATGTGCTTACCTACTACTCGATTTTTTTGTAGCTATAGTCATAATTGAAAAATAGTTTAAACCCCAATCGGTCATTAGAAAAAACTTTAACTAAAACTCCCAACGTCTATAATTATCTAAAAATTTTGCTTTTTGGATTTATTGTTGTAGATTTGCGGTGAGATATGTTTTAACTAATATATGTGATTATGTCAAAGATTAAGGAAAACGGCATACTCTCCGGTCACACTGGGAGGTTTGTGTATAGAGAATTGAATGGTAAGCAGGTGGTGCAGTCAATGCCATCACATTATCGTGATGCAAATACTGATGCGCAAAAGAAGCAGAGAAGCGGCATGAGAAACATACTTGCTTACTACCGTTTGTTGAAGGATGTGATAGTGGAACAGTTTGAAGATTCTTCAAGTGTAAGGAAGTCCCCCTATCATAGTTTCGTTCATCACAACATATTGTTGCCTCCAGTTGAATTGCCTCAGGCCGAATACAACAAAGGTCTTAGTGTTCTTGCTCCATATATAATTTCATTCGGTTCATTGCCACCACTTGAAGTGGCTGTCGAAGATAATAGTCTACGGTTCTATATGAAGAGTGAAGAATGGGAGAAAGGGGACATCCTCCGACTTATCAAGGTAGAATGTCCCGTTTCAGGCCACAATACTCCATCGTCATTGGATGCAACCTATGTTGATGAAGTGATAAATGAGCCAGAGAACAAGCTGATAATGACCTCTCGACTATCTCATGGAGCCTATGCCTATGTTCATATTCGCAACGCCGTTAGTCGTAGCCTTGTGTCGTCACAGCGTTTGTTGTTGATATAGCATTCCCTTCTTCGTTGTTCCTTCGTTCGTTCTTCGTTCATCCTCCGTAGTGAACTCGATCTACCTCCGTAGTGAACTCGATCTACCTTCGTTAACGAAGCGAAGGCATAACGAAGGCATAACGAAGGCATAACGAAGGCATAACGAAACCATAACGGAGATGTATTGAAGAGCGGACGAAGAAGGAACGAAGATGTTTATGTCTTGCTATTCATTAGTTAAATGGTATTCATTTTTGTTTTTAACCCAATAGGTTTATAATTCGGGATTTTTAATTATATTTGCAACTTAAATAGCCATAGTAGTTATATAAAACTAAATACGCCTAAGGAAATAAGTATATAGTAATGTTTTCTATAGTGTAAATAACAAAAAGTAATAAGATATGCCAGTACAAAGTGAAGCTGCCCTCGAAAACGGACTTATAGATACTCTTCAAAAGATGAACTACGAGTATGTTCATATTGAAGAGGATAAGAACCTGTCTGCCAATTTCAAAAGGCAGTTGGAGAAACACAACAAGAAGAAGTTGGAAGAATTGGGTCGTATCGAATTTACAGAGTCTGAGTTTGAAAAGATACTTATCTATCTTGAAGGTGGCACCCGCTTTGAAAAGGCAAAGAAACTGCGTGACCTCTTTCCGCTTGAACTGGAAAGCGGTGAACGCCTATGGGTGGAGTTCTTGAACCGCACTCACTGGTGTCAGAACGAGTTCCAAGTTTCCAATCAGATTACGGTTGAGGGTAGAAAGAAATGTCGTTACGATGTGACGATACTTATCAACGGATTGCCATTGGTTCAGATAGAACTGAAGCGTAGAGGCGTAGAGTTGAAACAGGCGTATAATCAGATACAACGCTATCACAAGACTTCTTTTCATGGACTGTTTGATTATATCCAGTTGTTTGTCATATCCAATGGTGTAAACACTCGCTATTTCGCCAACAATCCGAATAGCGGCTATAAGTTTACATTCAACTGGACCGACGCAGCCAATGTGCCGTTCAACGACTTGGAGAAGTTTGCCACAGTGTTTTTTGACAAATGTACATTGGGTAAGATTATTGGCAAATACATCGTTCTGCATGAGGGTGACAAATGTCTGATGGTACTTCGCCCTTATCAGTTCTATGCGGTGGAGAAGATACTCGATCGTGTGGAAAACTCCAACGATAACGGTTATATATGGCATACAACTGGTGCAGGAAAGACCTTGACATCATTCAAGGCAGCTCAACTTGTATCAGAGTTGGACGATGTGGATAAGGTTATGTTCGTGGTTGACCGCCACGACCTCGACACGCAGACCCAAGCCGAATACGAGGCTTTTGAGCCTGGTGCCGTTGACAGTACCGACAACACAGACGAGTTGGTGAAGCGTTTGCACAGCAATTCAAAGATTATCATAACAACTATACAGAAGTTAAATGCCGCTGTCAGCAAGCAGTGGTATAGCAGTCGTATTGAAGAAATTCGTCATTCTCGTATCGTGATGATTTTCGATGAATGTCATCGAAGTCATTTCGGAGAATGTCACAAGAATATCGTGAAGTTCTTCGACAACACGCAGATATTCGGTTTTACTGGCACACCAATCTTTGTTGAAAATGCGGTGGACGGACACACTACAAAAGAAATCTTTGGCAACTGTCTTCACAAGTATCTCATTAAGGATGCCATTGCCGATGAAAACGTGCTGGGTTTCCTTGTGGAGTATTACCACGGCAATGAGGATGTGGATAATGCCGACCAAGACCGCATGATGGAGATAGCAAAATTTATCCTTAATAATTTCAATAAGTCAACATTCGATGGAGAGTTTGACGCATTGTTTGCCGTGCAGTCAGTGCCGATGCTAATCCGTTACTACAAGATATTCAAGAGCCTCAATCCGAAGATTAGGATTGGGGCAGTCTTCACATATGCTGCCAACAGTAGTCAAGACGATGAGCAGACCGGTATGAACACCGGCGGTTTTGCAAGCGAAAGTACAGGCGAGGCAGACGAACTGCAAGCCATAATGGACGACTATAATAATATGTATGGAACGAGTTTCACTACAGAAAACTTCCGTGCATATTACGATGACATCAACCTACGCATGAAGAAAAAGAAGGCGGACATGAAGCCTCTTGACCTCTGCTTGGTTGTCGGTATGTTCCTTACTGGCTTTGACAGCAAGAAACTCAACACTCTCTATGTTGACAAAAATATGGAGTATCATGGATTATTGCAAGCGTTCAGCCGTACCAACCGTGTGTTGAACGAGAAGAAGCGTTTCGGTAAGGTGGTTTGCTTCCGTGACTTGAAAAGCAAGGTGGATGAGTCTATCAAACTTTTCAGCAATGGAAATCCTATAGAAGATATTGTCCGTCCGCCTTTTCATGATGTAAAGAAGAAATATCAAGAACTGACAAAGAGCTTCTTGGAGCATTATCCCGAACCGCACTATGTGGACTATTTGCAAAGTGAGAACGACAAGATGCAGTTTATCCTCGCTTTCCGTGACATTATCAAGAAACACGCAGAGATACAAGTGTATGACGAGTTTGAGGAGGATGCTCCCGACCTCGGAATGACCGAACAGCAGTTTATGGACTTCCGCAGCAAGTATCTTGATATATACGATTCGTTTGCAGTCAAGAACGATGATCCAAAGAAAGGTTATCAAGTTCCAGAGGAAGAACCAGGTATGGTTGGTGAGCCAGACCCTCATGAAGAAACTGCAACTGGTATGGGCGATATTGATTTCTGCTTGGAACTCCTGCATAGCGACATCATCAATGTGGCTTACATTCTGGAGTTGATTGCAGACCTCAACCCTTATAGCGAGGACTACGAAGAGAGGCGCCAACACATCATCGACACCATGATAAAGGATGTTGAACTTCGCAGTAAGGCAAAACTCATTGACGGATTTATCCAGAAGAATGTGGATGATGACCGTGACAATTTCATGGCTCGCAAACAAAAGGCTGATGGTACAAGCGACCTTGAAGAACGGTTGAACAACTACATTATCACCGAACGTAACAATGCTGTCAATACGCTTGCGAAGGATGAGAATTTGGATGCTTCCGTGCTTAATCACTATCTCTCCGAATACGACTACTTGCAAAAGGAACAGCCAGAAATCATACAAGAGGCATTGAAGGAGAAACACTTAGGACTGATAAAGAAGCGCAAGGCATTGACAAGAATACTCGATAAATTGCGTTCTATTATAAGAACATTCAGTTGGGAATAAACAAAGAAGCAATGATAAAGATAATAGAAGATATAGATATAACGACTCTTGGAGTCAGCGTATATAACCGCAAGTGGCAACCTATCCATTTACAACAAGGTGAAATGGATGGGGCATGTGCTGTGTATTCTATGATGATGAATCTTCTTGTATTGAAGGTTTTCACTCGTAGTCAAGTTGCCAACTTGAACACAACCTTTAAGGGGAATACCGCAAAAGGGAGACTCTTCAAAGAGTTCTTTGTGACAGAAGGACTGTGCC
>CAJJOL010000062.1:0-17403 GCA_905193385.1 uncultured Prevotella sp. | reverse complement strand
CAATAGAATAGAAGTGACGTATCTCGAAGGGATGGCTGAAAACAACTTGCCACACATCGTGAGATGAGAAAGCACGAAACCGCCGTATGCGGAACCGCACGTACGGTGGTGTGGGAGGTCGGTAAATGTGAAAATAGGAGGCAAATGCCTTTTATGATTAGCATTTACCTCCTACCCAATTGGTTTCATAAGTATGTATTGTTCCGATAAATATTATGTTGCTTGCGTAAAACGACTCCTTTTGCCTTTCAAATTGGTTCGTCCGATATTTTGTTTTACAGTAAATGATTACAGACTTATAAGATATAGCTATAAAGCAATATATATTACTTTACCATTTATATTATATATACTTGGACATTTATATTATAGATACTTGTCCAAGAATATATAATATACTTTTTATTTTCATCTAAATATGTTTCTTCAGCCATTTTCTTATCGGCTCATCGTAGAATCGCAGACTAAGCCATGCTATGCATATGCTGCATGCCATTGTTGAGATGGCTATGGGCCATGTCTCGCTGAATGTGTATAGCCCGGTCTTGATGAGCCACATATAGAAGGCGTACATCAGCGGATAGTGTATTATGTAGAGCGGAAATGAGATGTCGCCCAAGAAGCGGCAGATGCGTCGAGATGTATTGTCGGTGGTGGTGCCCGAAGCGCCCAGCCATACTATTATAGGGAAAACACCGATGATGCATACTGCTTCGAATATGCCGTTGAGGCTCATTAGTGAGCCTCCGTCTACGAACGGTACATGGAAGATACCAATCAGAATGAGTGAGCATGCCCAGAAAGCGCCACGTACATTCTTTATCGGCTTGAACACTCGCGACATAAGCATACCAATGGTGAGTGGGCATAGCATACGCAGTGTGCCACCAAGCAGATTGGTGGTATCAATGGTCCAGCCTACGCCTATTGAGCCGTAGCCCGACTGATTGGTCACGGCAAACCATGTCAAGGCACAGCAGAGCAATGCTGTGAGCCATGCCAGGGCGCGTGTAGACAGTCGTCGGATGATGATGGCGTATAGAATGTTGCCTATATATTCGAAGAAGAGCGACCAGCAAGGGCCGTTGAGCGGAAACATCTCACCATTGCCACGCACGTCGCGTTGCATTCCAGGCAAAGCCGGAATCATGAGCCATGAACATACGAGGGATATCAGTGTGAGTAGCAGGGTTGAGTGGGTGCCGTCCCATCGCTCCATACCGGTGAGCAGAAACGACACGGTGCCTATCAGCGCTCCCAGCATCACCATAGGGTGAAGACGTATCAGACGACGACGGAAGAAACCGCCCATTGTAAGCGATTTGCCCCAACGGTCGTCGTAGGCATAGCCAATGACAAAGCCAGAGAGCATGAAGAAGAAGTCGACTGCGAGATAGCCGTGGTTGATAAAGTCGATGACGGGCTTATTGCCCGCAAACTGAAAACCTTCGAATACATGATACCATACGACAAGCATAGCAGCTACGCCACGCAGACCGTCAAGCAGGGCATAGTGGGGTTTGGAGTCGGAAAATGCCATTTCTGTTTGTTGTTTTAAGATTTGGGTTACGTGATTTTAATAGGTGTTATAAGGGCAAAGTTACATATTTAAATCCTAACTTCCTAATATTTTCTTTATATGCCCACTCATTTGTGTATTAAAAGAATACGGGTTCCTCGTTTTGCAAAACGAGGAACCCATACTTAATATAAAACAATCATTCTTCTAAATCGTTTTCCTTTTCATCTTCATCTTCTCCGAATTCCTTCAGAGCGCCTTCAATCTGATTGGTTATACTACGAATGCCATATTGAAATTTTTTCATGGCACCCTTTTGTAATTCTTTGAGGCAACGTGCTTTTAGTTTACCGATTTCTTTTAGTTCTTCATCGGTATACTCGTATTGTTCAATCTGTTCGACAAGCTGTAGGTATTGTTCGTTTGCATCTTCCCACTCTTGGTTGGAATAATCTGAGGAATTCTCTTTTAGTTCCACAGAATAAGCCTCAAGTTCGTCAATCGCAGCTTGTTTCTTATTGCATGAAGACAACAGAGCGCAGAAAGTAAGTAATATTAAAAATGTATTTTTTTTCATATATGATATTACAACTTTATGTTAAGATCTTCGATGATACCAGCTGTTAGTCGGTCTATGCCATAATCTTTAAGTGCAGATACAGCATAGAAATGAAGCGAAGCGTATGTGTTCTCCAAATCCATAACCTCTGCAGCCATACCCATTTGGGTTATGACCATATCCTTTAACTTTGTTTCATTGTCCAACACGTCTTTAGGAATATATCCTGTGTCTGATTTGACGAGAATAATATTCACGTGTATGTTCTTGGTCTTATGTACAAACTGGTCAGACATGGTTTTTACAGTCTGTAGCACATTCGAGAATTTTTCTGTATGCTTCAGTTGTTTTTTTCCAATTATATTGGTCTTGTACCATTTGCCAAAATCACCGGATGTTTCATATTCAGAGAAATCCATTGTGAATGGGTCAATCAAGAACGAAACCGATTCGACATCCTTAAAGAATTGCATATAGTTGGATTCTACACCAGAAGTTGTAAAGAGCTCGCCACCAACATCATTTATGAAGAAATGATAAGGTAAAGGTGCTTTGCCTGGTACAAGAATCTGGAGGCTTCTACGCATGTCATTGACACTTGTCTTAGAAGCGAGTTCCTGTTCTTTACCATTCTTTACGTCAAGTATTATTCTCTGTGCCTCTTTGTTTACATCGTCTGTGAATTGGATTTCGTAGTCATTCTTCATCATATTGCCAATAAAGCGATATGTCAAGCATGTTTTGCCTGATTCTGGCAAGCCTACAAAGGCAATATGTTTCTCAACTCCGGTCTTGTAATTGATGATACGGTCACAATGAGGACATTTTCGTGGCAACTCATCTCTTCCGTTCAGCAGCATTGTCGGCATACTCTCGCCCGTTACGGGATGTGTGACATGGAGTAGTCCATACCAGCTTGGACGCAGTCTAATGGGCAGTTCGACATTCTCTGAGAGGTAAATGGCAGGTTCTGACGGATTATGACAGAAAGGACACGGATGTTTGATATTGTACTTTCGTGTGATGACTGTTTCAACAATCCAAAATACGAATGAGCACAGGAGTGCCAGCACAGCAGCTGCAACACCGATGGCAATAGGAATAGCTGCTATGGTTAATAATGTCAATGAGTATTCTGTCCAAAGATACTGACAATATTCCCATAAGTTCAGTTCGTTGAAAAATTCAAAGCCTGCTTCAACGCATTTGTTTCCCCATGCGGATAATGTATCTTGGTAATATACAATCAATCCACCTATGATTATAGGCAGACATCCGACTGGCCCTCCTCCAAAGAGTGCTATTACTCCACCGACCAAACATATCCAGCCGATGATGATAATAGCCCATATGATGAGCTTTACAATCCAAAGCAACAAATAACCTATACCGCCTACTAGAAACAGGATGGCAGCACCTATTACTGCCGATAAAATTATTGATACTGCAATATGTACAACAAGAATATATGGCTGACGATTGAACATGAACAATCTGCGCATGTTGTTTTCATTGTATTCTCCTTTGATGTTTTCCCAATTTGATTGCCATATTGGTGTCGCGAAACTACAAAGAAAAGCAATGAAGCCAAGAACCATAAACGCCCAAAACACCCACGTGTTTGGTTCGTCTGAATAATCTTGAGCCGCTAACGGCATGATAGTCTGTAGATTTAACATGTCTTTTATTATTGAGTTGATTTGTTGTTTTGTTTATCTTTTCTCTTTTCTTCTTTGGTCTCTTCTTTTTTCTTCTTGTCTGTATCATTGGATTTCTTCTTAGACGTGAAGATGTTTTTCATGGAAACAAAGAAGTTCTTCACCTTATTCTTGCGCTTGTATGCATTGTATTCTTTGGCATAGATGCGTGTCATAAGTTTTTCTATGTCTTCGGATTTCATTCCGAATCTCTGGACCAGGTCAAATGCTTCCTTGAAGTCCTTATGGCTTACATCGTGTAATATGGCTGAAATCATATCAATCCACCCCTTGTCTTTTGACGGGACAAGCTTTTCAAGCATCTCTGTTGTCTTTGCTTCACGATTGTACTCTTTGTATTTTTTAGCAACGTCCAATGGTGTGATATCACCCTTCTGAATTTTGGATGCCTCAACAAAAACAGGGAGCAATTCATTGAACAGTTCTTTGTCTTGTTGTTCGTTTATCTCTTTGTATGCCAGTTTCAAACTGGTAGGATTCAGTTGACGAACTTTATCGTAATTGCCTGTTATTTTCAATTCCAGATAGAAAGCAAGAACCTGGAATGATGGGTCTTTTATATTAAGGAAACCTAGTACATTCTGTTTTATTGCATCCAATGCTTTTTGTGGATTGGCTTTGCAACTGGTCTTGAGTTCATTATATAGTCCTTTATACAAACCGTCTTGGTTGTAGTTGGCTTCAACAAGGCGTTTTAATTCAGGGTTCTTTTTAAGAACTGCTGACAATTGCTCTATAGTACCAACAGTTGAATATGATGCCTTGTTGGTGATGATAGAATGGTAGAACATTGGAGCATACTGCTCGTTTTCAATTCTGGCTTCAAACTCTTGAAGGAAATTGTATTTCGTTGATGTTTTAGCCAAATAGTGGTCCATATATGGCCATACTACTTTGAATGGTTTTAGCTCTTTCTGAAGAATTTGTATAAAGAACTTCACTTTTGCATCTTCATTGTCACCGTGAATGTCATCTATAATAGTATAGAATATTTCACTCGACATATTGCGATACATAAATCGCTTGAAAAGCACATTGTTCTTGTTTTTCAATTCTTCGTCACTCAAAAACCACTTGTAAAGATGCAGCATATATGAATCGAGAGTGTTGGTGTCAACATATTCGTTCTTGCTTTCAAAAATTGTCTTGACAAAGAATTTCTGAATACCTTTCAGAGATAATTTGTCAATTGATTTTTTGAAAAGATTTATGTCAGAAAGCAATACGCTACAAACATTCTGTTTTACATTGTATGTAATGTCGTCAAGATAGAATCCAGCAGAAGAAAGATGATTGTATTCTTCTATCAGCTTGATTATATCTTGAGCTGTTGCGTCATTCATTGTCTCTGTTACAACAATATTGAAACGCTCGGCATTCTTCTTGTTTTTCTTAGTATATGAACATAGAACATTAAGAAACTCATCATTCAGTTTGCCATTTGAGTCTTTTAGATTGTCATATGTAAAGTTGCCAGGTTGTATACAATAGCAGAAGAAAGAGTCGATAGTTGACTTGCTAAGAGATTTTACTATAGAGTATTCTGGCATCATCAGCCATTTGAGCGTGTCGTATACATCGTCCTTATTGGCTGCAAATGAGGAGCACACCAAGTTCTCCAAATCTCTGCTGAATGTTTTTGCTTCGTCTGTATCAGGCATTGCTGCAGAGTCAATCTCTATGTAATCATAGAGACCGGGATAAATCTGGTGTGGATAATCTTCATGTATAAAGAAAATATCAAAATAGTCGTTAACACCTTGGCTGCGCAGATTTACATATATACGGACATTCTTGGCTGATTCAGGTTCGAGCATTCTGTATAAATCAGCGGTAAGCTTAAGTGCTTTGTCCTTGCCTGCTTTCACGACAAGTTTTTTGCCTTCTTTATGTGATTTTAGATATGTAAAGAACAACTTTACGACTTCTTTGTCAAGTGCATCTACAAGTTCTGCATTGAAAGGCTTTTCTTCTATAGGAAGAGCCGGTTGGACTCCAACGGATATCTCCTTCATCTCTTCATTGTCCTCTCGTGGTTGCACTGATTTTGGGATGAAGTGATTGGATTCTGCTAACGACTTTTCGTACAGAATTTCATATGCCTGACTCTTAGGTGTGGAATCAAATACATAGTAATCGATGACATAGTTACCTGGACGAGTGGGCATACCATTCTTGTAGAAGCTATAGTCAAAACCAACATAGGCGCGTCTGGCAATTACGTAATACACTTTGCCTTGTTCATCTGTGATATTGGTTATTGCATAGTTTTTAGCAATAGTCTCTATAGCCGATGGATTCTCCTTCATCTTTGCTGGTGAAGGCTTGTCCTCATACGACTCCCAATCATCGGTAAAGAACTTGATACCCCTAATTGCCTTAAGCAACTGTTCTGGAGTATTTTCTGTAGCGGTTCTAATACCAAATCCGACTCCTCCGTCCATTGGCTTTTCGGACGAGTTGTATATAATATGATAATACTTCATGTCTCTATGTGTTTTATTGTTCTACAGGAATACCAAAACCGCCAAGCTTGTGCAGAACCCAGATTAATGGATCCATAACTCGGAATGGTTTTACGTCTTGATCTTCCGAAATGTCAATTTGCAGGTTCTCGTTGGTCATGGCACCCAGAGCCGAGACTCCGAAGAATCGGGCATTGTCACCCCATTTCTTTACTACGTCATATCCAAGCTGACCTTCGTCCCAATGGCTTTCCATATAACTCTTAATCATATCGCTCGCCTCATCGATCTCGCGTAGTGATAATTTGCCGGTATGTATGAACGAACTGTTGTGTTTGAATGGTTCAATGTCAAACTCAAGGTCTTCTTGATTCTGAATTACAGCATCAAACTTACTCATCACAAAAGCAAAAGGTCGCTTGTAGAGATGGTTGTTGTCTGTGGCAAAGTTGTTAAGAGCATCCATCGTATCGCTAAATGGAGTGGCCTGGTCTTGATTGACGATGTGCTTTCGGCTGAGAATTCTTTGGATATAAGGCAGAGACAGAGTGTCGAGCAAAACAATTACAGCCCTTGACTTGTCAAGATACTTGGCGTTTCTTCTGATTTCCTCGGGGTCTTTAAAACTCTCACCTGCAGTATCGTAGAACACTAAGTATACTGCCTTTTTTGTCGCATGGCTTTCAAGACGGAATATCCATGGGATAGGATGTACTGTCGTAGCTGTTTTAGCTACAGGGGTGTGATATTTGAATATTGAGTCTTTGGCCTTTTCATAAAGGTTGCGTGTATATTCAGCTTTGTTTCTACCTACAAGTTGTGGCAGAATCTGTCCCAATTGCAATTTGTAGCCGTATTTTTGCAATTGGTTGATTAACGCAACAATGTAGTTTGATTTGCCACTTGCAGGACCACCGATTACCGAGATGATTTCAGAACCCTTCTCTATCATTTCTGTTGGAAGCCAGTTGTTGCAATGAGGACATACAAAGCGTGAAGAGTTGGCTCCACACTGGTCGCACTTGCATGGTTTGGGCTTATACCCCCTGATTCTGTCCAGAAAACTGATGTTGGGACTGAACACATGCTTTGACATGACATTCTCATCCCAATGTTCGTTGAAGAGTCGGTTTTCTTCGCGCTCACATATTTCTTTTGGTTTGCCGTCAATTGTGCGTGTTGCAAAATTATCGCACTGTACCATCACCTCAGTATTGTCAAAGGTTTCAAAGCAGTACGGACAAAGAATAGATTTTCCCATTGTATTATTTTATAGATTTTATAATGTTATCATTCCACCACCACTGACATCAAAGCGGTTGATAGGTATCTTGTCGTTTTCGTGTGGCCAGAATTTTACAAATATTGATTTGGCGTTTTTCTCCAATCCTATTGTATTGAAATCAAGATTTGTTTCTACTACCATTCCTTCTGCACCTTTATCTACATCTATAGCGAATATGCCGTAACGTCCTTCAGGTATTTTTGTTATAACCTTTGGGCTTACAATAAGAACGCCACGGCATGGTAGTGGCTTGTCGATGCTTAGTTTTATATCGACACTTTTTTTGGCGCCAATGCCAAGGAATCCACCTGTAGATACAAGTTTTACGGTGATAGTTCCGCTAATTGTTTCAATATCCAATATCGGCATCGGTTCCATCGTCAGATCCTTCATTTCGTCAACAATGTTTCTTCGACCGGTCAGGGTGGATTCTGCTTCGAACTGTTTTTTCAGTTCCTTGTATCTCGGATATAGGTCTCTGTATTTTTGTACCGATATTCTGAGCGATTCCGGCAGATTCCTTAGTTCGTCAGCCTTTGCATTAAGTTCTCGCAATTCCTTTTCACCGTTTCTTATGGAATTAACAATCGGCTCAACTTCTTTCAGCTGTTTCATATCAATAAGAAGCGAGTTGCTAAGTTCAATACTTTTCAGTATTTCAATAGCTTCGTTCTTAGAGATTGCCAATTCATCGCTTGTTGACATTTGTTCGATAAGGTCAGAGGCCTCACTGAACTTGCTTTGACGCATCAATGACTTCCATGATTCGTGCAAATCGAAGTTACGTTCATTAACGGCGTTTACAGCAGTCTTGATGTTGTGGACGGTACCATTGATATTGTCGCGCAGCGAGCCAAGGATTTCTGCATTATGAACGTATGTTCTGATTCTTTCTCGTTCATTGGCTTTGTCCATGAAGATTCTTTCAAGATGCAAAGAATCCTCCACATATGTAGAGTATTTTACATTATAACGTCCTAAAGCCTCCTGAATGGCGTTGTCATTAAAGAACGTGTACTTGCCATCGCTTGATGTTACGCTGACACAATCCTTCATAAATACTTCTTCTTTGAAAACGTCACCAATAAGAATTGTATGCAGATGCTTGTTGATGATATTCTCTTTATAGAATTTGTAAATACCATTTATTGTGTTGCGGATGGCCTCTTTTTCAATCAGATTCAGTTGTTTGCCGTCAATTTGTACTGGGGGATACAATTTGGCTGGGTTGAGTGAATAATGAAAATTGTCAACCCAGAAGTCTTCGTCGCCGTTTCTGTCTTGTAGCCAAGTGTCTGCGAACTGCATTTGATAGGCATATTCCTTTTCTTTTTGCGTTGGCAGAAGCATATGGTAATTCTGCTCAAAATAGTCTACCACTATTTTGGCTATAGCCTCCTTAAGAAACTCGCTGCCCTTTTTCTTAAGTCTTAATGGTTCGTCTCCCTGCATAAACTGATTGCCACACCATGTTTGTATTGACAGCAGAATATCCTTGCCTGCAGATTGGACTATCAGCAATTGGTCGCCAAAAGCAGGCGATAGTGTTTGGTAGTCGTATACAATCTTGTCCGAAAGCAGATTGTTCATTTCAATGCTGTAGCTACGTACACGTCCTAACTTTTCGTTTATGTAATCAACAAATGCTCTGCGTGCCTTCAATGGGATTACTGTGGAGAAATTGAGAACGACCTCAGGGGTTTCAGTGAAGAGAGTAGCATTTGACCATTCGCGTAATTTAGTGATTATGCGTGACAAGTCTAGCAAATCAAGGTATTTGTATGACTCGCCTGGAACTTTATCGTTATTCTCCACATGCTTCCAAAAGTCGCCATAGAAACCCTCTCTGCCAGCATCAAAATTGGCTTTGTTTGACTCTGTTGCATCAAACATACCATTGCTGGATGTGCGTGAAAAAAACAGCCACAACCGTCTTGAGGCCTGTTGGTCGATATATTTGTTTATGTTTCCGGAATCACCGACTCCAATAGGAATAATGAAGTCGGTGTCCAGATACAATTGAAGGTATTTTGCCATATTATTTCAATGTTCAAATACGATAGGGTTTGTTAACTGTTGGAGAAGACTTCCTTAAGAAGTACTTCTTCAAGATAATACAACGCTGTAGCAATAAATACAGGCATACGGTAAGAGTCTTCGTTGCCGGCCTTGATATTCTCGGTATATTTACGGAATTCGGTGTCCTTGACGATGAAATTGCGCACATTGCGTACATCCTGTATTTTGCTTGCAAGGTTTGTTGTGCGAGGATAAATGTTTGTGGCGTGACCGACAAACTGGATGAAAGTATCCATGAACTCAGAGAAGTTTTCAAACTTCTTAGGCATAGAGATACTGCCTTCATACTCGTAGAAGTTGTCATCAACCAGTGAGAGTTCATTGAGGGTTATGCCATTACGCTGAATGCCTACTTCACCAATAACCTCCTGTTTGCGAGCATCGTATTCGTTTGATGTGCTTTGTCCGCGCTTGCCGTATATATTGCGGCGGTTGGCATCTATGCCTTTTATCTCATGACGCGAAACAAGACCTCTTGCTACCTCCGATTTGTTTTCAGAGTTCTCGCTGTTACCATACTGCTCGTCGTGACTATTATCGAATATGCAGACGATAGGTTTGTAATCGGCACCACGTCCGAATGCTTCGTTAATAGCCTCATTTTTCAGTCCTACTTCGAAACAGGCATTAAGGTAGGCCTCTACCTCAGCAGGCTTGAAGGTGAAGAACAGCCATTCGAACAGGCGTCCGCCCTTGCCGAAATAACGTAGGTGCACCTCTTCTATCTTGTCCAACTTTTGGTTTATGATAGCATTGCGCACTAACATGCCAGAGTATGACATAAGAGCGCCTACAATATATGCTGGCAGAGTGAAAACGAAAGGCACGTCATTCTTAAGATAGCCATAGAACTTCTTGAATTCGGCATCTCCATGAAGCTGGTCGAATATGTTGTTCAGGTAGTATGGCGCTCTTAATGGATCAACCTCGATACTGTCAATATCTTCAACCTTGATGTGTGTTTCCTTCGATGCATGGAAGTTTCTAATGCAGTCGCGGAACTTCTTGGATCCGATGATTGCATCAAAAAATACACCTGCAGCCATACGTACAGAACATTGGGTAAACAGTCTACGGTCAGTTCCTCCTCGTTCAGCAGTATCGGCAGCCGACTGGCGACTATGAGTTGATACGTTATTGACCGTTTGGGCGTGGCGTACTGTCTTAGCACCAGAGTTAGACTTAAGAAGGTCTATGATTTCATGTCTACTAAGATCGTCAAGGTCAGCTGTATTAGCAAGGCCTCGTTGACGGGCAATATCACAAAGTTCTTTTCTGCTCAGTTCATCGTAGTCTATTGCAGCACCAGTTTCGTTCGCCTTTAGGAAGTCAATGATTTCTGATCTGCTCAGCTCGTCAAGGTCAACCTTACCAGCAAGACCACGTTCACGAACAAGATCACAAAGTTCTTTACGGCTGAGTTCGTCATAGTCAACTTGAGCGGGACATTCATTGGCTTTTAGGTATTCAATGATTTCTGATCTGCTCAGCTCGTCAAGGTCAACCTTACCGGCAAGACCACGTTCGCGAACGATGTCGCAAAGTTCCTTACGGCTCATTTCATCATAGTCAACTTCAGCTTGTGCTTCGTTAGCTTTAAGGAAGTCCACTATCTCACTTCTGCCAAGTTCATCAAGTTCTACTTTACCTGCAAGACCCCGTTCACGAACAAGGTTGCATAGTTCTTTACGACCGAGTTCATCGTAGTTGGTTTGAGGGGATGTAGCTGTAATGTCGTGTGCAGTTTGAGCAATATGATTGTCAATGGGACGATTTTCAGTCTCATGAACTTGCTGGGCTTCTTTTCCAAGCACAAGTATATCTGATGTAGAACCGCCTATGTCAATACCTACAAAAAGATTGTCGGGCTCAAGTGATATTTTTTTGTCAAGGAAGTATGAACATACAGCTTCAGCTTCGGTGAAGGAGTTCTTTTCCTTTACGCAATAATTAGGACAAGGTGATGGAATGTCTGCAAATATATCTTCCAAAGCACTCATGTCTCTAGAGCCCATAGCACTCGGGTATGACCAATTTAATGTTTGTGGATACAGGTTTTCTGCAAACAAGTCTGCGCATATCTGAATCCATACCATTTTCATGAAGGCCTTCTTTCTGCGTGTACCGTCATTGTCAACGAGCCATTTCATATTGTAATGAAGTTTGCCGGCATTGGTGGTAATATCATAACGGTTCATGCTCTTGACCGTAATGTTTGTTTCGTTAACGGGCACACCTCCAACCAACTCTTCACCCATCTTTGACGGATCAATAAACATTTGATCGTGTTCATGTAGCCATGACTTGATCTGGCCATTCTTATTGATCGGTTCTTCGTTTGAGATGAAGAGCAGTTCATTGGGTTCAGCAGTGTCAATGGGTTTATTGTCAAATCCAATTATGGCTAAACGTCTATTTGTAAACGGAATAGGTCGAATGTCGTTAGAGCCTTGACCGCAATAATATGCACATGAGTTGGTACTACCGAAGTCAAATCCTACTGTTGTTGGTGAAAGGTTATCTGAATCAGGAATGGTTTGCATGCCTTGAGGTGTATCAAGGGTATTGTAGCTTACTTGACGTACAACAAGCCATCCTAAGTCATATATGCCATTACCTATACGCTTGCGTATTTTGATTCTACGCAAGGGCTTGTTTGTCCTGATGATTTCGTAGGCGTGCGCATCGGTTGTAGCTGTTGCCGGATACTTAATCATCTTAAGGAATGCGTCCTTTGACCATGATTCTGTATTGTTCATGTCTTCAATGTCGGCCATGTCTTCGAAGACAGGAACCATCTGGACATCCTTTGTGGCATTTGTAGGGAACTCACTATAATAGTAGTATTTCTGCCATTTTGAAGAGCAGAAGTTGGGCCATGCGAACACTTTCTTTGTCTGATCTGGAGTTTCCACAATAAATGAACGATTACGTATATTGACCCACTCGCCTTCTGCATCAATGCGTGCTTTAAGATAAACGTCAACTCGTTTTCCGTTCTTTTCTGCCTGTATCTTTACGTTCTCATTAGTACCTTCAATGATTGGTACAAATTCCTGCTTGAATACATCTGTAAGAGCATATTCACTAAGAGGAACTGCGAGAAACCAAGTCTTGCCGTTTTCTTCTGCTTTTATAAAATGTATAGGCGACATGCGGTAATCGTGCTCCATTCGTGAAGTAGGCTTTCCTGATCTGTCGGTCATTGGTATTGCACAATCACGCCATAGGGCAAGATAGTCACTACTTATGAACAGACTTTCCACATCTTTAACAAGAACCTCGTGATTTTCCTGACTCAGTTCGGATTTTTCAAAAGGTTTGGTGTAGAAAGCATTATTTCTCCAGTAGTATGCTGCTTTTATGTTAAGAAGTTCGCCAAGCGGACCTTCTGGTCTCTTGTGGTTTACGGGAATGTTTTTCGATCTCTCGGCAACATTGCCCAATATGATACGGATCTCATCCATCCATGCAGCTATAGCAGCATTGAGAACTCGCTCTACAATATTATATCTTGCATCTGTAGTACTTGGTGAGTTTTCGTTGTTGTGAGAACTTTCCCAAATACCCTTTAAAGTCTCAATATAATTTGAAGAGTTCTTTTGAACACCATTCAAGAATGAGTAAAGCTTCTTCAGATTGTTGAAATGCTTATCATTGAATTTGGCTTCACCTTCCTTGTAATATGTTTCAAATTTTATGTCTGCAGGATCTTGGAATTTGCCGTCAACAATCCAGTATATTCTTTGTTCATCAACGGGCATCATGTAATTCATTCCAGAGAAAAGAATACTGAAGGGAGATGTACCACCTACAGGATAACGTTGGTCGCCGTTATGATAGTAGAGAATCTGCATTTTAGGTCTCTCCAACTGTCCCTTTTCGTACTTCCATAAAGCTTCATTCTCGAAGAGCATTTCAGCATATGTACTCAGTATGTCGAATTTTCCTGAACGTCTAGTTATATCCTTGGATACAAGCTCTATAGGTTTTGTCAATTCGAAATCTTCAGGATAGAGAACGTATGCTGCAATCAGTCCACGCCATTCGCTGCACAAGAAAGAATAGAACTGAGACAAGGTTCTTGTATCGGTCTTATCTTCTTTTGCCATAATGGCATGCTGGGTAAGATGTACTCTTGCCCAGGGTGATGGTACGCTCGAAACTAAAAGATTAAACTTTGCTGCATCATTCAGTTCACCGCCAGTGGTATCTATACTATCGATAAACTGTTCAGGCATTCCCATTTTTTCCCATGAATTCGGCTTTGCCTGCTGTGTGTCATGACCTTTGATACACTTTGGTAAAAGGTTATTTGTTATTGCCATTTTCAGTAGTGTATAAGTTAGAAACCATAAAGTTTAGTAAAGGTATCGTATGTACGCTTCAATAGTGCAGATACGGCAGTTTTGTCGCTGTCGCCAAAAACGTTATCTCCGAATTCTTTTTTGAATGTATCATAAGCGCTACTGATAAGACTTACAGAGTAGTGGTACTTTGATGTTTCGGGGAAAAGTTTTTCGTTGTATTTGAATTTTCCTGCAGTATTTGGTGCCGTACTGTATGCTGCTTGATTAAAGAGAAAGCCTTGGTAGCCTTGTTCTATAGCCGATTCCTGCATTTGTTTTATCCAACCACTGCCAGGCTCTTTTTCGTCAAGACATTCCAAATCATAGAACATACGGAAGAAGTCGCGAATATCCTTGACATTTTCTTCTGTCAATGCCCTGAATGATTCATGTCTTCTTCTATTGTTTGCAAAATCCTGTGGTCCGAAAAGGAATGCAGAAGCCATCATAATACCGCATTTTTGTGCGAATTTGTCTTTGTCTGTGCCAAAGAACGACTCAAAAGAAAGACTGTTATTGTCGTCGGATGACATCGTGCGGTAGAATATCTCTGCTTCATCTCCAAATACCGGTTTGTCCATATGGGCTTTGGCATTCTGATAGAAATCATATGCTGCAGAAGCTGCTGCCAGTTCGATATAGTCTTCAGGATTGCGTTGCGCATCACCTCCAGTCACACTTTCAGCATCGCGACGCGATACATTTCGTGGCTTTTCTCTACCGATCATATATAGTCTCTTATAAGTAGATCTTACAGTTTCGTCTTCATTGTAGAATGAAAGGGCTGCTTGTGAGTTCAGTGCAAATTTGTCTGAGGTTGCAAAAACGGAGTCAGTTGTATTTGGTGCGTCAAAACTGAAATAATTGGTCAGCATTACGGTTCCAAACATATTCTTAGAGAGCAGGTCGCCTTGACCATCTTTCGAAAGGATTTTGGCTGCTTCTTGTAATGCATGAGGTAGTACGGGGATAGAAGAGGCGCCTGTTCCTCCGAATACGGAACCAAACAAGAATACTATACTTCCGGGTGTAGTCATAAGATTTTCTACATATCTTACGAGGTCTGATCCCTTTCCTTTGTTCTTGTATGCTTCTTCTTTAATGGCATGATACATTAGCATGGATCCCATTTGGGTTTGGGCTCTGTAGCCATGCTGCAGATCCATTTTGCGCATTTCTGGTGTTAGGAAAAGGTCTACAAGGTCGCTTTCCTGCCATTTTACACCATCGTCGTCATGGGTTGAGGCTTGAGCATCACTATAATGTGCAACTATATCGTAGTTGGTGCCGGCGCTGTAATCTGGTGAGAATGTATAATAGTTAATCTTTGCTGAGAACAAAGTGTTTGAAGCAACTCCGTCGCGGTCTGAAGTTATTCTATTATAATTGCCAATAAGGTTTTTCAGTCTCTTAAAGTTACCGTTCTTGTAGTCAGTATCAAGAGCCAGTAGGTTTATCTCGGTATCATCAAACATGCCCATTGCGCAGAGGTGTACAACACACTCTGCGCAACGCATGCCAGTTCCACCTATAGCAATGATATTGTATACGTTCATTGTTAATAGATTTTACAGTTATACAATAACAGGCTTTAGAACATAGAAGCCAATTTTGTGTCTTTTTTCTGAATTTTGCATATTATGAATGTTACAATACCGTAGATAACAACACCTACGATGGCTGCACCTATCATATGCATAATGTACTCGCTTACGAACTGAGCTTTTTCGATTCTTTTCATCCATGTGAAATAATCAATTCCAAGGCTCGTGAACAATGAAGCGACTCCAAGAATCCAGAACCATGTTTTACGCTTTGCGGGTGAATTGTCATATGCACCGGGCTGCCATGAAATAAGATTAGCTACAATAAGAATTAAAACCATGAAAGCTATACCAACGATAGCGTCTGTCATGTAAGTTGCAATCTCAGCTTGGTGAAGCTGAGCCATTGTTGTGATTTTTGTAACCATGTTATTTGTGATTTATTGATTAGTTAATGTTAAAGTGTAAATGTCGATAGGTAAACAGTATATATTATAGGGTCACCGCTATTTTCAGGACTTATAGACGGGTCAAGGAGAGTCTGTTTCAAACTTTCGTATATCGAAGTGTTGTATCCCCATGGAGAATCGAATTTAAATTTACCTCCAATATTTTCATTGTCAGTAAAGTTTTCTTTTGACTTCTTTACGCAAATGTCAATTCTTAGAAGGTTGCCCGATGTCCCATTTAGTGAAGAACCGTCAAAGTCAGGATGCAGTTTGACAACTACGTTTCCTTTCTTCCATGCAGCTTCGTCAATAACGAACATGTTTTCTAATGGTTGTGGTAGCGTAATCTTGTCTTTTTTAGGATTGAAATTTTCATACAAATCGCTTATCTGATAACATTTTACTTCAATCTCTGAAGGTTTATATGCATCGACCTCTGTAACTTCTATGTCAATTCCCTTGAAGAAGAAGTCGCCACCCTTTATGGCATTTCCATTATCGTCTGTTGCATTGAGTACATATTTCTGAACATCATCCCACGCTGCATCCATTGTATGGCATTCGTATGACATTGCCGGATTGATCTCAGCATCGGGAGTTATGAGAAGTTGCTCATTGAAAAGAACTCCTGAATTTCCGACTTTGGCTGAAGGAATGCCACTATAGAGGTGTACCATCTTTACTGCATCGTCCTTGGGGGCATTGCGTGAGAATATCTCCTGGATATTATTGTCTAAACGATGGTCTGTAAAGAGCATATAGTATCTGTTCTTTGTGAAACCTGCGGATGTATAAGGCTCGCTATAAACGTAAATGTCATGTCCGTCGTTTAGCCATTTCTTAAACTCGTCTGCAAGATATGGATTGTTAAGGTTTGCACCAATGCCCTGCTGGTAGAATTCTCCGTCAGTGATAAGTATAGCCTCTCTTTTCTTCAAAAGGATACTGTCTACTGCTCCCTTTATGTTAGAGTAGTCGACATTGGTGATGGAGTTTAGCAACTGATGAACTTTCATCTTGTCATTGCTCTCGAACGTTATGTCATTACCTTTAATAGAATAATAATTCGGAGTACAGGCAATAATAGCAGGTTGTACGCTTTGATAGTATTTTGAACTGGCAGCTGTAGTCATGCAGTCTGAATAGTCAATATACAAATCAACGCAGCTACCGCCTTTATTACTCTTGTCAGTGGCAAGCTTGTTTGAGAAACTTTTTGTGGTTGAATAATGAAAATCTTTGATCTTACTTAAGTCTTCAACTCTGGAAGAGCCACATGAGACGAACATTGCCGTCATGGATGCAAATAGAACAGTTGCACCGAATTTAGAAAAATAATTTTTCATATTTGTTATTTTTTTTTGTTTAATCTCCTAATAATGTAGAAATTGCGTTATAGATTCCAAGGAAAATAAGCAGCCAGCCTATAACCTTGC
>CAJJOL010000061.1:0-17437 GCA_905193385.1 uncultured Prevotella sp. | reverse complement strand
CGAATCACACGAATTATAAACACGGCTGCATTCGTGAGATTCGAGTAATTCGTGGTGAAAGATAAACAACACGAATCGCGCGAATCACACGAATTATAAACACGGCTGCATTCGTGAGATTCGAGAAATTCGTGGTGAAGAGAAACAATGAAATTTGAGGTGAAATCAAATGTATTCCTTTTGGGTTGTAAAAGGACTCGTTTTGCACCTCAAAAGGACTCCTTTTGCAAGGTAAAAGGACTCGTTTTGCGAGCCAAAAGGACTCCTTTTGAAAAGCAAGAGTTTTCGAGGTGCCCGAAAGGAGCAGTTTGAAGGGTATAAAACAGTAAAATTGATATAAAAACAAACGACAGAATATGATATTAGAGATTTCAAATGTATTGGTGTCGAGCGACATCATCACCGAGCAGTTCTGCTGCGATCTGGACAAGTGCAAGGGCATTTGCTGTGTGGAAGGCGACGCCGGAGCACCCGTGACTATGGACGAGATAGCAGGCATTGAGTCGGCTCTCGACACGGTGTGGGGCGACATGTCGGCATCGGCGCAGGCTGTGGTCGACCATCAGGGCGTAGCCTACACCGACCGCGACGGCGACCTCGTGACGAGTATTGTGGGCGGCAAGGACTGCGTGTTCACCTGCTACGAGGGCGACTGCTGTCTGTGCGCGCTCGAACGAGCCTACCGTCAGGGCAAGACCCAGTTCATCAAGCCCATATCATGCGCCCTCTACCCTATCCGCGAGAAGCGTTTCAAGGACGGCATCGTGGCGCTGAACTACAACCGTTGGGACGTGTGCGAGGACGCAGTGAAGAAGGGCAAGGAGTTGGGACTGCGTGTATACCGCTTCCTTGAGGGTCCGCTGGTGCGCCGTTTCGGTCAGGAATGGTACGACGAACTGTGTGCCGTCGCCGACGAATACATCAAGGCTTATAAGTAGACGGGGCGCAAAAGTGACGATTTTATTGAGATATTCCAAATTTAATGGGTAATTTTGCACCTATTATAATAATAACAACGTATCTCAGAAAATATGGTACTCAACTACATCTGGATAGCCTTCTTCCTCATAGCATTCGTCATTGCCACCGTGCGGCTGGTGTTTATGGGCGACACCGAGGTGTTTCCAGCCATTATGAACTCCACGTTTGACACGTCGAAGACGGCGTTCGAGATCTCACTCGGACTCACCGGCGTGCTCTCGCTGTGGCTCGGCATAATGAAGATTGGCGAGAAGGGCGGCGTCATAAACGTTGTGGCACGCGTGCTGTCGCCCGTGTTCACACGTCTGTTTCCCGACATTCCGAAGGGTCATCCGGTCACGGGCAGCATCTTCATGAATGTCGCTGCCAACATGCTGGGGCTTGACAACGCTGCCACTCCGCTCGGACTGAAGGCTATGGAACAGCTTCAGGAGCTGAATCCGAAGAAGGACACCGCCACCAATCCGATGATTATGTTCCTCGTGCTCAACACGTCGGGACTCACCTTGATTCCCGTCAGTATCATGGTGTATCGTGCGCAGATGGGGGCAGCGCAACCTACCGACATCTTCGTGCCCATTCTTCTCGCCACGTTCTTCTCTACGCTGGCGGGCATCGTATGCACATCGCTCTACCAGCGCATCAATCTCATCAACCGTACAATGCTGCTAACGCTCGGCGGCATGTCGGCTGTGGTGGCTGCTATAATATGGGGCTTCGCACAGATGGACAAGGCGCAGATGAACATTGTGAGCACTTCGGTGGCTAATATCCTGCTGATGCTCATCATTGTGATGTTCATCCTGGCTGGCATGCGCAAGAAGGTGAACGTCTACGACGCCTTCATCGAGGGCGCAAAGGACGGATTTGCCACTGCCGTCAGAATCATCCCCTATCTCGTGGCGATACTGGTAGGCATAGGAGTGTTCCGTGCTTCGGGCGCAATGGACATGCTGGTGGACGGCATCAAGTGGACCGTTGCAGCCATGGGTGGCAACACCGACTTCGTGGGTGCTCTGCCTACAGCGCTGATGAAGCCCCTCTCGGGTAGCGGAGCACGCGGCATGATGGTCGACGCTATGACCACCTACGGTGCCGACTCGTTCGTCGGACGACTCTCTTGCATCTTCCAAGGCTCTACCGACACCACCTTTTACATCCTCGCCGTCTACTTCGGCAGCGTAGGCGTGCGCTATACCCGTCACGCCGTAGCCTGCGGACTGCTGGCAGACTTGGCTGGAGTGATTGCGGCAATAGCTATCTGCTACATGTTCTTTTAAAGGTAAAAGAGTAAAAAGGTAAAAGAGTAAAAGAGTTAAGTAATATAAATCAAGCAATAAAAGAATCCACCCCTATGCAGCAAAATCCATTCAACCGGCCGACCAATCAGCCCGACAGCTACAAGACGCTGATTGTTTTCCGCAAGTCGGAGTGTGTCTACGACATCACTTTCTACTTTGTAAGCCGATTTCTCGAGCGTAGTCACGACCGCACGGTCGACCAAATGCAGCAGGCGGCACGCTCGGGCAAGCAGAACATAGTAGAAGGCTACAGCGATGCCGAAGGCTCTACCGAGATTGAACATAAGCTGACGGTAATAGCCAAGGGCAGCCTTGAGGAACTCAAAGAGGACTACAAGGACTATCTGCGCAACCATGGTCTGGAGATATGGGGGCCTCAGCATCCCAAATACCGGATGGCACAGCCACTGTGCCGACGCATCAACGACAGCGCATGGTATCGAAGGCAGATAGAAGGACGCTGCGCTGAAGAAATAGCCAACATCGCTCTGATAGTGATTCATCAGACTCTCGCCATGCTACGCGGACTCATCGACTACCAGAACCGCAAGTTCTTGGAAGAAGGTGGAATAAAGGAGCAGAGATACAAAGCAAGAGTTGACTGGAGAAACGGAAAAAGATAGGTGTGCGCAAGATTAGTTTGGTGGGTTTGGTAGGTTTTGTAGGTGGCATAGGTATAGTAGGCAGCAGCCAAAACCTACCAAACATACCACACCTACAAAACCTACCAAACCTACCAAACATACAAAACAATAACAACAATTCAATATGGCAAATCTCAAATCACTTGCTAAGGACACCGCCATTTACGGTCTTAGCAGCATCGTAGGCAGATTTCTTAATTATCTGCTTGTACCTTTGTACACGGCAAAACTGTCTGCTGCGAGTGGAGGCTATGGCATCATCACCAACGTATATGCCTATACGGCTTTGCTGATGGTGATTCTCACATACGGAATGGAGACCACCTTCTTCCGCTTCGCCAACAAGGAAGGCGAGGATCCGCAGAAGGTATACTCTACAACATTGATGTCTGTAGGATTCACATCGCTGCTGTTCGTGGTGCTGGTGCTGACGTTCATCAGCCCGATATCATCGTTCATGGGCTATGCCGACCACCCTTCGTACATCTGGGTGATGGCTGTCACGGTGGCGATAGATGCCTTCCAGTGCATCCCCTTCGCCTATCTGCGATACAAGAAACGCCCTATCAAGTTCGCTACCTTGAAGCTTCTGAACATCTTTATGGCGATAGCGCTCAACCTGATGTTCTTCCTCGTGCTGCCTGCCATATACGAAAGCAACGGCGCGACGGGACTCATCGCACAGATATACGACCCTACCGTTGGCGCTGGCTATGCCTTCTATGTCAACCTTTTCTGCTCGGCTGCGCTCACCTTCTTCTTCTGGAAGGAACTGGTGGGCATCAAATACAAGTTTGACAAGGCACTGCTGCGTCGCATGTTCTCCTACTCATGGCCTATACTGGTGCTGGGCATCGCAGGCATTCTCAACCAGACTGCCGACAAGATTCTCTTCCCCTACATCTACGAACGCAGCGACGCTCACGCCCAACTGGGCATATATGGCGCCGCATCAAAGATAGCCATGATTATGGCTATGATAACCCAGGCGTTCCGCTATGCCTACGAACCGTTCGTGTTCGGCAAGTCGAAGGACAAGGACAACCGCGAAACGTACGCCCAGGCTATGAAGTTCTTCATCATATTCACTCTGCTGGCGTTCCTCGTAGTGATAGGCTATCTCGACGTACTGAAGCATATCATCGGCCGCGACTACTGGTCGGGACTGCGCGTGGTGCCCATTGTGATGGCTGCCGAGATAATGATGGGCGTGTACTTCAACCTCTCGTTCTGGTACAAGCTTATCGACAAGACCATCTGGGGAGCCTGGTTCTCGGGTGCAGGATGCGCCGTGCTCATAGCCGTCAACGTGCTGTTCGTGCCGCGATATGGCTATATGGCGTGTGCATGGGCTGGATTTGCAGGCTACGCAACGGCTATGGTGCTGTCGTATCTTGTAGGTCAGAAGAAGTATCCCATCAATTATCCGATCAAGTCGATAGGCGTTTACGTGGCTATAACAGTACTGTTCTACTTCTGCATGAACTTCGCCAACGAGCATCTGCCCAACTGGGCGGCGCTCGCAGTGAACACTGTGCTCGTGATAATGTTCGTAGCGCACATCATATATCATGATATGCCGCTGAAGAAGATATTCAAGTAGGATTTTGTAGGGTTTGGTAGGTGCTGTAGGTTTGGTATGTTGTGTAGGCGCAAGCCTACCTACTAAACCTACAACACCTACAAAACCTACCAAACCTACAAACAAGATAATCAACAATCAATAACAATCTCTAAATGAAAAAGAATCTTATTCTCGCGGCTGCCATGCTGTTGTCATCAGCCGCCGCACATGCCGACGAAGGTATGTGGACGCTCTACAACCTGCCACACGCAGTGTACGAGCAGATGAAGACTTACGGATTCTCGGCTCCATACGAGAAGCTGTACAAGGGCGAAGACGCCATCATGAAGTCGGTTGTCAACTTCTCGGGCTACTGCTCGGGCGTTGTCGTATCGCCCGACGGACTCGTGCTGACCAACCACCACTGTGGTTTCGAGGCCATCCGTTCTCATTCTACCGTAGAGCACGACTACATGCTCAACGGATTCTACGCCAAGTCGTTTGCCGAGGAGTTGCCCAACAAGAGCATGTTCGTAAGCTTCATGGTGGAACAGAAGGACATCACGCCCGAACTGGAGAAGCGTGGCATCAAGAACATGACCAACGACGAGCGCGCCAAGCTCTTGAACGAGGTGGAGAACGAGATGATCAAGGAGGTACACGCTAAGGACAAGACTCTCGACCTGGAAATAAAGCCGTTCTACGAGGGCAACAAGTACTATGCAACTACCTACCGCACATTCCGCGACCTGCGTCTGGTGTTCGCCATTCCTAAGTCGATGGGCAAGTTCGGAGGCGAGACCGACAACTGGATGTGGCCGCGCCAGACATGCGACTACTCTGTATTCCGCATCTACGCCGACCCGAAGACCAACGGTCCGGCTGAATATTCTAAGGACAACGTGCCCTATCACCCGCAGCACTGGACAAAGGTTTCGATGGACGGATATAAGGAAGGCGACTTCGCCATGACCATCGGCTATCCGGGTTCGACCGAACGCTATCTCTCAAGCTACGGCATCCGCCAGATGCGCGACGCTGAGAACGCTCCACGTGCACAAGTACGCGGCGTGAAGCAGGACGTTATGATCAAGCACATGCGTGCCGATGAGGCTGTACGCATCAAGTACGACTCTAAGTATGCACAGAGTTCCAACTACTGGAAGAACTCATTGGGTATGAACAAGTGTATCGACTCTGTAGGTATCGTTCGTCAGAAGGCCGACTTCGAGGACCGCATCATGGAGTATCAGAAGTGGACCGGCTACCTCAAGGGTAAGCTCGACTTCGACAAGATGGCACAGCTCTATGCCAAGCAGCTTGACGTTACCAAGGAGTTCACAGCTCTGCGCGAGACATTCGGCGGCACTTCTGAGTTCAACACACGCGCCATACGTCTGGCTATGATGGTGCCTGCAAAGGCTGGCAAGGCTGCCAAGAAGGGCAAGTCGACATACGTGTTCGAGGACAACAGCGCCGAATGGGACGCAGCACTCGACAAGGACGTGCAGGCAGCACTCATCGACAACTTCCGCAAGTATGTATCTGCCGACCAGCTCCCTGCCTTCTACAAGACTATTGAGGAGAAGTTCGGCGGCGATTCGCGCAAGTATGTCGACTGGCTGTACTCTACTTCGGTAGTGATGAAGAGCGGCAAGAAGATCAAACTCAACGAGAAGGCTCTCGCCAAAGACCCCGGCTACCAGTATGGCAAGCAGATTAATGAGATGATGAACAAGTGCCGCAGTCTGCTCATGCCGCTCCGCGAGGAGATAGCCGAGCAGGAGAAGTATCTCTGCGACGCCAAGGTGCGCATGGAGCAGGAACTGCCCCACTACTCAGATGCCAACTTCACAATGCGTCTTTCGTACGGTCAGGTGGGCGGTTACTTGCTCGGTGGCAATCCGTCGGGCTACTACACCGACGCCGCTTCTATCGTTCGCAAGATGGAGTCGGGCGAAAAGGGCACCATCGACTACCAGGCTGAGCCTATCATGAAGCAGCTCCTCTCTGCCAACGACTTCGGCAAGTACACCGACAAGACTACTGGCAAGATGCAGCTCTGCTTCCTCACCAACAACGACATCACAGGCGGCAACTCAGGTTCGCCCATGTTCGACGGCAAGGGCAATCTTATCGGTCTGGCATTCGACGGCAACTGGGACTCATTGTCAAGCGACATCTGGTTTGACAAGCGTCTGGCACGCTGCATCGGTGTAGACATCCGCTACGTACTCTTCCTCATGGACAAGTGGGGACATGCTGATCGTCTGCTCAAGGAAATGGGCGTTTCGGGCGAGAAGTAAACTGCCTGAAACACAGCGAAATAAGAATATCAAAAAAAATGTAGCCCTTTTGCCTTCCAAAAGTACCCCTTTTGAAGTGCAAAAGGGCTCCTTTTATAAGGCAAAAGGACTACATTTGGAAGGCAAAAGGACTCCTTTTATTTTATGGTAGCAAAACAGCTACTTTCTACCTTCATTTTTTCCACTCTATCGGCAAGCCCAGAAGCGTGCGCCATTGACAGCCATACGGGTTTCGAACACACCCGCTTCGTCGGGATTTACACGTATGGTCTCGCCGTCGCTGAGACGTGCCTGGATAGTGCCGTCATCGTTAAAGCGGAATATCTCCACCTTCTTTCCATTCTGTTCCTGCGACCATGAATTGGTCTTCTTGTCGTAGATGAAGCTGACAACTTCACCGTTTGGCGAAGTGACTTCATATCCGTTGCGCAACGTCTTTACCGCATAAATCAATCCATCTTTACCGGTCACCTTCTGAACAGTGCCTACCTTCTGAGCCATCGGGTTGCTGCCCGACCAGAACTCAATCGTATTGAGCACCAAAACGTCAGCAACAGCACACACTGCATAAGCCGGCGAGATGAGAATGAATATGATCTCGTTGAGGAACTTCGAACTTGTAGCGTGGGTGTTCCACTTGGCAACACGGTTGAACAAAGAGAACGAGCCTACGCAAGAACTGGTTAGCAAGGTAGCAGCGAGCAATAGCGCCGACACCTTAAGATGTCTGATTTTCATAAGCATTTAATTTAAAACATCCGTAAAGTTAGTAAAAAAAACATTGTAAAGGCCATAATAAGGTCTATTTAACAGTTTTATGCATATATACATTGACAAGTTATAACTAAAAAAACATTTGATATGTCAGATATATTTCGTACATTTGCATCTATATCAACATTATAAACAATACAGAGATGACCTTACCTGACTTAAAAGACATAACAGTCGAATACGCCATACGCATGTGCGGAGGCAGCCATATTGACAACGACATTCTCATTATTGACGAGATTGCCAACATGCCATTGCCTCGCGAACCACGACGCATGCAATGTCTGCTGCTGGCATTGTGTACCAAAGGCTCGGCACGATATTTTGTCGACTCTGTAGAACATAAGGTAGAGGCAGGCGACCTTATCATCATCAACCAGGGACGCGTCACCTACAACTGCACCATGTCGCCCGACTGCCGCGGCATTGGCATCATCATCAGCTACGACTTCTTCAACGAAACCATCAAGAGCGTACACGAACTGTCGGCACTCTTCCTCTTCGCACGCAACCACCCCGTATTCAGTCTGCCCGAAGACAAGGCCAGCTTCATACGCCATACGTTGACCTGCATGAAGCAAAAGATGGACGAAACCGACAACCACTTCCGTCGCGAGATGATGCAATCGATGTTCCTCACTATGGTTTACGAAGTAAGCAACGTGATATACAGCGTACAGTCGCGCACCAGCGAGCACAATACGCGTGCCGAAGAAATCTTTACAAAGTTCATATTGCTCGTCGAGAACAACTTCCGCACCGAACGTAGAGTGAGCTGGTATAGCGAGCAATTGTGCATCTCGCCCAAATATCTCTCCGAAACGATAAAGAACGTGTCCAAACGTACACCCAACGAGTGGATTGACGCATACGTTACGATGGAGCTGCGCATGCTTCTGCGCAACACACAACGCAGCATCAAGGAGATAGCACAAAGCCTTAACTTCTCCAATCAGTCGTTCCTCGGCAAGTATTTCAAGGAGCATGTGGGTATGTCGCCGTCGGAATACAGACGCAGTTGAAGTTACATTCCGTAGCAATAAACATGCAGCTATGTTACAAAACGGTACTTTACATGTCGATAATATTACAAAATAATACATCTTTCTTGCTATAAATCAAAAACAGTATTTATTTTTTCGATTTTTATATTGCTTTTTGAAAGTAAATCATTAAATTTGCAAACACTTTGATAGGTTTTTCAATGGTTTACTAATTAAAAGCAATTGAGATGGGAAAAACACAAGGCCATCAAGCCAGCCATGCAATGGCTGGCGAGAGATTTTCAGGACTTTACAATGCCGCCTACGAACACGATGCATGTGGAGTGGGTATGGTAGTGAATATTCATGGTAACAAGAGCCACGAATTAGTAGACAACGCTCTGCGCGTACTTGAGAATATGCGCCACCGCGGAGCCGAAGGTGCCGACAACAAGACTGGAGACGGTGCGGGAATCATGCTTCAGATTCCTCACGAATTCATACTGTTGCAGGGTATTCCAGTGCCCGAGAAGGGCAAATACGGCACAGGTCTCGTCTTTCTTCCTAAAGACGAGCCACAGCAGCAGGCCATTCTGTCAATAATGATTGAAGAAATCGAGCGCGAAGGACTCTCGCTCATGCACCTGCGCACTGTGCCTACCAATCCCGAATGCCTCGGCGTGTCGGCACTTGCTACCGAACCGGCCATCAAGCAGGTTTTCATCACGGGCGTGACCGACGACAAGGTGCCCACTTTTGAGCGCACATTATATATTATACGTAAGCGCATTGAAAACCGTGTCAATAACAAGGACTTCTACATCTGCTCGCTTTCGAGCCGGAACATAGTTTATAAGGGTATGCTGTCGTCAATGCAGGTGCGCCAGTACTACCCCGACCTCACCAACAATTACTTCACTTCAGGATTAGCACTCGTTCACTCGCGCTTCTCTACCAACACGTTCCCCACATGGAGCCTTGCCCAGCCGTTCCGCCTCTTGGCACACAACGGCGAGATAAACACCATTCGCGGTAACCGCTCTTGGTTCAAGGCACGCGAGAGTGTACTCTCAAGCGAGGCATTGGGCGACATCCGTGGCATATCACCTATCATACAGCCCGACATGTCAGACTCTGCAAGTCTCGACAACGTATTCGAGTTTTTCGTGATGAGCGGACTCTCACTGCCGCACGCTATGGCTGTAATGGTGCCCGAAAGCTTCAACGACAAGAACCCGATACCCGAAGATTTGAAGGCTTTCTACGAGTATCACTCTATACTTATGGAACCGTGGGACGGCCCTGCCGCACTGCTGTTCAGCGACGGAAGATACGCCGGAGGAATGCTCGACCGCAACGGTCTGCGCCCGGCACGATATACTATTACCAAGAATGACACTATGGTCGTGGCATCCGAAGTGGGTGTCATGGACTTTGACCCGACTGAGATTGCCGAAAAGGGACGCCTGCAACCAGGCAAGATTCTCCTTATCGACACTCAGGAGGGCAAAATCTACTACGACGGAGAAATCAAGGAGCGCCTCGCAAGCGCCCATCCTTACCGCCAGTGGCTATCAACTAACCGTATACAACTTGAGAAACTGCACTCCGGACGTAAGGTAGACAACTCTGTCGACGACCTCACACGCAAGGAGCTGATGTTCGGTTTCGGCGAGGAAGATGTCGATGGCACCATCGTTCCGATGGCCACCAACGGCCAGGAACCTACCGCTTCAATGGGCAACGACACTCCGCTGGCTGTATTGAGCGGCCATGCGCAGGTGTTCTTCAACTACTTCCGCCAGCAGTTTGCGCAGGTTACCAACCCTGCCATCGACTCTATCCGCGAGTCGTTGGTCATGTCTTTGTCGGAATATATTGGTCGCGTTGGCTCCGGTATTCTCTCGCCCGACGAGTCGAACTGCAAGATGGTGCGCCTACCCCACCCCATTCTGACCAATACCCAGCTCGATATACTGTGCAATATACGCTACAAGGGATTTAACACAGTCAAGTTGCCTATGCTGTTTGAATGCAGCAAGGGCGAAGACGGACTGCGCGAGTCGCTCGATGCACTCTGCAAGAAGGCCGAGCGCAGCGTCGACGACGGCTACAACTACATCATCCTCAGCGACCGCGATGTTGATGAGAATCATGCAGCCATTCCTTCGCTGCTCGCAGTGAGCGCCGTTCACCATTACTTGATATCTGTAGGCAAGCGCGTTCAGACCGCACTTATCGTAGAGAGCGGTGAGATTCGCGAGGTGATGCACGCCGCATTGCTCTTGGGCTACGGTGCTTCGGCACTCTGTCCGTACATGACATACGCCATACTCGACGACCTTGTGAAGCGCGGAAAGATTCAGGAGAACTATCCGACAGCCGAAGCCAACTACATCAAGGCAGTGAAGAAGGGTCTGTTGAAGATTATGGCAAAGATGGGTATCTCAACCATACGCTCATATCGCGGAGCCAAGATATTCGAGAGCATAGGTCTGTCGGAGGCGCTGTTGAAGACCTACTTCGGTACAGAAGTGAGCACTATAGGCGGCGTTGGACTCGAAACCATCGCCCGCGACGCAATCAGCATGCACAACAAGGCCTTCAACAACCACAAAAAGCTCGACTTCCTGCCCAACCTCGGACAATTCCACTGGCGCAAAGACGGCATACGCCACGCCTGGAACCCCGAAACCATCGCTACACTTCAGCTTGCCACACGCACTGGCAATTACGCTAAATACAAAGAGTTCACGAAGTTTGTCGACGAGAAAGAAGAACCAATCTTCATCCGCGACTTCTTCGATTTCAAACAAAATCCGATACCAGTCGACGAGGTAGAACCCGTCGAGAACATTGTTAAACACTTCGTGACGGGTGCCATGTCGTTCGGAGCTCTGTCAAAGGAGGCTCACGAGGCAATGGCTCTTGCCATGAACAAGCTCGGCGCACGAAGCAATACCGGTGAAGGTGGTGAGGATAACGAGCGATTCCATTCTACACAGGATGGTATCAGCCTCTCCAGCAAGACCAAGCAGGTGGCTTCGGGACGCTTCGGCGTAACTACAGAATACCTGGTCAACGCCGAGGAGATACAGATTAAGGTGGCGCAGGGTGCCAAGCCGGGTGAAGGCGGACAGCTGCCGGGCTTCAAGGTGAACGAGGTGATTGCCAAAACGCGTCACTCTATTCCCGGAATCTCGCTCATTTCACCTCCTCCTCACCACGACATCTACTCTATTGAGGACCTGGCCCAGCTCATCTTCGATCTCAAGAACGTCAATCCTAAGGCAGCCATCAGCGTCAAGCTCGTTGCCGAGAGTGGCGTAGGCACCATCGCAGCGGGCGTTGCCAAGGCCAAGGCCGACCTCATCGTCATCTCAGGAGCCGAAGGTGGTACTGGTGCTTCGCCTGCATCAAGCATGCGCTTCGCAGGTATTTCGCCCGAAATCGGATTGTCTGAGACCCAGCAGACACTCGTCAAGAACGGTCTGCGCGGTCAGGTTCGCCTGCAAGTGGACGGCCAGTTGAAGACAGGACGCGACGTTGTGCTCATGGCTCTGCTCGGTGCAGAGGAGTTCGGATTCGGTACTGCTGCGCTGATCGTGCTCGGTTGTGTGATGATGCGTAAATGCAACCTCAACACATGTCCAATGGGCGTAGCCACACAGAACCCCGAACTGCGCAAGCTGTTCCGCGGCAAGGCTGAATATCTGGTCAACTACTTCACCTTCGTAGCCCAAGAGGTGCGCGAATACTTGGCTCAGATGGGCTATCGCAGCCTCAACGAGATAGTAGGACACACCGAACTCATCCTCACCAAGAAGGACGAGAAGAATCCCAAGTCGGCTCTGCTCGACTTCCACCGACTTCTGTTCCAGGAGCCCAACGGCTGCACGCTCTATCATACAGCACAGCAACGACACGAGCTTGGCGACGTATTGGACCAGCATCTGATACGTGGAGCGCAGAACGCGATAGAACGTCAGGACGAGGTTTCGCTCGATTTCGCCATCAAGAACACCGACCGTGCCGTTGGCGCAATGCTTAGCGGAATGATAGCTCAGAAGTATGGCGAGGCAGGACTGCCCGACAAGACCATCAACGTGAAGTTCAAGGGCTCGGCAGGACAGAGTTTCGGTGCTTTCCTTGTTAAAGGTGTCGACTTCAAACTGGAAGGCGAAGCCAACGACTACTTCGCCAAGGGTCTCTCAGGCGGACGCATCTCGATACTCCCGCCCATTAGAAGCAACTTCGCAGCCGAGGACAACATCATAGCCGGCAACACCGGACTGTATGGCGCAACAAGCGGCGAACTATACATAAACGGTAAGGTTGGCGAACGCTTCGGAGTGCGCAACTCGGGCGCAACAGCCGTTATCGAGGGCGCAGGCGACCACTGCTGCGAGTATATGACGGGCGGTCGCGTAGTAGTACTGGGCGAAACGGGACGCAACTTCGCTGCCGGTATGTCTGGCGGTGTGGCTTACGTGTGGGACAAAAACCACAATTTCGACTACTTCTGCAATATGGATATGGTCGAAATCAATCTTGTCGACGACAGCAACTACCGCAAGGAGCTGCACGAACTCATACGCCAGCACTACCTATACACCGGTTCGAAACTCGCACGCACCATGCTCGACGACTGGAACCGCTACGTTGAGGACTTCATACAAATTGTCCCAATCGAGTATAAGCGTGTGCTGCAGGAAGAGCAGGTACGCAAGCTGCAACAGAAGATTGCAGACATGCAGAGAGACTACTGATTTGCGCGAGGGCGCAAATCAGAGTTTGGAGTTTTGAATTTTGAGTTTTGAATTATCGGACGGAGCCGATTAGGAATTGTTCAATTTTGAATTGATTTATAGAATCATCTTAAAACCAATACTGAACAACCCAAAACTCAAAACTGGATAATTCAAAATGCGCAAAGCGCACAACTCAAAATTCAAAACTCAAAACTCAAAATTGCGACTGCAAGTCGCAAAAATTCAAAACTCAAAACTCAAAACTCAAAATTAGGAATTATGGGCAATCCAAAAGCATTCCTCACTATACACCGCAAAGAGGCGGGCTACCGCCCCATACACGACCGCATTCACGACTTTGGTGAAGTCGAACAAACACTCAACAGCAACGACCGCCGACAGCAGGCATCACGCTGTATGGACTGTGGCGTACCCTTCTGCCACTGGGCATGTCCTCTGGGCAACAAGGCACCCGAGTGGAACGACGCCCTATACAAGGGCGACTGGGAGCTGGCTTATCGTCTGCTCAACTCTACCAACGACTTCCCCGAGTTCACCGGACGCATCTGTCCGGCGCTGTGCGAGAAGGCTTGCGTGCTCAATCTCGTTGAACACGAACCTACAACCAACCGCGAGGACGAGTGTGCCATTACCGAACACGCATTCCAGGAGGACTACGTACGTGTAGAACAACCCGAACGCAACGGCAAGAAAGTATGCGTCATCGGTGCCGGACCTGCCGGACTCGTGGCAGCCAACCGCCTCAACCACATGGGTTACTCGGTAACAGTGATGGAGAAGAACGAAAGCGCTGGCGGTCTGCTGCGCTACGGCATTCCTAACTTCAAGCTCAACAAGGCAGTCATCGACCGCCGTATCGCTCTGCTCGAAGAGGAAGGCATCGTATTCAAATACAACTCACCAGTCGACGTAGAACATCTGCCCGAAGGCTTCGACGCCTACGTAGTGTCTACCGGCACGCCCACAGCGCGCGACCTCAAGATTCCCGGACGCGAACTGAAGGGCGTACACTTCGCTCTCGAAATGCTCTCACAGCAAAACAGAGTGTTGGCAGGTATGGAGTTCAAGAAGGAAGAATTGGTCAACGCCAAGGGCAAAGACGTGCTCGTTATTGGCGGTGGCGACACCGGATCAGACTGCATCGGAACGGCACACCGTCAAGGATGCAAGTCGGTGACACAAATAGAGATTATGCCGCGACCCGTTGACGGACCCGACGACCCGAAGAATCCATGGCCCAACTGGCCTCGTACACTCAAGACTACATCGTCGCACGAGGAGGGATGCACACGCCGCTGGAACATCAACTCTTTAGAGTTCCTCGGCGACAAGAACGGCAAGCTCACCGGAGTGCGCGTTCAGGAGATAACATGGAAGCCCAATCCCGATGGCGGACGTCCGCTGATGGAGCCAGTGGGCAAGCCCGAAATCATCAAATGTGAAATGGTGTTGCTCGCAATGGGATTCCTCAAGCCCGAACAACCCAAGTTTGCCCCCAACGTATTCGTAGCCGGCGACGCAGCCAACGGAGCCTCGCTCGTAGTACGTGCAATGGCAAGCGGAAAGCAAATAGCTGCCCAAATAGATAAATTCCTATCGAAGTAATTGCTTTTATATGTCCTGTTGCTGAAACAGAACAAATGGCAGCTATATAGAGACGGGGTCGTCACCGAAGAGGCAACGGCCCCGTTATTTTTTTGCCCGTCAAACGACGGTTTCCGAAAAGGAGTCCTTTTGCCCTTCAAAAGGGTTCGTTTTGCATTGCAAAAGGAGTCCTTTTGCAACCTAAAAGGAGTCCTTTTGAAAGCCAAAAGGAGTCCTTTTCAAATTCGTTCATTACAAGTGGCTGAAACAGTCATTACAAGCGGTGCAAATCGTCATTACCAATGTCTGAACAGCTCCATATTCACCCGCACGCCCATTCCGTCGAAACGCCAGTTGCGCTGTGCTACGAACCAGCCCAGCGACAAGGCTCTTGTGGAGAATCCGTAGCCGTACTCGATGTAGGGATTGAGGCGTTTGACGGAGAGGGCGTTGATGTATATACGCTCACGCTCAATCAGTCGGCCGGCTATGGGAAGCCACGAGAGCAGTAGCAGCGGCGTCTCGTAGGCGGCATTGGCACGCACGTAGTATTTCGAGGCGTTGTACCACTGGCTGTTGAGCAACTCGAATGTGCATGCCCAGTCGTCGTTCCATCCTCCGGGAATGTTGTTTTCGCGGAAATTAGAGTAGTCGAGGAAGTAGCTGCCGAATCCCTTGTGTGTGTAGAATCCGGTGCCGGCGCGCAGCTGCAGATAGCTCAGCGCCGAGAGGTGGTGCTTGTACTGTCCGTCTATCTCCACACGCTCGTAGTCTGTGTCCGACCCCATGAACTTGCGTATGCCACGCTCGTAGTCGATGGTCAGGATAGGTCCGTTGTAGCCCATGGGCCTATAGGTAAGCTCGGCGATAGGTGCTACGGAGTTGTACGAATCCTTGCGGCCCAGAAGGTTGAAGCTATGGTTGTCGACGGCAGTACGCTTGTGCGACACTATGCCCAGTTCCAGTCCCCAGTGCGACGACGGGTCGTAGTGTGCCACGGCCTTGAAGCTGTGCACGCTGAAGTTGGTGAGGTTGAGACGCGACCAGTCTATGCTGTCCTTGCGTTCCAGTCGGATGGCATCCATCAGTTCTGAGTTGTATATATGTCGTCCGCTCGACCACTCGGTGCGTATGTAGGCGTTGCGTCGCTGGTCGATATAGAATGTGAAGGGGAAGTCGAAGTATATCTGCTTCTGCTTGAAGGAGTAGCCGGTCTTGAACCGCAGCTGCAGAGCCTGGCGTTCGTTGAAGAAGTAGGAGCCTCTGATGTCGAACTTATACGTCAGTCCGCGGCGCGCGCTGTAGCTGAACGACAGCGGATTGAGCACCGGACTGATGCGGAAGTTGCCCTGCTCGTGCGTGCCGAACTTGCGTCGGGTGCGCATCACGAGGCGTCGGCCTACGTTCTTCCAGAGCAGTTTGGTCCACATACGGGTCTTGCTGCGCTGGCTGGCGGTGTCGGCTTGGCGTGCGTCGCGTGCTGCGTAGTAGCGGCTGTAGAGATACTGCTCGTGGCTGTTTGTGGGTATGGGGCGCACCAGATTGAGCAACGCCGTGTCGCTGCGGTTTACTATTTTTACTGAGTCGGGAAGCTTCTTGGGCAGGTCGAGCACCGTAGTGTATTCGGCGGTGATGTCGTTGCCGAGAAAAAGGAAGCGCGTGTTGAGGTTGCATTGTGCAGGCATGAGCGTCTTGACGCCCTCGTCGCCCGTGGTCATCGTTACATGGAAGCGCACGAGGTCGTACTCGCCGTCAAACGAAGTTTCGAGTATCCGGCCCGTCGATTCCTCTATACGTGCCCATCCGCGCACCAGTTTGGTGTTCTTGAGGCGCGGCCTGAAGCTTACGATTACGGCTCCGCGCATAAACGGACTGACCTTGTAGCGGTAGAAACGGCGGTTGCGCACGTGGAAAGGCGATATGATTCGTCCGTCGATGAGCAGTTCTTCGTAGATGAGAGGAGTGAGATATTTCAGTACGGTGGGCATGGTGCGCATGCCGTAAGGTATGGTGTTGCGCTCGAGCATCTGCGTAAGGTGCATGTCGCCCGGACGTTTCATCATCATGCGGTCGTAAGTTTCGCCTACATGTTCGCGCACTCCGGTGTTTGCAATGGCATACATCGTCGGAATGGCGAGCAACAGACAGTTGCGGCGGTTGGTACGTATGTCGTACTTCAGATATGCATAGCTCTCCTGAGCTTTCAGTCCTACGGTGTCGACCGAGGCTGCATAGCCGAACACACGCTTCATAATCTGAAGCGCGTACTTGCGGTCGGCGGCGTGGGCACGGGTGCATCCAGCCATCGTCAGCACTATAACGAGCAGTATGTTTAAGAAGTATCTCACGGTTATATATTCGTTGCAAAGTTACACCAAATTTCATGTATCCCACATTTTTTTGTTTAAAAATTTGGCATTCTGCTTTAAAAGCAGTATCTTTGCACCCGCAAACTTATCCATTAGGTATAAGTCGGACTTGTAGCTCAGTTGGTTAGAGCAACAGACTCATAATCTGGAGGTCCCTGG
>CAJJOL010000060.1:0-17571 GCA_905193385.1 uncultured Prevotella sp. | reverse complement strand
TGTATAAAGGGTAGGGTGTTGCCCTGGGCTATGGGCTTATGCCCCTTCGGGGCGTACTGCTGTGACTTTTGGCACACCCTCTATATACTTCCGCACCTTCGTGGTATTACAGCAGTTCGGGCAACTGGAACAATCGGGTGCCGTTGCTGCCCTTGATGAGTATGTACTTGCCGTGCGGTTTGGCGGCGGCTATTGCCTCCTTCACCTTTTCCACATTGTCGAAAAGGCGGAAGCCGGACGGCGTGTCGCATCCTTCAAACTCCGAACCTACGAGCCATACCTGGTCGAGAGTCATCTGTCGGAGCTGGTCAACGATACGCTGGTGCTCGTCGTGGCTCACCTCGCCAAGTTCCTTCATGTCACCTACAATCACCATTTTGCCCTTGGCATCGATGTCAGCGAAGTTGCGCAGGGCGGCAGCCATGCTCGTCGGGTTGGCGTTGTAGGCATCGACGATGAGGCGGTTGTCGGCAGTCTGCTCAAACTGCGAGCGATTGTTGGACGGCACATAGGCGCTCAGAGCCTTGACGATGTTGTCGGCAGGCACGCCGAAGTAGAGTCCGATGCTCACGGCAGCGAGCATGTTGGTTATGTTATACTCGCCAATCAGGTGGGTCTGCGTGGCGTGCGGAGCGCCGAGTGTAGCGCCATCGTTGTGTCGCCAGGTGAAGTTGAGCATCGGCGAGCAGCTGTCCACGTGTCCGCTCACCCACAGTTGGTCGTCCGCCTTGCATCCGTAACGCACGAGGTTCAGCCCATGGGCGATGCCGTTGAGATAAGGGTTCTCGCTGTCGATGAACACGCAGCTCTGCGGAGCCTTGCCCTCTCGCAGCGTCTTTCCATTATCGGTATTGCCCAGTCCGTGGTTGGCGCGCATAAAGTCGTACAGTTCGCCCTTGGTATGTATCACACCCTCAAACGAGCCGAAGCCCTGCAAGTGGGCACGACCTACGTTGGTGATGATGGCATAGTCGGGCTCTACCACGTCGACGAGCGCCTTTATGTCGCCCGGATGCGATGCGCCCATCTCCACAACGGCTATCTCGTGCTCGGGACGCAGGCGCAGCAGGGTCTTGGGCACGCCAATGTCGTTGTTGAAGTTGCCCTGAGTGTACAGCACGTTGTACTTCTGCTGCAGCACGGCAGCCGTGAGTTCCTTGGTCGTTGTCTTTCCGTTGGTGCCCGTGATGCCTATGATTGGCGTGGCGAGCGTGCGGCGATGATAGAGCGCCAGCTGCTTGAGCGTGGCAAGGCAGTCGTCGCACAGAATGTAGCGTGCATCGCCCTCGGGCGCATACTCCGCCTCGTCCACTACGGCATAGGCGCAACCCTTGTCGAGCGCCATTGCCGCAAACTTGTTGCCGTCGAACGACGCTCCCTTCAAGGCGAAGAACAATGAGCCTTCGGGACAGTCGCGGCTGTCGGTTGTAACGACGGGGTGCTCGCTGAATATTTTGTACAGTTCGGTAATTTCCATAATAATTCCTTGTTTTGTTATCGTAAATATCACAATGCCTTCACGGCCTTCTCCAGTCGCTCAAGCGCGTCCTGCAGCACGGCGCGGGGCGACGCTATGTTCATGCGCATAAAGCCTCTGCCCTCCCTGCCGAACATCTCGCCGTCATTGAGCGCCAATCGTGCGCCGTCAACGAAGAGTCGGTTGAGCGCGTCGTGGTCGAGATTCAGGGCGCGGCAGTTGAGCCAAATGAGGAAAGAAGCTTGCGGACGCAAAGCCTTTATCTGCGGTATGCGCATCTTGAGGAAGTTGTCCACGAAGTCGATGTTTGCCTCTACATATTCCAGCATCTGTCGGCGCCACTCCTCGCCATACTTGAATGCGGCTATGGTTGCAATGGGCGAGAAGATGGTAGGTTCGCTCAATTCGTTGGCGTCGAGCCATTCGAAGAACGGACGGCGCAACTCTTCGTTGGGCACTACGCAGTAAGAGCTGACGATACCGGCTATGTTGAACGTCTTCGAGGGTGCTCCGAAGGTGATGCTGCATTGGGCAGCACACTCCGAAACCGACGCAAACGGATGGTGCTTGTGTCCCGGATGCGCCATGTCGCAATGTATCTCGTCCGAGATGACGATGATGCCGCGCTCCGAACAGAAGTCGGCAAGGCGGCTGAGGGTGTCCACGTCCCATACGATGCCAGCCGGATTGTGCGGGTTGGCGAGTATGAGCACGCGGCATTTCTCGTCTGCCACCTTGGCAAGTCCGTCGAAGTCCATTGAGTACGAGCCGTCTTCGTGCATGATGAGCGGATTCATCACCACCTCACGCTTGTTGCCCAGCGGCGTCAGACGGAACGGATGATACACGGGAGGTTGGATAATCACCTTCTCGTCGGGCTTGCAGAACACGTTGATGACGAATCCTATACCCTTGACTATACCCGGAATGAATCGCATCCAATCGGCCTTGACATTCCATTGATGGTGGTCGGCAATCCATTTGGTAACCGTTGGCCAGAACTCTGCGGGCATATCGGTATATCCGTAGAGCGAGTGGTCAAGTCGGATGCGCAATGCTTCGGTTATGAACTCGGGAGTCTCGAAGTTCATGTCAGCCACCCACATCGGCGTAAGGTCTGCTCTTCCGTAGAGTTCGTTGAGCACATCAACCGCCAAAGCACCCGTGCCGTGGCGGTCGATGATTTTGTCGAAGTCGTATTTTGTAGACATATAATATGTATGCGGGTTGTTTTATTACATTACAAAAGTACATTCTTATTGCTTATCTATTCGTCAATGACTTGTCATTATGTTTTACATTTAGCAACATTTGCACATAACTTGTTTTTTTTAACAGAAAAAATTTACATCACGAATGTAAATACCTAAGTAAAAACCGTAAATTTGCAGTTACTAAATACCACACTATGAATATAAAACATCTACTACGCATTGCAGCATTGTCGGCAGTATTGTTAGGCTTTACAATACAAAATGCCCGTGCTGCCAACGACAATCTTACGCAATACGTCAACCAATACATCGGAACGGGAGGACACGGACATACCGTTATGGGCGCAAACGCTCCCTTCGGACTCGTCATCGTGGGTCCGACCGAGCCTCTGCGCGGATGGGACTGGACTTCGGGCTATCACTATAGCGACAACGAGATAATCGGATTCGGCCACATGCACCTCTCAGGTACGGGCATCGGATGCCTCGGCGACATCGCTTTGCTGCCCGTGAGCAACGCCAACCAGCGCTCCACATTCTTCACTCACGACAACGAGCGCATGCATCCCGGCTACTACTCGCTGCGACTCACCGACCCCGACGTGCTCGTCGAACTGACCGCCACGAAGCGTTGCGCCATGCACCGCTATACGTTCGGCAAGGGAGCCAAGGCTCAGCTGGCTCTCGACCTTGCCCAGTGCATAGGCTGGGACACTCCTACCGACTGCATGTTGTCGCAGGAGTCGCCCACACGACTTATAGGCTATCGCCGCTCTACGGGTTGGGCAAAGGACCGCCGCATCTATTTTGCAATGGACTTCTCACGCCCCGTACACGTAGAACGTGCCGACTCGATGTACCGCGCACTCCTTACGTTCGACAATTCGGACAAGCCGCTGCTAGTCAAGGTGGCACTCTCGCCCGTCGAACCCGACAAAGCCAAGGCCAATATGAACGCCGAGATGCCGGGATGGGACTTCGACGCTGCCGTAAGCAAGGTTGACGACGAGTGGAACCGACAACTGTCGCGCATCAAGATCGAGACCAACGACAATACACGACGCCGCATCTTCTACACAGCCATGTATCATCTCATGACTTCGTGCATGACATTCAGCGATGTCGACGGCCAGTATCGCGGCGCAGACGGCAAGGTTCATCGTGGCGACTTTGTCAATTACACCACGCTTTCGCTTTGGGACACTTACCGTGCAGCCCATCCGCTCATGTCGTTCCTATTCCCCGACATGCAGCGCGACTTCGTTCAGACATTCCTCAACATCTACCGACAGCAGGGACGATTGCCGGTGTGGCACCTTATGGGTGGCGAAACCGACTGCATGATAGGCAATCCGGGAGCCATAGTGCTCGCCGATCTCACGCTGAAGGGATTTGCCAAGGGCTACGAGAAGGAAGTGCTGGAGGCTATGAAGGCCACGCAGAGCATCGACATACGCAGCCTTGACGTGCTGAAGAAGTACGGCTACATTCCATGGGACAAGGTTCCTACCAACGAGACGGTTGCCAATGCGCTGGAATACTGCATCGCCGACGACGCTACGGCTAAGGTTGCAGCCTTGCTCGGCAACGACGCCGACCGCCAGTTCTTCTACAACCGCTCGCGCTCGTACTCGAAATACTTCGACCCCGCAACCGGTTTTCTGCGCGCTATAGGCACCGACGGTAAGTTCCGCACGCCGTTCGACCCCTTCAACGCAGAACATCGCTCCAACGACTACACCGAAGGCAACGCCTGGCAATACACGTTCCTCGTGCCGCACGATGTGCACGGGCTCATCAATCTGTTCGGTTCGGACAGCAAGTTCATGACCAAGCTCGACTCGTTGTTCATCGCCGAGGGTGATGCCGGAGCCAATGCGTCGCCCGACATGTCGGGTATGACGGGCCAGTACGCCCACGGCAACGAGCCGTCGCACCACGTTATATATATGTACAACTACGCCGGACGTCCCGACAAGGCCGCTCCGCTGCTCCGCAAGATGCTAACAGAGATGTATCACGACCAGCCTGACGGACTGTCGGGCAACGAAGACGTCGGTCAGATGTCGGCTTGGTACATCACTTCGGCTCTTGGACTCTATCAGGTCGATCCCGTTGGCGGACGTTATGTCATCGGTTCTCCGTTGTTCGGGAAGGCTTCGGTAAGCGTAGGGGACGGCAAGACATTCACCGTAGTTGCACGCAACAACTCCGACCGCAACATCTACGTGCAGTCGGCACGCCTCAACGGACGCCCATACAGCAAGTCGTACATCGACTACAAGGACATAACACGCGGCGGAACACTTGAACTCACCATGGGCGCAAAGCCCTCGAAGTGGGGAACAAAGCGTGCTGACCGCCCATAAACGAGCGGATGCCGCTCGCTACAAGAGCGATTGTCCGCCCATAAAAACAGCAATCATAAATCTAATTTCTACTGTTATGAATCTTCATTTAAGTTCACAGATTGTACTTAACAAAGTACCCGAGCAATACTACCGCCCTCGTACGGCAGTTGAACGTTCGGAAATGACACGTTGCGAGAAAATCTTTACCGATGTATACCCGAAAATCGAGGAGGGCGTAAAGGTAATAGCCGACGCTGTAGAGAAGGAAATAAAGCGTTCAAAACAAGCCGGCAAGAAGTGCGTTCTGGCTCTCGGCACAGGTCTGTCGCTCACTCCTATCTATCAGGAACTGGTGCGTCGGCACAAGGAAGAGGGCTTGAGCTTCGACAATGTTGTGGTGTTCAACGCCTACGAATACTTCCCTCTCAACGCCGACAGCAAGCATAGTGCAATCGGACAATTGCGCGAACGCCTTCTCGACCACATAGATATCAAGGCTGAGAACATCCATACTCCCGACGGATACATTGCCCAGGACGACGTATATGAGCATTGCCGCACCTACGAACAGCTCATTGCAGCCGAGGGAGGCATCGATATCGCCATGCTCGGAATAGGCCGTATGGGCAATATTGCATGTAACGAGCCTGGCTCGCACATCTCTTCTACAAGCCGACTGATACTCATCGACCAGATGTCGCGCGACGAAATGACCAACAGTTTCGGCACTCTTGAGCAGGTTCCGCCGTGCTCTATCACCATGGGCATACAAACATTGCTCTCTGCACATAAGCTTTTCCTCACCGCATGGGGCGAAGAGAAGGCTGATATCGTGCAGAAAATCATCGAGGGCGAAATTACAGATGCCATCCCGGCTACATACGTCCAGACTCACAACGATGCCAAACTCATCTGCGATCTGGCTGCCGCCAGCAAGCTGACACGCATCATCCACCCATGGCTCGTCACCAATTGCGAGTGGAACGACAAGACTATTCGTGCCGCTGTGGTTTGGCTTTGCCAGCTGTTGGGCAAGCCTATCCTTAAGCTTACTAACAAAGACTACAACGAGAACGGTCTGTCTGACCTGCTGGCACGCTTCGGTTCTGCCTACAACTGCAACATCAAGATATTCAACGACCTCCAGCACACCATTACTGGTTGGCCCGGCGGCAAGCCAAACGCCGACGACACCAACCGTCCGGAGCGTGCAATGCCTGCCCAGAAGCGCGTAATCGTGTTCTCGCCCCACCCCGACGACGACGTAATATCAATGGGTGGAACCATACGCCGACTCGTTCAGCAGAACCACGACATTCATATCGCATACGAGACATCAGGCAACATCGCTGTTGGCGACGAAGAAGTGACACGCTTCATGCACTTCGTCAACGGCTTCAACCAGATATTCTGCGACAGCAAGGATGAAGTAATAAAGAACATGTATACCGAAATCAAGCAGTTCTTCAAGAACAAACGCGCGTCGGATATGGACACCGAGGCTGTACGCAAGATTAAAGGACTCATCCGTAGAGGCGAAGCTCGCACCGCATGCACCTACAACGGCATACCACTCTCGCAGGTTCACTTCCTCGACCTGCCCTTCTACGAGTCGGGCAAGATTGAGAAGCTGCCTATGACTGAGAAGGACGTGGAGATAGTACGCGAACTGTTGCAGCAGGTTAAGCCTCATCAGATATACGTAGCGGGCGATCTTGCCGACCCGCACGGCACTCACCGCAAGTGTACCGATGCCGTTCTGGCTGCGCTCGACCTCGAAAAGCAGGCCGGAGCCAAGTGGATTGACAACTGCCGCGTATGGATGTATCGTGGAGCATGGGCTGAATGGGAAATCGAGAACATCGAGATGTGCGTACCAATGTCGCCCGAGGAGCTTCGTGCAAAGCGCAACAGCATCCTCAAACATTCGTCGCAGATGGAGAGCGCACCGTTCCTCGGCAACGACGAACGACTCTTCTGGCAGCGTGCCGAAGACCGCAACCACGCTACAGCCGAACTCTATCACAGTCTGGGACTGGCTTGCTACGAGGCGATGGAGGCATTCGTACGATACAATCCGTAGGACTAATCATTCAAATTTGTATCCACATAACTTTGCAAGGAGGATTGGACGTGAGTCCGGTCCTCCTTTTTTCGTACATCAAAAGGGCTACTTTTGAAATTCAACGAAGTCATTTGGCTGTATGTAAGATAGTTTGTGTACCTTTGCATCCAGTATTAAGGATAATGAACAAATAATTTTTTTTCAAATCATGCTTGACTTACCCAAAGACCCGATGATGCTCTTCAGCGTCATCAATATGCGTCTGCGCGACATCTATCCGTCGCTCGACGCTCTGTGCGACGACCTCCACGTTGACAAGAAAGAAATCATCGACCGCCTGGCTGCCGCTGGATTCGAGTACAACGAACAACAGAACAAATTCTGGTAATGACTTCACAATACAACAACCACTACCGCACGCTGCTATCCATTGGCATTCCTATCATGATAGGACAGCTTGGAATGATTATTTTAAGTTTTGCCGACACCATGATGGTGGGCCACCATAGCACCAGCGAACTGGGTGCTGCCTCGTTCGTCAACAACATCATGAACCTCGTAATCATCACCGGTACGGGATTCTCTTACGGTCTTACGCCTATCGTGGGCGGTCTGTTCGGGCGCAAGCAGTTGCCCGAAGCGGGTCAGGCTTTGCGCTGCTCGCTGCTCGCCAACACTCTGGCAGCGGTGATAATGATGGCTGCCTTGACCATACTTTACTTCAATCTTGCCAACATAGGACAACCCGACGAACTCCTACCCTACATGCGGCCCTACTACTTGGTGCTGCTTGCGTCGCTGCCATTTGTCATGCTGTTCAACGCTTTCAAGCAATTCACCGACAGCATCACCGAAACCCGCACGTCGATGTGGATACTCCTGTCGGGCAATCTGCTCAACATCATCGGCAACTACATATTGATATACGGCAAGATGGGGGTTCCCGAGATGGGAGTTGTGGGTGCCGGCGTGTCAACTCTTATCTCCCGTATAGTCATGGTGGGCATATTCCTCGCTGTATTCCTCTGCAAGCGCAGTATGAAACAATATCGCGAGGGATTCTTCAGTCTTGGTTGGTCGCGCCAACTGGTGCGCCGTCTGACTACGCTCGGAACTCCGATTGCGCTCGAAATGGGTATGGAGACAGCCTCGTTCTCGCTGTCTATCATCATGGTGGGATGGCTTGGCACCATTGCTTTGGCTTCGCATCAGGTGATGTCCACCATATCTCAGTTTACGTTTATGGTGTATTACGGACTCGGTGCAGCCGTGGCCGTGCGCACAAGCTACTTCCACGGCCAGGGCGACATGCTCAACACGCGCCACGTAGTGACTGCCGGACTGCGTCTGATGGTGATGCTTGAGATTCTGTTGGGAGGCATAATATTCCTCCTGCGTAAGGATATAGGTTCGTGGTTTACCGATTCTGCCGAGGTGTCGGCATCGGTATTGACGCTCATGCTGCCCTTCTTCATCTATCAGTTTGGCGACGGCTTGCAGATAAACTACGCCAACGCGCTGCGCGGAATAGCCGACGTGAAGCCGCTTATGGTGATTGCCTTCATAGCCTTCTTCGTCATTTCGCTGCCCGTAGGCTATCTGTGCGGATTCGTAATGGGCTACGGACTCGTTGGCGTATGGATGGCGTTCCCCTTCGGACTGACAAGTGCGGGCATCATGATGTGGTGGCGTTTCAGAAAAATGATGAACCTTGCCAACCGCCAATAATACACCTTATATATATAATAGGATTCACATTATATATATAATCAATACACCTTATATATATAATAGCAACAAATGTAGATATGGATATAATCAGTCGCGGCTGATTATATCCATATATTCTTTATAGGAAATGTAGCGGCCGCCCATCGACTTGAGGTGAGGAGTCTCAAACTGGCAGTCGATTATCGAGCCGCCATGTTCACGCATGAAGTCGGCAAGGTATATCAATGCCACCTTGCTGGCATTGGGCACGAGCGAGAACATGCTCTCGCCGAAGAATGCGCGTCCAATTGTCACGCCATAAAGTCCGCCCACCAGCTTGCCGTCCTGCCACACCTCCACGCTCTGCGCGAAACCCTGGCGATGCAATTCGGTATAGGCGCGTATGATTTCGTCGCCCAACCACGCACCGGCATGCACGTTGCGACCGCCGGCAGCGGCACATCCGTTTATAACTCCGTCGAAACACTCGCCCATCGACACCTCAAACACTCCCTTATTCATCAGCGTGCGCATAGAGTGTGACACGTGTATCTCGTCTGGAAAGATAACGAAGCGCTGCTGCGGACAATACCACAACGGCTCCTTCTCGTCGCGAAACGAATACCACGGGAATATGCCGTAGCTGTAAGCCAGCAGCAAGCGGTCGACACTAAGGTCGCCGCCGACACACAAAAGTCCGTCGGGCTCCACGTCGACGGGGCGCGGAAATATCAGTTCTTTACCTATTCTGTAAATCATTTCTTATTTGTGACGAGTTGACGAGTTAACCATTTGCAATAACCAACTGCCCCTTACTTTCGGCAACCGACACCTCCCCACCCTTCTTCAGGCTTCCGAAGAGCAGCTCGCGCATCAGCAGCGGCTTGAGCATAGAGCCGATGACGCGGTCGATCTCGCGTGCTCCGTACTCGGGCGTGAAACCACGGCTGAGCAGCAGCTGTCGTGCCGAGTCGGTGAGGTGCATCGTCACGTTCTTGGCTGTAAGTTTCTGCTGCAGCTTGGCGAGTTTCTTGTCGAGTATGAGCGACGCCATCTGGCGTGTCATGTCGCCGAAGACGACGATGTCGGTGAGTCGGTTGATGAATTCGGGCTTGAATGTTTTCTTCACCTGTGCAAGCATTGCTTCGCCTCGCGACACCCCTCCCATGAATCCGATGCTTGCCCGTGAGGCGTACTGGGCACCTGCGTTGGATGTCATGATGATGATGGTGCCACGCAGGTCGGCCCGCTGACCATGATTGTCGGTGAGTGTTGCGTAGTCCATCATCTGTAGAAAGATATTGAAAATGTCGGGATGGGCCTTCTCAATCTCGTCGAACAGCAGCACGCAGTTGGGCGACTTGCGCAGCGCAGCGGTCAGTTGTCCGCCGTCCTCGTAGCCCACATAGCCTGCCGGAGCGCCTATAAGCTTAGCCACGGCATGCTTCTCGGCATACTCGCTCATGTCGAATCGCACCAGACTTACGCCCAACTGGCGCGCCAGAGTGCGTGCCACCTCGGTCTTGCCGACTCCCGTCGGTCCGACAAACAGCAGCGACGCCATCGGTTTGTCGTCGTCGCCCAGCCCAGCCTTAGCCATCTGCACAGCCTCAACCACCTCGTTCACGGCACGGTCCTGTCCGAATATCTCCGCGCGCATGTCGTCAGCCAACGTCTGCAGCGCCACATTGCTGGTGTCGCGCAGCGCTGTTGCGTCAATCTTGCACATCTTGGCAAGTATCTCGCCCATCAGACGGCGGTCGACGGTCTGCCGTTTCTGCGTGGTGAGCGGATGCGTCTCGCGATAGGCGCCAGCCTCGTCGATGAGGTCGATGGCCTTGTCGGGCAGGAAGCGGTCGCTGATGTGGCGGGCAGTCTGGCGCACGGCAAACTCCATGGCACCCGTAGCGAACTTCACTCCGTGGAACTTCTCGTAGCCCGGACGCAGTCCTTCGAGTATGCGCACGGCGTCGTCGATAGACGGTTCGGCAATGTCGATCTGCTGGAAGCGTCGCACCAGCGACTTCTGGCTTGCTATGTAGCGGTTGTATTCGTCGTAAGTGGTAGAGCCGATGAAGCGTATCTCGCCGCTTTCAAGGTAGGGCTTGAGCATGTTGGAGGCATCGAGCGAAGCGTCGCCGCCCGTACGGCCCGCCCCGACCATATTGTGTATCTCGTCGATGTAGAGTATTGCGTGACCTTCGGCGGCGAGTCCTTCCATCACCTGTTTGATGCGCTTCTCGAAGTCGCCGCGGAATTGCGCCCCTGCTATCATCGTTCCCATGTCCATCATGTATATGCGCGACTGTTTGAGGCGGTCGGGCACGTCGCCACGGGCTATGCGTGCAGCCAGTCCGTAGACCAATGCAGTCTTGCCGACACCAGCCTCGCCGACGTGCAGCGGATTGTTCTTGTCCTTGCGGCAGAGCACCTGGATGGTGCGTTCGAGTTCAGCGTCGCGTCCGATGAGCGGATTGTGCTGGGTGTAAGTGTCGGATATGCACGTCACAAATTCGCGCCATGCCTGGCGATGTGGTTCGGTTTCGTCCCCGGAAGGGTCGGTGCTGACGACGGTTTCCCTCTCGTCGTAGTTGCTCACGAGCGACGCCATGAACTCGCCATGGCTGTCGCCGATGTGGCGGTTGAGCTCATATGCCGCGCGCGATTCTTCGAGCATGAGCATGGCGGCTATGATCTGGGGCACGTCGACAACGTCGATGTCGGCATACTGCGCCTGGCGCACGGCGAGAGTCATCATCTCCGAGAACTGATGCGAGCCCTCGATGGTATAGCGCACGCCTTCGGGCACACGCTCAAGCGAGTCGAGATATTCGCCTACTGAGGTAGAGAACTCCTCGGGGTCGACGTTGATGTCGAGCAAGGCATCCTGAAACTGCTCCTGCCTGCTTATGGCAAAGAGCACGTGTTCGGGCGTGACAAACTCGTGATGCCACGTGTCGCACGACTCAATGGCCAGGCGTATGGCGGCTGATGTACTATTGCTGTTTTTCAAAGTTTCTGCTTGTTTTGTTCGATGTTAAAAACAATGGGGTTTCAAATGTAGTCCTTTTGCATTGCAAAGGGGGTCCTTTTGGTGTGTAAAAGGAGTCCTTTTGGAGGGCAAAACGAGTCCTTTTGGAGGGCGAAAGGAGTCCTTTTGCAAACCATGTATAAAACCATGGGGCTGCAGAGGCTGCACGGCTGCCTATTCGGGCTTGCATTCCAGCCTCAACGGGAAGTTCTGCTCGCGTGCCAGCATGGTGGCTTTGCGCACGCGCGATGTGGCTATGTCGTAGCTGTACACGCCCACTACGGCACTGCCCCGTTCGTGAACGTCGAGCATGAGAGCCTCCGCCTCCGACGGACTCTTGTAGAAAATGGAGTTGAGTATGTGTACGACAAACTCCATTGTTGTGAAGTCGTCGTTGTAGATTATGACCTTGTAGCGACGCGGTTCGCGCAGGTCGACATTGGTGCGATTGCGCACTGAAGTTTGTTGTTTTGCCATAATAGTACAAACTTACAACAAAAAACAAGAAAAGAGAACACTTTACAAGATAAAAAGGTGCAAAATTCTATAAAAAATGCTTGTTTGGTATTCATATTTGCTATACCTTTGCAATCACACCTCGAAACAACTAATTATTCATTAACTAAAACACATTTTGGTATGAAAAAGTTAATTTTAATGGCCGTTATGGCATTGGCAACTGTTTCTTCATTTGCACAGCAGGCAGTAGGTACATTCACAATCCAGCCTAAGGTGGGCCTCAACTTGGCTAACTTGACTGACGCTGATGGCGACATCCGCGCAGGTGTAGCAGCTGGTGTAGAATTCGAGTATCAGGTAAGCGACATCTTCAGCCTCTCAGCTGGCGCTCTCTACTCTATGCAGGGATGCAAGTTTACAGAGGACAAAGTAGACTATACCTCTAAGCTCGACTATATCAACGTTCCTATCCTTGCCAACGTTTACGTTGTTAAGGGTCTTGCCGTTAAGCTCGGTATCCAGCCTGGCTTCAACGTAACACACAAGGCTTCTGCAGAAGTAGAAGGTACAAAGGTTTCTTCCGACCTTTCTGGCGTTAAGAGCGTTGACTTCTCTATTCCTGTAGGTCTCTCTTACGAGTTCAACAACTTCGTAATCGACGGTCGCTACAACTTCGGCGTAACCAAGATTGCTGACTACTCTGACTCAAAGAACAGCGTATTCCAGTTCACACTGGGCTACAAGTTCGCTCTGTAAAAACTCACAAACTATACGTCCCCAACTGGGGTTGAAAGACTATAGCCCAGGGCCGCTCGGCTCTGGGCTATGTTGTATGAATAATATTGCATCCCCTATTGTCAATCATTGTCAACATTGTCGTTCTAAAAAACAAGGGGCTTGATAATTTTGTATTTAACGACAATAGTGACAAAGATTGACAATATTATAAATCGTGTGTGCAATGGACAAAGTGCGACAATATGATATTATGAGGATAAAATGTATACTTATATGTTTTCAGTATCCAATTTTTTTATATCTTTGTTATTTCTAATCAACAAAATCTACTAACAATTTTATAGTTATGATAAACATTAATGAATGTAAGGCTCATATGTATGACATAATAGGTGCTATATATGAAGTTCGTAAAGAAATGGGGGTGGGTCTTAATGAAAACTGTTATCAAGAAGCATTTGAGATGCAATTAACTGAAATGAATATTGTATATGAGCGAGAAAAGGCTTTTAACCCACATTTTCATGGTAAAAAACTGAATACTTAATGAAAATCATCGAGCACAATTATTCAATTATATGCATCTTCTGAAATTTCGTTGTGGTATTCTGGTTAATTTTGCTCCAAGACATCTTGAGCTTGAGCGTTATTTATACGATGAAGATAAAGACGAAATATTGAATATTTATGGCAATCCTATCTGAATAACAGGTTATTTTAAAGACAATTGTCTCTCTTTTTTTATTTAACGACAATACTGACAATGATTGACAATATTATAAATATATAAATGTGTACAACGGATAATCTTGCATATCATATTGTTGAACATTGTCAATATTGTCGTTCAAACAACAAGTTATTAATCTTTAGTGTCTTTCTTTTATATAAACGACAATAGTGACAATGTTCGACAATTTCTATAATATTCATGAGTACAACGGATAATCTTGCATCCCCTATTGTCGCTCATTGTCAATATTGTCGTTCAAACAACAAGTTATTAATCTTTAGTGTCTTTCTTTTATATAAACGACAATAGTGACAATGTTCGACAATTTCTATAATATTCATGAGTACAACGGATAATCTTGCATCCCCTATTGTCGCTCATTGTCAACATTGTCGTTATAAAAACAAGGGGCTTGATAATTTTGTATTTAACGACAATAGTGACAATGATTGACAATCGTTTTATGATTTTCATGTGTACAACATATAATCTTGCTTCTCCGATTGTCGGTCATTGTCAACATTGTCGTTATAAAAACAAGGGGCTTGATAATTTTGTATTTAACGACAATAGTGACAATGATTGACAATCGTTTTATGATTTTCATGTGTACAACATATAATCTTGCTTCTCCGATTGATTGACTGCAACTATAAATCATGGTTGGCTTTCGCCCTCAACGTATTCTTCGAGGAACATGTGTTCGCCGTCGAACACCGCATACGTGAACTGCGAAATCCAATCGCCGAGTATCATCATGCGCGACTTGCGCGAGAGGATGAGGTCGAGTTCGATGTGGCGGTGGCCATATATGAAGTAGTCTACGTTGGGATGGGTCTTCATGTATTGCTTGGTGTACAGCACGAGGTGCTCGCGCTGCTCGCCCATGTAGGGCGGTTCCATTCCGTCGATGCGCTTTAGGCGCGAGTGCTTTGCCCAAGTGAGTCCGAACCACATGCTCCATCGCGGATGAAGCGAGCTGAACAGCACCTGGCAGAAGCGGTTGTGGAACACACGCTTTATGAACTTGAACTTGCGGTCGGGGTCGCCCAGTCCGTCACCGTGCGCCAGATAGAACACCTTGTCGTATATCTCCACCGTCTCGGGACGTGTATGTATTGTCACTCCGCACTCGTCGCGCAGATAACCGTACGACCAAATGTCGTGATTTCCGGTGAAGTAGTGTACCTCGACGCCCATGTCGGTAAGCTCCGACAGCTTTCCGAGGAAGCGCGTGTAGCCCTTTGGCACGGCATAACGCCACTCGTACCAGAAGTCGAACATGTCGCCAAGCAGATATATGGCACGTGCCTTGGTCTTTATCGAGTCAAGAAAACGCACAAGCCGGCGCTCCTGAGTGCGGCTGTGTTCGATAGCCCACGACCCGAGGTGGGCGTCTGAGAGGAAATATACGTTCTTCATCCTGTCAAAACTCAAAATTGAACAATTCAAAATCAGCGAAGCCAATCAATTCAAAATTGAACAATTCAAAATCGGCAAAGCCGACCAATTCAAAACTCAAAATTCAAAATTCAAAACTCGATTAATCGAAGCCCAGCTCTACGCGTGCCTCTTCGGTCATCATACTCTGGTCCCATTCGGGTTCGAAAACGAGGTTGACGGTCGACGACTTGACGTGATCGAGCGAGTCAACCTTCAATCGCACGTCCTCAAGAATGAAGTCGGCGGCGGGGCACGACGGTGCTGTGAATGTCATGTCGATGTCTACGTGTCCGTCGTCATTGACGTCTATCTTGTATATAAGTCCAAGATCGTATATGTTGACGGGTATTTCGGGGTCGTAAACGGTCTTCAGCACATCGACGATGCGCTCCTCTATCTGTGTCTTTTCTTCCTGTGTCATTTGCAATGAAATTATATTATGTGATTTGTTTCTTGCAAATTTAGCTAAAAATATTGTAATACGGCAAGAAAAGCACAATTTTACGCTGATACAATTGCTGCCTCGCGAGGAAACATTTGCAGCCTCGGGAGGAAACAATAAATCTGCAACTTTAAGCACATAGACAAATTACGTTGACGATTTATTATTATTTCTCAGTAAAAAGTTATACTTTTGCACGTCGCAACTAATAACAACTAAAAAATGATAACATTTGTAATTTGTCTCGCAGCCCTTGTATTGGGCTACGCAATCTATGGCCGATTCGTAGAGCACGTGTTCGCTCCCGACGACCGCCCCACCCCTGCTATAGCCAAAGCCGACGGCATCGACTACGTGGCGATGCCCTACTGGAAGGTGTTCATGATACAGTTTCTGAACATTGCGGGTACCGGTCCTATCTTCGGAGCCATCATGGGAGCCAAGTTCGGACCCGTTGCCTATCTGTGGATCATATTCGGATGCATCTTTGCAGGAGCCGTTCACGACTACCTTTCGGGCATGTTGTCGCTGCGCAATGGCGGTAGCGATCTGCCTTCGCTTGTACAACGCTATCTCGGTGGGGCTGCAGCCAAGGTGCTGCTGGTGTTCGCCGTGTTCCTGCTCATTATGGTTGGAACGGTATTTGTGTACAGCCCAGCCGAGATATTGGGCAACATCGGCGGCTCGAAGGTGATGTGGATGGGCGTTATATTCGCCTATTACATCGTGGCAACGATGCTGCCTATCGACAAGATCATTGGCAAGATATACCCCGTTTTCTCCTTCTCGCTGCTGTTTATGGCTGTGGCTCTGGTGGTGATGCTGTTCGTGAAGATGCCGGTTCTGCCCGAACTGTGGGACGGACTGGGCAACATGGGACAGCAAACCGACCCTGCCGGCTTCACCGACAGCATCTTCCCCTGCCTCTTCATCACTATCGCCTGTGGTGCGATAAGCGGTTTTCACGCTACGCAGAGTCCGCTTATGGCTCGCTGCCTGAAGTCGGAACGCAAGGGACGTCCTATCTTCTACGGTGCCATGATTACTGAGGGAATGGTGGCTCTGGTTTGGGCTACGGTGGCTATGTGGTTCTTCTACGACGCTCCTCAGCCGGGCTACGAGCAGATTGCAGGTGGTGCTGCCAAAGGATTCCACACTTCAGCACCTATGGTTGTCAATCTTGTGTGCAACGACTGGCTCGGTGTGCTGGGCGGAATATTGGCTATGCTGGGCGTTGTGGCTGCTCCTATCACGAGCGGCGACACGGCTTTCCGCTCTGCACGACTCATCGTTGCGCAGGCTTTGAAGATCAACCAGCTCCCAAAGGCAAACCGTCTGTACATCTGCATTCCGCTGTTCGTAGCGTCGTTCGCCCTGCTTATCTGGCAGATCAGCAATCCCGACGGCTTCAACACGATATGGCAGTACTTCGGATGGGCCAACCAGACGCTGTCGGTATTCACACTGTGGAGCATCACCGTTTATCTTGCACGCGAAAAGAAGCCCTATGTCATCACACTCATACCGGCTCTGTTCATGACCTGTGTATGTACGACGTTCCTCGCTGTGTCGAAGACTGCATTCGGACTGCCACTCGGCGTAAGCTATACGATTGGAGCAGCCGCCCTCGTAGTTGCTGCTGTGTGGTTTGTAATGTGGATGAAGAAATTCAAGAAGGCATAAAAGAGTGAGTCTAAGTTCAAGAGACGCGGGCTGAAAGCCCAAATCGCGCATAGCCCAGGGCAACACCCTGGGTAAAAAGATGTTGTAAACAATACGCCCTGTAAGGTCAAAAGCATTAATGATTGACGCTTTTGCCCTTACAGGGCGTATTGTTTTTGGTGGTTTATTACCCCAGGGTGTTGCCCTACCCTTTATACACATCTTTGACAATTCTCAACATCTCAC
>CAJJOL010000059.1:0-17714 GCA_905193385.1 uncultured Prevotella sp. | reverse complement strand
CTCGAAGTTGAGCCGCTCACGGCTGCGGTCGTAGTTGCCTGTTGATTCAGCGGATCCCCAACCCTTTTCCGTCCAACGGCGTTGGTGCTCGTTGCTCTGTGCTGTGGTGATTCCCTTAGATGGTCGGAAATCCATAACCTGTTTTGGTGTTGCCATAACCTATTTCCTTTTATGTGTGTACAACTCTCCTGTCTCCAGCTTGCTGCTTGTAAGGACAGCCTCCCGATGGTCGGAGACCAAGAGGGGTATTAGGCTACCCAAATTCCCTCATTTCCGACCAACGGGCAAGCCCGATTATTTTACAGCAATGGCAGACGTGTAAACACTGTGCCAGTAGAAAAGAAGAAGCGTTGTACGGTGATTATTAGAGGTTAATACAGCCTTTTGATGGACAGGAGCCCTCTTGGTTGGCTACAATGGCAAGGAACGGTCGGCAGAGTGACTGAAACTGTGACTTGATGGCTGCGCTTTCCTGATGCAAGGCTGGTGAGCTGCCATCCAATGCCAATTCTGATATTGCCTTTGCCGCCTCGATGAATGAGAGCCAGTCTCCTCCCAGGTCTTTGTAAAAGAAGGGAAGAAGGGAGGTAACGAGGGCGTTATCTGTTTCCTGCGAAAGCACCTGATGGAAGGTGGCTTCGCAGACAGCTGTGAGTGCAGTCATACAAAAGGCGTGTCCTACAGATTCGGGAATGTTTCTTCCGCATGGCACCTTGCCAATTGAATTGCCATTGTCGGCTTTCTGCAAGATAATGGCTACTTCCTCTGTTGCATCTTCGTAGAGTTGTTCACATTCCGAGGCGCAAGCCGATGCGGACATCTTGCCGCTTCGCCATTCGTCCAATGCGGTACACATCTTCTGGCGGAACACATCCAAGGCTGCGTCAATCGGAGAAACGGCAGGTGTCTCAGCCAACATCGGGATGGTGATGATTTGGCTCTTCGTGAGACGGGTGACGGAAATCTGGTTCATCTTCTCCAACTGCTCGATGAAGGTGCGGACAGTGGCGCGGTGCCAATGCCAGCATCCTGCCAGTTCGGTAATGGTGATTACAAACTGCCCGTTGGACAGGCTGAACTCCTGCTTGCACAGATCCTTGGGGATGTACTGTACAGAAGCCTTGTCTACAAGGTCAAGGTAGGCTTCGAGCTTCGACAGCCTTATCCCGGACCTCTCTTTCAAGAACTCCAACAGGGACATCCGTTCAGACATCTTGCCGGAACTCGTTCTATGTTTCTGTTTCTTCATTTCAATAATCTGTTTGGTGAATACTGTTGTTTGTCGCCAGCTCCATTATACAAAAGGAACGGCATGATACAGGTGATACTTAATAGTAGTATATGATGAGCATTTCTGTGTCTTCGAGGAGCATCTTGCGGTCAGCCTTGTTCTTCCACAGCGATATGACTATGCGCGAGGGATAGAACAGTGATGCCAGAAGGACAAAGGAGATGGTGACAGCAAGCGTGAACAGATGAGGAGTGAAGACAAACACCACTGCCGCCAACGCGGCGATGCAGAAGGGTGTCCGCTCCTCGTGCAGACGCTGTAGCCACCTCTCCACATCCATAAAGACAAAGAATATGGCAAACGCTATGGTGGAAGCCACTACGCCTATGTCGTTATAGTGTACACAGAGGTAGAGGAAGTGGAACACGTACAGCAGGATGAGCAGCATCAACCGGTAGAGCTTCCTTGCTGTCACAAGCGCGGTCATGCGCAGATAGAACCGTGTCATAAACTGTCTGCGGCTTCTGTGCAGAATCATCGTCACAAAGAAGAACGCTGACATCAGGATGAGAAACAGTATCTTACTTGTCATAATATGTATAGCATGTGAATAATGGAAGTGGACTCAGGTCGGGCTGGACGACACCGTGTGTGGCAGTGGATATGATACGCTCCACATCCTCCAGTGTCAGTTCTCCCTTGATTATTCTCTGACGGAAAGCTCCGTCGGTTGTCCGAAGGCTCTTGATAGCCTGTTCCAAGTCGTACTCGGCTATCTGCCACACTTGCCCTCTCGTGTAGGGGAAATGATGGTGGATGGCCTTGACCACAAGCACACGGCTGAGGATGTCGGTCATTCTGCCGTTCCTGACTATCGTGTGGTTGCGGACAGTGGCGATGCTCTCAATCTCCAGCCATGTGCGGTGACGGTCGAGAAGATGGATAATCTTCATGTAAAGCGTTTCCTTCATCAGATGGTCGGGAGCTTGTGGCATGACTTTGGCCTTTGTTGTGGACAACAGAATGGAGCGTTGTTGCGGTAGAACAGGACTGTCATCTGGCAAATGTAACTTTCAAATGAAGTCGAGCAGGACTTCCTCCTTGGGCTTCATGTATTTGAAGAACCCGTTCTTGCAATGCAGACTGAGGTCGAGGCATACATCTGCCGACATGTGCTCCAGCGAGTCATAGATGGTCACTTTTATCTGGCTGACCATGCCACGCTCATCTGTGGAGCCGTTGACCTTGAACATCCGTCCGAAAGAAGGGTTGGAATAGGCACAGCAGCTGTGTCCGAACTCCGTATGACGGCTTGGAATGTGGTGATAGAGGATTATCATTTCCATCTCGTCTTCGAGCATATCCATCACCTCCTCTATCGTGAAAGGGGTGTTCAACTGGAAAGTAAGAAGCACGTAATCGTCATACTTGACAGGCTTCTCCATCTTGCGCTTGTCCAGCAGTTCTGGCAACTGCAAAGGCACGACGGCAAGGAAATCATCGCAAAACTGTTCTAACATAATCGTATTCTCTGTTTGGGGTGTTTATAATCTTGTGACATAAATCTTCATCATGAGCATGGGCATATCCGACAGGCGTTGCTTGTCGAGGTGCAGTTTCTTGGCCAGACCGTCCATCTCCTTGGGGAGCGCATCGGCTATTTTGTAGAGGTCTGCCTTGTCCTTGTCGGAGAGCACGCTCACGGAAAGGTCATCCATCGTCATGAACGGCTGCATCATCATCAGGAGGTAGGCGTGCATGGTGTGCTCGTCCTTTACCCTGCCACTATTCAGATCCTCGATAGCCGCTTGTGCGTTGCGCAGCAGACGGTGGTTGGTGCGCATGGAGAGGTATATCATTGCATCCTTGTGGGACAAATCCTTGCGGTCGGCGGCACGGAGTATCTCCCGACAGCAGTGTTCGGTGTTTCGTCTGATGTCACCGATGTCATCGTCAGCAAAATCCGGCAGGTATTGCAGGAAGGATTTGAAATACAAATGCTCTTCCTTGATGAAAGCGAGCAGGTCTTCCTTGCCGTGAATGCCTTGCTTGGCGGATTTTTGCAGGAACAGCAGGTAACGCTTCAGTACCGCCTGTTTACCACCTTTATTATATATAGGCAGGCTATCCAAGGAAGCGAAGAATGGCTGTGCTTCCTTCACGGCTTGCTGTAGTTCCTCATCACCAACATGGGAAGAGGTCTGTTCTCTGAGATAGAGCAGGTCGTGAAAGGTGCGTTGCTTAGACATCGCCATACGGCACAGCTCGATGTGGATGGAGTCGTTCAACTCATGATATACCGTGAACGGGTATGAGTGGGCTTTCCTGACAGTGTCACGTGAGATGCACGATGTCACGGAATCGTCCAACACGCGCCATTCGTTGACAATCTTAACTAATGTCTGAATTGAGACCTTGCCGTTCTGTCGAAGAGTGGTCAGAAAGCCATGATACTCTCTGATGGCTTCATCGCTCGAATGGAACGACTTCGTGCCGTTTCCGTCTGAACATGCTGTCAGCATGACTACGGCAAACGCAGTGGCAATACAAATGGCAAGTCTGATACAGCCATGCGAGTTTGATTTTGCATTATGCAATATTTGCTTCATGCAATGGAGGTTGGTTTGTCCTCCGAAAAGTTGGGTTTCATATTTCATTGTTGTCATTATTTTGAGTCTGATTTTGAAATTGACGGTGCAAAGTTAATGCGTTTCAGCGATATATTTGCAAGAATGACAGTAAGTTTAATCTTATTTGTGTATCATACTTGCGAGTATGATTTTCAATGAAATCAAGTGAAAAGAAAATGGCAAATTATCGTGTTTAAGTATGATTTTTCGTTCAAGTATGATTGTTTCTCGGAAAAATAGTGTACCTTTGCACTTGATTTCATTTAATAGCGTACAACAGTATGGCAAAAGTAGGTTACATCTTTATCGCCACCAATGGCGAAGAGTATGCAGAAGACAAGGCTTGGATGCAGCAATACGGCTGTGTTCAGGTGATAGAGGAACTGTCCGAACACGAGAGGCTGCGCCCGATGTGGAAGCAGCTCATATCGAGTCTGGAGCGCGGCGACGAGCTGGTGGTGTCGAGGTTCAGTAACGCACTGCGTGGCACCCGTGAACTGGCTACATTCATAGAATACTGCCGTGTGAAGGTGGTTCGCATCATCTCCATCCAAGACCGCATCGATACGTTTGACGAACTTTTCCCCGACACCAAGCCCTCACAGGTCATCCGTATGTTCGGGTCACTCTCTGAGGAGTGTGCCGTGCTGCGCAAGGCATCGGCACACATCATCCATCTGCAACAGAATATCCGGCCGCCCAAGAAGTCGGAAAGGGCACTGTCGAAACTGGAGCGTGAGAAGAATATCGTGAACATGTACAACGAGGGGCACAGCATAGATGACATCTTTGCCATCAGCGGCTTCACAAGCCGAAGTTCCGTGTTCCGCATACTCAACAAGCATGGTGTGACGCTGAACCGTGGACCTCATAGTGGACCGCTGAAGAAAAGGAATAAAGAATAAACAAAAAACAGATACAATGAATAAGACATTCAACATCTACTGTGATGAAAGCACCCACATGGTGCATGACGGTCATCCCTACATGCTTTTGGGATGTACAAGTATAGCATACACACAAATCCGCATGGCAAAAGATGCCATAAAAGATATTAAGAAGAAGCACGGCTATAGTGATGAGCTGAAATGGACAAATGTCCACGAGGCCACGTATAAAGTCTATGCAGAGCTTATAGACTGGTTCTTTATGAATGACATGGAATTTAGGGCTGTGGTTGTTGACAAGAGTCAGATTGACGAGAAACGAGAAGACTATACGTTTAATGATTTCTACTTTCGCATGTACTACCAATTGCTGCATCACAAGATGGACATGGATTATACATATAACATATATATGGATATCAAGGACACATGCAGTAGCGATAAGCTGGAGAGGCTCAGAAAAATAATGGAATACAACTCTTCCATTGGCAGGTTTCAGTTTATACGTTCACACGAAAGTGTCTTCATCCAATTGGCAGATGTTCTAATGGGAGCCATCAACTACAACCTTAGATATGAAAAGGGAGAAGTTGAAGGAAGGGTGAGAGCCAAAATGAAGCTGATTGAAAAGATAAAAAAACACAGTAATATCAGTCTCAACACCACAACTCCCAAATTTAGAAAGAAGTTTAATTTGTTTTTTATCGCACTGAAATAGCCAATGAGCAGTTTGAATATTATCAAGAAATACCCTGAGCTGCTGGAACTGGCATATCTCAGTGAACGAGAAAGAGAGCATGATCTTCATGCAATATTCAAGCGTGATATAGAAGATAACTGTCAATTCTCATTCAGAGGGTGGCGCATCTATCCTATAAAGACAGATGGCGAGATTGACATGGCAAGATTGTTCAAGCATCTTACCTGTGAAGAAATCATGGTTGAGAACGAAGACGGTACGACTTATCCAAAGCGAGTATTCGAGATGGCTCGTTCACAAAGGCTTCATTGGATAAATCACCATGTGAGAGAATTGACACCAGACAATCTGGATGTATTTACCATAGAAGAGAGGGACGGCAAAAAGCGTAAGGTCAAGAAAACATACATCTATGATAAAGTGGAAAAGTATGTTATTGTCTTGGAACAACAACGTAGCAACGGATTCTATCTGTTGACAGCATACCATCTTAACAAAGAGTATGGACTAAAGGCTTTGGAAAAGAAGATGAAAAAGAGATTGCAGACACCACTATAAAACGCAAGACCCGAATTGCATCAAAGGCAACCGGGTCTCGAAACTCCTTCTATCTATAGATGAGCGCTGCAAAGGTACGAATATTCTTTGAAATAACGAAGGTTTTTCATTGAATTCTTCTCGATTTTAACATTTGCAGGGCAGTATTGTAAGATAACAGGAAAGAAAATAGCATAATTTTACAGAAAATCGTAATGGAAACATTCAAAGACGTTATATCAAGTGACCAACTTGTCTTGGTCGATTTCTTCGCCACCTGGTGCCAGCCATGCAAGATGATGCACCCCATCCTTGAGCAGGTGAAGGAAGTGTTGGGTGACAGAATCCGCATCATCAAGGTAGATGTGGACAAGTATGGGGTGACTGCAAGTCAGTATGGCATACAGTCTGTGCCCACATTGATGCTGTTCAGACGCGGCGAAGTGTTGTGGAGGACGAGCGGTGTGATGCAGAAATCAGAGTTGCTGGCAACGATTGACCCGTTTTTAAGATAAAAGAGCAGAAATGTCAAAATCTAAATTAAAGTCTGTCCTCATGTCCATGGACAAGAGTGAAATAATAAAAATGGTATTGGAACTTTATTCTGCACGGAAAGAGGCAAAGGAATATCTTGACTTCTATGCAGAGCCGAATGAGGGCCAGAAGCTGGAAGAGTATAAGCACATCATACGGGAAGAGTTCTATCCGAGCAGAAACAGAGAGCCAAAGACACGCTTCTCAGTGTGCCGCAAGGCATTGTCCGACTTCAAGAAACTGAAGCCTTCGGAAGATTCAGTCGCAGAATTGATGGTGTTCTATATGGAGAATGCCTGTCAGTTCACTTATGACTATGGAGACATGTGGGAGCAATTCTATGATTCTGTTGAGAGTAATTTCGACAAGACATTACGCCACATCGTGCTTTATGACCTTTGGGACAAGTATGATTCCCGAATCAAGCAATGCCTTCGTTGGGCAAGCCCTTGTGGATGGGGATTTCCTGACGCACTGAATGATATGTATGAGGAAATGAAGGCGCAAAATGAGGAACTCCGAAAGAAATACAGGAATTTCAAGATGCCCATCAACGCTGATTATTAAACGAATATACTCAAATGGGGAAACCAAAGAAAAAACATAAGAAAGCGAAACAACTGCCCTTAAGCAAAGAAGAGCAGATTTTTCAAGCGGCAAGAGACCTTGCAGCTGAAATTGGCATATCCTATTCTGAGGCATTAGGGTTTACTTTGGGCATAAAGGACGTAACGTATGGTTGGGAAGAAGACTATACGGAAGAAGAGTTTCAGGCACTGATTGACCACGCTGTGGGAGACACTGATTATGAGCACACCCTCTATTGAATCATCTACACGAGAGGAACGTTTGGATTACGTTCTGAATGAATGGAGATGTCTGCACAACTGTGAGCTGTGCGGTAAGTGCCATATTCTGAAAGGCAGAAGCGAAGAAATACTCTATGCAGACTATATAGACGGCAAGCGGTCATATATGGATATAACATTAGAAATCAGAAGCAACAGATAATGATGTCACAGAAATACATATATCCATCGTTGTTCCAAGAGGAAGAGCCGCAAGAAAGCGTTCCTGGTGATAAGAAAGAGTATGACCTGACGAATCTCTTTGAGAGATTGGCAAAGTCTGATTTTCGCAGCCGGTTCCATCTGTCCAAGCAAGACAGGGAGTATGTAATGGAAAAGGGATTGCCGACGATACGAAAACACGCAGAGGACTTTGTGGCAAAAAGACTTGCTCCGGCTGTCATACCGAACGACGGCAAGCAGACTCCCATGCGTGGGCATCCTGTTTTCCTGGCTCAACATGCCACTGGCTGTTGTTGCCGGGGATGCTTCTTCAAGTGGCATCACATCTCAGCAGGCAGGGCACTGACCAAGGAAGAACAGGAATATGCTGTTGCCGTATTGATGGCATGGATTGAAAAACAGATGAATAAAGGATGAAGATAGAAGAAGCCATAGTATATGTGATGGTAAAGCGAAATGGCGGCATGACAACCGACCAGATTGCCGATGCCATCAATCGTCATAGGCTGCACCTGAGAAAGGACGGTCAGCCTGTGACAAGCAAGCAGGTGTATGCAACAATCTGCCGTTTCCCTGAAATGTTCACAAAAGAAGCTGGCAGAATCATGTTAATGATATGACGTAACGATATGACAATAGATACAACCAACATGTGCTCACACCTTCAGAAGAAGTTGTTTGAACCAGAAGGTGTGTATTATCCTATATGGCAAGCCATGCAGGATGATGAGACCTTGACAGCAGTGGTACGAAGCAGACAGCTGCACATCTACAGAAACGGGAAGAAAATTCTCGTTCTGGCAGGTAAGGCACAACCGAAGATTATAAGGGAAGACAAAATACAAGAGTTAATAACAAGATTATAAACAAAACATCAAATCATCAAAACAATGGACGCAAAAGAAAAAGTATTGGCAACAATGAAAGAGGCTGGTCAGCCTCTCAACGCAGGTAAAATCGCAGAACTCAGCGGTCTCGACCGCAAAGAGGTAGATGCAGCCATGAAGCAGCTGAAAGCAGAGGGTGCAATCGTCTCTCCTGTGCGTTGCAAATGGGCACCTGCAGAGTAAGGTTTATACTGCTGTCTTGAAATATAGGCAGCAGTATCTTTATTTTTATCAAAATGTTAAGGTGAGGAATCTGAATATCCTTGCCTACGGACACAATTATCCGCTGCATCTTTTTGGGGTAAGGTGCAGACGTATGGCTGTCAGCGTATCTTGGTTTAAAGACGCTTAGCGGTCACGGCGGAAGTCGTTTCGTCTCTCTCCGCCGAACAAAGCTCTGAGCACATTGCCCAAAGCTCCGAACACGAAGTAGCAAACGATGATTGCAACAATATCGTCCATAAGCATTTTCTGTTTTATGGGTTATACACTATTATGAAGATTCACTATGTCCAATCCCTGCCTCTTGGCTTCTCTGACGGTGTAGAACGTGCCGCCCTTGGGATTGCCATCGAAGTAGGCTATGAGACGTGAACTGCGGTTGACCATATAGTCGTTGCGCCTCAGAAGGCAGCCATTGTAGTATTGCTCGCTCAATACGACCACGTCATCCACGATGCGCAGGATGGCATCATACTTGGCTTGCTCTTCCTTGCTCCACAGGTCAGACTGACCACGGAACGGCACAACGGCTATCACCTGCAAGTCCTTCAACTCGCATTGCAACGAAAGGGCGGCTTCTGCCGCCAGCAGGTCAAATCCCATTGCCATGCCACAATAGAAATACCGGTAGCCGTCGGCATACGCCTTGGCTATCTCCGATTTGAGACATTGCTTCAACTCCCTCCGCTTGGCGAAAGGTACGCTGCGGTGTCCGCTGAAGCATACGGACACTGCCTTGTCGTACTTTGTCATACTTTACCTTACTTTATAATGTGTGCGTGCGAGGAACATACCGCCAATAACACATGCCCCGAGCCTTTCGAGTTGGTTGGCATACTTGGCATAGCTGAGACCCTTGGTTATCACATCGTCAAAGACCAACACCATTTTGTTGTCGAAGAACGGCTCATCAAACTCAACGACATTCGCCTTGCGGACTTCATCCTCGTTCTTGCGGTTATCGTGGATGGTCTTACGCTCTCCGCATACCCTCACGTGCTCGTAGCCGTTTTCCGCTCCTGTCAATTCACACACCCTGTGGCAGAAAGCCTTGTAGCGGAGTTCGTTGCTCTCGCTTGTGGATGCTGGAACGGGGGCGAAGACGATGTTCACGCAACCCTTGCCGTAGAGTGTCAGCATATTCTCTGCGGTGCGCTGCGCCACTTCCTCGTAGGCTCTTCCGTCCTTGAAGTCAAACACTAATTGTCTGTCGGCAATCTCCTTCTCACCCACATTGCGGATGCGTGCGGGATAGTATTTGCAGAACCAAGTCTGAGGCTTGTCTAACTGCTTTTGGATTTGATAGTCATTCTTGTGTGCCATTGCTCTTATGTTTTTTCTTCCCTTATTTCGGAGGCTTTTCCTGCCTGCCCAAGGGATATTTTTTGCTTTCCAAGAGTGATGGCGATCAAAAAGCCAAATCGGGAGCGAAAAATACGCTCTGCACGCAGAGGAAGATTTTTCGGTCAAATGCAATGGACGATTTGGTGTTTGAACAATCGCCAGCATTACCTTTGCAAAACAATATCCGCAGCGGCAAGGCAGGCGAAAAGAAATCTGTTATGTAAAAGAGGAAACGGGCGGGATGGCGTGGGGCGAAGCTGTATATGGGGAAGGACGATAGTTGATATGAGGGAAAAAGAGAAAATCTTGTAATAGGGAACGACATTGCCTTTTATCAGCATGGAGACAGTCCTACAAGCAGAGAAAACTATTGCCCTAAAAATGAGTTGGATAGTATTTTCTAAAAGTAGTATCGACTACGAATAGTATAATAGTCGAATAGTTTTTACTACCATACTACGGATAGTAAAGTCTGTTTATAGAAGAGATAGCGGTATCATCGTCTGTTCGGCGATGATACCGCGCGGCACTCATGTGTCATGCCGCTTTAGGTATTCTGTCATTGCCTCATTGACAATATCACGCAAGGACATCCCTTTCTTGATGGCGAGGTACTTCATCCTCGTGTGGATGCTCTTGTTGATAAGGAAATTGCAATGCACCGGCACTTCGGTAGTCTCAGAAACAGACACAGGTGGTGCTGGTGTAGTTTCTGTGACTATCTGCTCCTTACTCGGCTTCTTTGTGGAAGAAAGGAGTCCGTTGAGACCGCCTTTCATTCCCTCTTTCAACATACTGCTCTTGCTCATGGCTATGCTATTTTAAGTTTAACACTTCTTTTGCCAAAGACATATAATCACTGGCACCATTGGATTTGGGATTATACTCAAAGATAGTCTTGCCGTTGATGGGTGCTTCTGCCAAAGCCACATTATCACGGATGACGGTCTTGAAAACCTTCTCGTGAAAACTGTCATTGACGATTTCCCTCACGCTTCGGTTCAACGTCTTGCGGCGATCGAACTGGGTGATGACGATGCCGCCCACTTTAAGGTTGGAGTTGAGCCGCTCCTGAACGATGCGGATGATGTCCATCAACTTTGCCATACCTCTCATGGCAAGGTATTGCGCTTGAACAGGGATGATGATGTAGTCGGCTGCGGTGAGGGCATTCAAGGTCAGCAAGCCCAATGACGGTGGACAGTCGATGATGATGTAGTCGAAATGCTCTTTGGCGATGGCTTTGGTGATAAGTCCCTTCAAGATAAGCTCCCGTCCCGGCTCGCTGATAAGCTCTAACTCAGCCGCAGACAGGTCAAGGCATGAGGGTGAGACGGTGATGCCGTTGTGCAACTTGACCAACGGCAAGGTGTACTGTCCACACATTGCGCCATAGACTGTCTGTTCTTCCTCGATGGACAATCCCAAGGCTTCCGTGAGGTTGGCTTGTCCATCCATGTCAATAGCCAAGACGTTCTTCTTACTCAGTTGCAGAGCTGCCGCAAGGCTTACTGCGGTCGTACTTTTCCCTACACCACCCTTGTGATTTAATACTGCAATTATCTGTGTCATAACATGATACTACTATTAGTGAATACTACTTTACTATTCTACTACTGATAGTACATACTAACCATAGTAAAAGCGGATTTACTACGATTAGTACGTACTACTCTCAGTTGATACTACCCTCAGAAGGGAAGGTCTTCGCTCTTGTCCTGCGGTGCATCGGCTGGCGGTACGGGAGCCTCGCCCTCTGCCTTGGCTGCCTTGCGTGCCTTTGTTGCAGGTGTGTCGGTTGCATCCTTCTTCCCTGCATTGACAAAGGCGATGGAGTCAGCTATGATGCTATGCTGTATGTGGTTCTCTCCGTTGCGGTCTGTCCAAATGGAAGAAGTCAGTGTGCCTTCCACAAGCACCATACGACCCTTGGTGAGGTATTCAGCCAAACGGATATGGTTCTCCTTGCTGCTCTTCACCCTTACCCAAGTGGTGATTTGCTTGCCCTTACTGTAGTCGTCCACTGCGATGTCAACAGCCATGAATGTTCCGTGTGTACCTGTGATGACGCGGCAATCCTTTGCTCCGATGCGTCCGATAGTGTGAGTGTAAATCATAATGTGAAAATGTTATAGTGGCAAGTTGGTTAGACTTGCCGTTACCTTGTTATTTAAATGACTTTTCTTGTTGATTGAACATAAGCTATTGCTTCATTCATAATTTCTGCTCGTGACCTACTCTTGTTATCTTGCATCCACTCATCAATTTCAGATTTGAGGAACATGATACGTTTCCCCTTCTTATGGAATGGTATTTGTTTATTGCTTGTCCAACAATAGATTGTGTGTTCAACTGGATGGGTAGGGAGATACTCACTCAATTCGGAAACACTAAGCCATTCCAATCCCTTATCGGGCTGAATTTGAGTCATTAGTGTGGAAAACTTTTCTTCTAAAATCTCCAGCTTGTTTATTACTAATGACAATGCTGATGGCAAGTCATTAAAACTCAATATTTGCTTTTCCATATCAATATATGTGTGGCAAGTTGGTTAGGCTTGCCGTTACCTTGTTATTAATATCCTTTCTTCGTCTGCCTTGTATTGGCGACAAAAGACTTGTTGCTGCCTGTGAGACTGATAGAGCCGCAATTAACAAACTCTCCGTCGGAATAGACTCTGTACTTCTGTCCGCTTACCTCATGCTTCTGTTTGATGCGCTCTCGCATCCACTTCTTGGCTGCGGTCAATGAGCAAAAGGTCTCGCTCTCCTTGGTCGTCTCGTCATATACGATGCACTGGGTCATACATGCTCCTACTTCATCCATGCACCTATACTCGACGTGACATAGTCCAACTGACCGCCAAATATGTCGCTTGGCTCTATGTCGTATTGTCCATCCCTCACTTCCTTGTCCTCTCCAAGAAGCGACAAGTTTCCGTCGGCATCCAAACGTGCTGCGTCTATGACGATGTCACGAGGCTCGTCAAAGAGATAACCTGCCACGATGGGCTGCTCTCCCTCGAAATGCACCTCAAAGCCTCCGTCCACCTCCGTGCCGTACTTGCGAAGAGCCGCTTTCAGCTCGTCCTGCTCCCGGTGCTGCAATGCCTGGAGTTGTCCGTGGATAGTGAGGTCTTGCAGTTCTGCCTCTCGTTTGGTGTGGGTTGCCTCGCCGGTCTTGCAGTCGATGTCATACTTGTGGTAAACCACTGGGATATGGTCTGCCGATGTGACAAGCCATGTGATGTTGTTCACTGAGAAGCCCTGTCTGGTGAGGAACTCCTCGATGTCTGAGCCGAGAAGGTGGTCGGCTACGTCAAGATACTCGATGCGTGCGTCAGCATCATGCAGGATGATAATCTTCATTGCCTTTCTATTTTTAGTGATACAAATAAGTTTGTCGCCCATGTCGCTGGACTTGTTTAACTACGTTGAAGAAACTTACGCTCAGCATAGTGAATAAATTCCCTCTGCGTTCGCTTAACCGTTTCTTTCTCTTCCCTCCTTTCGAGACCTTTCAGCCTGTGGAGGGATATTTTCTGCTCCCACAAGCCGCAAGAAAAGACATAAAGACAAATTATGTGTGAAGAATACTCTTTTCCGAGGAAAAGGAAGATTGTTCACAGTCACAAGACCTCAAGCAGAATTTGACGATTGTCTCAGACGCGGCTAACTTTGCAGGAAATATGCCTACCACTGCGCTGATTGGAAGAAGATTATTGATATTGGCTGCAAGAGGAATGATGTGTTATATATAAAGAGGTAAGAAGAAAGATTGAAACAGTAAGGGTGGGCAGTGAAGTGTTTGCAGGTCTGCTGTACCGACATAAAGCGAGTGTGTTGGCTGACCGGGATGCAAGTCATCAAAGCTTCAGCCTTGATAGCTTGTAGCACGGACAGACAATTCTCTCGCGTCGGTACTTCGGCATACTGTCAGCTTTGGCTAATAGCAACGTGTTGCCATCAGCCAAGGATGTCTGTATGACGACAGACCATGTAACGCTTCGCAAAGGCGTGGGGCAAAGCAGTATAATTTAGAAGTAGATAGTAACGTATATCAGGCAAGAAGAGACAGTTGCGCAACGGACAAATCGGGCACTCCTGTCAGCATGACAAATGTGCCTTGTCCTTGCCGCAGGACACTGAGGCAGATTGGACGTAGCAGACATGTCTGCCACATTCAATATGCCTGAGTGGACAAGAACTGCCTCTTGTATAGCAGAAGAGAAATTGTAAAACAGTTGATTAGTGGTAAAGGTGGTATGGGTGGGCAGAATGGCATTACACGGACATTGCCGAAGCCCGATAATGGGACAGCCAGACAGCAATAAAGGCAGTTATCAGAAGTGTCAGTTTCTGATAGTGACATTGTTGGCTGCCTGTCACATGGGATTCGTGCGGTGTCCGTACAGTAATGCCGTTCTGAAGGTGTGGGGCGAAGCGATACAACGCACTTGGACGAAACCACCGCTTATAACAGAAAATATTTTGCAGTCAAAGAGAAGAAGAATAGTAAAGCAGGTGTGGGTGGGTAGTGAAGCTGTCGCAAGATTGACGGTCTGAATATCAAGGCGAGTGGATAGCCAGTAAAGGACACAATTATCAGAAGCCTCGGCTTCGGCATCTTGTGGCATAGATGGCAGTCCTCTCGCGTTCAGACCTTGGCATACTGTCTTTCTTGGCTAATAGCGACTTTGTCGCCATCAGCCGGGAATATCTGTATGCCAACCATCTTGGTGACGTTTCGCAAATGGTGAGGGACGAAGTGGTTAGAATAAAGGAAGACGGCGTTGCCGTTATGGTTAATAAATGCACATGGTTGTTATTAGAGAAGATTATCACACGCTATAACAGCAGATTGATGTCCCTGAGCAAAACAAAAGCGACCCGAAGGTCGCCTTGTTATGGAGAGGAAAGGCTATTTCTTGCCTTTCTTGGTTGCTGGCTTGGCCGGCTCTTCCGCAGGAGTCTCCTCCTTGTCGGGACACTCGTAGAACTTGGTTGCAACCATGATGATTCTGGAGTGCTTCACGCCATCCTTGTCTGTCCACTCCTCTGGCTTGAAGAAACCCTCGACGGTGAGCAACGTGCCCTTGGTGAGCTTGTCGAATGATTCGGTGTGCTCGTTCTTGCGCCATGCCTCCATATTCATGAAAGCCGATACGCGGTTGGTTTCCTCGCCGTTCTTCTCCTGACGGCCTACTGCCAATGAGAAGCGTGCTACGCTGGCGTTTGCGAACTGACGGATTTCTGCATCCTTACCTACGAAACCTGAAACTGTGAAGTTGTTCTCGATCTTTTTCATTTTGAATTGAATTTAAAAGTGAAACTTAATTTTTACATGCATTCAAAAGCAGGGATGTGGCACCATGTGGGAAGCACCATGAAAATCGTTCGCAATACTCTTTTTGTCGTTGGCGGTAAGGGAGAAAAAGGAAGATTACGCACTATTTTATTGGTCACAGCGATAGCGGCCACACAAGAAGGAGGAAGTCCTTCGCAGCATCACGCTACCTTTGCATGGTAAAAATAAGTGGCTTTCAAATAGCTCAATTCAGAAAAAGACGGGGCCAAACAATGGAACAAAGGTTGTAAGCAAGGAGGCAATCCGTATGCAACAGACAGGGGCACTGCTATGGCTGTATGCCTGGAGAAACGAAGCGGGAAATCCGACCTTACAGCTGTATCATCAGAAGAGTGAGGAGCATGAACACTGATGCACGATGAACGACAAGCCTAAGGGTCAGCTTAGCAATAGAGGCATCAAGCCAAAAGAGGACAGACATCAGAGGATTGGCGATAGCACTGTCATCATGCTAAGACCAAGTTCTGTGTCCGACAAGGAAGAGTCGCAAAAGACAGACGAGTAAAACCAAAAGGCGAAATGACCATTCCTATAACAAGGTACAGAGACGCTTAAAACGGCGAAGGGACTTTGGCGACGTATCGCTATACAGGTGTCGAAGCATCGCTTCTATAACAGGACTGGAGCAAGTGAGCAAACCGCACAACTTGCTCCCAAGGTATTTCAGTTACAACAGCCATAACCTCATTGGAGGATTGTCCTAAAAGAGTTTTTGCAGTCAAAGGAAGAAAGAGTCTGCAAGCCACATAGCCAACAGACTCTCTCCTGATTATTCACAGATGACAACATCATCCTTGTACTCCGTCACTTCCTTGCCGTTGATGAGCTGGACAATGACCTCACAACCCAAGTCCTCGACAATCGTTCCCTCTGTCTGACCTCTTCGGGGATAAAGCAAGGTGCAGAAACACCCTACAACGCCGTCCAACTGCTCCATGTCTATCGTTGCCATATCCGTTCCTCCTTGTTAGCCGAATGTGATTGGATTGATGCAGAAATTCGTGTCCTCTGCCTCATACTCGTATTCATTGATGAAGTCAATCATCTTCTGTTCGCTTCTTCCGTCCTGTGAGACACCAGTCTTCTCACACCACAACTTGATAGCATCACCAAAGGTGGAGTAAGCACCCTCACAATCCTCAAAGAGTTCTCCGTATGCAGTGACGTAGCACTCTTCGGGGAAGAAGTCGTTCTCATCGTGCGTATAGAAGATGTCGCAACCTGGCTCAACCTCTCGCCAACTGATTGAAAGTTCATCGCCAAGTGCCTTGTTCACCTCCTCAAAGAACAAGTCGCATGAAGACCAAGCACTTTCGGTGTCAAAGGACAAGAGGGCATAATCGTCTTCCACGTTCTCCTCATACTCTGCCCAATAGATGTGTCCTCTCACCGAGATGCCTTTCTTCTCGTAGTCAATGCCATAGTGTTCTGCCAAGAGATACAGATACACATTATTACTGTTCACCTCCAACTCTTGGAGTGTGTTCCAAAGGTCTGCCACGGCTTTGCGTGAGCCTGTCACCTTGTACTGAGTGTCGCAAATGTTAGCCATAAGATAAAATTTTTATTTTCTTCCCTTATGTAGAACCAACTACCATCGGGATTGATTAAAGAATTATGTTGCCCCAAAAGGTGTTATGGCTCATCAATGCAAGGTTTTGCCGTCAAATACTACCTCTGCCACAATCAGAGCGTGGAGATTTCACGGACAAACCACAGGCACCGACCTTGCAGGATGAACGCCATGACAGGTACCTTTGCAACACAATTCTTATCAAAGCCCGATGGGGTGGTACATGGCAGACTGCATGGTACAGCAGTGTGAAGTGACGTTATAGGTGGAGATAAGGCTATAAGAGGTTTTTGCAGTCAAAGGAGAAAAGAGTCCACAAAGTGCAGTATCTACAGGACAAAAACACTTTAGTTTACCTTGGTTAGCTCTTATATATATGCTAACCTAAAGTAAACTGTATATATGTCCGTCTAAAACCCGAAAACCGTACGGGTCAGCTTACGTCAGAAACAGAAGTATAGAACCATAGAAGTGGTTCAAGAAGTCTTTCTTCCTTTGACTGCAAAATATTATCTTTGCACGAATCATAATTGCCCTGTAGGATTTAATATAATTTAACACTCTTTGTTGAATGCAAGGAAGAACAGCTTCAATATGCTGAATATCAGTAGTATAACATTGTGTTAACCCTTAATCTGTAGAAAAGGATGTTATCATACAAAGTAATGTCCATTTGTACTTTTTCTATATGGTTTTATACTTACATTTGCATATCATTTGTATCTTGATAACAGTAACTAACTGATTATCAATATACTTTATATTTGAGGA
>CAJJOL010000058.1:0-19201 GCA_905193385.1 uncultured Prevotella sp. | reverse complement strand
AAAATAACCATATTAGTACTGATATATATATAAATAATTTAGATCACTTACTTAAATAATAAATTTATATAGATTTTTTTAGCATTTCTTTTGTTATTTATAATGTTTTTGTATCTTTGCAATCGGTAACTATTGTAAACGACTTTTTGACAAAAACTTGCTAAAACAATAGTATTACGTGCTTAAGTTGACATTTTGAAACATAATTACTTAATATGGTTGAACACATGAATACAAACACTTTGGGCGTATCCTGCGGTAGGATTCTTGAATCTGTAGGTATGCGCAATCTTGTTTTGGGATGTGCCATAGCTTCCTTATTCCAAATGGGGGGTAAATGCGCAAGCCCAAAATGTTAATGGTACGCCTCAATCTGCCACCACAGCTAAGGGGCAGATGTATCGAGGCGTTGTAATAGACGATGAGGACCAGCCGCTACTTGGCGTTAGCGTTAAGGACAAGCACGGCAAGACCTTGACATTGACTGACCAGACTGGTGAATTCCGCGTCATGTTGCCTGCGGGCGAAACCACACTTACGTTCACGTATGTGGGAATGAAGCAGCAGAAGATGCGCATGTCTACCGGCAAGAAGAATGTCATACGTCTTCAGGCCGATGCCAATGCTATCGGCGAGACAGTGATTACGGGTATCTATTCGCGCAAGAAGGAGAGCTTCACCGGTTCGGCAGCATCCTATCGCAAGGAAGAACTCAAGGCTATAGGCAACCAGAACGTGCTGCAGAGTCTTTCAGCACTCGATCCTTCGTTTGTCATCATGGAGAACAATCTCGCAGGTTCTGACCCTAATGCTAAGTTGAACATCAACATCAACGGTACTACAAGTATTAATGGTCTTTCAGATAAGTACGGCAACGATCCGGACCAGCCGCTCTTCATTCTTGATGGTTTCGAGACCACACTCCAGCGCATCTCCGATATGAGTATGGACCGTGTTGAGAGCATCACCATTCTTAAGGATGCTGCGTCTACAGCCATCTACGGTTCGAAGGCAGCCAACGGCGTTGTAGTAGTAGAGACAAAGAAGCCGGAGGCAGGCAAGCTGCGTTTCACTTACAACGGTAGCTACAATGTGAGCTGGGCCGACCTGAGCGATTACAATCTTATGAATGCCAGCGAGAAGTTGCAGTTTGAGAAACTCTCTGGCTATTATGGTAGTCTTGACGAGAACGGTGAGATACTTGATGACCTTAACCGTGCTACATATTATAATAGATACAAGAATGTAGTGGCAGGACTCGATTCCTACTGGATGAGTGAGCCGCTGCGCACAGGATTCTCTCACGACCATAGCTTCAATGCCGAGGGCGGTGATTCTGCCTTCCGTTATGGTCTGACTATGCGCTATCGTGACAATGGTGGTGTGATGAAGAATTCTGACCGCCAGAACATCGATGGCTCTGTAGACCTTTCTTATCGTATCGACAAATTCAACTTCAGCAACCAGACAAATATTTACTATACCAAGACCGACAACAATGTCGTGTCGTTCAGCCAGTTTGCACAGGCCAACCCTTATTATTCTAAGCGTGATGCCGACGGCGAAGTATATAAGGTGCTCGAAAGCTACGAGACCATCAACGGTACGCAGTATGTATATAATCCGTTGTGGAACTATCAGCAGAAGAGCTTCAACCGTGGCGACGAACTCCAGTTCAACAACAACTTCAACGTAGAGTATCGTCCTATACCAGCTCTGCGTCTTAATGCACGTTTAGGATTTACCACATCGCGTGGCAAATCTGAAGTGTTCCGCTCGCCTTACGACACCTCGTTTGCAGCAACAGAGGAGGTGAACCGTGGCAACTACACACGCTCCGACAACAACAATACAAGTTGGGACGGCAGCTTTATTGCAAGCTATGGCGGTATGACCGGACGTCACACCTACAACCTCGTAGGCGGTGCACAGCTGTCAGAGCGCAACGCTACAAGCGCATCCAACACTACACGTGGCTATATCAGCGACAAGTTCTGGAATCCGAACTTCTCTAATGGCTATGCCGAGAACAGCCGTCCGTCGTCATCAATTACCAAGACACGTTCAGCCAGCTTCTATTTCAACGGCAATTATGCTTACGACATGCGCTATCTGCTCGACTTCAATGTACGTACAGACGGTGCTTCGGTATATGGTATCAACAATCCGTTCTCAACCACCTACTCGGTAGGTGTGGCATGGAATATCCATAACGAGCACTTCTTCAAGCGCAACAAGTATGTGAGCAACCTCAAGGTGCGTTATACATTCGGTAATCCAGGCAATCAGAACGTTGATGCCAAGCTTGCCAACAATGTTTACAATTACTACACCAGTTATCCCAACCCGTTTGGTCTTGCAGCTATGGTTTCGAAGTGGGGCAACAATGACCTGAAGTGGAAGCGCACGCAGACACACAACTTCGGTTTGAACGCACTTATGTTCAACAATCGCCTGTCGCTCACTCTCGACTACAATATCCGCAAGTCCGACCCTGAACTCATCTTGGTAGATCAGCCTACATCTACAGGTGTATCGTCTATACCTATGAACATCGGTGCAACCGACAACCGTAGCTTCACCATAACCGTTGGTCTTGATGTCATCAAGCGCAAGGATTTCATATGGCGTTTGACAGCCAATATGCTGCACACCACAACCAAGTACTACAACATCGGCAACACACTTGAGAAGCTCAATGCTGACGGCCGTGCCTCGCAGTCGCTCATACGCTACTACGACGGAGCCAGCACCACAGCATTATGGGCAGTACGCTCACTTGGTATCGACCCGATGAGCGGTAATGAGATATTCCTCTACAAGGACGGTTCGTATTCGTACAAGTGGGATTCCAATCAGGAAGTGAAGGTTGGCGATACAACACCTGATGCACAGGGCAACTTCGGCACAACAGTACGTTGGAAGGGATTCTCATTGGGCATGAACTTCCAGTATCGCATAGGCGGACAGACAACGCTCAGCACACTGCTGTCAAAGGTAGAGAACATCAGCGACGAAGCTATAAAGTATAATCAGGACCGCCGTGCTTTGCATGACCGTTGGCAGAAGCCGGGCGACCGTGCTAAGTTCAAGCGCATCAACGACACCTCGACAACCAACATGTCAACCCGCTTCATCGCTACAGAGAACACGCTACAGTGTACCAGCATCTCGCTTGGCTATGAGGACACCACATCGCAGTGGCTCAAGATTGTAGGTCTGTCATCGTTCTACTGCCGCTTGTACACCAACAACATATTCCGTCTCTCTACCATCAAGGAAGAGCGCGGTCTTGACTATCCGTTCTCAAGAAGCGTTTCGGCTTCCATCGGACTTCGTTTCTAATCTCTAATTCAGACAACTATGAAAATTTTTAAGATAGTAAAACTCGGTCTTTTGTCGCTTGCCATATGCGCTACAACAACATCGTGCAACGACTGGTTGCAAGTAGACACCGAAGACTCAATCATGGAAGGATTGCTGTTTGAAAACGATGAGGGCTACATGTCGGCACTCAACGGCGTCTATTCGAAGATGAATGAGCTATACGGCTCTACACTCTCCATGGGTATGCTTGATGTCATGGCACAATATTATAATGTTGAGGCCAACACCAACCATTCATTCTACAATTCAGCCGCATTCAAGTACGACCAGGCAGGCTTCAAGAGTACGTCCAATTCGGTATGGACATCGCTCTATCTGTTCATTGCCAACATCAACACTTTGCTCAGCCACTGTGACGACTCCGATTCCAAGCTCTCCAAGCTCTATCGTCCGTATGTCAAGGGCGAGGCGTTGGCTTTGCGTGCTTTCTTCCATTTCGACCTGCTGCGTCTCTATGGTCCGATATATTCGGCAGAAACTGAGAATACCATTGTGATGCCTTATCAGGAGACAACGTCGAAAGAGATACAGCCGTTGCTTTCTGCCAAGGACGTGGCAGCGAAGATTATGCGCGACCTAAACGAAGCAGAGGAGTTGCTTAAGGACGACCGTATACGCAAGGATGGTGTGATGAACGGCGACTCTGACGATCCTAACGACAAGACAGCATTCCGCTATCGCAACTTCCGCTTCAACTACTATGCTGTAAAGGCACTTAAGGCTCGCCTCTATCTGTGGCTTGGCGACAAGGAGAATGCTTACAACGAGGCTACTTCTATCATCAAGCTCAATAAGGAGGAGGGCGTATTCCCATGGACAAAGAAGAACGCTGTGACCAGTACAAGCAATCCCGATCTTGTATTCTCGTCAGAAGTGATATTCTCGCTCTACAATCAGAGCCGCAAGACCCTATACGACGGAATGTTCAGTTCGAAGGGTGAGGTCAACAACATGCTTGTATTCAAGGGCTCGTCGATGGAAGACGGCAACCTCTTCTCTAAGCTTACTTACTTCTATGACGACTTCGGTGACCTTCGTCGCAACAACCAGTGGTCGGTAGAGACCATCAAGGTGAAGAGTGACAAGGAAGGCGAGGAAGACAAGAAGGAAGACATTCTGTGCTTCAATAAGTATAAGGATGTGCAGGCTTCGTCGTTCCGATATATGATTCCGCTCATACGTCTCAGCGAGGTATACCTCATTGCAGCCGAATGTGCCAAGACCAATGAGGAAGCATTGGGATACATCAATGATATCCGTACTGCACGCAACTGTGTCAAGCTCGAACTCAAGGACGGTCAGGGCGACGATGCTGTCCAGGACTATATCTATCGCGAGTTTATGCGTGAGGAGATAGGTGAGGGCCAGATGTTCTTCTTCTACAAGCGCAAGGCTATGAAGCAGATGATGTCGGGCACAGAGTTCGGACAGGAAGGTTCTTACTGGAATCCTGAGGACAAGCCGCTTGAGGGTCAGTACAAGATGGATGTTAACAAATACGTATGGCCATTGCCTGAGGTTGAGGCCAACAAACGCTTAGTTTCTAAATAAGGAGGACAAACAATGAAGAAGAAGATATATTCAATACTTATGCTTGCCATGGCTCTCTTCTCTCTCACCGGTTGCGAAAAGGAGCTGATGGACTACGAGGGCAAGGACTGTCTGTATTTCGATGTGCGTCGTGGTGCATCGTGGATAGATCCCGACCTTTGGGCACACTGGAACTATTCGGAGGTGACATTCGGCAATATTCTTTCCAATGATACCACCATTGCCGTCAAGATTTCGGCAACAGGAACTGCAAAGGATTTCGACCGTGCCTTCCAGGTGATAGTAACCAAGGACAGTACCGACCTTCAGGAGGGTGTAGAGTATGAGCCGCTGAAGCCTGAGTATACCATCAAGGCTGGCGAGACAAGTACATTCGTTGACGTTACGTTCCATCGCACCGAGCGCTTGAGCAACGATACACTCAAGTTCCAGCTCCAGATTATCCCTAACGAATATTTCCACACTATGTTCGAGAATTATCTGGACTATCCCGGACCTTACGATGCTTCACAACCTAAGGTAGAGTTCAACTACAATCCTAACGCACGCTTCCACAACATGTTTGTCGACGATGTTCTTATCCAGCCCGAAGGATGGATGGGTTCTGATGCTGGAGGTGGATTGTTTGGTAAGTTCTCCGATGTCAAGTACAAGTATATGATGGAGATTTCGGGTACAACAATCTTCGACTATACACGCGAGAAGATGCCATCGGCACGTGCCACAGCCATCGGTCAGCAGGTAGCTGAGGAACTGGTGCGCCGCGCCCGTGCCAAGGACCCCGTCATCGACAAGGACGGCACCATGATGTGGGTGATGGCTGTGCAGAGCGGCAAGTATGGTAAGGATGCATGGACAGCGTTCACCAAACCAGAAGATTATCTAAAGAAACATGAAAATGACAAATAATATGAAAAAGAAATATTGTTTACTATACATGCTTGGTTTGCTGGCTTTCACGTCGTGTGTCGACGATGAGGGCAACAACAACATGAGCGATGTTAATGAGGCCAAGATAGAAGGCATTGAAGACAGCTACTACAAGGTGGCTGACGTAGAGAACCTTGAGATACCTGTCAAGGTGATCGGTACACTCTCGGGCGACGACCTGAACAGCTTCGACTATATGTGGTATCTGTGTGCTAAGGACATTGGTGGTACGCAGCACTCTCACACGGTTATAAGCAACGAGAAAGACCTGTCTTATCCTCTCACGAATATTCGTCCTGGCACTTATAGCATCTACTTCCGTGCCACCGACAAGGCAACAAAGCTCATCTACGAGAAGAACTGCCTGCTTAAGGTAATCAGCCCTTACGTACGTGGATTCTATCTGTATGGCGACAAGGCCGACGGCACCGTAGGCATCGACTTTGTCAGCATGCTTGAGGAGCGCGACACCACCGTCATAGCCGACATGTTCGAAAATACCCGTGGCATCAAGCACGCCAAGAACCTCTTCTTCACAGGATGTTCAGGAATGGGAGCATCGAAGGCCGACTTGGAGCACCTATATGCCGTAACCGAAGACGGATCCTATCCGCTCACACACTCCTCGTCCGAGTCGAAGATAGCATTTGCCGAAACCGACTTCAACGAAATGGCATGGCCCACCATCAGCACTATAAAGAAGCCGCTGAAGGTGCTCGACATATGGCCCCACGCCTATGGCTCTGGCAACACTATGCGCTCGCGCACTTCGCGCTATGTCCTGACCGACCAAGCCATGTTCTTCGGTTCGCTCTATCAGGGCGAGAGCTATGGCAACCCCGCCAACTGCTATGTGCAGGGCGATGACAAACTGGTAGAGCTTGCGCCTTACGGATTCTATCCCGACAACTCGAGCTATACAAGTACAGTGTACTTATTCGACCGCACCAACCACAAGTTTGTAAAACTTGCCAACACCTACAGTGCCAACACCAATCTGGCTGATGCTCCGGAGAATGGACAGGGTGCCTTCTGGCTTGACCAGACCGAGTATACCCCCGTGCGCGACCTCGTATACGGCGAGAACGGCAAGGGTAACAACGGAGCCTCGTATGCACTGATGAACGATGCCGACGGCAAGTACTATGTATACATATTCCGTGCCGCCAGTGCCTATCAATTCGTGAAGATGACATCCAAGAACATCGACCTCAGCGTAGCCACCGACTTCACCAAGGCAAGCCACTATGCCTTCTACTCTAATCAGTACGTGATACTCTACTCGGTAGGTAAAGACCTCTGGGCTTACAACTACAACTCGAATAAGGCACAGAAGCTCAAGACCTTCGATGGCGAGATTACCTACATGGCGTTCGATGTCCACTCCGACGACAATCCCGACGACATCATCGTAGCCACATGGTCGGACGCAGAGAAGGGCATCGTATACAAATACGAAATGGAGGACAGCCCCAACGAACTTAAGATTAACGAGAAGGAGTATGCCACAAAGAACTATCCTTGGAAGACCAACCTGAAGGTGGTGAAGGTGGAATATCGCAACTGCTCTGACTAAACCATACAAACAAGAATCTATAACAGAATATGAAAACAGCAAAACTAATGGCAAGCCTGCTCATCGGGCTTTGCACATTGCCTGCCGCAGCACAGACCGACTTCCGCCACATATCGTTCGACGAAGCGCTGCAGGCAGCCAAGAAAGAGAAGAAGCACGTATTCATCGACTTCTATACCGACTGGTGCGGACCATGCAAGCGAATGTCGCGCGAGGTGTTCCCACAGAAGAGTGTAGGCGACTTTATGAATGCACGTTTCGTGTGCTTGAAACTCAACGCCGAGAAGGAAGGCGTTGAGTTGGCAAAGAAATATGGAGTAAAGGCTTATCCTACATATTATGTGATAGACGCTCAAGGCAAGCAGCTCATGACTGCAAGCGGCTCGATGCCTCCCGACGATTTCATAGCCAAGATAGAGTCGGGGCTCAATCCCGACCATTCTCCTGAGCGTATGAAGCAGTTGTATGCCGAGGGCAAGCGCACCCCCGACCTCATCAACAACTATGCGCTCTATCTTATGGAGCAGCGTAAGGAGGCAGAGGGCTTCAAGGTGATTGACGACTACTTCAACAGCCTCTCCGACAAGAAGCGACTCAGCGCCGACAACGCCTTCCTCTTCACACGCTACACTCTCAATCTAGACAACGACCGTGCCCGCTTCATGGTGGCAAATCACGACCGCTTCGACAAGAAGGTGCAGGAGGCTATATACACACGCATACAGAATCTGTATCACAACGCTCTCACTACCTACTTCTCGGGCTATCAGATGCGCGAGAAGAAGTACGTGGAGGCCGACTATCAGAAGCTTAAGAGCGAGATGCTTGCCATGCATCTCGACCAGAAGTATGAGTATGCGCCGATGTTCCGCCTCATAGAGAGTCGCGTAGCTGATGACGACAATACCTTCCTCAACAACTGCGACCGCGAGTATGACAATCTGAATCCTCGCGACCGCACGTTGCTCATACTTAATCTCACACGCCTCATTGAGCCTAAAGACCAGGCTATGAAGCAGAAGCTCTCTACCTTCATCCGCTCGCGTCTTGCCAAGATGGACGGCAATACCATCTCGCTTTCCGGACGACTGCTCGACAGTATTGAGAAAGAGTAAGGGATTTTCTTTAGTTGAGAGTTGAGAATTGAAAATTGAGAGTTATGATTACATTTAAAGCTTTTAGTTTTCTGTTAAAGCATAAATAACAAGCATATCATAACTCTCAACTCTCAATTCTCAACTCTTATTTTTCAACCTGGTTGACACAATATTTGTATTTTTAACCGCTCAAAACTGCTTGCTGAACGCACAACGAATTCTTTGGCTCGAAATTCGTGAGTTTTGAGTACTTTCGGTTATTTTATTTATAATCAGTGAGTTATGTGCTTCTTTGTCGAAACCAAAGAAATTTCATCACGTAAAATACCTCCCTTTATTTTAAAATGTAGTCCTTTTGCACTCCAACTGTACTCCATTTGCATTGCAACTGTACTCCTTTTAAACTCCAACTGTACTCCATTTGCAATACAAAGAAGCCTTAAATGGAGAATAGGGTGGTGTAGGATGCAGCAAAAAACATAAGAAACGACCTCTCCAATCTCTAGAATCGATTTTTCGTTTGTAACACTTTTTTACTGCTTATACTATATTTGTCACCAGTATCCTTTTGTTTAAAGTCACGAATTTTAATGAATTATCCATGAATGTTCGTTCCAAAGAAATTCGTGAATGATTCGTGGCATTCATGACTCCTCTTTCTTTTTGTAATACTCCATATTGAAATAATTATGTGTAATATTTGGAGATAATCAAAGAAATGTATACCTTTGACGGCTCCAAACCGTCCGATTCCTCCGCCTTTTAAGAGCATAATGGAATGTATGAAGAAAAGATAGATGAATAAAACTGGTTTTGAAGCTTTCTTTAAGGAGAAGTACTCCCAGGCATATTTTCTTGCTTTGCGCATCTTGCACGATGACGAAGCAAGCAAGGATGTCGTAGCCGATGCTTTCGAACTGGTTTGGCGAAGAACACAGCAGGAGAAGATTGAAAATATTTCGGCTTATTTGATGATGTCGGTCAGGAATGTCTGTCTGGACTACATACGCAAGCAGAATGTGAGGAGTCATTATGTGCAGGCAAGTGTTCAGGCTACCGAACAAACGATACATAATCCCGACTATTGGGACGTGCGCGAGGATAAGATACAGGCAATTATGGGAAGTCTCGACGAGCTGACTCCGCGAACACGGCAGATATTGAAGCTTTGTTATGTCGAACGCAAGAAATATCGTGAAGTGGCTGTGGAATTGCAAATCAGCGAGAGCGCTGTCAAGAAGCACATTATGCAAGCCCTTAGCTATATGAGGCAGAAGTTTCGAACGCACAAGTTTTACTAAACTTAACTTATTCTAACTTATTATTAACCCAATAGAGGTGTCGTATTTCGGATGTAGTACGTTTTATAAATACTAAATATAAACTAATGAAAGAAAAACAAGACGATATACTGAAAATATTAGATGCTCTTGACGATACGCAACATGTTGATGAGCATCTTCAAACTCTTCTTGACAGCGAGGAGGGTAGGGAAGCCATGCGCGATATTCTGGACCTCGATGAGGCTGTCAACCGAGAGATGGGCAAGGCTCCTGATGCAGATAAGGCATGGAAGCAATTCTGTCGGCAGCCTAAGAAGATAAGGCTTGTACCTTTCTTACGCTATGCAGCTGCTTGTGCAGCAATAGTAGTTGTAGCATTAGTGCTTATGTACGACAATCGTTCGTCATACAATCAGCCGGTAGCCCAAACCAATGAGTCGGTAGAGATACACAAAGTTGAGAGTCCGTCGCTGTTGGACAAGATAAAGAATATATCATTGCTCCCTGCGCGTACCATAACTGTTGTGGCTAAAGAGCAGAAAGATGTGACTCTGCCCGATGGAACTACAGTATGTATGAATGCCAATAGCATATTGAAGTATAAGGAAAACTTCGGCACAGCCAATCGCAATATTCAATTCTATGGCGAGGGATATTTTAAAGTACGCCGTAATGCCTCTCTACCTTTTATAATAAAGACCAAGACTGTTCAGACCAAAGTTTTGGGAACAGAGTTCAATCTGCGTTGTTATGATACGGAGGATGTACACGTCACTCTTGTGAAAGGTTCTGTCGAAGTGGCAATGGACAGCGAGAAGGTAAGGATTGCTCCCAATCAGGATGCTTACTTGGCTGAAGGCTCTGTAAAAGTGCAAGAAGTCAATCCAAAGGATTTCACCAGTTGGAGGGAAGGCATATTGTATTTTGACAATGCCTCATTGCGCACCATATTGCAGCAACTTGGCAAGGTGTATAATGTCAACGTTGTATGTCGTGACAAACAGCTTCTCGACAAGCACTATCATTTTATGTGTAGCATGAACGACAGCTTGGACGAAGCCTTGCATTTGCTCAATCTTACCTCTGATATTAACGTAAAACTGCATAACAATGCGATTGTGATAGAATAATTGAAAGATTTTTGCAAAAAAATCTTTCAATTAGGTACCCTATTTATTCTTTAGCACGTCATAGTGGCATATTGTGAAAACAATAAGTGAGTATTATCCATTTATTAATTATACAAAATCTGCTACTATGAGAGAAAAGAAGATTCTATTTTCGGCATGCTTAGCATTGATGTTGTCTGGATACAACGGCAATAATGCTGTTGCGCAGACTAATAGTGTGAAGTATGAACAGGTGATTAAGTCAAAACCTCTGACCAAGGTTTTGAAAGAGCTGGAAGAGAGGTTTAAATCGAAGATTGTTTTCTCATACGATGATCTTGCTTCTTACAAGGTGAACGCTAAGGTTAAGGCTAACACCGTTAACGAAGCCTTAAATCAGGTTCTTGTCGGACTTCCTATCAGTTATACTATAAGCAATGGAATAATTTCCGTAAAGATTTCCACATCCCCCAATTCTGGAAAAGTAAGAATTTCAGGTAAGGTGTTTGATGCTCAAGGTGAGCCTATTCCTGCTGCAACTGTAGCATTGCAGGGTAAGAAAGGTGTAGGAACCGTTACAGACAACAATGGTAACTTTTCTATAAATCTTGATAAGGGAAATGGCGAGACATTGTTGTTCTCTTATCTTGGAATGAACACTACTACTTATTATGTAAACTGTCGCAAGGATATTAATAATGTTTCTATCATCTTGGATGATGACAAGAAGTTGATTGACGAAGTGGTTGTTATAGGTTATGGCACTGCCAAGGCTAAGGACTTGACTGGTTCGGTGGCACGTCTTTCGGAAAAGGACGTGGAGAATGCTCCAATGACATCCAATATTGCCAGTATGATTCAAGGTAAGGCAGCTGGCGTTAACGTTATGATTTCTAATGCTTCTCCTACTTCACCTATTTCTTTGGTTATTCGTGGACAGTCTTCTCTTTCTGGTGATGGACAACCTTTGTGGGTGATTGACGGTGTGCCTCAGTATTCTACCAGTATTTCTGGCGACGTAAGCAATACATTGTACAATCTTGACCTTAATGACGTACAGAGTATCGACATCTTGAAAGATGCTTCTGCTACAGCTATTTATGGTTCTCGTGCCGCTAACGGTGTTGTTATCGTAACCACTAAGACAGGTGCCGAAGGTATGAAGCCTACCATTGAGTTTAATGCTCGTTATGGTTGGCAGTCGCTGAATTCAAACAATCTGAAGACTCTCAATTCAGAAGAGTATAGGGCTTTCTCGCAGAAGGCCAACTTGTTGGAGGCTTATAGATATGGAGGTTTGACATATTTCAACAGGAAATATATGGACCTTGACAAGTTCAAGCAGATCAACACCAGCCAGTGGGACATAAGCGACATTGCAGACATATGGTTGCCCAATGCTTATTATGACGGACATGACAACTATTGGGACATGATGACTCAGAATGCTGCTGTTCAGAACTATAACGTCTCTATACGTGGTGGTTCGCCCAAGACTTCTTACTATGCTTCTATCAGCTATAAGGACCAAGATGGTATTGTCAAGGGTAGTAACTCACGCAACTTTGGTGGACGCTTCAACTTTGAGTCAATGGCTTCTGACAAGCTGAAGTTTGGTATGAACATGGATGCCTCTTCACGTACAGCCAACAACAAGGACAATATGATTTCTACATTGATAAATATGCGTCCTGACTATCCAGCATATAATGAAGACGGCAGCATCAATACAATTGACTATTATACAAAGAATCCGCTTATAGAATGGATGGACTTGAATCACAGCACTTCAAGAAACATCAATGCTTCGGCATTTCTTGAGTACAATATCTTCAAGTTCTTGAAGTTCCGTACAACATTGAATGCTCAGTATGGCAATGTCAAGTCGGAGTCGTTCTCACGTCGTTCGTACGATGGTGCCAACAACTCAGGCTCACAGCGTGATGCGCAAAACTATACTATGGTATGGGACAACTTGCTGACATTCTACAAGACTATGCGCAAGCACGACGTGCAGGCCATGTTGGGACATTCGGTAGAGCATGTCTCTAGCGACTATATGTCGGCAGGTGGCACCGACTATCCTGATGATGATATCCTGACCAACCTCGGCAGTGCTGCCAACCGAACCAGTATGAACAGCAACAAGACTGCCTGTTCGTTGGTGTCTGTATTTGCCCGTGCTCAGTACAAATATGACAACCGATACCTGCTTACCGGTACATTCCGCGCCGACGGATCTTCACGTTTTGGTAAAGACAACCGTTGGGGATACTTCCCGTCTGTAGCAGCTGGTTGGATTATGACAGAAGAAGAATTTATGAAGCCGTTGAAGAATGTAGTCAGCTATCTGAAGCTCAGAGCATCGTATGGCTTGACGGGTTCGCAGAACTTGGGCTATTATGACTTTGCCAGCTACATCGGCTCGAATATGTACAACAATCAGCCAGGCACTTACCCCTCTTCATTGGGCAACAACACCCTGCAGTGGGAGTCGCAGACACAGACCGATATAGGTATCGACTATGGATTCCTCGACGACCGTATCCGCGGATCGTTCGGATGGTATCGCAAGTATGTTGACAATTTGATTACCAACCGCCCCGTGCCATTGTCGTCAGGCTTCTCTTCAGCTGACCAGAATATCGGAGCCATAAGTAATACCGGTGTCGAGTTTGACATTACAGCCGACATCATCAAGGCACGCAATCTGACATGGCAGATCAACTTCAATGCTGCTCACAACCGAGGCATTCTGGAGAAGCTTAACGGTGTTGACAAATATCTTGGTGGTACAGCATATGCCAATTACAAGATAGAAGAAGGTGGCAAACTGGGTCGTTTCTACGGATATGTAGATGCTGGCCGTTTGTTTGAGAATGCTGAGGAGGTTTGGGCTGTCAAGCCTATCAACGTAGCCACCGGCAAGCCAGCCAACTATCGTGTCACTTCGTTCACCGAAGACGCAGGTGACGTTTATGTAGTTGACCTTGACGGCGATGGCAAGATTACAGCCGACGGTGACCGCACCTATATCGGCGATGCCATTCCCGATGTGTTTGGAGGCTTCGGTACAACATTGTATTGGAAAGGCTTGATGTGCAATCTCACCTTTACATATTCTATCGGTGGCAAGCGCTATTGGGCAAAGGAGGCTAATACCTTTGGTGGAACCAACGTATATAATGCCTTGAACATCGTGAGGGATAGCTATACAATGATAGGCGACAATACTGCCACCTACCCAGTGGTGACCCACTATGGTATGGGGCAGAACAGCGTATTCACCAATCGTTGGTTGCATGATGCCTCTTACATGCGTCTGAGTGCTCTGAACCTTTCGTACAAGTTCCCAACGGGATGGTTCCGCAGCTCAGTAATCAAGGGCATAGAACTCACCTTTCAGGCTACCAACCTCTTCACCATCACCAAGTATCCAGGTATGGACCCACAGGGCAACTTCAGCGCATCGGCAGGCTTGTATGGATTTGGTACAGACAACAGCACCTATCCTTCAGCCAAGACATATAACGTAGGTTTGAAAGTAACTATTAAATAATGAACACGACTATGAAGACAAAAATATTTGGTATGTTATTATTGGCTGGAGCACTAAGTCTCACAGCCTGTGATGAATTCCTTACCGAGACCCCGAAGCATTCGCTCACTACCGACAATTCGGTGCTGAATTATTCAGGAGCAAAGAATGCCGTAAACGGTATATACGGTGTTTATGAAAAATATGGTAGCAACTTAGGAGGTTCGCTTTATTCCAATCTGCACTGCATGGCTGGTTTTTGGACGTACAACAACGAGATGTTCAATATGGGATACAAGCAGAGTTCGTCGTCGGTAGAAGGATATTGGACTCAGTTGTACAAAATCATTAATGCATGTAATGCAGCCGTTAACGGTATCAACAAACTGAGCGACGGTGCATTCCCTTCCTTGGCTGAAAAGAATGCATTGTTGGGCGAGGCACGATGCTTCCGTGGATATTGCAACCTTGAGCTTCTGTGGCTCTTCGGCCGCTGGTTTGACAAGGCCGACTCACCCTACGGCATACTCTATCGCGACCAGACATCCGAATTGAGTAACCTGATGGTGGGACGTATCAGCGTAGGCGAAAGCTACCGTCTCATACTTGAAGATTTGGAGTTTGCCGAACAGAATGCTCCTGTCTATAAAAGCGCTCTGCGCATGAGTCGTCAGTTTGCAAAAGCTATGCATGCCAAGTTGCTCATGGTGCGCAATTGGGATGGCGATTACGCCAAGGCATTGACATTGGTAAACGATTTGCTCGCCGAAAACTCAGGATGGCAGATGGAAACCGATTTGACAAAGCTCTACGAGACAGGATGGAACTCTAAGGAGAACTGCTTCTCGCACTATCTGGGCGATAATAAGGATTCTTATTTTGGAATGGCAGGATCGGAGTTTACATATGCCTACGCACTGTTCTACAACAATGAGTTTACAGAAACCGTTCAGGAGTGGCTTGACAACGACGTGCGCCATGACGTGACATTCGGAACTGCACGATCCCCCGAGACATGGGACACAAGCACCAGAGAGAACGTGCTGACCAAGCTCTACCATCGCGGCCGTAACGACGGCAAGAACGATATGTATGCCACATACCCCATGCGCTATGCCGAACTTTATCTGATGAAGGCAGAGTTGCTGGCACGTACCAATCCATCTGACATAGCGGGAGCTTTGGCACCGCTCAATGAGATGAGAGCCAAATACACCAATCCGGTTATGGAGCCTATCACAGGTATCACCAATCATCAGGAGTTGATGGACGCAATATTCAAGGAATACGTAGTGTCGCTGTTTATGGAGAACGAAACCCCATGGTTTGCCTCGCTGCGTTTTGAGCACGACGGAAAACCATGGATATATACACTTAAACCTGAGGTAAACTTCAGCACCGACCAGTATTGCTGGCCAATCCCCGACAGCGAGATTCATGCCCACTCGAATCTAATAGAGCAGAATCCTGGACTTGAATAAAAACAAACAATAAACAACGAAACGAAAATGAAAAAGACAATATTCAGTTTGCTTGTCCTCTTTGCAGGAATGATGGCATCATGCAGCGACGACATGGATCTCGTAATACCACATGCCACCAACATAACATTCTCTGAGCTGCAGATACCTGCACGATTCTCGCACGTCATACCCGACAACGGATTTGCTGTAGCCGGAATGAAGTTCAATACTGTGAAATCAGGCAATCAGCTCAAGGGCGGATTCTGCTATAGTAATCGCTCCATGCGCTCGTTCACATGGGCTGGCGACGAGACATCGCTCGACTCTGTGCGCTATAGCGTATGGACCACCCGCCCCAACAACACCGGAGTATACCTCGTGTGTCATGTCAACGACGACGATGCATTCTTCACACTCGACAAGCCCAAGAAGATAGACTATATCCTCGTGGCTAACACTACATGGAGCTATCTGGCCATGACATGCGGCGACTCGTACGGTACTGAAGAAAAGCCAGCGCCCAACCCCAATGTTCCCAGCACCCCTAAAGGCATATGGTATACATACGTGGAGGGTGGAGTAAGAAAATTTACTGATGGCGATTACTGTACACTCACAGCCAAGGGTTATCTCGCAGGCAAGGAAACCGGCAGCGTAAGCATCGATCTTGCTTGCAAGAAGGGCCACAATGCCGAACATCCAGCATGGGACTACTATGTGACCGATTGGAACAAGATGCAGCTCTCGGCGCTGGGCACCGTAGACAAGGTTGCATTCTATCTTGACTCTTCCGACAAGGACGACAACGGCAGAATGCGTACTCCGTCTTGGTTCTGTCTTGACGGATTACAGTTTGCACAATAAATCAATTAACAAATAATTAACATGAAAAAAAAGAGAATTTTGGGCGCAGCATTGGCTTTGTTTACAGCAATGTCAATGAGTGCCGCAACTTACACTTTCAAGATTGCCAAGCCGGTAGAAGACATGAAGTTGCAAATCCATTGGTGTACTTCGGGCGAGAAATCTGAGCTTGAAGTTCAGAATGGTGTTGCTACGTTAAGCAAGAACGACTTTACTGCTCAGTACGTCAGAGTATATTACGGCCGTGCCTTTGCCATGAATCTGTATCTCGAACCCGACAAGGACTTGACAGTAGATTGCAATGCTGAGGCTCGTGAGTTTAATTGTACTGGAGCTGCGGCTACTATCAACAACTATCTTATAAAGTCGCCCTTTGCTGTCCTTGACTTTAATGCAGCAGCCAAGGAAGAGGCCGACTTCATCAAGAGTAGCGACAGCGTGTACAATGCCAACCTCGCTCTGCTGAAGAAAGCAAATCTGCCTGCCAATTTCACAAAGAAAGAGCAGCAGCGACTGTTGTTCAAGTCGTATGCTATGTTCCCAATGTACATGTCGTACCACCCTTATCTGAAGAAGATGGACTCGTACACCCCGACAGCGCTATATACCAACAAGCTGAAGCAGCTGACAGTCATCGACGGCAACTGTCTTGAGTTTGCCGAGTATGGCGACTTCATTATGAATGCCATACTGTGTCAGGCTTTCCAGGGTGGCGACCGCAACAAGGAGTTTATGGCGTATATGGATGCCAACGTCAATGACGCCAAGGTTAAGTCGTACATTACTAATGCATATGCCTATGATGTTGTGTCAAGCTCAGGTCTTGACGGCAAAGACGAACTTATAGCCTACTTTCATAAGAATGTCAGCGATCCGAAACTTGTAGATAAGTTTGACAAGGTGTGCAAGCAATGGGAAGGCTTGAAGGCTGGTTGCATCTCACCTTCGTTCACAGCTACTGACATTAACGGCAAGCAGGTTTCGCTCGAATCGCTCAAGGGCAAATACGTCTATATCGACGTTTGGGCAACATGGTGTGGTCCGTGCCGTGGCGAGCTTCCTTATATGACCAAGCTTGAGGAGCAGTATGCAGGCAAGGACATCCACTTTGTTGGTCTCTCATGCGACAGCAACAAGTCAGCTTGGGAGAAGCGCATACAGAAGGGTGACATGAAGGGCATTCAGTTGCATCTTGGCACAAAGAGCGACTTCATGCAGAAGTATATCATCAACGGTATTCCACGCTTCATCCTTCTCGACCGTGAGGGCAAGATTATAAAGGCAGATGCTCCGCGTCCGTCAGAGCCTAACATTACAAAGCTCTTTGATGAACTGCTGAAGAAGTAAAAGAGTAAAAAGGTAAAAGAGTAAAAAGGTAAAAGAGTAAAAAGTAAAAAAGTCAATTATATGGTTTTCTGTCCATATAATTAACTTTTTCCTGACTTCGTCACTCAAAAAACACTTATTTTATAACTGATTGATAAACAATATTTTGTATCTTTGCGTCACCTAATTTTGGGTGACGCAAAAGGTTTTTTAACTATGTTTATCAGAAAGAAAAGACATCGTTCTGGCAATATCGGAGTTATTGTTGTTGAGAAAATCGGTGGCAAGATGAAAGAACTTGCCACAATTGGTGTTGCATATAATGAAGATGAGGTCGAATATCTTGTCAATGAAGTAAAAGAATGGATTTCAAAAGAAGAATCCCGGCGTCATCCCCAACTCGATTTGTATGGTGAGGAACGAGAGGCTTGTGACCGTGAACGAGAAGAAGTCCGCCGTGTTCTGTCCAACGTCAGCAATATCCTTCTCAACGGATGCGACTTGATATTGGACCGCACGTTTGACAGGATTGGTTTCAACCGTATTGACGATGAAGTGTTCCGCAAGCTAGTGAAAGCCCGTTTGGCATATCCAACGAGCAAGGCTGCTACGGTAGAATATCTGAAAAACCACTTTGACGAAGATGTGGATCTCTCAAAAATCTACCGCTATCTTGACAAGCTTAGCGACCATCAGCACGAAATCGTACAGGACATCAGCGTGCGCCATACTGCAAAACTGTTCGGTGGCAATATCGGTGTGTTATTCTATGATGTCACCACACTTTACTTTGAAGCGGATTATGAGGACGACTTGCGCAAGACAGGCTTCTCAAAGGAGGGACGTCACAGTAATCCTCAGATCATACTCGGCCTGCTTGTTAGCCTTGGCGGCTATCCGCTTGTCTATTGCATCCGACGATAAACGAGTTTGTAAGCAAATACGGATTGGAAAACTTCGTTGTGGTGGCCGACTCTGGTCTGATGAACAATGCAAATATAGCGGAACTTGAGGCTCATGGCTACAAGTATATAATAGGTGCGAAGATAAAGAATGAAAGTCAGGAAGTCAAGAACT
>CAJJOL010000057.1:0-19608 GCA_905193385.1 uncultured Prevotella sp. | reverse complement strand
AAGAACGTACAACGAGTTTTTTTTATTTATATTGGGAGTTTTGACACGCCCTCCTATGTGCTTTTGGGGCTTTCAGCCCGTTTTGTTTGACTTTTGACTTTACCTTTGCATTATCAGATATTAATTATAAAAAGTTCATCTCTGATTCAGCTTAAAAATGAGATTGTTCTTACCTTTGTTGTTTAAAGGAAGTCAACCTCCCCACAGAGCAATCCAATCTTTTGACCAGGCTTTACCTTTGCATTATCAGATATTAATTATAAAAAGTTCATCTCTGATTCAGCTTAAAAATGAGATTGTTCTTACCTTTGTTGTTTAAAGGAAGTCAACCTCCCCACAGAGCAATCCAATCTTTTGACCAGGCTTTGAGCCTTAGGTGTGTCGTGGGCTCTGTGGGTTTATAACTGAACTCCAAATAGAATGATAGGCTCTGAGCCTAAGTAAAGTCTTAGATGCAGCAGTTATATAGGCTGACCTTGATGTATAATATTAGATGCAAAGGTAATGAGAAATGATGTAACTATCTACGTTGGCATTGATTTTTCAAAGGAAAAATTCAATGCTTGTCTCCTAATGGAGCAAGGAGTTATGGGCGAAAGTGAGTTCCCTAATACAAAAACGGGCTACCTCAAACTTACCAAATGGGTAAAGAACACTTCGGAGTTGGGGCGTTCATTTGACCCCTTCTTGGTGTTGTTCTGCGGTGAGCACACTGGCACATGCAGTATTGGACTCTGCGAATACCTTTATTCAAAGGGAATGAAAATCTGGCTCGAAAGTGCGTTGAAAATCAAGTACGGATCAGGATTGAAACGTGTTAAAGATGACAAGGCTGATGCTGAAATGATTGCTTATTATGCCAAACGCTTCTATGAGCCAGGTTCCTGTGCATTATTTGAACCTGACTCCACCAATCTTAAGACATTACGCACTCTTTATCAGTTCCGCAATCGTGTGGTTTGCGACCGTGTAGCCATTGGGAATCGTATATCAAGCGGTGCTTTTGATTGCTCAACTCTGGTAAAAAATAGAATGATCAAGCATCATAAAGAGGCGCAGAAGGACGAGAAAGACATTGAAAAGGAAATGATTAAACTGATGGAAACATCAGCGGAATTAGCCTCAAACTATCAAATACTTATTTCATTCAAGGGCATAGGACCTATAACGGCAGCGGCTCTGATTATATATACCTCCAATTTTAAGAAGTTTGATAACCCACGAAAGTTCGCATGTTACTGTGGCATAGCTCCTTTTGGTAAACAATCCGGAACGTCCATTAATACAAAGCCTCATGTGAGTCGTTTTGCGCATATCGGCATCAAAGCTGCCATGGTACAGGCTTGTAAGTCTGCTATGCAGCACAATGCGGTAATCAAAGCATACGCACAGAGGCTGTACGCAAAAGGTAAACATGAGGGAATTGTCATGAATAATGTAAAGAATAAGGTTATGCACATTATTTTCAAGATGATACAGACACAAACCTTATGGGAACAGGAATACCAACAAAAACACACGAAAGAGTGCAAACCTATTCCGGGAAAGAATGGAATAGGAGCCACCGAAGCAGCTCCTATAATTAATGCGACATTGAAAACATCCTCATCTGTTGTTGAATGCACATTCTTAGAAAAACATTCTTTTCAAAAGAACAGCAAAAAAACTTCAAGTTTTTCTTGCGTAGAAACATAGAATGCACACCCTCATGAATGTATGGCCATTTACAATCGTGGCTCCTTTTATTTCTTAAGGAAGCTGTATTGTCTTATTACAGCTCCGTTATCGTCGGCAAGGAACTTTACGAATCCTGCTTTGTTGTTTGCCTCTGTATCGGCTTTAGGCAAACGAGCATTGTCTATAACTTTCTGTCCGTTTACCGAAACCGTAATGTTGTCTGCCTGTACGCTGATGTTTGCAGTACACCATTTGTCGTTGCTTGCAAACTTATGCCATACGTCGTTTCCGTACAGTCTTGCTCCATGCTGGCGGTTGAATATGAGCGCAGGTACAGAGCGCAGGCTTAGGGTAAGGTCGCCTTCGGTGAGCCAGTCGAATGCAATGTCGAAGTTGGCAAGCTCGTCGTGGATAATCCAGAATCCGCGTTTCTCCATTCTTGTCTCCTCGGTATGGCTTTGGTTGTAGCCACCTTCGGCGTGCCAGTTGTCGATGGCAGCAAGCACTTGGTCTATATAAGTGTCAACGCCTTCCTCGTCGTAGTGGCGTATGAACGACTGCTTGGCAGCATAGAGTAGGGCGTAGGCGTATTTTCCTGCGTTGGCTTCGGGGTGTGAACTGATTATCTCGGTTGAGGCAAGAGCCATAGCGTCGTCAAGGTTGGCATTGCCATAATACTTGCGCATATATGTAAGGGCCTGAATAGAGTGAGTGTAGCCCATTTCGATGATAATCTTGCGACGCAGATTATCATTGGTAGTCAAGGCGTCGGCTTCGCGAAGAATCAAGTAGCGTTGTTCGGGAGTAAGCGTGGCGCGTTCGGTTGTCATCAGCATTTTTGCCACAACAGCTTCGCGTTCGGCGGCAGGCTTTTGCTTTGCCATGTCTGCCAGTAGCTGTACCGCCTTTTCGGGAGCATTGTTTATTATTATCATGTCTGCCTTGTCCTGTGGCATCTTGCTCATTTCGGTTATTTCGCGATTAAGGCTTGTCGGCCAGAAAGGGATGGCAGCTGGCTTAGGTTTTACAGTAGCTATAGGTTGGGCTGCCTTTTTGCGTCCTGAATGAATGTCAAGAATTTCCTTCACCTTGGTCTTTATTCCCGGCTGTCCAGCGGCAGCTTCTGCAATTCGGTCGTCAATGCCGTTCATAGACAGGAGAATATCGTAAGCTGTTGTTGACAGTTCTGGAACTTCCAGATACATTGCTATATGGCCCGCATCGGCAGGCTTGGCACATTTGGCGAGCAGTTGCATAATATGCTGCTGAACGTCGGTGTCATAGCTGCGGTCGAGAGCTTTCTTCAATCCGCTACGCAATACGTCTGTGTATTTTTTGCCTGAGCTGCTCAACGTGTAGTCAACGATAGCGTCTATGGTTTGCAGACACGCTCTGTACTGACGGGCATTGTCGGGTTCGCCCATTCGGCTAAGCATTTCAACGCTTATCTCTGCATTGTTGGCAAGTGAGTCGAGAATATCTATTGTTGGGGTGCGACCTGTTAGGGTGCGTTGTTTTACCGCTTCTGTTGCAAATCGTTCTATGGTGCGTCGGCTTGTTTGTGCATAAAGTGCAATATTGCAGCATATTGCAATAAGTAGAATTGTAATACGTCTCATTATTGATTATTCTGAATAATTTTTGGCTTGCAAAGGTACGCATAAAAACACAGAAGACCTAACGTCGTGTTGTTTTATGAAAATAAAAACATAAAAAATTGTTACTTTCGTTGCTGTTGTCTGATTTTATATGTAATTTTACGCTATGTATCAGAAATTCATAATTAATCAAGACGGAGTACTGAAGTTTGGTAATGTCTATCTGCATCGCGATCTGCTCGACAAAGGCGAACGATGCCCCTTTGGCGGTGGGTTGTGGAAGATTGACAACAGCCGTGGGGCGATAATGCTGTACGGACGTTCGTTTGATTTCGGACGACCTGATTTCGATTTTCTTAAGAGTGTGGATTGGAGCTGTCTCGGTGGCAAAGAGCGTCCGTTACTCTTCATTCCGCACTGGCCCGACGAGAGTATAGTTGAGCCTGTGGTAATAAAAGACACCTATTAATAATGCATAAAAAATAGTAAACCGACAACAAAATGAGCAATATTAAATACGACAACCCTGTAGAACAAAGATTTCACGACGACCTTTACGGCTACTTGCGTACATTGGACTTAGTAGACGAACGGATGCCCGAAGCTCCCGATCTTGACGACCTGTGGTTTAAAATAGGTCAAAGCTATATGACGGATGGCATACGTGAGTACAACACAGGTTATCCGTCGGTGGCATTGGGATGGATGATGTTCATAGGCATGGCTGTGGCAATGTATTGGGATGTGGAATGGGAGGTATATGGAAAGGTGCCCGATTTGTATCTGTATCTGCGCGACCGTATCGACTTCGACCATATGGACGACTACATTCTCGACAAGGTGCTTTGTCTTGATGCCGACAGTCGCAAGAAGATGAACGATGCTGTGGCTGAGAGCGCTTCGCGTACATATAATATGATGTCGCACATGTGTCTTGAACCAGGAACAGCCGCTGCTATGCGAGCTTTTACAGCTGCTCTTCATCAGATGTATGTAATGGGCGTGGCTGTAGAATTGAAGGCTTTGGGCTATCACATGACAAAGCTGTAAGGCTTAAAATAAATAAAACAACCCTTAAAACCTATTTGATTATGATAGAATATCTGTTGCAGCACCTTTGGGCCATTTGGACATTAGTGGCTATGGTGTGTCTTATAATGGAGATGTCGTCGGGCGATTTCTACATCACCTGTTTCGGCATTGGAGCAATTGTTGCTCTTATTGTATCGCTTTTTGCTGCACCCTTTTGGTTGCAGGTTGTGGTGTTCGCGGTGTTCAGCGTACTTTCTATCTTCTATCTTCGACCGAGTCTGGTGGCTCTGCTCAATCATGATGCCGACCGTCGTGTGAGCAATGCCGATGCCATAATTGGTCGTACAGGTGAGGTGACAGAGACAATAAAGGCCGGAGGATACGGACGTGTAAAACTCGATGGCGATGACTGGAAGGCGCAATCGGACAGTGCTACTGACCTCGTAATAGGAACAAAGGTCCGCATTGTCGGACGTGATAGCATCATCATCAAGGTGGTTCCCGAATATTAAACTCTAATCATTAACATTTAAAACATTAGTACAATGGAAATCATGACAATCATTCTTATTGCACTCGTAGTGCTTGCAGTCATTTTTGTGAAGATGGCTGTAGTTATAATCCCTCAGAGCGAGACTAAAATTGTTGAGCGTCTTGGTAAATATTACGCTACGCTCAGCCCTGGTATAAATATCATCATTCCGTTCATCGACCGTGCCAAGACCATTGTCACCATGTATCGTGGACGTTATGCTTACTCCACCACTATCGACTTGCGTGAACAGGTGTACGACTTCGACAAGCAGAACGTTATCACTAAGGATAATATCCAGATGCAGATTAATGCCCTGCTTTATTTCCAGATTGTCGACCCGTTTAAGGCTGTGTACGAAATCAACAACCTGCCTAACGCTATCGAGAAACTTACACAGACCACTCTGCGTAACATTATTGGTGAGATGGAGCTTGACCAGACTCTTACTTCGCGCGATACTATCAACACCAAGCTTCGTGCTGTGCTCGATGATGCAACCAACAAATGGGGTATCAAGGTGAACCGTGTAGAGTTGCAGGACATTATTCCACCGTCAAGCGTGCTTCAGGCTATGGAGAAGCAGATGCAGGCTGAGCGTAACAAGCGTGCAACAATCCTCACATCCGAGGGGCAGAAGCAGGCCGAAATTCTCAAGTCGGAAGGTGAGAAAACTTCTACCATCAACCGTGCTGAGGCTGCCAAGCAGCAGGAGATACTGCGTGCCGAAGGTCAGGCTCAGGCCCGCATACGTAAAGCCGAAGCTGAGGCTGTTGCTATCGAAAAGATTACAGAGGCAGTGGGCAAGAGCACCAATCCTGCCAACTATCTGCTTGCACAGAAGTATATACAGATGATGCAGCAGCTTGCTGAGGGCGATAAGACAAAGACCGTATTCCTGCCGTTTGAGGCAACAAATATGCTGGGCAGTCTGGGTGGAATTAAGGAATTGTTTAAGGAGGATAAGTAAAAGCCCCACCCATGGCCCCCTCCCCCATAGGGAGGGGAGCTAACACCTTATTATTATATATTGGTCCACTTATAACTTGTAACCTCCAAATTACTCGCCCAATATATTGGATAATTCCATTTTTGAATGGTCGTTCGTAGGTACTTAAAAAGTTTAATTTAACCTGTTGGCGGAATTAATTTAGTGCATACTTAATTCTACCAATGGGCTTGTCGTTAATGAAGTTTACGTATTGCAGAATGGTAAGTGCACTAATTTTGCCAATGATTCTGGCAAACAAACCATTCGTTATTTTTGCGTAGTTCCTGATGACCAAGAACTGGTCTGTAAGTTGTGAGAATATTGTCTCAATCCTCTTTCTTGCCTTTGCAAACGGAATGAATGTCGGTTTCCAATCCTTTTGGTTGAGCCGATACGGACACTCCAGTCTTATGTGTGCGGTTTCGAACAAGTCAAGCTGTACGTCAGCTCCAATATACCCTTTGTCACCATAGATGCTACAGTCGTGATAAGTATGTTTTACATCCTTCATATAATGGAGATCAGCCACACTTGCCTTTGACAGATCATAGGAATGGATAACTCCACTTAACCCACAGAGAGCGTGTAACTTGTAACCAAAATAATACGTGTTCTGCGAAGCACAGAATCCGAAGTCGGGAGCTTGAGAGAAATTGCCGGTACGTCCCATCTTGCAACGTTTTCCTCTTGCAACCCTACAGACCTCTATCGGCTTGGAGTCAACAAAGAATTGTTCCTCTCCGCCATCCATTTCCATGGCAATCCGCTTGCGCAGTTCCTCACACAGGCCTGACGTTTTCTTCCTACGGTCATTGAACTGTCTCCTTGATATGAGATTGGGAATGTTGTCCTTGTATTCTTGCAATTTATACTCGAACAACCACTTCTCACTATCAATGCTCTCGGTCTCTGCCGTCAGGGATAGCGCCACCACTTCCAAATCCGAAAACTTGGGGAACAGGACCACGACGTGGAACATTACCCGATTCATTGACGAGATTTTCAGAGAATTGCTTGCATATCTCAAGTATTTTGACGAATTTTGTATAAAGGTTGTACATACGATGGTTTGGACTTAATGTTTTGAATACCACTAAGTTACTAAAAATCAGCGACATGTACAACTTTTTACTCATATTTATCAACTTAAATTAATTCCGCCAACGGGTTCCTCCATGGTAATATGGGCGGTGATGCTTTGGCTAATCTGGTTTCTGGCAAATCAAACTTCAGCGGTAAGATGCCTTATACTTATCCGAAGGAAATCAATTCTCTTGCCAACTACGATTTCAAGAAGAGCGAGGAAGTGGGTACTATGGAAGGTGCTTACGACTACAATGCGAAGATTACCCAGCAGTGGGGCTTCGGACATGGTTTGAGCTACACCTCTTATCAATATAGCAACCTGAAGGTTTCCCAGTCTGACTTCCGCCACGGCGACATCATCAAGGTGAGCGTAGATGTAAAGAATACGGGTAAGGTTGCGGGCAAAGAGAGCGTTCTTCTGTTCAGCAGCGACATTATTGCCAGCATGGTACCTGATGGCCGTCGTCTCCGTGCTTTTGATAAAATAGAGCTTCAGCCAGGTGAAACAAAGACTGTCACCTTCAATTTGAATGCCGATGATCTTGCCTTCGTTGGTTATGATGGCAAGTGGGTATTGGAGGAAGGCGATTTCAAACTGATGATTGCCGACCAAAGTGCCGATATCCATTGTGAGAAAACTTATCAGTGGCAATCGGCTAACCGATAACCCAATCATATAAATAGTAAAGTGAGTTTATAAAGGAGTGTACCCATTTTGTGGTGCACTCCTTTTTTTGATGATATTTGTAGTCTTATCTAAGCCATTTATGCCTTATTCAAAGCTTATGTGTTGGCATCTCCTTTCCACAACCCATGCAGGTTGCAATACTCGCGAGCCGATACCTCTTTGGCATCTGTTAGGAAGATTGCCTCTGGCTTCTCGCCTGGCTTTAGCTCATGGCGAAGTACATCGGTAGGAGTGAGCAACTCTATCCATTGGATATAATGCTCTGGGAGCATCGGATGCTCTACGCTTCCCACCTTTACACGATAGCCGCCCTCGATCGGTTCTATAACGGGCACATGCTTCTCCTTTGCCGCATCCGTTGTGTTCTCCTTCATCAGTTTCATGGGCTGACCGCAGCAACTGAGCATGGCTCCAGGATTCACTACCTCTACCACGTTGCCACAAACCGTGCAACGGTAGATTTCTCTTGTCTTAGTCATAATCGTTCCTCCGAAAATTTAGAAAATTAAATGATGTCTTTATTCTTTGATGGATGTAAATATACTCATTTTCTGCGAGTTACACAAACTTTAGAGCCTTTTTTTATTCCAAAATAAAGTTAAATCTACACCTTAGACCGAGGGTTGAGTCGATTACAGATGACAATGTGGCGTCAAATTGCTCCATAACCCGAAAATATTTCTCCAAAAGGAGTGTGTTTCTCAAGTTTTATTTCTATCTTTGCTATGTCTATCGTCAGATTCTCTTGTTTGTTTTGCAACACTAAGATAAGTGAAAAATCTGAAATGGCAAAAAATAATTTTTATACTATTATGAACATTTGTATTTTTGTTGGTGCACGTCCCAACTTTATAAAGGTGGCTCCCATTCTTCGTGCAATGGATGCAGCTGGAGTAGATCACAGCCTTGTGTATGCAGGACGTGAAGACGATCCTACCCTTGAGGCATCATTGTTTGACGACTTGCAGATGTCGCGCCCTGATGTCTATCTTGGCGTAGACTGCGAGAACCTTAATGAGCTTACTGGACAGGTGATGTCGGCATTCGAGCGCTATTTGCAAGAGAATAAGACAGATACTGTAATTGTAGTAGACGACCTTGCGTCTACAATGGCTGCGGCTATCGTAACCAAGAAGCAGGGCATACGTTTGGCTCATCTTGTGGCTGGTACACGCTCGTTCGATATCAACATGCCTAAGGAGATAAACCGACTCGTGATAGATGGATTGTCTGACCTTCTATTTACAGCAGGTATAGGTGGCAGCAGCGCCGCTACTCGTGAGGGAGCTGAATCATCTAAGATTTATCAGGTGGGTAACATTCTGATGGACACTCTGCGCTTCAATCACCAGCGTTTGCAGCGTCCTGCCATTATGGACGACTTGCAACTTACCGACCGTCGTTATATCGTATTTACGCTCAATCGCAAGGTTCTAATTGGCGATACCGACGAGTTGCGTGCCCTATTGGTAAGCATGATGTCGCATGCAGGAGATGTTCCTGTTGTAGCTCCATTGCGCAAGTTGGCTGCCGAAGCTGTTCAGAAGATTGTCAACGAGAATCCTCTGCTCTTTAACGGACTACACATCGTTAGTCCGCTCGGCTATCTTGAGTTCGGCTATCTCACAGCCCATGCTCTTGGCATTGTTACCGATTCGGGCAACGTGGCTGAAGAGGCAACGTTCAATACCGTACCCTGCATTACGCTCAATAGCTATACCGAGCATATTGAGACTGTGAAGACGGGCTCTAATGTGCTTGTAGGCGAGGACCCCGTACTGCTTGGCGAGGAAATGACTCGTATGGTAAATGGCGAGTGGAAGCATTGCGGCATTCCGGAACGCTGGGACGGACGTTCGGCTGAGCGAATCGTGCAGACGTTGGTGGAGTAGAAGGCACAAGCCCTACCCCCAGCCCCTCCCCTGTAGGGAGGGGAGTGGTATGATTTGAGTATGCTTTTTAAAATATTTGCTTATGAACAACAACAGATCCATTTTATGCTCTGCGCTGATAGCATTGAGCATTGTAGTCCTTGGTTTCTGTATCAAGGGCGGTATTGACAATTTTGCCAATAAGGACCGCAAGGTTGCTGTGAAGGGATTGGCTGAGAAGGAAGTTGATGCCGACAAGGTGACGTGGCCTATTGTCTCGAAAGAGATAGGTAATGAGTTGCCTGAGCTTTATACGCGTCTTGGCAACACTCAGTCGAAAATCAAGCGTTTCCTTATTGCCAACGGCATCAAGGCTGGGGAGATAAGCATTAATGCTCCTAAGGTTATTGACCAGACTGCCGACCAGTATAGCGACAATCGTCGTACCTATCGTTACAACATAACATCGGTCATCACCGTAACATCGCGTAACGTGAAGCTTGTGCGTTCAATCATTGCACGCCAGGGCGAGTTGCTTAAGGAGGGTATAGCCATTGTTGATGGCGGTTGGGACAATCCCGTCAAGTACGAGTATGTATCATTCCGCGACATGAAGCCTAAGATGATGGAGGAGGCAATTGCTAATGCAGAGAAGACAGCCGAGCAGTTTGCCAAGAACTCGAAGAGCAATCTCAACAAGATTGTATCGGCCGACCAGGGACAGTTTTCTATTGAGGACCGCGACCAGAACACTCCATATATCAAGAAAGTAAGAGTGGTAACTACAATAGTCTATTCGTTGAAGGATTAATATGCAACCACGACATAGAGACAATTACGAATTTCTCACGCAGGCACCCGTATCACGTGTCATCCTCACGATGGCAGTGCCTACAATTGTCTCTATGCTTGTGACGTGCCTTTATGTTATTGTCGATACCTACTTCGTCGGTCAGCTCAACACACAGTCGACTGCCGCAGTCGGTATCGTCTTTCCCTTGATGTCGCTTATTCAAGCCATAGGCTCTTTCTTCGGACATGGCAGCGGTGTCTATATGTCGCGCGAACTTGGCGCGCGTCGCACCGACAATGCCTCGTCGATGGCCACTACCGGATTGGTTTATGCTTTGCTGACAGGCATTGTGATTGCCATCCTTGCATTATTCTTCTTGCGCCCACTCTCACTATTGCTTGGTAGCACAGCCACCAGTCTTCCATATACCGAGCTATATATGGCTATCATATTGCTTGGCACTCCTTTTCAGATGGCCTCATTCACTCTTAACAGCCAATTGCGCATGCAGGGTAATGCCCGTTATGCAATGTGGGGCATCATCAGCGGAGCTTTGCTCAATGTCGTGCTCGACCCCATATTGATATTCGCTTGCAATCTTGGACTGCGTGGCGCTGCGCTTGCTACCGTCATCGGGCAGTTGGTTAGTGTTGCCGTGCTGCTTGCAATGTGTCATTTTCGTGCTACTGCTGGGGTGCGTCTTCGTCCGCGATACTTCTCTCTGCATTGGCATTATGTGCGTGAGATAGTATATGGCGGTTCGCCTTCGTTGTCGCGACAGGGATTGGCAAGCATCTCTGTTATTCTTCTTAATGTTGCTGCTGCTGGTTATGGTGATGCTGCCGTGGCTGCTATGTCAATTGTCAGTCGTGTCACAATGTTTGTAATGGCAGTTATCGTTGGTCTTGGACAAGGTTTTCAGCCTTTCTGTGGCTATTGTTTTGGAGCAGCCCTGTACAACCGTTTACGTCATGGCTTTTGGTTTACTGTGCGTGTAGGTTTCATCTTTCTGTTGTTCTTTTCAGCAGTATTCTTTTGCTTTGCCGAACAGACCATAGCCGTTTTTCGCGATGACGCCATTGTCATTGCCATTGGAAGTACAGCGTTGCGTTGGCATCTTGCCGTCTATCCGCTCAATGCCTACATCATGGCTGGCAATATGATGCTGCAGACCACGCGTCGTCCCATACGTGCCAATGTGCTTTCGTCGGCTCGCAAGGGTCTTGTTTTCATTCCTTTTATACTTATTCTTCCGCATCTATTCGGACTTATGGGCATTGCCATGTGTCAGGCGGTGTGCGATGTAGTCACGTTTATCATTGCTATTCCAATAGTGCGTAGTGCATTCCGTGAAATGACATAAAATTGGAATAATGTTCCATTTATGGTAAAATAAGTTTAAAACGTCAGAAATATAGTTGCGAAACTTGCAAATGTCAAAATTAATCGTTATATTCGCAATATCTTAAAAACTAAAAAAGGGTGAAGTCTCACATCTCCAGTATTAATCTAAAATGGCCGACAATGAGACATAGGCCAGAATGGGAGGATGGCATTATGAGAACAACAAAGAGAGTGTATGATTTTGAATCATTTGAGCTCGACAATATCTACAACGAAGAAGACGATCGTCAGTTTCGTGTGGATCGTATAGATTCATCCATTTGGTATAATTAATCATGTCGCTATGATTGATTGACTATGTACAAATCATCTTTAGAACATTTCCCAAAGAGAACGAGTAACCCACACCCCGCAAGCACTCGCCCTCTTTGGGGATTTCTTTTTTTATAACATCTGATTCTTCATACATCTATTGAATATACCGTACGACCTCATCTGTCGGTCGAACTCGTTTTCTGTCATCACTACTGTATATTTATTCTTTGGATAGCGTTGTATCATGCCGTTGATTTTCATTGCCAGCGTTTCAGCCATATTGCCGTCGATGCAGGCAAACAGATGAGCAATGTTGAACACAACGAGTCGCGACGGCAGACAGCATTCTTCTGTTTCATTGTCAGACTTCAGAATGTCAGCAGCCTCGTCTATGCTATTCGTAAACCTATGTTCAACGTTCGCCCATTGCTTCTCGCTTGGCTGTTGATTGCAGATTTGACGCTCGTCGAACAGCCTTTCTCCCATACGTAGCATTTCTTCTGACGTGTCCACTCCAACATATTCAATCTTGGTCATTTCTGCTGCAAAGCGCTGGGCGAAGGCAATGCCGTAAGTAGCCGGACCGCAACCTATGTCAATCATTACAACATGCTTGCCACAACTCTCAGCCATCTTCATTATGCTCTGATACTTCTCACGCCACACGGTTTCGGCTTCTTTCAAGTATTGCGGCATGTAGTAATGACAATACATTCTTACTTGATCTTCGGCAGACACCACTACAGACTTGTCAATCTGCCTGTTGTAGGCGGTCTGTGGCGTTTCAAAGTCATGTCGTCCGTAGTTGATAATTGTCTTCTCGAAATCCTCGCCCAGTCCAAGAAGCCCATTGCTTGCTGCTGATACCTCAAGTTCTTTAACCTTGAATTCGCCTTTGCAATACTCTATAGGTGGAATGTCGAAGAAACAATCCTTGTCTTTCAGATACATCAACAGCTTGTAGAACGTGAGGTTCTCCATCAGAATGTCGGCATTACCCACCATTAGCAGTTGCAGTCGGGCGCGTGTCATGGCTACATTCAGCTTGCGGTCAATCACCATTCCGTCCTCCACGAAAACGTTGTTGGTGAGGAAGTTCAGCTGATTGTATTGCTGCACCGTGAATCCGTAGATAATGTAGTCGCGCTGACTGCCTTGATATCTCTCTACCGTGTCGATGGTGATGTTGTGCAGTACGGCAATGCCCGACTGGTCGATGGCGCTGCGCACAGTAGCAATCTGGTTGCGGTAGGGCACAATGACACCTACAGTCTGGTTTTCGTCAAACCATTCTTTGGTCTGCCTGTAAATCTCGACTACCGTTGCAGCAATCATTTCTGCTTCCACCTGGTTTGTCTTCACCGAAGCAGAAGTTCTTGGGCGTGGTGCTGACACGAACGCCACACGTCGCATACTCAACAGTTGTGCTATTCCGTTGGTGGATGCTGTCGGACTGTACGGCAACGTCTGATGATGCAATGGCACCACTTCAAGGCGGTTGCCGTAGAAGGCATAGTTGGCAAACTCGGATATTGTCTGGTGCATACGTCCCTGACGCGTTAGCATATAGACATAGCGCGGGTCGTAGCCCTCATCGGTCTTGAATTGCGCCAGCAACCGTTCGAATAGCGATCGGCGGCAGTCTGTAAGATTGATGTCGCGCAACAAGGGTTCGTCAACAGCCGATTCCTCCTGCGTCTGTTGTACAACGGCAGGCAACTGCTTGTGGTCGCCTATCAGTACAAAGCGTTCTATGGCATTTCTGCCTCCCGACTTGGCGCTGAGCAGGCCAATCAGGTGTGGCTCCAGAATCTGTGACGACTCGTCGATAATGGCAAGGTCGAAGTGTTTTATCTTAAAAAGGTGGATGTTGGCGTTCAATGCTGCAGTTGTAGCACAGAACACACGCATTTGGTCTACCACCTCCTTTACCTCCTTGCCCGTACGGCATAGCTTCACTCTGTTGCTGAGCAAGTGGTTATGAAAAGCCTCGTCGCAGTTCAGTTCCGAACCTATGCGTATGAAGTCGATGTTGCTCTCCACCAGTTTCGAGCACATTTCGTCCACAGCACGGTTGGTGTACGACAGCAATACTATGTTCGAATGCTCATCGGTGAGTTCTTCTTTCAGTATGTTTAGCAGTCCGAACGAAGTCTTTCCAGTTCCCGGAGGACCGATAACCAGAAATATGTCGCGCGACTGCTTGGCTCTTTCCACCAGGGTGTTAAACCTTCCGTATTCGCCACGAATGTGTATGTGTTCGTCTACGGTAGGCATGCGCTGGCTCAGTATCAGGTCGCGGCGCTCCTTATTTGCTGACAGAAAACTGTGCAGTCCGCTGTACAGAGCGCGTGACGACGACTCAAACATGTCGTGCTCTATAGCCCAACGAGTGCCCTCGGGTGCATCAAACACCTGTCGGTCGGTTTGTGAATTGCGCAGCACAACCTCTACGCTCTTTGTCGTGATTTCCTTTATCGAAGCGCGGTTCACCATCTGGGCGCAGGCGTTGGGCACGTTGCCCTCACGGTATGGATAGACTATCACGATGTCGCCCTTGCGGAAGTTGGAAGTGTCGGCCGACTGTTCCATGTCAAACTTCAGTTTCAGACTCTCCACCATTCCATCGGCTGAGAGTCCGAATTCCTCAATCGTCATTTCCTCATATATATTGCCTGCCGCCCGCTTGTCCTCAAGAGTGTCGAGCCAGATGGCTGCAAATCCACTGTCGTCCTTGGTCTTGTTGCCCACCTTGGCAAGCAGATGTTCGCGTTCCACGAATTTTAGGAATCGGAAGTAGTATGTCCGCTCCAGTTCTGTAGCCTCATGTATTGGGCGTAGTATGTTCTCTAGTTCGGGTCGTGTCCATTCCTCCCACAGCCGTCCGGTCACTCCCTTGCGGTTGAGTTTGTCGGCTGTCAGATTGCGCAGTATGCTTATGCCCATATTGCCTGGTGTCAGATCTGTCCACGTCAGCAGATTTCGCATGCGTATTGCTCGCAGCGTCAGTTCCGGAAGATTGGCAATCGACACCAGTCCCTCGGCATATTTGGAGTATAACAGCATAAAGTGGCGCAGCTGGTCGGAGTGTTTCTTGAACTCGTAGTTGAACAGGGCACGATATAGTGACAACTGTACAAGATGCTTCTCTTGCGGCACAGGTCGGTTGGGATTGTATTCGGGCGACGAGAAAGGCACAAATTCACCCTTGCCCGACTTCTGCTCTATTATCGTGGTGCGTCCTTCCTTCTCGTGCAGCAAGTCGAGACGTCCCTGTATACCGAGTACGTCGCTGAAGAAGGTAGGCTCCAGTACCACCGCCTTCGGGTCGTACTCGTCCACTTCCTTGGGCAGGTCGTTGCCTATGAGTTTCTGTATGTTCTGTTTCTGTTGGCGTGCGTCCTGGTAGAACTTCTGCACCGTAGCCTGGTCGTTCATGTCGTCGCACGAAGTCAGACTTATGGTGTTGGTCTTGAAGAATTCCATAACGCCCTCGCCGAACGGTACGTTACGGTTGTGTATTGTGTCGTCCAGGAAGCGTCCTGCCAGATTACCAAGGTGGATGTGCACCGTGTTGGCTTGTGGCTTCAGTCGGTTCACCATGTTCACGTATGGCGACTCGGCGTAAGTCTCAAAGCACGATGCAATTGTCGTTATGTCTATCAGATAGTCGGGTTCGTAGATTATAAGTTCGGGCATGCACACGTCTTCCTCCATACGAATGCGCACGAGGTTGAGCTGTGTGTCAACCGACAGGATTTGTTTCAGATAAGTCCAGTCGCCCTTCCCTCCCAGCGTCAGATAACGGTTTTGCTGTCCGTAGCAGATCTTAAGTTCCGAAGCGTTCTGTTCTTCTGTAGCGTAAATGTAATCGTCGTCCCACGAACGTACGATGCAGCGCAGCAGGTTAATGTCGAACTTGCTCCAACGTCCCTTGCGGTCCTTCTTGGGCAGCAGCCTGTTGAGCGACTGCGGTATAGCCGTAACTCCACACACATAGCTCACCAGTAGGGCTGTCGACTTTATGTTGTATGCCAGCGCCTGCTCCAGTTCTTCGTTGCTCATGCTGTGCATAGCGTTCAGTTCCTTGCGCGTGTCGTGTATCAGCATAGCCGTTTCGGTAGGGATGCCGTGTTGCTTCGTCAGATAGTCGAGCTTGGCAAACATACCGATGAAGTTGATGCTGTTGTGTGCAATGCCCTGATTTACCACGCGTTTGAAGATGTCGCGCAGTATGGCGTATTTCTCGCGTATGGTGAAGTCGGCTGTGCACACGTCTTCCAATTGTTCGTAAAACGACATGGCGCAGTCGGCTGTATATGCTATGTTTTCGTTTCTGTTGTTATGTTCCATTCTGTTTGCAAAGGTAGTGCAAACCTAAGACAAGTCAAAAAAATCATAAGTTCATTTTCCAAATCTTATAATCTTTATCCTTAAATCTGTAACACCTTATATAATAAAAGCCGTAACTTTGCACTTATGGAAAAGAAAATACTCCCTGTAATGGGAATGGCATGTGCTGCTTGCAGTGCCAATGTAGAGCGCAAGCTCAAGATGATGGACGGAGTGAAGTCGGTAGCCGTATCGCTGCCTGGCCGAACTGCCATGGTAGAATACGACGAGCGTGTAGTGACGCCCAAGGATATGAAACGCGTCATTGACGGTGCCGGCTATCTGCTTATTATCGATGACGAAACGCGTGTCGACGCATTGGAACGCAATGCCTACCGACAGCTGAAGCGACGTATGATACTGTCGTGGATGTTGGCGCTTCTTACCATGTCGGTGTCGATGGGGTGGGTGAGTGTAGGTTCGCGCGATGCTGCCAACCAGGTGCTTCTCATCATAGCCTTGTTGAATATGGTGTATTGTGGACGCCAGTTCTATGCTAATGCATGGCACCAGCTTGTACATCGCTCTGCCAATATGGACACGCTTGTGGCTCTGTCCACTCTCATCTCGTTCGGCTTCAGCGTGTTCAATACCTTTTGTGGCGAGCAGTTCTGGGGATTGCGTGGCATAGAGTGGCACACCTATTACGATGCGTCGGTGATGATTGTCACCTTCGTGCTCACAGGTCGCTGTCTTGAACAGCGTGCCAAGCGGTCGACCGCCTCAGCCATACGTTCGCTCATGGGACTTGTGCCCAAGCAGGCACACGTGGTAGTTGACGACGAAGTGCACGATGTGCCGCTTGCTACTGTTGCCACACGCGATATTGTAGAGGTGCGACCGGGAGAGAAGATACCAGTTGACGGTACTATAAGCACAGGCGAGGGCTATGTAGACGAATCTATGATAACTGGCGAACCGGTGCCTGTGCGCAAGCAGTCGGGCTGTCGACTTTTGGCAGGCACGATAGTAAGCGAAGGCACTTTGCGCTTCCGTGCCGAACAGGTAGGTCAGCAGACGGTGTTGTCTGGTATAATACGTATGGTACAGGAGGCGCAAGGCTCGAAGGCTCCCGTGCAGCGTTTTGTCGACCGTGCAGCCCTTGTCTTTGTGCCTTGCGTGCTTGGAGTTTCGATACTAACCTTTGTGCTGTGGCTTGCCATAGGCGGAGCGGCAGTTCTGCCTCAGGCCGTATTGTCTGCCGTGTCGGTATTGGTCATAGCCTGTCCGTGTGCTATGGGACTCGCTACGCCTACCGCTCTGATGGTGGGCATAGGCAAGGCGGCGCAACAGGGCATTCTGGTCAAGGATGCTACAGCCGTAGAGCAACTCTGCCGTGTCGATGCACTCGTTATCGACAAGACGGGCACGCTCACCATACCTAATCGTAATGTTGATTTCCGTTCGGTTGCCGACATTCCTCTTGAGCAGCGCGAGCAGCTGAAGCCCCATGCTTCCGAGGCAATAGCCATGCTCAATGCGCGTGGCATTGACGTGTGGATGATGAGTGGCGACCGTGAGGAGGCTGTTGCCTATTGGGCTAAGAAGGCAGGTATAGAGCATTGGCAGAGCCAGTGCCTGCCGCAGGATAAGGAGAATATAGTGCGTCGTCTGCAAGGCGAGGGTCGTCGTGTGGCAATGGTTGGCGACGGCATCAACGACTCGCAGGCTCTTGCCCTTGCCGATGTCAGTATTGCTATGGGGCGTGGCACCGACGTGGCAATGGACGTTGCGCAAGTGACGCTTATGGGCGACGATCTGCGTCGCATAGCCGATGCCTGTCAGTTGTCGCACCATACGGTAGGCATGATACGACAGAATCTTTTCTGGGCGTTCGTCTACAACATTGTCTGCATCCCCTTGGCTGCCGGATTGCCGCATGTCTTCGGCGTTGATTTTCAGATAACGCCAATGTGGGCAAGCGCACTTATGGCTATGTCGAGCGTAAGTGTTGTGATGAATAGTCTAAGGTTGAAGTACAAGAAATAGAAAGCGTTGGGCAGTTGAATTCAAACTGTCCGAGAATTAAAATTCAACTGTCAGAAATAAGGACTCTTTTTGCTCTTCAAAAGGAGTCCTTTTACCCTTCAAAACGAGTCCTTTTGCAAGCCAAAACGAGTCCTTTTGAACCGCAAAAGGATAACTATTCAAAACGTGATGTTTTTTGCTACCTCGCGGGGAAGAATTTGTTTCCTCCCGAGGTAGCGAATTTTTTCTGCCGAGACAGCAGAAAATCTCTGCCGAAACTTTAATGTACGTTGTAGTATGAAACAATATTATATTCTATGGTTCCTAATCTCTTATTCCGACAAGTCCGATGCTTGCACTATAGTTTCTAAAGGTACTCCAAGAGAAAGGAGATTGGCGGCTATCTTTTCCTTAGCTTCTTTTTCGCCTTTAGCCATACCCTCAGCCTTTCCTTCCGCAAACTTCGTCTTCTCAGCCGTCCTTATGGCATTAACTATGTCGCGGTAGGCATTGACGCTATCCTCGTACATTTTTAGCTCTTGCGTATTAAATTTGGAAATTTCAGCTTGCTCAAAAAGCCTTGTAAAGACACGCTCCTGGAGAACTGCTGGGCGTTGCATAAGTCTGGAGAGATTCTTAAGCACATACATCCATTTGTCATACATAGTCACAAGTTCCGATTCCTGCTTGTCGAACTTCGGTATCTCAACATAGATATACGTCAGTTTGTCGTAGAATATCTCGTGCGTGTCCACCTCCATCAGCTTCACCTCATGGTGCCAGCGCTTGGCATTCTCAAGCCCATCCGCAAAGTTGAAGTTCAGCAGACCGATTGTATAAACGGGATTAAGATGGAAGTCCCAGTCGCCTCCACGTTGCGCCTGCTCACGAATGGGGAACGTAGAATAATAAATAGTGCGGTCCTTGAAGAACTCCTGATACACGTTCTGCATCTCCACTATAAACTTCTCGCCCTTGTCGTTCTCACAATATACATCGAATATGGCACGGTGTGCATCGGCATGGTCGCCAAGTTGCTCTGAATTGAGATACGTGATGTCCTGAACGTTCTGCTCGCTATGAAACATAGCATTCAAGAAACTGATGAGCAACTCCTTATTAAATTCAGAGCCGAAAAGTCGCTTGAAGCCAAAGTCTGTATGTGGATTAATGTATTTCTCTACCATAACGCTGCTATTTATTATTTCATCAGCAAATATACAGCATTTTTATTGATTTATAAACAATAGACATTAAAAACTTAGTTTAAGTAAGTGATCTAAATTATTTTTATATATAAGTACTAACATGGCTCATTTTT
>CAJJOL010000056.1:0-19933 GCA_905193385.1 uncultured Prevotella sp. | reverse complement strand
ATGTGGAAAATCGGGAACTGCCAAAAAGCACTCAGAAAGTGTTAAAAATCAAAGAGTATTGAAAATCAACACCTTATGGTTAGTTAGTCATAGTAAGTTATGGTTAGTTATAAGGCTCTAAATACAGAAGACAACGACAACGCCGAGGTTCTAATCGTACCTTTATGGAATTGAAATTTACAGACAGATGACATGTCGGTTGAAGACAAAAGTTCTAATCGTACCTTTATGGAATTGAAATTGTATAGGACAGATAATGTCTACGTTTTTAGTAGCGTTCTAATCGTACCTTTATGGAATTGAAATACCATACCGCGACCCGACAAATCCTAATCACGTCATCGTTCTAATCGTACCTTTATGGAATTGAAATGAGATAGAAGCAAGACGCTTGTCTATCTCCTGCAGTTCTAATCGTACCTTTATGGAATTGAAATCTTGCTGATGTATCGTGTCTGAAAGCGAGCCTTCGTTCTAATCGTACCTTTATGGAATTGAAATAACCGAAGGAGATGGAACTGGTGTCGATGCTTTGGTTCTAATCGTACCTTTATGGAATTGAAATGAAGAAGAGAGTATGCCTTGCAGGAAGATGTAGTAGTGTTCTAATCGTACCTTTATGGAATTGAAATGTAACAAACCCTGCAACTCAGATGATTGTGCTGCGTTCTAATCGTACCTTTATGGAATTGAAATAGGAATACGGCTACCGCACGACGGTCAAGGCCAACGTTCTAATCGTACCTTTATGGAATTGAAATATGATGATGAATGATTAATTTTGAGTTTTGGATTGTTCTAATCGTACCTTTATGGAATTGAAATTCGACGACATGCTATTCTTGACGTACTGCTTGACGTTCTAATCGTACCTTTATGGAATTGAAATAGAAGACGAACGAATTGAAGATTCTTTCTCTTTAAGTTCTAATCGTACCTTTATGGAATTGAAATTGCGAAACAATGGGATAAGAATCTTGTAGACAACGTGTTCTAATCGTACCTTTATGGAATTGAAATACAGCACATTGTCGAGAATGGCTATTGTATTCTTGGGTTATAATCGTACCTTTATGGAATTGAAATTACGGATGTTTCTTCCGTCCGGCAATGGCAGGGAGTTCTAATCGTACCTTTATGGAATTGAAATGTGTTTAACCCTCGCCGCCACCTATGGCGCACAGCGCGTTCTAATCGTACCTTTATGGAATTGAAATTGCTGATGGACAACAACATCCTTTCGGCGGGCGACGTTCTAATCGTACCTTTATGGAATTGAAATTTTGAGAAATGAGCAAGCGCAAATCGTTGCCTATTTTGTTCTAATCGTACCTTTATGGAATTGAAATAGCGCATAGCGAAAGCATTCGCCGAACAGCCCGACGTTCTAATCGTACCTTTATGGAATTGAAATTGGGCATTTCCGTACTGGAGTTCTACTCTCAACCGTTCTAATCGTACCTTTATGGAATTGAAATTAAACAAAACTGGACACTGGAAAAATGGTGCAAATGTTCTAATCGTACCTTTATGGAATTGAAATTCGATGTGCACAAGACACCTAACTAAGAGAAAACATGTTCTAATCGTACCTTTATGGAATTAAAATGTAACTATTCAGCGAATGCCATAGCATAGCTGAATAGTTACGTGACGTATTATATGACAACAAAAACTATAAAGCGATGAGTTCAACTATAATTACCCTCGTTCCTTCTTCATTCGCTCTTCGATACATCTCCATTATGCTTTCGTTATGCCTTCGTTATACCTCCGTTATGCCTTCACTATGCCTCCGCTTCGTTAACGAAGGTAGATCGAGTTCACTACGGAGGTAGATCGAGTTCACTACGGAGGATGAACGAAGAACGAACGAAGGAACAACGGAGAAGGAAATGCTATATCAACAGCAAACGCTGTGACGACACAAGACTACGACTAACATTGTTGCGAATGTGAGCATAGGCATAGACATAGTAAGCGACATGCTGACTAATCAAGATATGCCTCCATCTCAGCCTATACCATTCCAGCGCAACGGAAGTAGCGCCTACATTATTTTAGGAACGCTTCACCACGCTTTGCCTATACTTTAGGCAAGTTCCACTTCTATTTTGCCTATGTTTTAGGAAAGATTCACTCTGATTTTGCCTATGTTTTAGGGAAAAAGCTGTATCTTTGCAACACGAATCAATAGTATAACTATTATGATACACAGACTATTAATCGAAGATTTGACCGAATGGAGCAAACGCAAGAATAGGAAGCCCCTTGTATTACGCGGAGCACGACAGGTTGGAAAGACTACTCTTATTGACGAATTCAGCAAGCAGTACGACTGCTATATAAAGTTGAATCTTGAGCAAAGTAGCGATGCCAAGGCATTCGGCATATCAGACAATGTAGCTGAAATATTCCAGTATATATGTCTGCAAAAAAAGATTGTTGCAGACAAAAGCAAACGCACATTGCTGTTCATTGACGAGATACAAAACGAACCTAAAGCCGTAGGACTGCTCCGCTATTTCTACGAAGAAATGCCATGGCTGCACATCGTAGCTGCCGGGTCAAGGCTACAAACACTTATAAAGCAACGCATATCATTTCCGGTAGGACGTGTGGAATACATGTCGCTACGCCCATGTTCGTTCCTCGAATTTTTGAACGCTACAGCTAACGAACCTTTGGCAGAGATGATACGCCAGCTAAACGTCTCGCCTATCTACCACGATATGCTCATAGCCCTTTTCAACAGGTATACGCTCGTAGGAGGAATGCCAGATGCTCTTGTAGAGTATGCCACAAATGAGGATGTCTCAAGGCTTTCGCCAATATACCGATCATTGCTTAACGGTTACAACGAGGATGTTGAGAAATATGCAAAGAACGCCAATCAAGTGAACGTGATACGCCACTTGCTCACACACGGATGGACAGAGGCTGGACAGACCATTACGTTCAACCGCTTCGGCGGCAGCAACTACACGAGCAAGGAGGTACATGAGGCACTTGAAGTGCTGCAAAACGCATTCCTACTCAGTCTCGACTATCCAATAACAACAGTGAAGGCTCCAGCAATACCTGCACTTACACGACAACCAAAACTGATATGGCTTGACTCTGGAATAATGAATTTCTCGGTTGATATACAGACCGAATACTTACAGAACAGTTCGCTGCTTGATATATGGAAAGGACATGCTGCAGAACAGATTGTAGCCCAAGAACTACGCATTGTGCTCGACCGCAACTACAGAAACGAGCAGTATTTCTGGGTTAGAGACAAAAAGGGAGCCACAGCCGAAGTTGATTTCGTATGGCAGCATAACGCCACTATAGTACCTATCGAGGTGAAGTCGGGCACTAATGCCCACCTTCGATCACTGCATTCGTTTATGGACACAACAGAAGCAACCGACATCGCCATTAGGATATGGCCCGGCAAATACGGCATAGACGAAGTGACTACTCCAAACGGTAAAACTTTCCGACTGATAAATCTTCCGTTCTATTACGTGGGAATGCTCGACATGATACTTGACAAGAACTTATAAAAATCGTAGAACGATTAATTTGCGGCAAGTATACTTCGCCATGTCCATCATCGGAGAACTGACAGATAACTGGTAGACAACTGATAGATAGCTGATAGATATCCTGACAAATCAGCTATCTATCTGCCCTTAACTATTTGATTCATTACAACTAATGCGTAGGCTGACACTTCTGACACATATATTCTTCTATTCTCTTCATCACCTGCCGCCATGCCGAGCGCAGTCCAGGCGATAGCGGTTCGCAATTTATCATCATTAGTGTTTGACGCAGTTCATTAAGCAGTTCGGGCCAGTATTTCATTTGCTCATAGGCAAGTTTGATGCACTGCGCCCTAACAGCATAAGGCGACTTGGGGTCAGCGAGTCGCACCAGACAGTAATCAATAAAATCGGTACGAATGTCTTCTTCGGTATAAGGCTGACGAAGAAGCAAGTTGAGCATTAGACGAAGCTTTGTAGCGTCCTCCTCTTTCAAGCAACGGTCAATAAGCTGGTCGTGCTTGGCATATAGCCATTCATTATCAGCCAACGCAAAATGCGTGAATACCCACAACGCATTGGTTGCCACACGACGGTCGGCATCCAATGTCAATTGGTATAGCTGCTCCTTAAGGCTGTTGTTACGCTCGCCTTGGGTCAAGGCGCATAGCTCATGGATGTCGGATTGGGAGAGGCGGTGATTAAGTTGTAGCTTCATGGTTTATGGCTTAATAACTGAGCTGTTTCAGAGAATTCATTAATCAATTTTGTCATATCAGGATTGTCATTCCTGACAATTATTGTAGCTTCATTAACCACACCGTCAGCGTCTACCAAAGACGTACTCATTGTTGAATAGCATAACTTAGCATGTGCCCCTTCAAACCAATGTCCAAACAAACGACTACGCATAGCCTGCTTTCCGTCACCTGTTGAACATATATAAAGCAACGCTGCTTGATTTTCACAAAAGAACTCTTCAACTATTGACATTATTGTATCCTTCACCTTTGTATCACGTGGAGACTTACGATTGTTAAGATTAGCAATAATTAGTTGATAAGCACCTTCCTGTATTATCATGTCATCATACATAAAACTGACAGCAAGTATCACATCATTATCAGTAACGAAACGATACGACCCATCATTTTCAAATAACCTAACATGGTACGGAGACTCTGAATTAATCTTATCTACAGAAAGAACATTAATCATAATACGCTAAAGCTTTTAGCCTCCTTACCTGTTTCTTTGCGATACTCGTCGCGCATACTCTTCTCCAATTCCGCTACAAAAGCTTTCTTTTTTTCTAAAGAAGCTTGAAATCTTCTCAGAGCTTCTTCTCTCGTTAATTTCTTTGTTTCCATAGTTTAATGTCTTTACCAATATTCTATAATTTGCAAATCTACAACATTAAATCCAAACAGCAAAATGTTTTTATAAAATGTTAGAAGCTACATTCGTTTGAAAATATAAAATGGCAGGATTCTGTATATTAGAGCAAGTATGTGCCATCGTTTGGTGACATAGACTTTTGACTTCTTTTTGCTAATAGCAGCAATGATTTGACTAGCCACCTTCTCTACCGGCATCACCCAGAATAAGCCCTCACCCTTTGCCATAGCTGTGTCAACAAGACCTGGTCTGACATCTGTTACGGTTATGCAACCACCGTTTCTGAAAGCCTTTTTGCGTATTGCTTCCATATAATTAATTTGGTAAGCTTTTGTTGCGCTATAGGCTGGTGCAGCCGATTCGCCTCGCAATCCTCCAGCAGAAGTTATAGCTACAAGATGACCATAACCTTGTTGTTCAAAAATGCAATACAATCTATCAATAACATAAGTCCAACCAACAACATTTGTATCAATGGCGGGACGCTCAATCGCATAGTCAAGCGTGGCGTTAATGTCACCAACGCCTGCACACATAATAGCAAGGTCAAAATGACCAAACTCTTTTAGAAGAGTGTTTATCGCTTGTTCTATCTCATTTAAGTTTGTGACATCTGCTTTTGAAACAATGGTTTTGGACGGATACTGCTGACTTAATTCATTAAGCAGGTTTGTTCGCCGACCTACAATGCCAATACGATTATCTGCATTGGCATACTTCACAAAAAGAGCTTTACCAATACCCGAGGTAGCTCCGATTATAACGATATTCATACTGTAATTTTTTGTGCAAAGTTAATGCTTGCCCATTAAAAACAGCACGTATTCTAAGACTATAAAACATTATATGGGCAAACTCTCAAAGTGTTTTGAGAGTTTGCTACCCGAAAGTAATTTCCCTACGTATATTGCTTATAGTTGTTGGTGTAACTTTCAGATAAGAGGCTATATCCTTCAAGTTGATGCTTTGAACTAATTCCGGGCAACGAATTAGCAAACGCTTATATCGTTCTCTGGTTGTCATACGATAGGTATCAAGATATTGTGCATAAACTTGAGCAAAAAGACAATCGGATATAGCCTGTTTGAGTCCTTTTGTATTTACAGAATCTAATAACGTCCCCAGTTCTTTCCCTAATATTTGGAATACCTTACACGTAGTTCCAGCCACAATAGTTAACTCTGACTTTCTGCCAGTAAGACAATTCGGATAGTCAGCCACAAACTCTCCTTCGAAGGCAAAACCAGTACAGTAGTCTTTACCTTCCTCTTCATTATTCACCATATACTTGAAGCATCCACGCTCCACATATGCCACATATTTTGACGGATTGCCTGCATCCTCAAATATCTCACCACGCTTCAATAAGCGTTCTTCTCCATGTTCCATGCAGTAATGACGCAGAGACTCAAGATCAAGTCCATCCTTATACAAATTGAACATCTTCACTTATGATTTCTTTGGGCAATATGATATAATTTCAGCATCCCTATCACCCTCTATTCTTTTGTCTAATAAAACAAAAACGACAATAGAAACAATGGTTGGCAATTCTCTTGTGATGAGTTGTCAGTCATTGTCTCTATTGTCGTTATGTCGTTTTGAGTTTTGAATTTTGAGTTGTGCGCTTCGCGCATTTTGAATTTACCAATTACGAATTCCTAATTCAACATTGAACAATTCAAAATCGGCGTAGCCGACAATTCAACATTCAAAACTCATAATTCAACATTCTACATCGCTGTAGCCGCTACCAGCCATCCGTAAACGCAGCTGCATACACCGAAGAGAAGTACGCCTGCTGTGCAGAGAGCGAGAGCTGTGCGTGTAGCGCAGTCGCTCTGGAATGTGGGGAGCGGTGTGTCTGTCTTGTTGATGTACATACACTTCACAATCTTCAAGTAGTAGTAGAGTGACGGTACGGTGTTAACCAATGCCAGGAACACTACTGCATAGGCGATATTCGAGCCCTGCTGGGCTGCTGCCATGAACACGAAGAACTTGCAGAACATACCAGCGAATGGAGGAATACCTGCCAATGAGAAGAGAGCGAGAGTGAGGAGGAACGAGAGCTTAGGGTTGGTGGTGTAGAAACCATCGAACACAGACATCTCTGTATTGCCCTTGCCACGTGTCTCAACAACGTTGATGACGGTGAACACTGCCATGTTGGCTGCAACGTAGATAAGCACGTAGTACATCAAGGCTGTCAAGCCCATTGTCTCGTTGCCTACAGCTGCAAGCATGATGTAACCTGCCTGCGAGATAGAGCTGAATGCCATGAATCGCTTGAGCTCTGTCTGACGAAGTGCGAAGAGGTTGGCGATGGTGATGGTGAGAACGATGACGATATACATTAGAGTCTCGTAGTATTCAACCATCGGACCGAACACCTTCAGCAAGATTGTCATCAAGGCAAAGGCTGCAGCACCCTTAGATACAACGCTCAGATAACCTGTCACTGGTGTAGGAGCGCCCTGATATGTATCAGCTGTCCAGAAGTGGAACGGTACGAGCGAAATCTTAAAGCCGAGTCCGCTGAAGAAGAACACCAGACCCATGATTGTCAAGGGGCTTGCGCTGATCTTAGCAGCCATATCGTCGAAGTAGAGTGTGCCACAAGCACCATAGATGAACGAGATGCCATAGAGCATCACGCCGCTTGAGAATGTAGCGGTGAGGATGAACTTGGCAGCGCCTTCAGCCGAAATCTTCTTGTACTTGTCGAAAGCCACGAGGCAAGCCATAGGTACAGAAGCCATTTCCAGACCAAGGAAGAACATGAGGAAATGTCCTGATGAAATCATCATGTACATACCGAGCAATGTAGAGATAACGAGCTCATAGAACTCACCTTCCTTGCGCAGCACATCCTCACGCTCAATCCACGACTGAGCCATAACAACAACAATGTACGCTCCGACTGTAAGGATGACCTTCATCACCTGAGCAGCTGCTGTGGCTGTATAGAGTCCTGCAAATGCCTCTGCAGGCTGGGCATTGAAGCATAATACCACCTGAGCTACCAACAAAGCACATGTCAGCATGCTCAATGTAGCGTGTTTCTTCTCGCCCTTCAAGAAGAGGTCGGCGAGGAATACTATCACGAGGATTGCCATGAGGCCAGCCTCGGGTATCATATAAAAAAACTGACTATAATCCATTTTTTACTGCTGAACTTGTTATTAAAGTGTTGGAATTACGCTAAGGATAGGAGCTACTGCATTGTCGATGACGTGGCTTGCCCATAATGGAGCCGAACCGAGACCTGCAACACAGAAGATGAGGCAGCATACAGCGAAGCGCTCGTCCCATGTAGCATCAGTAAGTTCCTCGAAGTGCGGATTCTTCACCTTCTCGAAGAGGATGAAGCCTACAGTACGAAGGATGTACACAGCTGTCACAACGATTGATGTGATGGCGATGATTGTGCAGCAACGGTGGAATGTATCGGCATTCTCGAACGAACCGTTGAAGATTGTCATCTCAGCAATAAAGCCAGAGAAGCCCGGCAGACCGAGGTTGGCAAGACCGGCAATCACATAACCTACTGAGAGGAACGGCATAATCTTCATCAAACCGCCAAGCTCACGGATGTCACGTGTATGTGTACGACCGTAAATCATACCGATGAGGGCGAAGAAGAGAGCTGTCATCAAACCGTGAGAGAGCATCTGAAGGATGGCACCTGTACAAGACACGCGGGTCATCATCAGGAGAGCGAAGAGCACCAGACCACAGTGTGAAACTGAAGAATAAGCGTTGATGAACTTCAAGTCGGTCTGTACACAAGCCGAGAATGCACCGTATACTACTGAGATAGTGGTGAGGATAAGGAATATCCAAGCCAAATCATGAGCAGCCTGTGGCAAGAGGAACATGGCGATACGGAAGCAACCGTAGCCACCAAGCTTCATAAGCACACCAGCGTGGAGCATTGACACAGATGTAGGGGCACAACCGTGACCGATTGGTGACCATGTGTGGAACGGGAACAGAGCACCAAGTACACCGAAACCGATAAACACAAACGGGAACAACACGTTCTGAATGGCTGTCGGGATGTGATTGTTGTGGGCAATCTCAAGGATGCTCATTGTAGAGGCACCGTTGAAGAAGTAGATACCTACCAAGCCGAGGATGATGAGGGCAGAACCACCCATAAGCATCAATGTAAGCTTCATGGCTGCATACTCCTTGCGACCTGAACCCCAGTAACCAATCAAGAGGTACATAGGGATGAGGGCAACCTCGTAGAACATGAACATGGTGAAGAGGTCGATCGAGATGAAGAAACCGTAAACACCTGTTGAGAGCAATGTGAACCACATGAAGAACTCCTTGGTAAGCGGCTTAAGCTTCCATGAAGCGAAGGTACCTGTGAACACGATGATGCTCGAAAGCAGAAGCATCACAACGGAAATGCCGTCAACACCCACCTCATAGTTGATGTGGAGTGCAGGGAACCATTCCGTAGTGGCGCGGAGAATCATCTCCTCGGTGTTGCCTGCTGCGCGCTCGCCGATAAAGTGGAGTGTGAGCCATACGCTCAGTGCCAAGAGGCAGGATGAACCGGCAACCATCACACCACGCACCTGATTGACGTTGCGGGCGATCCAAAGACCGAGCAACATCAGGACAGGGATTACTACGAATAAACTTAATATATTCATAATTTAATTATAAGCAAAGTAATAATAATGTTAAAGCTACCGTACCGGTAAGGAACCAAACGGCATACTGGCGAACGTCGCCGCTCTGCCAAGGACGTATGGTCTCGCCAGCCTCGTTGGCACCCCAAGCAGAGAAGTCGATAAGACCGTTGATGATCTTCTCGTCAATCCACTGTGCCGTGCGGCTTACGTAGCGGAACAGAATCTTGTGTGTGACGTACTGATAAACCTCATCCATGTAGAAGCGCTTGTAAGCCCAACGATGCAGACGCGGGAATGTAGCGTACATCTTGTCGGCGATAGGCTGCTTCTCACCTTTATATATATAGGTGGCGAGGGCGATAGAGAGGATTGCAATCACGGTTGATGTGGCTGCAACCTGCGGGTCGAAGTGAACAGTGTAGGCTGTGCCTGCTGCGCTCACGATTGAGCCGAAGCTTGCCCAGCTCCAGTCGCAGAAACCTCCAAGTGTGGTGATAACGCCAACACCGACAGTGACAATGCTCAGGAAGATGAGCGGGAATGTCATTGTAGCAGGAGCCTCGTGCGGAGTGTGATGAGCGTGGAGTTCCTTGTTCTCTGTACCCCAGAAGATGCCGTAGTAGAGACGGAACATATAGAATGCTGTCATGGCGGCAACGCCTGTCATCCACCAGCCGCATACAGGAGAATACTCGAAGCAAGCGGTGATAATCTCGTCCTTAGAGCTGAAGCCCGAGAAGAACGGAATACCAGCGATGGCGAGACAAGAGATAAGGAATGTAGCGTGAGTGATAGGCATATACTTGCGCAATCCACCCATTGCCGACATCTCGTTAGAGTGAACAGCGTGGATGATGCAACCTGCTCCGAGGAACAGACAAGCCTTGAACATAGCGTGTGTGAACAAGTGGAACATTGATGCCATGTAACCAAGCTGAGCGTGGTTGTCAAGAACGGCACCGTGATGACCAGGCAGACATACGCCGAGGGCTACCATCATAAATGCAATCTGTGAGATTGTAGAGAAGGCAAGCACACGCTTGATGTCGCTCTGTGCACAAGCTACAGCAGCAGCATAGAAAGCGGTGAAAGCACCAACAATCACTACTACCTCAAGAGCCTGAGGAGCGTACTCAATCCATACCGGGAAGAGACGTGCAATCTGGAACACACCAGCAACCACCATGGTGGCAGCGTGGATAAGTGCAGATACTGGAGTAGGACCCTCCATAGCATCTGGCAACCAGATGTGCAACGGGAACATAGCCGACTTACCGGCACCACCGATGAACATCAGCACAAGAGCTGTAGGCAGAATCATACCGCCAGCAGCAAGAGCGCGTGCGTTGTCAGCAACGGTAAAGGCTGTAGCGCATGAACCGTAAGCAATCTCAGTACCGGTGAACGAGAAGTTGTAGCTTCCAGTGTAGTAACCGAAGATGAGAATACCGATAAGGAAGAACATATCGGCAAAACGGGTCACGATAAACGCCTTCTTCGAAGCATGTACGGCAGCCTTCAGAGTGTAGTAGAAGCCAATGAGGAGGTAAGAGCTAACGCCCACAAGCTCCCAGAACATATACATCTGGAAGATGTTGGTGGCGAGCACCAGTCCGAGCATTGACATGGTGAAGAGTGAGAGGAAAGCGTAGTAGCGCTGGAATCCCTTCTCACCGTGCATGTAGCCGAATGAGTAGATGTGAACCATGAGGCTGACCGTAGAGATGACGATGAGCATCATCACTGAGATTGGGTCGAGCAGGATGCCGAGGTCGAAGTGCAGATGGCCCAGCGGCAACCATGTTACGTTGTACGGAACGAAGGTTGCGAAGGTGCCGTCGGCAAGACGGTCGGCTGAGAAATACTTGAACGCTGTGAAGTAGCTCAACACAGTAACCAATCCAAGCGAACTGGTACCGATGAGTCCGGCTACCTTGTGCGACCAGGCATACTTCTTATTCACGAATTCTGGCAGACCGATAACCAGGAAGCTGATCAGCGGCAACAGAAGAATCCATATTGAATATGTAAAATCCATAATCTAAAATTAATATTTCATGTTTTCAATACTGTTCACCTGATCGCTGTGGAAATTGCGGTAAACGTTGATAATAATCGCGATAGCTACGGCACTCTCGGCAGCGCTCACGCCAATAGAGAAGAGGGTCATGAAGAATCCCTCAAACTCGCCAGGGAAGAGCAGGCGGTTGAATGCCGCAAAGTTCAAGTCGACAGCGTTGAGCACGAGCTCTACAGAGACGAGCATTGCTATCAGGTTGCGGCGGGTGATGAAACCGAACACGCCGATGAAGAACAGAAGTGCGCTAAGCACGAAATAACATTCTACTGGTATCATAATTACTTGTCCTCCTTTTCTTTACGTGCTACAACAATTGCACCTATGATACATGCCAGCAGGAATACTGAGATGAACTCGAAGGGCAATACATACTGATACTTCTCCGAACCTAGGAGAGCCTCACCGATAGTCTGCATCGGAACCTCCTCGCCCTCAACAGCGAGAGTCAGGAAGCCGTTCTTGAGCTGGATGCCAGCTACGGTAAGCAAACCTACGATGCAAAGCGATGCACCTGAGAGAGCGCGGCTACCCTTAACGTGCTCAACCAATCCCTGAAGAGTGCGCTTGCTCACGAGCTGTACGGCGAAGATGTACATCATCACCATACCACCGGCGTAAACGCTGATCTGGGCAGCACCAAGATAGGTGTAGTCGAGCAGGAAGTAGAGACCTGCCACTCCAAGGAGCACGAAAAGCAGGAATGTGATAGAACGCATGATGCGCTTTGTCATCACGCACATGACAGCCGAGCCAAGGATGACCACTGCCAAGATGCAAAACATTACTAAACTTGCCATTGTTTTCTTACTCCTTATTTGGTTTTAGTGTTAAATGTTCCGATTTCGAAGTCGGCACCGCCGTCGATGATATTAGGCAGCGAACCTCCCTTGTAGTCCTCCTTGTCGAGGTGAAGCACGAGTGCCTCGCGGTCGAACACAGAGTTCTCGAAATCGTTGACAAACTTGATGGCACCGAAGTTACAAGCATTGACACAAAGCTCGCAGAACATGCAGTCGCCAAGGTCGTACTGGTAGTCGACAAGCTGCTTTTTCTTCTTGCCGGTCTCCGGGTTCTCCACCATCTGCGATACAATCTTGATGGTGCCGTTCGGGCAAGCCTTCTCGCAAAGTGTACAAGCAGTACACTTCACCGCTCCGTTCTCGTCGCGGTTCATCACAAGGCGTCCGCGGTGGCGGGCTGCAACGTGAAGCGTAGTCTTGCGGTTCTCGGGATACTGCTCAGTGCTCTTCGGTGTGAAGTACTCCTTCCAGGTGGTCTTCATACCTACGGCGAGAGTCTTCACAGCAGCTCCGATTTCTCCGAAATATGATTTTTTGTTTTCTTCCATTGTTATTAATAATGTGTTTTTAGAAGTGCCAACCGAATGCCACAACTACTGTCATGAGAATCAAGTTGATGAGACACAAAGGCATGAGGTATTTCCACTCGAGCTTCAGTATCTGGTCGATACGCAGACGTGGGAATGTCCAGCGCACCCACATGAGCAGCCATACAACAGCGAATGTCTTGCCAAGGAACCAAACGATACCAGGGATGAAGTTGAGGATAGCGTCAACGGCCTCAACGCCGATGTTGAACGGAGCCCAACCGCCAAGGAATACTGTTGTGGCGATGCCTGAAACTACGAAGAGGTTGAGGTACTCGGCGAGATAGTAGAAGCCGAATCCCATACCCGAATACTCTGTGTGATAACCGGCTGTAAGCTCCGACTCAGCCTCAGCCAAGTCGAACGGGCCACGGTTAGCCTCGGCATTACCTGCCACGAGGAACACGAGGAAGGCGATGATAGCCGGGATGTGTCCCTTGAAGATGAGCCAGCCGAAAGCACCGGTCTGAGCCTCAACGATACCGCTAACCCGCATTGTACCTGTCAAGACAACGGCTGTGATAAGGCAAAGTGCAAGTGACATTTCGTAAGAGATGAGCTGCACGGCACCACGCATAGCCGAAACTACTGAGTACTTGTTGTTAGAACCCCAACCTGCCATAAAGATACCTACGATGCCGATACTTGAAATAGCCGACATGAGGAATACGCCAACGTTGAAGTCGAGCACCTCGGCACCATTGTTCCAAGGCAGGAACGAGAATGTGCCTACAGAGGCGATAATCACGAGGAACGGAGCAACATAGTAGAGCACCTTGTCGGCACCGTCGACTGAGAAGATCTCCTTGATGAGCATCTTCAGCACGTCGGCAAACACCTGGAACACGCCCCAAGGACCTACACGCATCGGGCCAAGACGGCACTGGAAGTAGGCGCAGACCTTACGCTCCATGAAGATCAAGATGATGGCAAGGATGGCATAACCAGCAAGGATGCAGACACCAACCAGGATGCACTCGATCAGTATTGTCCAGAAATCTCCGAGTCCGCAGGTTACTGCGAGGAGATTGTGGAACCAATTTGTTACTATACTAAAGTCAAACATTTTTCTTTAAATTTTGATTTGTGAGTTTTGAGTTTTGAATTATTGTGGCAAGCCACAATTTTGAATTATGAGTTGTGAGTTTTGAATTATTGAATTGCGATTTACCCTATCAATTCAAAATTCTTAACTCCTAATCGGCGAAGCCGACAATTCAAAATTCAAAATTCAAAATTCAACATTCCGATTAACGGTCGATGTCCGGAATAACGAAGTCGATAGCAGCACCTGTTGTAATCAAGTCGGCAATCTTCTGTCCGCGAAGCATCGGATCAAGAGCACCAGTAAGGGTCAAGCCCATCGGACGCATCTTCATACGGTAAGGACTCTTGTCGCCCTTAGAGTCGAGATAAACGCCAAACTCACCGCTGGCACCCTCAACTGAGAAGTACCACTGTCCCTCGGGCACCTTGATAATAGGCTTCTGCTTGATGTAGAAGTCGCCCTCCGGAATATTGTCGATGAGCTGTTCGATGATATTAAGGCTCTGATAAAGCTCCTTGATGTGGCAGTAGTAACGATCCATTGAGTCGCAACCAGTCATTGTTATCTCCTCCCACTCTACCTTGTCGTAGAGGTCGTACGGATGACGCTTACGAGTATCGTTCTTCCATCCGGCAGCACGTCCGGCAGGACCTGTCACGCCGTAGTTGATACAATCCTCAAGACCCATAGGTCCAACGCCTACAAGACGATTGTGAGTGATAACGTTGTCGCCAAATACGTCGAGATACTCCTGAATCATCGGACGAAGATACTTGCAGAGCTTCTTTGTGTTCTCTACAAACTTCGGGTCGATGTCGGCCTGGAGTCCGCCGATGCGGTAGTAGTTCTGGATAAGGCGTCCGCCTGTAGTCTCCTCCATCACGTTCAATACGTGCTCACGGTCGCGCATGCAGTAGAGGAATGCTGTCAGTGCACCCAAGTCCTGAGCTGTACAGCCGAGGTAGAGCAAGTGCGAGTCGATACGCTGCAACTCGTCCATGATGGTACGGATGTAGTGGATGCGGTCGCTGAGTTCAATGCCCATACCCTCCTCTATCACGCCAACAAGAGCGTGGCGATGCATCATAGCCGAGAGATAGTTCAAGCGGTCGGTCAAGGCGAGAGTCTGCGGATAGGTCATGCCCTCCCACATTTTCTCAATACCACGGTGGATATATCCAAGGTGAGGATAAACGCGCTTCACCTTCTCGCCATCGAGCACAGTCTGCAAGCGGAGCACACCGTGAGTTGACGGATGGTTAGGACCGATGTTCACTACGAAGTCGTCGTCGTCAAACAGACGCTTCTTTGTAGCTACGAGGTGGCCGTCAGCGTTGAGCGAGTATTCTACAGTGAAGTCTGACTCAGGCTCGTCGGTCAACGGGAACTGGTTTGCCTCAGGGCTCATGTCGAAGTCCTTGCGCAATGGGTAGCCGTTGAAGTCGGTGCGGAGGAAGAGGCTACGCATGTCGGGATGACCGAGGAACTTGATGCCTACGAAGTCGAACACCTCGCGCTCAAGCAGTTCAGCCGACTTCCACAGATTGATGACAGTAGGGATAACGTCGCTACCGTCTACCTTCTTGGCGATGGTCTTTACAGAGCAGCGCTCGTTGTTGTCGGTATTCTCAAGGATGTAGATACATCCGTAGCCTTCTTCGCCGAAGTCCTCGCCGATGATGGTAACAAGGTAGTCGAAATGTTTCTGGTTCTTCAGCTTCGACATCTCACTTGCGAAATTGTCAAATGAGAGTTCAATGTTTTCAAGTTTCATATCTTATACCTTATTATATTAATCAGTTAGACCTTTCTTAGCGTCGAAGTCCTCAGGAACGTTGTTCACTACGATGGTCTCGCGCTTCTTCTCGCTTGCGAGAGCCTCGTTGCTAAGTCCGTGCAGACCGCCCTTCGACATTGAGAGTTCCTTCTCCTCGCTGTTCATCTTGTGGTTGGCACCACCGAAGAACTTCTCTACCTTCACCTTACGCTGAAGCTGCATCATGCCATAGAGGATGGCCTCTGGACGTGGAGGACAGCCCGGAACGTAAACGTCTACCGGAACAATCTCCGAGATGCCACGCACCACGTTGTACGAGTTTTTGAACGGACCGCCCGAGATGGCGCAACCGCCCACAGCTACAACATACTTAGGCTCAGCCATCTCGTCGTAGAGACGCTTGAAGACAGGAGCCATCTTGTTTGTGATGGTACCGGCACACATGATGAGGTCGGCCTGACGTGGAGAGTTACGTGTTACCTCGAAGCCGAAGCGTGAGAAGTCGTAGCGGGCGCAGCCCACTGCCATAAACTCAATACCGCAGCACGAAGTACCGAATGTTAATGACCACAAAGAGTTGGAACGGCCCCAGTTGATAGCCTGGTCGAGCGAGCCAACTACTACGTTGACGCCTCCTTCATGGAGTTCGTCTACGATTTTCTCAAGGCCCTCATTGTCCTTGAACTCATCGTAAGGGATACTCTTGATGACAGGTTTTCTTACTTCCATTCCAATGCTCCTTTCCGCCATGCATAAGCAAGGCCAAATACCAATACCAGCATAAAGAAGCCTACGCTCGCAAGCGCCATGGCTCCAAACTGCTTGACAACCACTGCCCAGGGGTAGAGGAAGAGTGTCTCAATGTCGAACATCAGGAAAAGGATAGCAAAGAGGTAGTAGCCCACGTGTACTGGAATCCAAGAGGTTCCACGCGTAGGAATACCACACTCAAAAGGCTGACCCTTAACCGGGTTGTACGAACGAGGACCTACGAGCTTTGCAACTACGTATGCACCTACCACCAATACAACAGCCGTCAAGATGACTGTGATTAATAAAATAAAATCCATAAAATTATTAAAACAATTTGTTTTCTCTACGTAGAATACTTTATAAGTATCCGAATTGCAATTTTCAGTTTGCAAAGTTAGCAATAAATATTGGAATGTTGTGGATTTTTAAGAAAAAATCCTAATAAGAATGAAAGAAAATGCCAACAAATTTATCAAACAAAAAAAACTCAAATATTGCCCGTAGCCACAATCTTAGGTTTATGGCTCGGGCAATGATGGCATATATAATAAAAACTGCCACAATCAGTCATTATCTCGGCAAGCTCCGCATAAAGTTGTCAATATTCGGTCCAATTCGTCCAGTTCCTCTTCCTTTGTCGCCCAACTGGTGACGAAACGACAGACAATCTCCTCATCACTCTTTCTCTCCCATATCTCAAAAGCTACCTTCTGTGAGAGTGCTTCGTAGAGTCTTTTGGGCAGAACGATGAACTGCTGATTAGTTGGCGAGTCGTAGGCTATCGCTATGCCATGCTTTTTGAATATATCGCAGATACGGACAGCCATATTGATGGCATGTTGCGAAACCTTAAAATACAGATTGTCAGTAAACAACGTGTCAAACTGGATGCCAAGCATTCTGCCTTTGGCGAGCAAAGCTCCGTGGCGTTTCACGATAGTGAAGAAATATTTGGGAGCCTTCATTCCTGTGAACACCACAGCCTCACCAATCATTGCTCCAACCTTTGTACCACCAATATAGAACACATCGCAATGCTTGGCGAGGAATGGCAAGTCGTAGTCGCATGCCTCCGACATCAGTCCGTAGCCCAGTCGTGCTCCGTCGATAAACAGACGCAGATCATATTTCCGGCATGTGGCGTACAGATTCTCAAGCTCAGTCCTTGTGTATACCATTCCAAACTCAGTAGGCATTGAGATATACACCATTCCTGGTTGCACCATGTGCGGATGCGTCTCGTCAGCCAAGAATCTGTCCATGTATGCAGACAGAGTGTCAGGAGTCAGCTTGCTGTCGACGGAGGGAAGAGTGATAACCTTATGTCCGAATGCCTCCACGGCACCAGACTCATGCACCTCAATATGTCCTGTCTCCACACAAACAACGCCCTCACATCCCAGCAGCACAGAGTCGATGACCGTTGTGTTGGTCTGCGTACCTCCCACAAGGAAGAACACGTCAGCCTCCTCGTTATCTACAGCCTTGCGAATCTTCTGTTTTGCCGACTCTGTATAATGGTCGTAGCCATAACCAGGAGTCTTGTCATCATTGGTCCTGCCAAGAGCCTCTAATATCTCCGGCAACATACCGTTGTTGTAGTCACTTTGAAATGAAATCATATAATGCAATTATTTAAATTCTCTTCCCATTAAAACAGGTTATGCAGAGCGAGATTGCAGCCAAGATTGCCCCAACCGCACACACGCCAATCCATCCCTTATGGGCCCAAGCCAATCCGGCACAATATGTGCCAAAGGAGCCGCCTATAAAATATGTTGTCATAAAGATGGTGTTGGCCCTGTTGGAAGCTTGAGGCATCTCCTGAATGCAGCCGCTTTGATTGCTTAGTTGCAGACATTGCAAGCCTATGTCCACCAAGATGATAGCCACCACAAGCCCTATGAAGGTGTCGCCAAACAGATAGGCCGTAGCCCACGCCACAAGCTGCAAGCAGGCTCCATATATGCTCATCTTTCTTATGCCCCATTGGTTAACGAGCTTGCCAACACCGCTTGCCGCTATGGCTCCAGCAATGCCGCACAATCCTAACGTTCCTACCATCTCGCTACCTGAAAAGAACGGAGCCTGTGCCAACCGAAAGGCGAGGCACGCCCAAATGGCCATCATGCTGCCAAAGCTGAAGGCGGCACGTACGGCATAAATACGTATGCGCCCATTACTCTTCACAATATTAAATACGCTGGCCATCAAGCCACCATATGTGCCAACATAGTTGCTCTTTATCTGTGGCATAATCTTGAGCGTAATGGCCATGCACAGCACCATCACAAGAGCCGCTATTAAAAACATTTCGCGCCAGCCCAACCATTCGCCTACATAACCGCTAACCACTCTCGAGGCAAGTATGCCCGTCAGCAGCCCCGACAGAACGATGCCCATATTCCTGCTTTTGTTCTCCTTCTCCGAATATTGTCCTGCTATAGGTATGAAAAACTGCGGAATTACGGAGCAGGCTCCCAATAGCAGAGATGCTCCCCAAATCATCCACACATTGTGGGCTACGGCAATGAAGACTGCCATAATGGCTGCCACCGTCATATTCACAACGATTATGCGACGGCGCGAGTAGAGGTCGCCCATAGGGATAAGGAAGCACAAACCAAGCGCATAGCCTATTTGGGTGACAACGGTTATCAGGTTTGCCTCATGTTGGCTCACTCCTACGTCGTGACGTATCATCTCCAGAAGAGGCTGATTGTAATAGCAATTTGCCACGGTCAATCCTGCTATAACAGCCATTGCAAGCAACAAACTGCGCTCTATGCCTTCATTTTCCTTAAGTTGTTTCATCTCTTTTTTCCTTATGCCTATAATCTTACGGATTTAACCTTTCGGATTGTCCGCAATTGCAAAATTACTAAATAAAAACATATAATCAAAAAAATTTTGGGATGGACAATTTGAATCGTAGCTTTAACAATTGATGATTAAATAATTATGGATTCTTTTGGCAAAAACAAAGATATATTGTAATTCTGGAAGATTTTTATAACCTCTTTATTTGTAGGCGGTTCAGAGGATAAGGTAAAAATGAGGTAATGATTTGGCAACCGTGTCTATTTCTACGTTCTGGTGCGAGTTGCTATCATTGTCACTCGTCTTGATGCAAAAGTAGCAATAAAAATCGGAAACGCATCAAACTTACTTGTGATATTTTATTAGACATCATTAAAGACAATGTTTACTCGCAGAAAATCGTTAACTTTGCAACATGAAAAAGTATAAGTAACTGTTCAAAATTAATTTTACAAATATGAATAATTCACGAATAAGTT
>CAJJOL010000055.1:0-20651 GCA_905193385.1 uncultured Prevotella sp. | reverse complement strand
AAGAGGAACAGAAACAAGCGTTCGGTGCGTTTGAACGTCTATCAAATGCCGCCGCAAAGGAGGGTTTCGGGCTTGGGCTTGCCATAATGCGTAATATTGTGTCGATGCTTGGCGGAACAATCCGTTTAGACAGCAAGAAAGGGAAAGGCAGTCGTTTCACAGTTGAAATTTCTATGCAGGAAGCTGAAGAACAGCTTGGATATACAAGCAATACACCTGTTTATCATAACAATAAATTCCATGATGTTGTCGCCATTGACAATGATGAGGTATTACTTCTGATGCTGAAAGAGATGTATTCCCAAGAAGGAATACACTGCGACACTTGCACCGATGCTGCGGCACTGATGGAAATGATACGCCAGAAAGAATACAGCCTGTTGCTGACAGACTTGAATATGCCCGATATAAACGGTTTCGAATTGCTGGAACTGTTGCGTTCGTCCAACGTGGGCAATTCACCAACAATCCCGGTGGTTGTGGCAACCGCTTCGGGCAGTTGTAACAAAGGGGAACTATTGGCAAAAGGCTTTGCCGGATGCCTGTTCAAACCGTTCTCCATATCGGAACTGATGGAGGTTTCCGACAGGTGTGCCATAAAAGCGACACCGGACGGGAAACCGGACTTTTCCGCCTTATTGTCCTATGGCAATGAAGCCGTCATGCTGGAAAAGTTGATAACTGAAACAGAAAAGGAAATGCAGGCGGTACGGGATGCAGCAAAAGAAAAAGACCTGCAAAAGCTGGATTCCCTGATCCACCACCTGCGCAGTTCGTGGGAGGTGCTCCGTGCCGACCAACCGCTGAATGTACTTTACGGATTGCTTCGTGGCGATGCTCTCCCGGATGGTGAAGCGTTAAGCCATGCCGTGACTGCCGTGCTGGATAAGGGAGTGGAAATAATACGGTTGGCAGAAGAGGAAAGGAGAAAATACGAAGATGAATAAGACAAAAATAATTGTGGTGGAAGACAACATCGTGTATTGCGAATATGTCTGCAATATGCTGTCACGGGAGGGCTACCGCAATATGAAGGCTTACCACCTCTCAACCGCGAAGAAACATCTGCAACAGGCAACAGATAATGATATCGTGGTTGCCGACCTGCGTCTGCCTGACGGCAGTGGCATAGACCTTTTGTGCTGGATGCGAAAGGAGGGAAAGATGCAGCCCTTCATCATTATGACCGACTACGCCGAAGTTAATACCGCCGTGGAAAGCATGAAACTCGGCTCGATAGACTATATTCCCAAACAGCTTGTGGAGGATAAACTTGTCCCCCTGATCCGTTCCATACTGAAAGAACGTCAGGCAGGACAACGCCGTATGCCTATATTCGCCCGTGAAGGTTCCGCCTTTCAGAAAATCATGCACCGCATAAGGCTGGTAGCCGCCACCGATATGAGCGTGATGATATTTGGTGAGAACGGCACGGGCAAGGAGCATATTGCCCACCTGTTGCATGACAAGAGCAAACGTGCAGGCAAGCCATTTGTGGCGGTGGACTGCGGTTCACTCTCCAAAGAGCTTGCACCGTCGGCTTTCTTCGGACACGTCAAAGGTGCATTTACAGGTGCGGACAATGCCAAGAAAGGATATTTCCATGAGGCGGAAGGCGGCACGTTGTTTCTGGACGAGGTAGGAAACCTCGCGTTGGAAACCCAACAGATGTTGCTCCGTGCCATACAGGAGAGGCGGTATCGCCCGGTCGGAGACAAGGCAGACCGGAATTTCAATGTCCGCATCATCGCTGCTACCAATGAAGATTTGGAGGTATCGGTGAATGAAAAGCGTTTTCGGCAGGATCTTCTGTACCGCCTGCACGACTTCGGGATAACCGTTCCTCCGTTGCGTGACTGTCAAGAAGACATTATGCCGCTGGCAGAGTTCTTCCGTGATATGGCAAACAGAGAGCTGGAGTGTAGCGTGAGCGGGTTCAGTTCCGAAGCACGTAAAGCGTTGCTGACACACGCATGGCCGGGCAACGTGCGGGAACTTCGGCAGAAAGTTATGGGTGCTGTATTGCAGGCGCAGGAAGGTGTTGTCATGAAAGAGCATCTGGAACTTGCCGTGACGAAACCGACCTCTACTGTCAGCTTCGCCTTGCGCAATGACGCGGAGGATAAGGAGCGGATTTTACGTGCGTTAAAGCAGGCGAACGGGAACCGCAAGATTGCCGCCGAACTGCTCGGAATAGGACGTACAACGCTATACAGCAAGCTGGAAGAGTATGGGTTGAAATACAAATTCAGGCAATCATAGCCGGTAATTCACTGAATTTAGCTATCTTTGCATGAACATTTGAAGGTAAACGGTGATTGGGGAGCCTTTCGCCGCCGATATATAACATAAGACCGCAAGGCGTTTCGAGCGAAAATCTGGTAAATTGACACTACGGAGACGATTGCGTGATGCTTATGCTATGCCTACGCATAGCGTGCATTCACGTACTCTCCGTAAAAGGCTTTACCAGAGCCGTCGCTTGAAAGTAGTGTGAATTGCACGCTACTTTTTTGCTCCTTGCCCAACGAAAGGAAAAGACTATGGGTAAAGTTCAGATTCTCGCCGTCCTCACGATAGACGGGTGTCATTCTTCAGAATTATATGGCAAAGCGTATGAGGATTTACGCCTTGACCGCTGCGATATTGACAAAATAAGGGAAAACGCGCTTTACCATGTCACGCCGGACTACTCCATCTCCATGTTGGACGAATGGCGGAAAGACAATACCAACATCTGCTATCTCGCAGAAGCCACTCCCGACAATTCGGACTATATCAACGGGCTGTTGCGTATGCGGGTGGTGGATGAGATTATCCTATATACCGTGCCTTTCATATCGGGAACAGGACGGCATTTCTTCAAGTCGGCACTACCTGAAGTACGCTGGACACTCTCCTCACAAAAGAGTTTTTCCAACGGAGTATGCCGGAGCATCTATACACGTATGGAATCCGGGAAATAGTCGAAATGTTCCATAGAAGAACACTTTTATAATCCGTTTAATAAAGCAATGTTCTGAAAAAAAACATTTTAAGGCTACCACAATTCATGGCGGATAAAAAATATCAATTTTTATTTCACTGAAATCCAGTACGTTGTAAAGACCGTGCCGGATTTTTTGCTTTTTGGTCGCGATTTTTGCCAATATTATTCATGTGCGCATACCGAAAACAGAGTGTAAAATTTCAAAATTGACAGGACATGAATTATTTTTTATTGGCGGAAACAGATTTCTTCCGCCGGATAAACGAAGTCGGGGACTGCAATATGGAAAAAGCATACACGGCTTTCGCCACCCAAGTGATCGAACTGTGTATCGGCAGCCCGGACACGAACCGGACCATCATCGCGTTGGCTTACATCGAAATCGAATTACAGCATCATCCCGTGCGTAACCTTCCCGAAGAAAAGAAGGAAATAGCCAACTATGTCAGCAAGGCTCTCTCTTTCGTAAGGAAGATGCAGAAGTTTCTTGCCGCTCCCCAAGTGCCGCCACTCACATCCAACATCCAACCAACTATTGTTCCCTCTGCTAAAAGCGAAACGCAGAAGTCCCTGCAATGGACGGGCAACACCCTCGACCTCGTAGAATTGATTTACGGGTTGAGCGAGATGGGTTGCATCGACAACGGCGAGACACCCCTGAAGGTGCTCGCTCCTGCCCTCTATGAGTTCTTCGGGCTCGATACCAAGGAGTGTTACCGCTACTACTCCGCCATCAAACTGCGAAAGAATCCCAGCCGCACCTATTTCATCGACAAGATGCAGAAGAAACTCAATGAGAAGATTCGACGGGATGAGGAATTGGAGCGGATGAGGCGGTAAACGGGACAGTTCATTGGATAAAATCGCAGAAAGACGCGGAAATACACCTATATTGTAAAATATGAATAGCAAAAACTCCTGAAATACAAGAAAATGTAGTACCTTTGCAAAAATTTTTGCATTCATCACAGTATGGAAGTATTCAACAAACCGCCACTGACCTATGAAAAGCAGGTGGAACTGCTGCTTTCGCGAGGTCTGATAGTAACTGACAGGAAGCGTGCCGAAAGGCATCTCGCCAATATCAGTTACTATCGTCTCAGTGCGTACATGCTGCCATACAAGAAAAAGGAGGACGGCATTATTATTGATGCCTTTAAGGAAGGTACGACGTGGGATGACATTTACGACCTGTATGTGTTCGACCGCAAACTTCGCCTATTGGTGTTTGATGCCATAGAACGGCTGGAGGTGGCCATCCGAACGCAGATCATCTACCAGCTCAGCCACAAGTATGGTTCGCATTGGCAAGACAATGCCCATATCTTCAATCCTCCGAGAGAAGTCACGTTGAGGGACGGCAGGACAATCACCATTGACGTATATCGGGAAATCCAAAGCCATATCAAGGAACAGTTGCACAGCAACAGGGCAGAGGTGTTTATCCAGCATTACCACAACAAATACGGCACGCCGGAGAATCCGCCTTCATGGATGAGTGTGGAGATTATGTACTTCAACCATCTGTCGAAGATATGCACAGGCTTGAAGAACCGTGCCGACATCAACGGCATCGCATCCTATTTTGCCCTGCCTCCCAAGACCTTCTGCTCGTGGTTGCATACGATGAACTATGTGCGTAATATCTGCGCCCACCACTCGCGCCTGTGGAACCGTGACCTGAACATCGTACCGGAGAAACTATCGTTTTCAAAACGTCTGGTATGGATAAGCAACCCGGACACGGCAAAGCGGAGCAAGACCTACTACTTCTTCTGCATGATCAATTACATGTTGCAGGTGGCCAATCCTACCTCCCAGTTCAAAAGCAAGTTGAAGGAACTGCTCGAAGAGTATAAAAACGTCATTTCACTTGATTCAATGGGCTTTCCGCAAGGCTGGAAAGAGGAAAAAATGTGGGAAGATTGAAAAATAACGGAGAAAAAGTATGGCAGTTTCAGGAAAAAGCCGTACCTTTGCACTGTCAAAAAATAGAAAGTTTCAAAAACTCAAAGATAATAAGCCCTCCAGGCGAGCCGCAAGGCAGCATACTTGGAGGGCGTTCTTCATTTTAGGCGGTAGCGGAATCATTGTCCACTACTGCCTTTTTCTTACTTATTCTGCAACAGATGCTTCAGGCTTTCATCGCTGGCAATGCGCTCCAGCTCGTCCTTGACTATCTGCTTGACATCTTCCTTGATTTGGTTGTAGTTGTCCTGTATGGTCTGCTTCATGCAGTCGTTGCCATGCTCGTCCGTGAAGTCCGTGATGACGGGAATGGGCTTGTAGGCTTTCGTCTCGGCGGCGACCTTCGCATTGTCCACCACAATCTCCGCATGGAAAATCTTCTGCTCGATGCGCTCGTCGAAGTTGTCGGAAACCGCACCCACGAACATGCCCTGCGTGAGGCCGGAAATCTTGCTGGGCGGGATGAGTGAGTCCATCTGCGTGTTGATGGAGGTGGAAACGTCCTGACGGTTGATGGAGATGGACTGCCGCTTCTGCAGCACCTTGCCGAAACGCTCCGAAAGCGTCTTGGCGGTCTCGCCCACCACCTGCCCGGAGAAGATGTTGCCGACGGTGTTCATCACCACCTTCGCCTCTTTGTCGCCATAGTCGCGCACCAGCTGCGAGAAGTCCTGAAAGCCCAGACAAACCGCCACCTTGTTGCTTCGTGCCGTGGCGATGAGGTTGTCCAGCCCCTTGAAATAGATGGTGGGCAACTCGTCGATGATGACCGACGATTTCAGCATCCCTTTCTTGTTGATGAGTTTCACGATGCGGGAATTGTAGAGGCCGAGAGCCGCCCCATAGATGTTCTGACGGTCGGGATTGTTGCCCACGCAGAGAATCTTCGGCTCTTCGGGGTTGTTGATGTCGAGGGTGAACTCGCTGTCCGACATCACCCAGTAGAGCTGTGGCGAGATCATGCGTGAGAGCGGTATCTTCGCGCTGGCAATCTGTCCCTGAAGCTGTTCCATCGCTCCCCCTTGCCAAGCGTCCATGAAGGGCGAGAGGTAGTTCTCCAGTTCGGGATAGCTCGTCAGGATGGGAAACACATCCTCGTAGCGACGGTTGAGCAGTTCGATGGCATGGGGAAAGGTGCAATACCTGCCGCCCTCGTAGATGCGCAGGAACCAGATGATGGCGGCGAAGAGGATGATGGGCGATTCCACAAAGAAGTCGCCCTGCTTCTGCACCCATGTGCGGTTGAGGTTGAGCATGATGGTGTAGGCACTCTCGTAGGCATCCGAAATGTCGGTCATGAAGTCCGGATGGATGGGGTTGCAGCGGTGGCTGCGGCGAGGGTCGTCGAAGTTGATGACGTAGAACTGCGGTTTCACCTTGTACCCCTCCGGGTGGTTCAAAAGATGGTTGTAGGCAATCATGGAGAGGTCGGGAAACTTGAAGTCGTACACATACATCGAATACCCCTTCTCTATCTGCTGCTTGATGAAATTGTTCACCACGGCATACGACTTTCCGCTGCCCGGCGTGCCCAGCACGATGGAGGCACGGAAGGGATTGACCACGTTGATCCAGCCCCTGTTCCACCGCTTGCGGTAGTAGAAGCGTGTGGGCAGGTTCACGGAATAGTCGTTCTCCAGCAGCCTTGTCTCCTGCATGAAACTCTCGTTCTCTGTGTTGAACACGTCCTCCATGAGGTTGTGCTTCAGCAGACGGCTCATCCACAGTCCGCCCATCAGCAGGCAGACGTAGCCCGTGCCGATGGTGGCGATGTACAGTCCTGCCACCGCCTCCGTGGGCAATGGCAGTGCCAATATCCACCAGTTGAGGAAGAACAGCACACTGCCTATGGCCAGTGCCGTCCAAATCCTGCTCCAAGTGATTTTCTCGCCCTTCACGCCCTTCGTGCCGAGACAGGAAAGGGCAAGCAAGAGTACGGAGAACAGCTTTGTGTAGAGGATGGAATGGAACAGCCCCGCCGTGCGGTTGAAGTTCATCAGAATCCTGTCCACCACGCCGATGTCCACGCCCCACAGCCGTATGGCACTGTAGCAGTACCAATACACGTTCATCACTACCAGTATAATACTCACGGCACGCAGAAAATCCATAATTTTCGCCAGTGCTCTCAAATCGTCTTCTTGTGACATTGTTCCTTTTTTTGAAGTGAATAAAAAATACGATGTTACAATCCCAGTCCCTTGCGCTTCTTCTTTTTCTTCTTCCGCTGCATGGCACGGATAAACGCCTCTTCTTCGGGGTCGATGGTCGAGCCGTCGGGCGAGAAAAGCCCTGCACCTGAGATGTGGAAGTCGTCGGTGTATCCTTCTGCCTTTGGCCTGACTGCATTTCTATCTTCAGTAGGCACACTCTCTTCCGCAGGTACAGTCATCGTTATTGGCTCCTCGTTGGCGTATGGCAGCGTGAAGTGTTCCTGCAAGGCATTGGCTGAAAGTTCCCTGCCCATGCGTGAGCCGTTGAGCACACAGCCCGTGCGGTGGTCGATGAAGGTGGCACCGTAGATGCGCCCGTCCTCCGTATGGCGCAGCACCGTGTCGATGCCTCTTTCCCTGAGCAGGGCTATGAAGCGGTCTTGGTGGTGCGTTGCCTCCAAAGCCGCCAATACGGTGCGCTTTGTCATTTCAGCGAGTTTCCTGTCCTTTATCTCTTTCTTGGAGCGTGCAAACTTGTTTTGCAGCGCATCATATCCGGCTGACTTGCCGAAGAGCGAGGACTTGAACGGATTGCCCGTCTTGTTGCCCGCATCATCCGTTGCGGAGAACACCAGCCCGTGGTATTCCCGTCCACGCACGATGCCCCGCGCTTCCTCCACCGTCACATTGTACAGCGACAGCAGCGCACGGTATTCGCCCAGCGACTGGAAGCGGTACTGCCTGTTCACCGCCTTCACGATGTTCCCCACCTGCTTCTTAATGTCGCCTGCCGCAACGTCCACCTTGCACAGCGGACGCTCTATGCGCTCGCCTCGCCGTTCTGCTGGATGAAGCCCATACTTCCGTTCCAAATACTTGCGTATGCGCTCGCTCCTGCGGAAAAGGAAGTCCTGGTTGAGCCGCCTTCCGCTCTCGTCCACGTTGATGGTGACGATGTGCAGGTGGTGGCGGTCGATGTCCTCGTGTTTATAGACCATATAGGGCTGGTTGCCGTAGCCCAGACGGTCGAGGTATTCCCGTGCTATCTCCTGCAGTTCCGTGTCCGTCAGCACATCGTCGGGATGCGGATTGATGGAGATGTGCAGCACAGGCTTCTCCGTGCGCACCGTGGCGGGCATGAAGGCGAGAAAGCCCTCCATCGCCTTGGCAATATCCACCGTGCCGCTTCCATCGTTGAAGATGCGGTTGGTGGCCAACAGCCGTCCCTGCTCCTTGTTGATCTTCTCCCCGTTGTAGGCGAGCGCACCGTAGAGCGACTTTCCTAAACTGATTTTGGTGACCATTTTTCCTCCATACTTTTTGAGAGTTCTACAATTCGGCGGCTCAACGCCGCCAATTCCTCCGTGCATTTCTCCAGTTTATAAAGCAACGCCATCGCCTTCTTTTCGGAGAAATGCGACCGCAATTCCTTCACGACTTGGTTGTAGTTCGTACCGATGGCACGGAACTGTGCATGGAAATCCGACAGCTTGGTGTAGTAGTCCACCAAGCCTTTGTCCACCGTAACGACCCTGAACGTCCTGCCGAAGAACTGCTCCTTCAGGAACACCGCCTTGGCATAGACACCCGATTTCTCGTGCATGGCAAGGAACCTGTTCCACTCGCCGTCGTCGAAACGCACCATCACGCAGTGCGTCTTCGTGTCCAACTTGGGGCATCGCCCCGTCCTTCTTTTCTCTTTCTGCATCATTGATTGGATTTAGTGGTTATGCGCCAAGGTCCCCTTTCCCAACTCCAACCATCGGTTTTCATCAGCCTTCCCGACTTCGGAGGGATAGCCCGTCCCCCGCCAGTGGGGCAAGAGCTTTTCGGGTAACTCAAATACTTTTGAGTAACTGAAAAGACATCTTGCTATTGGCTAATGCCAATAAAAATCCGCCTTCGGACGGATTGGTGTATTGCCTGATAACCCTGGTGGCAGTGTTCCAAGGGCAAGCCCTGTCGCTTGGGTGCAAAATTACGGCTATTTTCGCCTCTGAATCAGCGTTTTTGCTGTGCCAACCGCTACCACCCTGTGCCACTCGCTGCCACTCATTCCGAAAGTGATACGGATATGAAAAAATGCCTATACTTTTGCATCGTGATTCAGTTCACGGATGATTTGCGGACGTAGAAAACCGACTGTTCAAATCCATGCGTAACCGGTTTGACGGGTAAGCGGAAAAGCGGATTTTCAAAGGTCCGGCAATCCACTGATACGATGAAGCGCATACGTAATGACGCAATGACTTCATGCCGTCATTCAGTGGGGATTCAAACAGGCGAAGAACCGGATAAGGGGAAAGCCGTTGAAGCGACAAACCAATCATCCGCATAAATGAAGACACCGGGATGCAATCCCATAGAGAGACAATAAAACGAGTAAGTAATCATTCAAAAACGAGAAGACATGAGTAAAGAAATCTTCGTCGCCTTTGCGACACAGAAGGGAGGCATCGGCAAATCCACCGTCACTGCCCTTGCCGCAAGTTACCTTCACAATGTGATGGGGCTGAATGTGGCGGTGGTGGACTGCGATGCCCCGCAGCACAGCATTCACGGTTTGCGTGAGCGCGAGTTGAAACTGATAGAGGAAAGCCTCTACTTCAAGGCACTGGCCTGCGACCATTTCCGCAAAATCAAGAAGCATGCCTATCCGATAGTGGAGAGCGATGCGGTGAACGCCTTGGACGATGCGGAGAAACTGCTGGCAAACGAGGAGGTGAAGCCCGATGTGGTGTTCTTCGACATGCCCGGCACGCTGAAGGCGAATGGCGTGGTCAAGACGCTCTCGCAGATGGACTACATCTTCGCCCCAGTCAGTGCAGACCGTTTTGTGGTCGAGAGTACACTCCAGTTTGCCACCATGTTCAAGGACAACCTGATGACGACTGGCAGGGCAAAGACAAAAGCCTTCTACCTGTTCTGGACGATGGTTGACGGCAGGGAGAAGAACGGGCTGTATGAGGTCTATGAGGACGTGATGGCGGAGATGGGGCTTTCTGTCTTATCCACACGACTGCCCGACAGCAAGAAATACCGCCGTGACCTTTCGGAAGAACGGAAGGGCGTGTTTCGCTCCACCATCTTCCCGATGGACTCCGCCCTGCTGAAGGGGAGCGGCATCAAGGAATTTGCAGAGGAAATCAGTAACATCATAAACAACCCGTAATTATGGCAAGCAGAAAAGTGAATACGGAAGGCATTGACGAGGAACTGTTGATAGCCTCCATCGGAAAGAAAAGAAGCGAGGAGCAAATGCATCCTCCTGTACAAGAACAGTCCGTGCAAGAACAGGAAGAAAAGTCCTGCGCTCAAACGAGGCGTGATGCGGGCGGCAAAAAGAAACAGCAGGACGATGACTATATCGGGCTGTATCTCGGCCGCAATGAAATCAAGACCCGGCAGTGCGTGTATATCAGCAGGGATGTCCACAGCGTCATCCTGAAGATAGTCAACAGCATCGCCCCAGAGGACACGACAGTGGGTGGGTACATCGACACCGTCCTGCGGTTCCACCTGCAACAGCACAAGGACCGCATCAACGAGCTGTACAAAAAACAAAGAGACAATTTGATTTAACAACAGTATTAACATCTAAAATTTCAAGACAATGAAGAAGAATCAAGTGAGCAATTACCGTAGCGTGTTTTTGAAGAGCAATGGCATCAACAAGAAGAATGCCATGCCAGTGACCATCAGTCCGAAGACTTATGCCAAGATAGAGCAAATCATCCAAGTCATGGGAGACGGCAGCTGTACCGTGGACGATTTTGTGGAGAACGTGCTGAAGCATGGTCTCAGTGGTAAGGAATCCCGGTCTATATCTATCAGCGCAGCGACCTATGACATGATAGAGGGTCTGATTCATGGTATGGAGACAGACGGCTGCACTGTGGACGCCTTTGTGGAAAGCATATTGAAGTACCAGCTCCGCGAGGCGAATACCCGTCCTATTCCTATCAGTCCGACAACTTATGCCGTGATAGAGAATATCATCCAAGTCATGGGAGACGGCAAATGTACCGTGGACGATTACGTGAAAAAGTATTGCAGAGCAAACTCTGCGAGATCAATGATGTGCAGTGTATCGCATCTAAAGCATAAAATCGGGGCAATCAAATTATTCACATCTAAATTTACAAGACAATGAAGAAGAATCTCAGAAGTATTTTCAACAAGTTCATTAAGAAGGCTGGCATCAAAGCAAGAGACGGCAAGCAAGTTTACATCTGCGAGGAATTTCATCAGAAAATAAGTCTGATGGCTAATCTCGGCTGTCGAGGTGAGATTACCATAGCGGATTATCTCCACAATGTGCTGGAAGACCACTTCCGCACACATGGGACAACCTTCAACGAAGTATTGAACGAAGCATTGAAGGCAAGATTATGAGCATCACCTATATCCTGCTTTCCGTGTCCATTGTCTGCAATGTCTGGTTTGTCCTGCTGCTTCTTGCAGACCGCATAGCCGACACCAAGGCGGCAAGACTCCTGAGAGGCATTGCCGATGTGTGGAAGTCGCTTCATGAAACGGCGGAGGAAAGGCCAACGATGTCCCAATCTCCAGTTTCCGACAATGAGATTATCGGGAAAAGCAAGTTCAGAATGCAGTCTCCGAGGCCAACCGCTGCCACCCCTGTGCCAAAGGATTCCACTTCCGAAAAAGGTGTGGAGATGTCGGAAAACGACATTACCTTTGAAAGCGAAAACAAAGACAGCGAGCAAGAAACGGACTCCGCTCGCATCCCGGACGAGAAACTCGACGAGGCTTTCAAGAGCCTTTCACCGGACGAGCTGGGTTATTCGGATGATGAGCCGGAAGAAGAAAGCGAACGTCCACGAGCCTCTGGTTTCAGCTTTGACGAGATTGGTGAGGCTGTCCACATAGCCACCAAGAAGAACCCGTCGGGCAAGGAACAGCAGAAAGCGAGGGAGGTCTTCGCAGAACTGGAGGACACGGAACTCTATGAGAAACTGATGGCCGGAAGTACGGAAGTAAGTATCCGCATCAAGGGACTGATGGAAATTCGCTTGAAGAAGCCGAAGAAAGATTTCGTCATCCCCGACAAACTGGAGGACTTCAACATCCGGGACTATGTATAACGTATAACCATTGCATCGAAAAAAAGAATGAATAGAAAGTAATGCAACAACAAAGCGGCAGAGCGGTACAAGGTACAGCCAGACCGCAAACGGACAGCCTAAGTCCGTAGAAACAAAAGGGCGACACCACTATATCCGAATAAAGTAAATCATTATCAACCCGCCCGACAAGGACTATCCACCCTTCGAGGGCACAAAACAGAACATCAATATGAACAAGAACAACAGTATCAGAACAATCCTCTCGGCAGCACTCCTCATCGCTGCAAGCGCAACCGCATTCGCACAGGGCAACGGACTGGCAGGCATCAACGAAGCCACCTCCATGGTCACCTCGTATTTCGACCCAGGCACGAAACTCATCTACGCCATCGGCGCAGTGGTCGGACTCATCGGCGGCGTGAAGGTCTATGGCAAGTTCTCGTCGGGCGACCCCGACACCTCCAAGACCGCCGCAAGCTGGTTCGGAGCATGTATCTTCCTCATCGTGGCAGCCACCATTCTGCGCTCGTTCTTCCTATAATATAATAATGTATGGCTGAATACCCCATCAACAAGGGCATCGGCCGTCCGGTTGAGTTCAAGGGTCTGAAGGCGCAATACCTCTTCATCTTCGCAGGTGGGCTGCTGGCTCTCTTCATCCTCTTCGTCATCCTCTACATGGTCGGTATCGGCCAGTGGATATGTATCGGCTTCGGTGCGGTGTCGTCGTCCATCCTCGTATGGCAGACCTTCGCACTGAACGCCCGGTACGGCGAGCACGGACTGATGAAGCTGGGAGCGGCACGCAACCATCCCCAATACCTTATCAACCGACGGCGGATAACCCGATTATTCAAGAACAAACAGAAAACGGAACAAGAATGAGGAACATATCCAAAATGACAACACTGGAAAACAAGTTTCCCCTGCTGGCGGTGGAGCACGGCTGCATCGTCTCGAAGGATGCCGACCTCACGGTCGCCTATGAGGTGGAGCTGCCGGAACTCTACACCGTAACGGGTGCGGAATACGAGGCGATACACGGCTGCTGGTGCAAGGCCATCAAGGTGCTGCCCGACTACTCCATCGTCCACAAGCAGGACTGGTTCATCAAGGAACAGTACAAGCCGGAGTTGCACAAGGACGACATGAGTTTCCTGAGCCGCTCGTTTGAGCGTCACTTCAATGAGCGTCCCTATCTGAAGCACACCTGCTACCTCTTCCTGACGAAGACCACGAAGGAGCGCAACCGTATGCAGAGCAACTTCAGCACGTTGTGCCGTGGGCATATCATCCCGAAGGAGCTGGACAGGGAGACGGCGGAGAAATTCATGGAGGCTACGGAACAGTTCGCCCGCATCATGAACGACAGCGGCTTCATCAGGCTGCGCCGCCTCACCACCGATGAGATTGTCGGTACAGAGGACAAGGCCGGACTCATAGAGCGTTACTTCTCCCTCATGCCCGAAGGCGACCGCACTTTGCAGGACATCGACCTCTCGGCAAGGGAGATGCGCATCGGCGACAACCGCCTGTGCCTGCACACCCTTTCCGATGCGGAAGACCTGCCCGGAAAGGTGGCAACCGACATTCGCTACGAGAAACTCTCCACCAACCGCTCTGACTGCCGCCTCTCCTTCGCCAGTCCCGTGGGACTGCTGCTGCCCTGCAACCACATCTACAACCAGTATGTGATTCTGGACAACAGCGAGGAGAACCTGCAGAAGTTCGAGAAGTCCGCCCGTAACATGCAGTCGCTCTCCCGATACAGTAGAAGCAACAGCATCAACCGTGAGTGGATAGAGCAATACCTGAACGAGGCGCATTCCTACGGGCTGACCTCAGTGAGGGCGCACTTCAACGTCATGGCATGGAGCGACGATGCGGAGGAGCTGCGCCACATCAAGAACGACGTGGGCAGTCAGCTAGCAAGCATGGAGTGCATGCCGCGCCACAACACCATCGACTGCCCCACGCTCTACTGGGCGGCGTTGCCCGGCAATGCGGCGGACTTCCCTGCGGAGGAGTCGTTCTACACCTTCACCGAACAGGCCGTGTGCCTCTTCACGGAGGAGACCAACTACCGCAGCTCGCTCTCGCCCTTCGGCATCAAGATGGTGGACAGGCTTACGGGCAAGCCCCTGCACCTCGACATCAGCGACCTGCCCATGAAGCGGGGCGTCACCACCAACCGCAACAAGTTCGTGCTGGGTCCGTCGGGCAGCGGCAAGTCGTTCTTCATGAACCACCTCGTGCGCCAGTACTACGAGCAGGGCACGCACGTGGTGCTGGTGGATACGGGAAACTCCTATCAGGGACTGTGCGAGATGATACGGCGCAAGACCCACGGCGAGGACGGCGTATATTTCACCTACACGGAGGAGAAGCCTATCTCGTTCAACCCGTTCTATACAGATGATTATGTGTTCGACGTGGAGAAGAAGGACAGCATCAAGACGCTGCTGCTGACGCTCTGGAAGTCGGAGGACGACAAGGTGACGAAGACGGAGAGCGGCGAGCTGGGCAGTGCGGTGAACGCCTACATCGAGCGTATCAGGGCAGACCGGAGCATCACGCCCTCGTTCAACACCTTCTACGAGTACATGCGCGACGACTACCGCCGCGAACTGGCGGAACGGGAGATAAAGGTGGAGAAGTCCGACTTCAACATCGACAACATGCTCACCACCATGCGGCAGTATTACCGGGGCGGTCGCTACGACTTCCTGCTCAACTCCACGGAGAACATCGACCTGCTCGGCAAGCGGTTCATCGTCTTCGAGATTGACAGCATCAAGGAGAACCGTGAGCTGTTCCCCGTAGTGACCATCATCATCATGGAGGCCTTCATCAACAAGATGCGCCGTCTGAAAGGCGTAAGGAAACAGCTGATTGTGGAGGAGGCATGGAAGGCTCTCTCTTCGGCAAACATGGCGGAATACCTGAGGTATATGTACAAGACCGTGCGCAAGTATTACGGCGAGGCCATCGTGGTGACGCAGGAGGTGGACGACATCATTTCCTCACCCGTGGTGAAGGAGAGCATCATCAACAACTCCGACTGCAAGATACTCCTCGACCAACGGAAATACATGAACAAGTTCGACCAGATACAGGCGTTGCTCGGACTGACGGAGAAGGAGAAGTCGCAGATTCTCTCCATCAACATGGCCAACCACCCGTCACGGCTCTACAAGGAGGTGTGGATCGGACTGGGCGGCACGCAGTCGGCGGTCTATGCCACCGAGGTGAGCGCAGAGGAATACCTCGCCTACACCACCGAGGAAACGGAGAAGGTGGAGGTCTATCGGCTGGCAGAGCAACTGGGCGGCGACATAGAAGCCGCCATCCGGCAGCTGGCGGAGAAAAGAAGGACAAGCAAGACATAACGTTTATCACAACCAATTTTCACATTCAACAATGATTCAGAACATGGGAAAAAGATTCAAGACAACAAGCAGGCAGATGCTGCTCCTGTGCGGCATCGTGCTGGGTATGGCGAGTATGGCAATGCAGTCGTGCAGTGAGGCGGCGAGGGACGACCGTCCCGCCCTCTGTGGCAACTGGGAGAGCGTGGAGGGCAAGCCTGACGTGCTCATCTACAAGGAGGGCAAGGCATACAAGGTGACGGTGTTCAAGCGCAAGGGGCTGGGACGCGAGCTGAAACCGCAGACCTACCTCCTGCAGATGGAGAACGGCAACCTCTTCATGAATACGGGATTCCGCATCGACGTATCCTACAACGAGGAGACGGACGTGCTGACCTTCTCGCCCAACGGGGACTATGTAAGAGTAAGACAGGAACAGACCAAACAATAGCGAGCAATGAAAGCAAGAATGACAATCCTTATCTGCCTGTGCCTGCTGACGGCGGGCAAGGCAAGCGCACAGTGGACGGTCATCGACCCGTCCAACATCGCGCAAAGCATCGTGAACACCTCCAAAAATGTGGCGCACACATCGACAACGGCGACCCACATGGTCAAGAACTTTCAGGAAACCGTGAAAATCTACGAGCAGGGCAAGAAGTATTACGATGCCCTGAAGTCGGTGAACAACCTCGTCAAGGATGCCCGCAAGGTGCAGCAGACCATCCTGATGGTGGGCGACATCACGGACATCTACGTGAACAGTTTCCAGAAGATGATGCGCGACGAGAACTTCACGGTGGAGGAACTCTCAGCCATCGCCTTCGGCTACACCAAGTTGCTGGAGGAGAGCAACGACGTGCTGACGGAGCTGAAAAACGTGGTGAACATCACCACGCTCTCCATGACGGACAAGGACCGCATGGACGTGGTGGAGGGCTGCTACCAGAAGATGAAGCGGTACCGCAACCTCGTGAGCTACTACACCAACAAGAACATCAGCGTGAGCTACCTGCGGGCGAAGAAGAAAAACGACCTCGACCGTGTGATGGGGCTCTACGGCAGTTCCAACGAAAGATACTGGTAGCCTATGGACTTCGAGAACCTTCACCAGATACTGCGGTCGCTCTACGACGAGATGATGCCGCTGTGCGAGGACATGGCGGGCGTGGCGAAAGGCATCGCCGGACTGGGCGCACTCTTCTACGTGGCCTACCGGGTATGGCAGTCGCTGGCGCGTGCCGAGCCGATAGACGTTTTCCCGATGCTCCGACCGTTTGCCATAGGGCTGTGCATCATGTTCTTTCCCACGGTGGTGCTGGGTACGCTCAGCGGTGTGCTCTCGCCGATTGTGCAGGGTACGGCCAATATGCTGGAGGCGGAGACGCTGGACATGAACGAGTACCGGGAGCAGAAGGAGAAGCTGGAATACGAGGCGATGAAGCGCAACCCCGAGACGGCCTACTTAGTGTCGAACGAGGAGTTTGACAAGCAGCTGGAGGAACTGGGGTGGTCGCCCGACGACCTTGTCACCATGGCGGGGATGTACATCGAGCGGAGCATGTACCAGATGAAGAAGGGTGTGCGCGACTTCTTCCGTGAGTTGCTGGAACTGCTGTTTCAGGCCGCTGCCCTCGTGATAGACACGCTGAGGACGTTCTTCCTCGTGGTGCTGTCGATACTGGGGCCGATAGCCTTCGCTATCTCGGTGTGGGACGGCTTCCAGAGCACGCTGACGCAGTGGATATGCCGCTATGTGCAGGTGTATCTGTGGCTGCCCGTGTCGGACATGTTCAGCACCATACTGGCCAAGATACAGGTGCTGATGCTGCAGAGCGACATCGAGCGGATGCAGGCCGACCCCAACTTCTCGCTGGATTCGAGCGACGGGGTGTATATCGTGTTCATGATCATCGGCATCATCGGCTACTTCACCATCCCCACCGTTTCGGGCTGGATTATCCAAGCCGGAGGCATGGGCAACTACGGGCGCAACGTGAACCAGACGGCTGGCAAGGCTGGCGGCTTCGCTGGTAGCGTGGCAGGTGCCACCGCTGGCAATGTGGCCGGACGTGTCGGGAAACTGCTGAGATAATGAGATAAAAAAGAGTATGTGTAACATCAAAACAAAGAGAAAACAAGAAAATGGAATTCAAGTCATTAAAGAACATCGAGACCTCGTTCAGGCAGATTCGCCTGTTCAGCATGGTGTTCCTCGCCTTGTGTGCCGTGGTGACGGTGTGGAGCGTGTGGAGTTCCTACCGCTTTGCGGAGAAGCAGCGGGAGAAAATCTATGTGCTGGACAACGGCAAGTCGCTGATGCTGGCACTCTCGCAGGACCTGTCGCAGAACCGTCCGGCGGAGGCGAGGGAACATGTGCGCCGCTTCCACGAATTATTCTTCACGCTCTCGCCGGAGAAGAGTGCGATTGAGCACAACGTGAAGCGGGCACTACTGCTGGCCGACCGCAGTGTGTACAACTACTATTCGGACTTTGCGGAGAAGGGTTATTACAACCGCATCATCGCAGGCAATATCAACCAGGTGCTGAAAGTGGACAGCGTGGTGTGCGACTTCAACGGCTATCCGTACCGTGCCACGACTTACGCACGGCAGCAGATTATCCGGCAGAGCAACATCACGGAGCGCAGCCTCGTGACGACATGCCGCCTGCTGAACGCCTCGCGTTCGGATGACAATCCCAACGGCTTCACCATCGAGGGATTCACCATCATTGAGAACAAGGATTTACAGACAATCAAACGATGACAGGTATGAAGAAAAATAGTATCAGAACATCGGCGTGGAGGCTCTTTTGGAGTCTCCGCGACAAAAGAAAGCAGATGACAAAGCTGGCCAAGGACTGGCTGGAAGGTCTGCCACAGCGGACGAAGAGACGCATCGTATTGGGAATGCTCGCCGTCTTTGCGGTGCTTACCCTCTACACTTTCGGCAAAGCCGTCTATGACGTTGGCAGGGACGAAAGCCGGAAAATGGAGATAGACCATGCTGGGCAGGTGGAACTGTCCATCAAGCCCACAGTTAGTAACCATTCAACACCGTATTATTTATATGGAACAGACGAAGATTGAAGTACAGGACAAGACTCCCGACAAGGAGAAAGGCAAGGAAAAGTCCAAGCAGGAGCGCACACCGCTCACGGAGGCGGAACGACTGAAACGGCAGAAGATGATTGTGCTGCCTGCCATGGTGCTGGTGTTCCTCTGTGCGATGTGGCTGATTTTCGCCCCATCGTCTGACGGAACGAAAGAGCCGGGCCTGAACGGCTACAACATGGAGATGCCGGATGCCGACAAGGCGGACAGGCAGATTATCGGTGACAAGGCGAAGGCTTACGAGCAGGGCGCAATGGAGGAACGCAAGGAAAACCGCAACCGCTCGATGATGGAGCTGGGCGATATGTTCGACCGTGAAGTAGCAGGAAACGAATCTTCGGCGGATTTCTGTCTGACCGATAATGACAGTGTGGAAAAGAGCAAGCCCCTGGCACCGCCGAGCATCCGCTCGTCAGCCACCGCCTATCGTGACTTGAACACCACACTTGGCAGTTTCTATGAACAGCCTAAGAATGACAATGCGGAGATGGAGGGACTGATGGAGCGTATCGCCTCGCTGGAATCGGAACTTGAAAGCGAGAAGGACAAGGCTTCCACCGTGGATGAGCAGATGGCACTTATGGAGAAGTCCTACGAACTGGCGGCAAAGTATATGGGCGGTCAGAATGGCGGACAACCCAAGCAAGAGACGGTGCCTGCCACGGTGGGCAAAACCGGGGAAAACGCAGTCAGCCCCGTGAAGCAGGTGACGAAGCAGGTGGTGTCCGCCCTCGGACAGCCGATGAGTAACGAGGAGTTTATCTCCGCCCATGCGCAGGAACGCAACTATGGCTTCAATACTGCCGTAGGACAGGTTGGAGTTTCGGATAAAAACACCATATCTGCTTGTGTCTATGGGGCGCAGAGCGTGACGGACGGGCAGGCGGTGAAGTTGCGCCTGCTGGAGCCAATGGCAGTGGCGGAGCGGATTATCCCCCGTAATGCCGTGGTGGTAGGTGCGGCAAGAGTGCAGGGTGAACGCCTCGGCATAGAAATCACCTCAATAGAGCATGAGGGGACTATCGTGCCTGTGGAGCTGTCGGTCTATGACACGGACGGGCAGCAGGGCGTCTTCATCCCTGGCTCGATGGAGATGGATGCCGTTAGGGAGGTTGCCGCCAACATGGGAGGTTCGCTCGGAAGCAGCATCAACATCTCCACCAATGCAGGGGCGCAACTCGCTTCCGACCTCGGCAAGGGGCTGATACAGGGTACAAGCCAGTATATCGCCAAGAAGATGCGTACCGTGAAGGTGCATCTGAAGGCGGGCTACAAGGTGATGCTGTATCAGGACAGAGACTGAGAAATATAAAAGATAAAGTAACAACAATCCAATTTTTATTCACCACTAAATCCAAAAGCAAGAATGAAAAGAGCAATCATGATTTTTGCCCTTGCGATGGGCATCGTAACTGCCAATGCGCAGGAGAACAAGACCGTTGTAGAGAACAATGGTAGTGAACAACCGACCCTGACCAAGGAGGTCTATCCGCAAAAAGAGACGGAGGGCGACCTGTATCACGGGCTAACGAAGAAGCTGACCTTCGACCGCATGATACCGCCCCACGGGCTGGAGGTGACGTACGACAAGACCGTACACATCATCTTCCCGGCAGAGGTGCGCTATGTGGATTTGGGCTCGCCCAACCTGATAGCGGGCAAGGCGGACGGTGCGGAGAACGTGATCCGTGTGAAGGCGACCGTGAAGAACTTCAAGAATGAGACGAACATGAGCGTCATCACGGAGGACGGCAGTTTCTATACCTTCAACGTGAAGTATGCCAAGGAGCCGCTGCTGCTTAATGTGGAGATGTGCGACTTCATCCACGACGGCGAGGCGGTGAACCGTCCGAACAATGCGCAGGAGATTTATCTGAAGGAACTGGGCAGCGAGAGTCCGATGCTGGTGCGACTTATCATGAAGTCCATCCACAAGCAGAACAAGCGTGAGGTGAAGCACATCGGCT
>CAJJOL010000054.1:0-20770 GCA_905193385.1 uncultured Prevotella sp. | reverse complement strand
GTGAGATTCGTGTGATTCGTGGTGAATGCAATTCATTTATACCACCACTAATCACACCAATAGCACGAATAAGGAAAAATAAAGATTCGTGAGATTCGTGTGATTCGTGGTGAAAAAGAATTAATTAGCGCTGAGTATCAACCTTCACAACCGTGATATACGAAATCGGACGACCATCCTTTTGAGCTGACACCATAAGACGTATTTGTCCGTCCTTGATACGACGGTCGGCCTTGACCGTAGCAGTATAGCGCAGACCTTGACCCGGCATGATACTCTCTACACGAACACTCGGCGAGATATAAATGCGCTTGTTGGCATCAGCCTCAAGGACCGAGGGCTGAAAGTTGTAGATAGGCGACTGAGTGTTGTTGTAAATCTCGAACACCACGCGTCCTATCTCACCCCCATTAAGCCTTCCATCGCCATCAGTATCGGTGAAGCGAACGTTCTTTATCGTCAGTCTACCGCCAGTTGCAGCCGACGCAATAGCCTCAACACGACTCGATTCGATTGAAGGCTGACCCTCAGCCACATTATTCCGTACACTATTTTGATCGGTTTGCGGCGTTACACCGAAGTCTATGCGGTCATCGCCCGAATTGGAATGGTCAACCATATCATTCGGATTGAAGTTATCGTTAGCGTTGCCGTAAGCATAACTGTCGTTGTCGTAAGCGCGATTGTTGTTGCCATAAGCGTAAGTATCGTCACCATACACTCGCGGCGAGCCTTGCTGACGCTTCTGTTGTTGTATGCGCTCATTGCGACGCGACAGAATCTCATGCTGCTCCTGACGCTGCTGACGCTCAGAAGCATCGCCTATAGCACTGCCTACAACAGCACCGCCTGCCATTCCGATAATAGTGCCGATGTCGCTACCCCTCGGACCGCCTGCTATACCGCCAATAGCCGAACCCAATATGGAGCCAAGCGAGCCTCCGGCATAAGCTCCCGCCCCGGCCCCCGTGGTACAACTGCTCACCATAAGCACCGCACTAATGGCCAAGACTATAGATTTTTTCATACCAATATCCTCCCTAATTGTTTTAAGTGTATATCATTCGTTTGTTGCAAATATAAATATTTCTGACAAAAAGGCAATATATTTACTATAAAAGAAATATAAATCGGTCAGAGAATATCCCAAATAGGCATTTTTATACTACCTTTGCAACATAAATACCTAATACATTACAAGTAATGGCACGTCACAACGAACTCGGAAAATGGGGCGAACAGTATGCTGCCGACTATCTGCAGAGCATTGGCTACGACATTATTGAACGTGACTGGCGCATCGGACACCGCGACATCGACATCATTGCACGCACTGGCGATGGCACAACGGTAGTGTTTGTTGAGGTGAAAACCCGCACAAGCGACGTAGTGACAAAACCCGACGATGCCGTAGACATAAAGAAAATACGCAACATCGGCTATGCAGCCAACAATTATATCAAGACTAAAGGCATTGTCGACGAGGTGCGTTTCGATATTATCAGCATAATTGGCAACAATAAAGAAAACGCCCAACTGGAACATATCATCGAAGCATTCAATCCGTGCTTGGCATACTAAAAGCGAATAACTAATATGAACGACAAACAATCAACATACGACAGTATGATGCAACGCGTAGCGGAATACGACGACGAGGATGCATTCAAGTACATCTTCGATGACCTCTATGCGCCTTTGTGCTTGTACGCACGCCGTATGGTGCCGCCGGGCGCAGCCGAAGACATTGCGCAGGAGGTGTTTGTAGCTCTATGGGAAAACCGCAACGACATCATAATCGAGACTTCGCTGAAGGGCTGGCTGCTTACAGGCACGCGCAACCGATGCCTCAACTACATCAAACGCCAAGCTGTTCGTAACCGCTACAATTCGTATGCCGCAGCCAATATCGACATTGAAGTGCGGCCCGACGACCTGCTCGGCGTTAGCGAACTGGAACAACGGCTCGAACAAACGCTTGCCAATATGCGCGAAGAGTGGCGCGTGGCTTTCGTAATGAGCCATATGAAACATGCCAAGACTGCTGAAATCGCACAGCATCTGGGCGTATCGGAAAGGTCGGTGGAGCGTTTCCGCAAGAAGGCGATGGAAATAATTGAACACGAAATGAAAGATTTCGCACCGCTGATTATTACGCTTGCAAGTATTGCACAATAAAAACAGCAATACACATTTATTATATATTGAACTTCCACAAGTTCAGAGAATTCAGTAGTTAAAGGAGTTAAGAAGTCAAGCCAAATGCTTATAATGCTATATCAAGCAAAAAAACTAATGGCTTAAATCCTTAGCGACCGTAGGGCGCGAAAGTTTCCTTGAGCTTCGCGAAAAACTCCTTAACTTCTTAACTACTTTCGCAAGCGAAGGTTCAGTTATATATATAAGAACACGATTGCTTATTTGCCCCACTTTTTGCGGAAAGCAAACTTCTTAATCTTCTTCATATCCTTGCTCATCCGGCTCACCGTAGGCGCATAATCGGCATTGCCCGACACATTAGCGTTCTCGTCGCGGTCGGCATTATGGTCGAAAAGCATCGTGTTTCCGGACTTCTGCCACTCGGCATAGTTGTATCGTTGGTCCTGCAGATTGTCGCCTCCCTGCCACTGAACGTACACTTCACGCTTCACGCTGCGCGACGGATTGCGCAGAATCGGGGTGAGACTCTTGCCGTCGAGCTGCTGTTTGGGAGCGTCAATGCCGCAAAGATCGCATATAGTAGGATAAATATCAACCAACTCAACCATCGACTTGCTCACGCCCTTAGCCATTCCCGGCACTCGCACCATAAGCGGAACGCGTGTGGCAGTAGTCATAAGATTGTGCTTACCCACAAATCCGTGCTCGCCAAGGTTCCATCCGTGGTCGCCGAATACGATGACAATGGTGTTGTCAGCCATTCCCAATCGGTCGAGCTCGTCCATAAGCTGGCCGAACAAAGCGTCAACATAGCTCACACAGGCGTAATATCCTGTCTTGACAAGGCGCAAGAACTCCTGGTTGTCGGGGGCGCTTACGCTGGCATAAGCGTTAATCTCGCCTGAGTTCTGCACCTCCGGTGGCAGTCCCGTCGGGCGATACTGATTGGCAGCCATGGGCACAGCGGGATACATATCCCAATACTTCTTGGGTGCGCAGAAGGGCAAGTGAGGCTTCCAGAAGCCGCAAGCCAGGAAGAAAGGTTTGCCCATATCACGCAGACGGCGCAAGTCTGTCAGTGTCTTTGCAAGCACATGACCATCGTCGTAAGCACTGTCGGGTACGTCGGCAGACTCGCAGAAAGGTCCGCGCATTGTACGCGGATTGATGTGTTTGCCCGATTCGCTGTTCAGCCATAGTTCCCAACGGTTGTACTCTGCCCAATATACATCGTAACCATCGGGATGCCAGCGCCAAGGAGACTCGCTCCAAGAGTCGGCATGATCCTCGATGTGGTGCATTATCTTGCCGTTCGACACGGTGTGGTAGCCATGCGAGGTGAGCCAACCGGAAATAGGTATGGCATCAGGAGCATCAACGCTCGCCTTGCATGTATAGTCGATGAAGCGTGTAGGATAATTGGGATACATTCCGGTGAGCACACTTGCACGCGAAGCACCGCTTACCGGTGCATTGCAGAAGGCGTTGTCGAAGAGAACAGCACCCTTGGCGAAGCGGTCGAAGTTAGGAGTATGGATATCCTTAACGCCATAGCATCCCATTTCGGGACGCAAGTCGTCTGCCATAACGAAAAGCACGTTCATGTGCTTCTTATTTGCAGCTTTGGCATGTGCCGCAGCAGCCTGCATTGAAGCTGCCGTGACACATGCCATATAAAATAATGTCTTGCTGTTCATCATTATTTATTTGATTTGCTCCACTCCGGGTTTTGCTCAAGATTCTTATTGAGTGCCAACTCCTCAAGAGGCAGAGGATAGAGATAGTAGTATTCCTTCCATCCTGTCGGCTGTCCGTAGTAGTAGACATAACCCTCATTGCTGTTGGCTCCGCCAGTTACATTCACCTTGTCGGCAGATGCATTGCTCACCCAAACACCGGTAGGCTGGCGGTCTACGTAGTTGCCTTTGTGCCAACGACGCAAGTCGTCGAGACGGCGGCCTTCGCCCATGAACTCTACACGACGTTCACGACGAATCTCCCAAAGTACTGGGTCGACATCGGCATCGCGCTTCGGATCGAAGTCGGCTGTAATGTCAGCCACACGCATATCGGCAACATGTGCACGCTTGCGCAGCTTGTTGATGGTCTGGTCGGCAACGCTCTGGTCGAAGCGACCGAGTTCGAACATAGCCTCAGCATAGTCGAGCATGACCTCCTCGATGCGGAAGAGCGGAGCGTCGGTGGTACATACACCGTTGGCATTGCTTGCATCGGTGTGGGTGTTGTAGTATTTCCACACCCAGAATCCCATTTGCGAAGCGTTCCAAGCCTGTCCCTTGTTGTTTGTGCGGAAGTGCGGCTGCAGGCTGCATACGAATCCCTTGAAGTTGCTTGTAGGCAGACGGTGATAGGTTTCGCCCGAAATGCCGGCCATAAGGTCGATGTACTCGCGGTCCTGTGCATTGCCGGTATGGCTCCAAGTAGTCTTGTTGGATGCTACATTCACCTTGTACGGCGGACAGACGGTGAGATAAAGACGGTAGTCGCGCGAGCGGAACTGCTCGTAAACGTCGTGTCCGTTGCCTGTGTAAGGACGACCGTCGGCACACAGATAGCTGTCTACAGCGTCGCGTGTGGCCTCGATGTTCGACTCAGCTGTACGCACCATACGTGTCAGTCCGTGGCAGAGCTGGCTGGTGGCGTAGTGCTTGTAGAGTATGATACCAGGCTGCTTGGCAAGGTTTTCAGAGTTGAACACCTCGTCGTAGCGTTCCATTATGGTAGGATAGGCAGCCAGAAGTTCGGGCGCTACACGTACACATTCCTGCAGATATTTCTCGGCATCAGCCATGTTGTGATACTTGCGCCATGTGCCTTCAAACAGACAGAAGCGCGAGATGAGTGCCTGCACAACGGCACGGTTGACGGTATTGTCGCCATCGCCGGCAGGCTTGATGTTGGCTTCAGCCCACTTCAGGTCGTTCAAGATGTTTTCTGCCACCTCGTTGCGTGGTGTGCGTGTGCCGTACAGAGCAGGGTCGTTGTCGGGAAGTACACGGTCTACCCATGGAATGTCGCCGAACTTTGACATCATCAGGAAATACTTGTACGAGCGGAAGAACAGTCCCACGCTGCGCCAGTGGTTCTTGTCGGCTTCATTCATCTGCGATCCGGCAATGCCATCGAGCATCAGATTGACAGTACGGATGTAGCTGTAGTCCCAGTCAGACGATTGCGACTCGGCCTTCACCTTGCCGTAAGCCCACTTGTTTTCGTTGCCCGAGGGGCCTTTGAGCATATTGTCCGACTCGTAGTCGCCCTGGAATACGGCATCAGTCTGACCTGTGCCATACGAATATCCAAAGAACACGTTGTACAGACCCCACGAGTATGTCTTGAAATTGTCGTACGTCGTGAAGACTGATTCTTCGGTCTGCTGGTTCTTAGGGTAGACGTTCATGAAGTCGTTGTTGAGACACGACGTGAGCATCGCAGCAGCCGCAATATATATTAGAAATCTCTTCTTCATAGTTTTTTTAGGTTTTTAGTAGAGTTAGAGGGTTACGTTCACACCGAACGAGAACTGGGGCATATACGGATAGGTGAATCCGCGCGAGCCGTAATCGCTTGTAACGACACGCTCGGCATCCACGCCCTTGGGCAGATGGTCGAATGTGCAGAGGTTCTCACCGCTTACGAACACGGCAGCACGGCTCAGTCCGATGTGCTTAAGCCATGTGCGTGGCAGGGCATACGTCAGTGTTATGTTCTTGATTGTAAGGTAAGCGCCGTTGAGCAGATAGCGTGTCTGTGTGAGAGTATTGGCCTTTGTGTTGCCTGCCGATTCCTTGTACAGACGCGGATAGAATGCGTCGGTGCGCTCCGGTGTCCAGTAGTCGATCTGGTTGCTATAGAGTGTCGACCACGGGTCGTATATAGGATAGGTCAATTCGTTCATAAGCCAGAGGTCGCGCTTGCCCACTCCCTGCAGAATGAACGACAGAGAGAATCCGTTCCAGTCAACTCCGCCGTTGATGCCATACTGATAGCGGCGTGTACTGTTGCCTATAATGGTGCGGTCGCCGGGGTCGGATGTGGTCAGCGTACCGTTGTTGATGATGCCGTTGCCATCCATATCCTTGTACAATACGTCGCCTGGGTTAGGCGTATAGCCCTCCACGCGCGGCATACCTTCCTTCAGTTTGCCGTTGTCGTCGAAGTCGGAAGCCTGATAGAGGCGGTCGGTCACGTAGCCCCATATTTCGCCCAGATACATTCCCTTGCGGTAAGTTCCGCCGCCGATGAGTCCTGTCTCGTTGTTGTACTTTGTAATCTTGGTGCGCGAGTCGTAGAGGTTCATGCCCAGGCGATAGTTGACCTTGCCGATACGGTCGTTCCAGTTGAGCGACAATTCCCATCCGTTCGACTCAAGGTCGGCTGTGTTCTGCAGCGGTGCAGCGGCTCCGAGCACGCCCGGCAGCTGCATACCCGGTGCGAGCATGCCCTTGGTCTGGCGGTTGTACCAGTCGAATACCATGTTGAGTCGGTTGTTGAAGAGTCCGAAATCGACGCCGAAGTCGAGTGTAGACACCTTCTCCCATGTGAACGTATTGCTCACGAGCTTAGGCTTCTGGAGGGTTGTCACCTTCTCGTCGCCTACCACCCAATTGGCACGAATAGATTCCATACCTGGTATGTAAGCGTAAGCCGAGATGTTCTGGTTGCCGATGTTACCCCACGACATGCGCAGCTTTAGATTGGAAACCACCTTGCGGCTCCACTCCATGAAGTTCTCCTCGCTGACGCGCCATCCTGCCGATACCGAGGGGAAGAATCCGAAGCGGTTCTTCTTGGGGAACTTAGAGGATCCGTCGTAGCGTCCGTTGTTCTCGAAAAGATACTTGCCCTTGTAGGCATAGGTGAGACGATAGAACAGACCGCGCACCGTGTAGCGGCTGTAGTCGTCGTTGGCATAATATGCACCTGTGGCTTGCGAGAGCGACGGCAACTCCTCGTTGATCATGTCGGTGCGGTATGCTGTGTTGTAGCGGTAGTCGTTGCTCTCCTGGTTGAAGCCTGCCATGACGGTGAAGTCGTGGTCGGCTATGCTGCGAGAGTAGTTGGCGTAGAAGTTGATGGCGTTGTAGTCGGTATTGTCCTGAGTGTGTGTGAACTTGGAATTGGATACAGACTGCTCCTTGCGGAACTGGTCGCCGTGTGCATATTCAAACTTCTTGTCGAAGAGAGTCTTCTCGCTCGACTTGTAGTTGAACGTGTACTCGCCTATTACCTGCAGGTGCTTGATAGGCTTAAGCGTAATCTTGCCGAATATACGGGTGTCGTTCTTGATGTGGTCGCGCTGTCCTGCCAGTGCGATGAAGTTGCGCGGAGTGTTGACGGGCAGCACTTCGCCGTTGATGTCCATATCGCCTGTGGGGAAATAAGAGGGGAATGCCACGGCAGCACCCCATATTCCGTAAGGTGCATTGGTGTAAGGCATAGCCGAATTGGAGCGTGCATACTTCACGTCGAGCTCGGCTGTAAGCCATGAAGTCATGTCGGCCTTGACATACGACGACATGTTGTAGCGGCGGAACGAGTCCTTGTCGCTGTAGAGTATGCCGTCCTGATCGACTACACCAAGACCTATGCGATAGTTCACCTTCTTGTTGCCACCGCTGAGCGACACGTTGTGGGTCTGCTTGAAGCCCGTCTCCATCATGTCGGCATACAGGTCGGTCTCGGCAAGGTTGTAGCGCAGTCCGTTCACTTCGGTGTATCCGCCGGGATATTTCGACGGGTCGGCGTTGTATTCATTAAGCAGTTGGAGCCATGTGTCTACGTCCTGGCCCGTGCGATAGTCAACACAGCCCTGGTCCTTGTAGGCCTGTACGGTCTGCAGCGGAGTGGCCTTGCGCGGGATGTTGGCAGCGCGGCTGAACGAGAAGTTGTTGGAGTAATTGATGTGGAAAGCCGATTCCTCGCCCTTCTTGGTAGTTACGAGGATTACGCCGAATGCGGCGCGCGCTCCGTATATTGCCGACGATGCAGCATCCTTGAGCACCGTAACCGACTCGATGTCGTTGGGGTCGAGCATGTTGATGTCCATCTCGACATTGTCGACGAGCACGAGCGGACTGCCGGAGTTGATACTGTTGACACCACGCACGTTGAACGACATGCCCTCACCGGGCACTCCCGACGTACCAGTAACCTGCAATCCGGGCACAGCGCCCTGCAATGCCTCGTTGACTGTAGACAAAGGACGGTTGCCAAGCACGTCGTCCATCTTCACACTGCTTACGGCTCCGGTAAGGTTTGCCTTCTTCTGTGTGCCGTAGCCCACAACAACGACTTCGCCAAGCGACTCGGTGTTTTCGCGCAAGGTGATGTTGGCGGCATCGGCTGCCTTCACCTCCATGTCCTTGAATCCTATGTATGAAACGACGAGTGTGGCGTTGGGCGATGCCGTAAGCTGATAGTTGCCGTCGATGTCGGTAACGGCTCCGGTCTTAGTACCCTTCACAAACACGCTCGCACCGATAATGGGTTCGCCCGTAGAGTCGAGCACACGACCCTTGATGATGCTGCCCTTGGGCTGCTGTTGCTGTCGTGCGGCAGTCTGCTGGTGGCGTGCGAGCACTATCTGATTGCCCGAGAAGCTATAGCTTATGCCCGTACCTGCGAGCATCTTGGCAAGCGCATCCTTCAAGGGCACGTCCTTCAGACTGGAATTGACGTACTGCTTGGTGTTGATGTTGTCGGTAGACAGCAGGAATGTCATGTTGCATTGGTGCTCAATCTGGCTCATAGCCTGTTCAAGAGTACCTCCCTTGACGGTGATTCTTGCACTTATGTTCTGAGCCATTGCTCCACACGGAGTGGCAAGGCCAAGCATGAGCGATGCTGCCAGAGCCGCGGGCAGGTGTGTCCACAGCCTCAGACGCGAATGTACATTCATCCGATTGTCTTGTCTCATAGTAATGTAAGTTTTGGATTTAGGTTTATATATTATGTTTTAGTTTTTAGCTTTGCTGCTGTATATGTCAATGCGGTTGCGTCCGCCGGAAGTTGTCGTGGCGGTCCATCGTATCGGTGTGACGAGGCGGATGTCGGCGAGTATCTGTTCGAGGCTCTCGCTGGCGAACGTGGCGCGTATCTTGCGGCGCATCAGGCTGCTGTCGTGCAATACGATTTGGGTGTTGTATCTGCGTCCCACCTGCTCAAACACTTTGCCGAGCGGCATATTACGGAACACGAGACGCCCAGTCTTCCACGATCCGTACTCCTCTATGTCCACGCGACTGAGTGTCCACGAATGGTTGCGGCGGTCGTACACCACCTGCTCATTGGGCTTGAGGCGCTCCAGGGTGTTGCCGTCGTGCATCACGTCGATAGCTCCCCGTTCGAGCGTCATCTCAACGTTGTCGCTGTCGTCGTACGAACATACGTTGAAGCGTGTGCCGTGTGCCATCACCCGCAGTCCGCCGTCAAGGCAGACGTTGAAGGGATGCTGGCGGTCGGAACTGACGCTGAAGAATGCCTCACCCTTAAGGTTGACCGTGCGTTCGCGGCTGTCGAAGGTCTGCGGATAGGTAAGGCGGCTATCCGAATTGAGCCACACTTCCGAGCTGTCGGGCAACATCACGCGTGCCGTTGTGCCTGCCGGGGCTGTCACTTCCACCATTGCTGTGGCCGAAGGGTGGCTGCGGTCGTGGGTGTACATATAATATAAGGTGGCGGTGGACATGATGAGCGGCAACACAAGCACGGCTGCTGCACGGCTGAACATAGTGGCTGCTGCACGGCGCAGACGGTTGCTGCGCACCTTATGGCGCACATTCCTGTAGGCAGCCTGGGTGTCGATGCTGCGCATTTCCGTAAGTCGGCTGGATATGTCGGAGGCTTCTGTCCAAAGCCTTTGCATGTCGTTGTCTGTCATTTCTATTCAGGTCTTTATACTACAATGACAACCTTGCAGCGAAAAAGCGACACAAAAAATGAAGTTTTTTTAATTCAAAATTCAAAACTCAAAAATCCAAATTCCAAAAGGAGTCCTTTTGCACTTCAAAACGAGTCCTTTTGCAACTCAAAAGGAGTCCTTTTACACTCCAAAACGAGTCCTTTTGCACTCCAAAAGGAGTCCTTTTGAAAAATCCCCCGTATCTTTAGGGGAAACCATACTGCGCTTTATGGTTTTTCCCTTGTTTCGCAATCGGGAAAGCACTATCTTTGCAGCATAAACAATAAAACAGTAATAACCCTTAAACTATTTGGATTATGAAACGTACATTATTGGCAATTGTAGCCGCATTCGTGATGATAACATCAGCCAATGCACAGCGACTCACAGATATTCAGGCAGAAGCCCGCTTCATCACCGACAAGATGATTGTGGAGCTGGGACTGAACAGTGCTCAGCGCAACAGCCTCCTGAACATCAATCTCAACTATCTCGACGGCATACGCAGCTATCGCGACATCGACGGCTACGGATGGCACTACCGCAACAGGCAGCTCAAGCGCATGCTCAACGCCCGACAGTGGAAGCGATTCAAGGAAGCCTACTACTTCTATCACCCCATCGGCTGGAACAACAACACTTACATATACAACATATACAACAAGTATCCCAAGCACAACTATCGTCCCAACCACCCTCACCCGCACTATTACGGCAAGCCGTACAAGTACGACAAGAAGTGGAAGCACGACAAGAAGCGCTACGAGAAAGAATACAAGCACGACAAGAAGCGCTACGACCGCGACAACAAGTACGACAAGCACTACAAGCACGGCAAGCGCGAGTTCGACAACAACTCACGCAAGACCAATACATGGCGAGAGAAAGTGAGAAGAGACATGAAGAACGGTGGATTATAAAGCAATTGAAACCATAAAAAAGCGGTATAGAAATTTCTTTACGAAATATCTATACCGCTTATATTTTTGTGCTCTAAGCAGACACAAAGAAAAGACAATGCTATACACTACTCTGTAAATGATGGGTTCAAAAGGAAATCATAAATGCTGACTATTTGTATACCCTTTTCGTCACTCCATGTTTTTGTATGTTCCCCCACTACTATTATTTTTCGGAATGAATCATCTACAAGTTTCAGAGAACGTTTCTCTTGCTCCATCTTTTCCTCATCTGGCATTTTGTAGGCAGACTGGATATAGATACGCTCACAACCTTTGTTACAAACAAAATCGACTTCAAGTGTTACACGTTGCTGTTTGCCTGCCTTATTCCTAACACGATGAAAGATATTGCCAACATCAACAAGCCAGCCACGCATACGCATTTCATTGTAAATGACATTCTCCATAATATGCGTTGTCTCGTTTTGGCGGAATGAAAGAATCGCATTGCGTAAACCTATGTCTTGATAATAGTATTTGCAAAGAGCGCCAATATACTTTCTTCCTTTGATGTCATACCGTTCAGACTTCTCTATCAGGAATGAGTCTTGCATATATCCCAAATACATGGAAATGGTCTTAACACTGATACCTTGTACCTTACTGACAAACTTGAATGTATTTGCTATATTCTGCGCATTAACTGGTGCACCGATACTTGATGCCACTGTCTTTGAGAGTTCTTCAAATTCAGCTTTCATTTCTATCGGATTTCTCTCGTAGATGTCTCTAAGATACACAGTGCGATACAGACGACGCAAAAAGTCAGCTTTTTTGTCGTCACCAACTTGTGTGAGAAGTTGTGGCAGACCTCCAAACATCAGATATTCAGCCCATCCTTCTTCCTTTGAACTTTCATAAACAGACATAAACTCTGCAAACGACAAAGGCCAAACATGAATTTCATCACCTCTGCCACGGAACTCCGTAACCACGTCTGATGAAAGAGAGCGAGAGTTTGAGCCAGTGACATATACATCCGTTCCTTCTGTCACCGATAATGTTGAAAGAACCTCAACAAAGTCATTGACTTCCTGCACTTCATCAATGATAATATAATAAGTAGAGTCGTCCTTCATTTCTTTTTCAACCCAATCAAGCAAAAAATCTGGGTCTTTAAAGTTTTTGTTCTTACGACTTTCCATATCAATGATTATGATATGGTCTTCTGTAACTCCCTCATTAAGCAAATGCTGGCGAAAGAGTTTCTTTAGCAGGAAAGACTTGCCAGAACGGCGTAGTCCAGTGACTATTTTTATCAGTCCATTCTCTTTTGAACGTACTAATTGGTCTATATATTTACTTCTGTTTACTATCATATTATTCTAAAAATTGTCACTTGTGACAAAATCCGGAAGCAAAGGTAATGCTTTTTATCTGAAAATGAGTATAATATGCTTTTTTTGATGTTTGGAATAATCACTTGTCTGCAAAATCTCCATATTCTAATCAATCAAAACCTACAAAGACCTAAAAAGCGGTATAGAAATTTCTTTACGAAATCTCTATACCGCTTATATTTTTGTGCTTTAAGCTGGCGCGCAGCCAACTCATAGCTGTTAGTATTCGTCCTCGTTGAAGAGGAAATCCTCCTTTGTAGGATAATCTGGCCACAAATCTTCGATACTGTCATATACATCGCCCTCATCCTCTATCTCCTGAAGGTTCTCAAGTACTTCGAGGGGAGCGCCAGAGCGCATTGCATAATCTATAAGTTCGTCCTTTGTTGCGGGCCAGGGTGCGTCTTCCAGTTTGGAAGCCAATTCAAGTGTCCAATACATAGTCTAAAGTTTTTTACGGTTCAAAATTTAATGTTTTTCAAAGAGGCTTTCATCTATTGTAGCGAAGCCATTTTTCATTGGGCTTTTGACGTAATAGCCATATACCCCTTGTTTCAACTGCAAAAATAGTAATTTTTGTATTATTTGCAAGTAATATAGAGTTTTTTTTCGTCGTAACCTTCAATAAAGTTTAAATATAAAGCCAAACTGAAAAAATAGTCGGACAATCGGTTGACAAATCGCATTGTCAACGCATCTACATCAACGTCACGACTTAATGCCACCAGCCTGCGCTCCACTCTTCGACATACGGTTCGGCACACGTGCGACTGGGCTGCCTTGGCGCTTCCACCGGGCAGAACAAAGGTTTCAAGTTGGGGAACGGCTGCTTGCAAACGGTCAATCTCCTGCTCCAATCGTGCCAGTTCAAGATCGCTCAAGCTGCTCTCGCCTTTCACTTCCTTGCCTACCCGCCAACTACCATCTGCCATAGACGACATACTTGCTCCTACTATAAACAGTCGGGCCTGTATCTCATCGAGTATTTCCGATACATCGCCTTCAACCATTGCAGACAGCAAACCGATATGGGCGTTCAATTCGTCAATCTCGCCACTTACCTCAATACGGATGTCGTCCTTCATCACTCGGTGACCGCCATAAAGCGACGTTGAGCCGTCATCTCCAAGTTTAGTATAAAATTTCATTTCGTAGATTCTAAAAGTTCACAATATAGTTGTTCTTGTAGCGCTTGCGGTCGAAGAAGGCAATGCCAAGATAATACAAATCGTAGCTGACGCTTGTAATGTCGCTCTCCAGCAATGTCTGCCACATGCGTTTGGCAGTATCGTTGTAGCCTATGTCCTCTATAATAAATAAGGTGTGGTCGTCTGCTTGTTGCAATGCAGCTTCAAGCACGGCCTCACTTCCGGCTGTAGGACAGATACGCAGCACTTCTATCCTGTCATCAGCTGTAATCTGCCGCAAATCCGTAATACGACGAACCTGTGTGGCATGGCATCCTCGACCTACATAAGTTGCAATCACATCGTTGCGTTCACAGAAGTCCAACCACAGCGAAGCCTGACGGTAATTGGATATACGGAAATAAAGTTCCATACGCTTGCGTGTCAGCGAATCAAGACGTGGCAGCTCCTTCCGCAACTCATCGTAAGCATAATAAGGATAATGCTCGTTGATGACATAACGGATAAACCGATAAGCCGAGGGCGACTGCACGCCAAAACCGCGGCAATACTTGATACGGCGCAGCCAATGCAAATAACGCTGAACTTTATAATTCATAGCGACAAAGTTAATAAAATAATGCTAACAAGCCAAAGAACACTTGCTATATATTGATTATATGTACAGTCAATATAGGAAGACTAATGCCTTGATAACAATATAAAGTTCCGTTCAGTGTCACGGAACGCACGTTCAAAGACTTGGAACGGAGAAATCAAGGGTAATGTATAGAATATGCAAGGGTAATGTATAGCGTGTGCAAAGATAATATAGCGCAAGTGAAGTCATAAAAAAAGGGGACTAAATACGATTTAGCCCCCAACCATATAAACCATTTCTCAAAGAGAAGAAAATAAAAACAGAAGCATTTGATACGCCTACCAAAGGTTCTCGCCTGCTTCTGTTTCTGACAGTCAAGTCAGCGCTTGCTTGCGACATGCTTTTTCAAGACAAGCGGATGACTTGCAAACTTTCACATATTTATATTCCTATTTTACTTTTATGCAGGCTTCTTAGTAGCCTGGGTTCTGCTGGTCAGCCAATTCCGCGTCTGAACCCAACAAGCCCTTGTCGAGAGGCCAGAGGAGCAGGTGCTCATCCTGTGTTGTTCCGTTCAGCACTGGAACATTTGTCTCTATAAGGTTGCCGTTGATGTCAGTCATCCATGGATTGTTGGCAGTGTCAAGACCAAAACCAAGACATCCCTCAGGCTGGAATACGAAGTGATCATTCTGTGTGCCACCCTTAACGGTTGTCAGTCGACGTAGGTTCCACCAGCGCTGACCCTCAGCTACGAACTCCTTATCCCACTCACGCATCAGAGCGGTCTCGTTAGCCTTGAAGTCGCCTGCAGTGTAGCCATAAACGTCCTCATCCCATTTGTCGCCATAAGCACGCTCACGTATCTTATTGATATACTTCACTACAGCTGCGTTGTCGCCAGCATAGTTGGCACACTCAGCGGCATATAGATAAGCCATAGCCAAACGATAGATAGGCATATCTACTACCATCTGATAGGTTGTGCTACCACTTGGTATTGACGGACGGAACTTGCAAACGAATGTACCAGCCAACTTATGCTTGCCATCCTTCGGATTGAAGTTATCAAGATAGTTAATGCCGTTGTCGCGCTCCTCCTGAGTGAGGTTCCACTGCGGATAGAACATGTTGATACGTGAGTCGTTCTCGTCAAACTGATAGTAGAGAGAGTTCTTGTAAGTGTAACGGCAAGGACCGAAGTTACACTTATCCCAAATCTCGATATTAGCCGACTTGCCAGTCTCCTTGTCGTACCACTGACCGAAGCGGTTGGCTACCCCCTTAACGTGTCCCCAACCTTCCTGGTCCATATTGGTCCAATAGTTGAGGTATGAGGTACCTGTGGTTCTCGCCCAGAGCAACTGGAAAGGAGGTACGTTATAGTAAGCGCCGTCGTTCTCGCTGCTATAGCATACGCTGAATATCGACTCCTTGTTGTGAGGCTTTGTCCACACGCTGTAGAAATCATCCTGCAAGTCGAAGCCATAGTTGTTTATCACGTTGTTGAAGTAGGTAGCAGCTGTAGCCACGTCGGCAGCATTAGCCTTGTGGTCGCCAGTCTCAACCTTACCCGACCAAAGATATACCTCACCGGCAAGCATCTCTGTAGCAGCCTTTGTCCAGTAGTAGTCCTTGCTTGAGCTCCTGTACACATAGTCGGTCTGATCGAAGTACTCCAACGAAGTCTTGATGTCTTCCTTAATCTGATTCAAGGTCTCTTCGGCAGTACTTCTACCCTTGTAGAGCAGAGTTGCCTCATAGTTGCCAAGGATTACATCAGGCTCGGTACGCAATACTACGCCGCCATACATACGATACATCTGGAAATATGAGAATGCACGATAGCCGTAAGCCATACCGAGCAGTCCGTTCTTCACCTTGTCGCTGAGCACGCTGGTGTTGTTGCAGCGATAGATAAGCTCGTTGATGTTGGCTATGAAGCCGTAGTAGCCACCGAAAGTGCTGAACTGCGGATGGTCGGCATCATAAATGTTCTGTAAAGGCTCACTGTTAAGAATACCAGAACCGTCGATTGTAGCCATCTCAAACACTCCCGAACGCAACTCGCCTGCATAGAACAGCACGTTTGAAGCGTTGGCTGAGCGGAACTGATTTGAAATGGCAGTGATGAATCCTTCAAACTCAGTCTGGCTTCCCCAGAACGAGCTGGCACTGAAGTTGTCGATAGGCTTATAGTCGAGATTACAAGATGTGGTCAACACGCTTGCTCCCGTCATAAGGCCAATTGCCAAAGTCTTTATATATTTGTTCATATCTTAATCAATATTTAAATATAGTGTATAACCATTGTTTAGAATTTGACATTAAGTCCGAAGAGCAGTGTACGCGGCACGTTGTATGTACCACCCCAACCAGCTGTGTTACCGTTTGTATAAGTGGTGTTGTCAGGCAATGGAATTGTACATGACTTGATGTAGCCAAGGTTCTGACCAGTTACCGACACTGTTATGCCCTGACAAGCTAACTTCTGGCAGATGCTCTTTGGCAGAGCGTAAGAGAGCTGCAACTCGCGGCAAGCTAAGTAGCTACCGCTCTGTGTGAAGAACGAGTTGGTACGGATGTAGTTGTCGGTACCATACTGCGAAGCCCATACCACGCGCGGATACTTGGCACCGGGGTTGTCTGGTGTCCATGTGTCGCGTACAGCGTCGTTGAATGACATTGCGCCCTGACCCTCACCAAGCCAGAAGGCTATGTTAGAGTCGTATACCTGGAAGTCGAAGCCCATATCGAAGCGTGCATAGAGCGACAGACCCTTCCATGTCAATGTGGTGTTGAAACCACCTGTCCACTTCGGAGTAAGGTTACCGAGCACCTTGCGGTCCTTTGACTCTACCCAGTTGTCACCATTGCGGTCCTCATAGATAAAGTCACCAGGCATAATCTGTACAAGGTTGGTGTAGCCCATTGCCAACAGACGCTGACGACCTTCCTCATTGGCGTATACAGCAGCACCATTAGATGTACCTGTGTCAATATAATTACCAAGAGCATCGATATCAGCCTGCGAACGTGCCATCTTAACCACGCCGTAACCTACGAAGCTGCCCGGAGTCTGACCTTCCTGATAACCGCCTACATAGTGAGTCTCGTCGCCATTGCCTGTGTAAACCTCATAACCTCCCTGACGGTTGTTTGCCAAACCGTTCTCTGGCAACTTCACGATGGTGTTCTTATTGTAGGTGATGTTGGCATTCAATGTCCACTGGAAATCGCGTGTGCGCAGCAGAGTGCCCTGCAAGTCAAGCTCGATACCAGCATTGCGATACTGTCCGTTGTTGTATGTAACGGTAGAGAAGCCTGTTGTTCTTGGCAATGACAGATCTGAATACTTGTCCATTGTCAGACGGTTGTAGTAGGTGAAGCCGAGATTGAAACGGTTGTTGAGGAAACCGAGGTCAAGACCAACTTCAGCTGTACGTGTCTTCTCCCACTTCAGGTTCGGGTTAGGCAGTGTGCTGATTCTGTAGCCATACGCGCCGTCATATTTGTAGGCGCTGTATTCTCCCTGCAGGGTGTAGTAGCCAAGGTGTGATGTGTTGATAGTGGCGTTCAAACCGTAAGAGGCACGCAACTTAGCATAGTTGATGATGTTCTCCAAGCCAAGCTTGTTCCAGAAGTTCTCCTTGCTGAATACCCAACCTGCTGATACACCGGGGAATGTACCCCACTTGTTGTTGACCAGTCGTGAGTAACCGTCGGCACGGAATGTAGCTGCGAAGAGATACTTGTCCATATAGTCGTACTCAGCACGGCCGAAATATGACATAATAGCCTCCTCGTAATGGAACGAACTCATAGTGCGCGACTGAACGTCGGCATCGTTTTGGGTAAGACCGAGACCGGGGAAGTAACCTGTAGGAGCACCATATCCACCAGCACTGAACCCACGATAGCGACGCTTGTAGAACTCGGTACCTGCCATTACGTTTACAGTGTGCTTGTCGTCAAACGTACGGTTGAAGTTAGCAACAACGTTGTAGGTCTGGTCGAAAATACGTGAGAACGAAGCACTTGTATTGTAGCTGCGGTTTACACCATTGTTGCCGTCAGGATTAACTGCACCTGCCTGACTATTGATATACTGATGGTTGAATGACTCATCGTACTCTTCGTTGTAGAACCAGCTCATGGTGCCCTTCAATGTAAGTCCGGGCAAAAGCGTAGCGGTAAGCGACTGTGTCATAGAGAACTTGTCGCTCTGATAGTCGCGGTCGAAGTTGCCCTTGTTTACGTTTATGTTGGTTGTCGGACCACCGGTACCATACAAATCATTGCCGTCTTCATCGCGATAGCGTACGAACTTGAAAGCCATACCACGGTTCATGAAGTAGCTGGTATTAAGCATCGGGTCATCATTCAACCAGTTGGCACGGGTGTAGTTGAACACTGAGTTCGCCTCCAACCACTTTGTAACCTTATAGCTGCCAGTCAACGCAAAGTTGTAGCGCTTGTAGAATGTGCCCTTGACGAAACCGTCGGCATCATACAGACCAAGGCTGGCGTAGTAGCGGCCACGGTCGTTGCCACCCGAAATGCTGGCATTATAGTCCTGAGTAACGTAAGGCTTGCGTCCGTTCATTTCCAGCGGGTCGATGTTGCGATAGAGAATATAGTTGTCGCTTACGGGGTCGAGCATCTCGCTCCATCCCTTCTGCAGGAGGTAAGCGTTGTCGTCGGTCTTGCGCAGAATGTTATACGACTGTCCCTGCGACAACTCTGTACGGCCAATACCACCGGGATTGTTTGTACCATAGAGGTTTGAGTTATATGCTGATGCATACTTTCCGCCAGGCAATGTCCACTCACAGTTCTGGAGCGCAAGGCGATAATAATAGAGATAATCCTCGTCTGAACACATATTGTAGCCAAGGTTGTAGTAGTTCAAGCCCACCTTGGCATTGAATGTAACGTCAGCCTTGCCACTCTTACCCTGCTTTGTAGTAATGATGATAACACCATTACCGGCACGGGCACCATAAAGAGCTGTAGCACCGGCATCCTTCATCACGTCCATCGACTCGATGTCGTTGGGGTTGATGTCAGACAATGAACTGCGGATTACGCCGTCAACAATAACAAGAGGTTCGTTCGAACCACCGTCGTAGTTAGATCCACCGCGAATGGTGATAGAAGGAGTAGCTGCTGGGCTACCCGAGGTGATGTCAACCTTAACACCTGACACCGCACCGGCAAGAGCCTGGGCAGGGTTGGCGTTAGCACCTACAGTGAGGGTCTTCTCACTAACCTTGGCGATAGAGTTGGTTACCTTGGCGCGCTTCTGGGCAACACCATAACCCATAACCACTACTTCGTCGAGTGCCTTGGCATCTTCCTTAAGAGTAATAGTCAACGGAGTGCCGTTGAACTTCACCTGCTGCGGAGTATATCCTATATAAGAAATTTCGATTGTTGCTCCCTTAGCAACATTAGCAAGGGTAAATTTACCGTCCATATCGGTGACGGTGCCCATCTTTGTGCCAAGCACTTTAACGCTGGCACCAATAACTGACTCGCCCGTATTATCGAGCACTACACCAGTGCAGGTTACACCAGCTGGGGGGGGTAATAAATTCACTACTGCTGGATTGCCGGTAGTAGTAGCAAATGTGCCGAGTGGAGATACCGTAACAGCTATCGCCACAAGTCCGAGTTTAAAGTTAATATTTTTCATACTGCTCTATTTACACATGTTTAGGTTTTAATCACACCATTACTGGGCTCTGGTGGTAAATTCCTTCCAGTAAATCTGCGCACTGCTGAAGCCACTCTTTGCGCTTGGAATGGCCTGGGTAGAAATGACATACTGTGTATTGGGTGTCAGACCGCTGAATGTACACTTGCATGTACGATAGTCGAGCTTCTTCTCCTCAACCTTCTCACCAACGTTGGCACGTGTACCCTTGTAGAGCGTTACTACGTAGCCTTCGCAATTGTCATTAGGAACCAAAGTCCAAATAGGTGTCACCTCCGTGGCGGTGTACTGACATGAGTTGATAGCAACTGGGCCCATCACGCTCTCGTCATCGTCACTGCACGAAACCAACATCATCGACGATACTGAAATACATAACAGCATCATCAAAATGTGCTTGATTTTGATTTTCATAGATAGTAAAATTATAATTAATAATAGAGTTTAGTACTCAGTAAATAAATATTTCGGGTTAGCTTTATAAATATTTTTATAATTGTATGCAAAGATACACATTATTCAATAAATCACGCAATTTTTCCGACATATTTTTTAGCAAAATTAAATTTTATAATTATTTCTATAAAATAATTCGGAAAATATGCACGGAAAGCAATAAAACCATATTAGAAGTAGAATGCTATATATATTATATAATGTACGTATATAATAATGTATGGTGCATGGTAATATGGTCTACAAACGGAAAAACTCATTACGTCATTATGCTGATGAATTAAAAAAGGTATGTAAACAAGCCAAAGAACGCTGCTATATAATAATGTATAGCACGGGCAAAGGTAATGTTCTGCGCAAGCAATGTCAAGAAATAAGGAGGGAAATAAAAGAAAATATGAAATGTACGGGCATAAAAAAGGTCTTCAAAGTCGTTAGACCTTGAAGACCCAAAGTAAAGAAGGCAGCCACCTACTCTCCC
>CAJJOL010000053.1:0-21591 GCA_905193385.1 uncultured Prevotella sp. | reverse complement strand
GCGCATTGTTTTTGGTGGCTTTTTACCTCAGGGCGTTGCCCTGGGCTATGTGCTTATTGGGCTTTCAGCCCGTATAATTGGGTATTGATGTACCCTCTCTATGATAACTAATTTTTTTAGCGCTTTGGTTTGAAGTGCAGCTTATACATAATGTGTAGCATTGCGTAGCGTGGCACCGTGTTATACCATGTCTCGGTGCGTCCCTGTGCATTTATAACCTTACGTACGTTTGAGAGTTTTCCGAGCAGGTCGAAACCGTCAGCCATAACAGTAAACTTGCCGAATGTGCGCTCCAGTCGGGCATTCCATACAAGATTATTCGTATTCATCGACTTGTCTGAGTAGCCGTAGCGACTATAGAGTGTAATGTCGGTAAACAGCCTAAGCTTTAGCGGCAATTCAAGTGTAGCGTTCAGACCATAATCAACATCAGCTGTATTGATGGTCTTGAAATCCTCACGGCTACCCTCAGCGTGGATGTAGGCACAACGCAACTTGGCACCGAATGAGTATTTGCCAAAACTGTAGTCGAGCGATACTGTCTCGTTGGCTTTGGCTGTGCGTACTGATGAGCGCGGATTCTTTCCCGACTCTCCCTCAATTGCCACATAGTCAACGCTGTTGATATAGCCTATTTCAGTCCTGTTCGACAATGTGAAACGATTCTTCTTGTCAAGAATGCCATTGAAATCGAATGAGGCTCCCATATCCCAGTTGCCGTTGATGTTCATAGGTGTGGAATGTACCACGCCCGTATTGCGGTCGTAAGTTACATATTGTCCGATTGCGTTGCGCATCAACTGCCAGTAGGCTTTGATTTCTATCGCCCTACGGCTTGTATAGTTTTCATCATACTTGTAGAATCCTCTGAAAAAATCAATCCTGTGGATGTCTGTATTTTTCAGATTCGGATTGCCACTCCATATATTCAGAGGGTTGTCGGTTGTCGTGATGTCGAGAATGTCTGTAAGTTCAGGTAGAACTTTCTTCACATTGTATTTGAAATGACAGTTATCTTTACCTACGAAAAGTGTAGGTTCTAACGACCATAGGTTGCGTGTCATTTTCTTTTTGTACGCACCTCGCGTATAGTCGATACGCTCGCTACGATAGTTCACTCCGGGTGATAAAAATGCATGTAGACCGAAAATCGGAAGTTTTATACTGGGAGTTCTTCCAGTCAGTTCGTAGCGGTCCTTGTTTATATGCGAACGGAAGCTGTTGTCAGCGTCAATTGTACGTTGTAGGGAGTCGCGGGTTGATGGCAGATAGCCCACACCTACATTGCTTGCCCCTCCATACTCGGCATATTTGTCGAGTCGGAATAAGTCGTTGTTGTTCTTGTCGTATATATGTGTGTATTTCAGACCAGCTGAGAATCTGTACTTGTAGTCAATAGTGCCATTATAATAGTAGCAAGCATCCCATATGGTGCGGAGATTCAGGTTCCACTTGTCGTTATACTTGTTTCTGAAATCCTGTATGCCGTTTTTGTAGTTAAGATTGTAGATGGAGGCGTTCTCGTTCTTCTTGTTGAAGTAGCGGTTTTCTGTCTTTAGAATGATACCATCTGGACTTTGTGGCATTTTCCATTGAATCATGCCTGAGAGATTACCGTCATAATACCGCATTCTGTTGAGTTGATGGTCGCTCAATTGGTTGAGCAATGCCTCCTTCAAGTGTTTGCTGGCTGGTGAAGCAAACAGCGAGTCGAGTGAAGCTCCACGATATTTCTCGTTGGGCGCAACTGATAAAGTGGCACTTTGTACGAGATTGTTTGTTGTGTTCTTGTAATATGTAAACTGCGGTAAGATTTCTAATTTGGTCCTGGTCCAGTTCTTTTTGATGGTATTCATGCTCATAATCCAACTCTCAGTTTCTTTGCCATAATTACGGCTGCGTCCGTAAGTATTACCGCCTTGCAGGAATCGTTCTGACGATACGATTGACTGTTGGTTGGTATTCTCGTGTGCAAATGTAGTATTTCCAGAAAACTCAAAAGAGCGGTCCTTGTTGTTGAACAGATAGTCGGCACCTACTTTCTTTTGTATTGAAGTTCCGTTTTCCAATTGTGCTGTTCCCCATTCTCCGTTAGTGCCAGGTGCACGTTCGTCGTTTATATTATTGAGATTGGCAAATATTCCAATGCGTGACAATTTGGTATAGCGCAATGCGAAAAGGCGTGACATCCATCTGTCTTTTGTACCCATTCCTAAGTCAGCATTCGCAAGCATTCCTTGCATATATTGACGTTTCAGACTGACATCCATTACAAGTGGTGCCATACCTTTTATGTCCTTTTGCTGGGCGAATTCGGCTATGTCGTCTTTACGCTCATACACTTTTAGCTTATTGACGGTGTAAGCCGGAAGATTTTGAAGAGCAATCGCTGGATCACCCTTGAAGAAGTCACTACCGTTTACAAGCAACGAACTGACGAACTTGCCGTTCACAGTTATCTGGTTACCTTTAAGTTGGACACCAGGCAGACGGCGTATCAATTCGTCGAGCATGGAGCCGTTTGACAATTGGAACGCATCAGCATTATATACAATAGTGTCACCATGCATCACCATCTTGATTTTGGATGTAGTCACAGTAACTTCGTCGAGCTTTACTTCTTTTATCTTCTTGTGCTTCTTTTTTAGTATAATGGGTGATATAGTTATATATTTTTCACGTGCACCAGCCTTCAGCTGATATGTGTGTGAAAAATCTTCATAGTTGTCCGCTGTAATTTTAAAGACAACAGTATTGTTGCGTCGAGGTATAAAGATACTGAAATTTGATATATGGTTATTTGTATAACCAGCATAGCTGCTTGTCTTACCTTGTGCTATAAGATTGTTTTGCTCGTCATATACACTAATTGCAACATTTCCTATTACCTCACCTGTAAATTCGTCCTTCACAATAGTAGACACTATGATAGTGTCTTTAAAGCTGGGCATACTTTTGGATTGTATTGCAAATGTGAATAATAGTATTATTAGTAGTACTTTTTTCATGGTTGCAGTATATATTATATCATTCTTCTCAAATGATTGGTTATAATGGTTTTGTTTCATAGACGAATGTTTTTTTGTTTGTACTTTAAGGTTTGATTTAAATTTTTCAAATTTAGGCATTTTCGATTAAATAACCAATATGCGAAATTAAAAAAAAAACTAACAAATGTTAGTTGCGTCGATTTTCTTCATTTTTGTGACAAAATAATATTAATAAAAAGCCGGATATCCAACGGTACATTACTTATTAATAGGTATTATTCACTTAATATTTGCAGGTTGCGTAAAAAACGCGTAATTTTGTTGTCATAAGAAAGCTATTTGCATATAAACAAGACATGGAGAATTACAAGATTTTTTATCCGAAAGACAGACAGTCGTTTGCTGTGCGCATAGAAGAACTCGAAGCTACGGTAGGCGAATATATCAATGAAGAGAAGCAGAATGGTCGCCGTATAGTTTACTCGAAAGTATTCCTCAGCGACATACGCAATCAGAACACAATGTTCAGCGAATCGGCATTGTATACCGACATGCTCAGCAAGGCTCCGTGCAGCATAGTAGGGCAAGCCCCATTGTGCGGTTCGAAGATTGCTGTACTCGTGAAGACATCCGATCTTGACGAATGCTTCCGTCTGCACAGCCTCCGCCTTAGCGATGACGAGGCAGAGGGCCATCGCTCGTATATGCAGACTATGATGCTCTTTGAGAAATACATTAACTATATGGAGGCGCATGGGCTTGACATGAGCACCCATCTGGTGCGCACATGGATATACATAGCCGATATAGACGTCAACTATGCTGGTGTGGTGAAGGCACGCAACGACATATTCGAGCGTTACGGGCTTACCGCCGACAACCATTACATAGCGTCTACGGGTATTGGTGGCGACAGCCAGTCGCGTCATGCATGTGTAGCCATCGACTTTCTGACTTATCCCGAAATAGCCGAAGAGCAGAAGACATACCTCAAGGCTCCCGAATATCTCAACCCTACGCATGAGTATGGAGTGGCTTTCGAACGCGCCACACGACTTATCGTAGACAATGTTAGCCACTATTATGTTTCGGGTACAGCAAGTATAGACAATCATGGCGACGTGCTGTATCTGGGCGACGTGGAGCGTCAGACGTACAGACTGCTTGAAAATGTGGAGGCTCTGCTTGCCGAAGGCGACGCCAAGATGTCTGACATACGCTATTTCATAGTATATCTGCGCGACATAAGCGACTATGAGGTGGTAGATGCCGTATTCAGCAGCCGTTTTCCAAGTGTGCCATACATCATAGTACACGGCAAAGTGTGCCGTCCGGAATGGCTTGTTGAGGCAGAGTGCATTGCAGAAAAATAATGTTTTTTTTGACTATAATTGACAAATCATTGTATTTGTATTTCTTGTTTCTCATTATTTTTATCTAATTTTGTACCTCATATAAAGATTGAAACACATAAAAACAGAAAAGGAAAGAAAATGAGAACTGTTTATGAATTCTCTGTAAAGGACAGAAAAGGAAAGGAAGTATCTCTGAAGGAGTATGCCAACGAAGTGCTTCTCATTGTCAATACCGCCACTAAATGCGGATTTACACCGCAGTACGAAGAGTTGGAGAAACTCTATGAAAAATACCACGCACAGGGATTTGAGGTCTTGGATTTCCCCTGCAATCAGTTTGGAGCGCAGGCACCAGGCACCGACGAGTCGATACATCAGTTCTGCAAGCTGACATACGGCACAGAGTTTCCACGGTTTAAGAAGATAAAGGTGAACGGCGACGATGCCGATCCGCTCTATAAGTTCCTTAAGGAGCAGAAGTCGTTTGCAGGTTTCGACCCCGCACACAAGCTCACACCGGTACTCGAGGAAATCCTCTCAAAGGAGAATCCCGACTACAAGGAGACAAGCGACATCAAATGGAACTTCACCAAATTCCTCGTCAACAAGCGCGGACAGGTGATGGCTCGCTTCGAACCTACAGAAAGCATCGACAACATAGCAAAACAAATTGAAGAACTACTATAAACAATATAAGTAATGGAAAACAGAGAACACGTACGCTGCCTCATCGTTGGTAGCGGCCCGGCAGGTTACACAGCCGCAATATATGCTGGTCGTGCCAACCTCAGTCCGGTAGAATACTGTGGCATACAGACTGGCGGACAGCTGACACAGACAACCGTAGTAGAAAACTTCCCTGGCTATCCCGAGGGTGTTGACGGCAATCAGATGATGCTCGACCTGCGCAAACAGGCAGAGCGCTTCGGTGTTGACATGCGCGAGGGTTCAATCGTAAAGGCCGACTTTGCATCGCAGCCATACGTGCTCACTACAGATATTGGAGTGGAGATTGAGGCTGACACAGTAATCATAGCAACCGGTGCCAGTGCCAAGTATCTTGGTCTGGACGACGAGAAGAAGTATAACGGTCAGGGCGTGAGCGCCTGCGCCACATGCGACGGATTCTTCTATCGCAAGCGTACGGTTGCCGTTGTAGGCGGTGGTGATACAGCTTGCGAGGAGGCTCTCTACCTGGCAGGTCTGTGCAAGAAGGTGTACATGATTGTACGCAAGCCTTATCTGCGTGCTTCTGACGTTATGCGCAAGCGCGTTGAGGACAACGAGAAGATCGAAATACTCTACGAGCACAACACCGAAGGACTCTTTGGCGAGGACGGCGTTGAGGGTGCACACCTCGTTAAGCGTAAGGGCGAGGCAGACGAGACTCATTACGACATAGCTATAGACGGATTCTTCCTCGCTATCGGCCACAAGCCCAACACCGACGTGTTCCGCCCGGCTGTAGAGTGCGACGAGACAGGATACATCAAGACCATCGGTAGTTCACCGCGCACCAATGTTGACGGAGTGTTTGCAGCAGGCGACTGCGCCGACCCGACTTATCGTCAGGCCATTGTGGCTGCCGGTTCGGGCTGCAAGGCTGCTCTTGAGGCTGAGCGCTGGCTCACCGAGCACAACAAATAAACAACAAATGACACGACTATTGCTTGTCCGTCACGGTGAGACCGTGGACAATGTAAACAGAATAATGCAGGGTCAGACACCGGGTTGTCTGACCCTGCATGGTATAGAGCAGGCTGAAGCCGTAGCCCGACAGATGGCATCGACACCTATCGACGCCTTTGTGTCGAGCGACCTTAAGCGTGCCTACGACACATGTAGAATCATAGCGCAGCCCCATTTTGATGGAGCCGAGCCGCAGATTGAGCAGACACCGTTGCTGCGCGAGCGCGACTGGGGTGGATTTACGGGCCGTTATATCCCCGATCTTAAGGATGCCGTGTGGCCCGACGACATTGAGACGCTTGAGGCGATGAAGCTTCGAGGCAGACGGTTCCTTGACTTCATACGCACTAAATACGCTGGAAAGACCGTGCTGGCAGTAGGTCACGGCATAATAAACAAGGCTATACAGAGCGTGTATTACAATCGGCCTATGAAGGATATCGCCCCCATGCAGAATGCTGAGATGCGCACATTGGAACTGTAATGAGGCACGTAAGTCCTTATTTTAGGGTTTTTTATTCCTAAAAGTATATTGCTTTAGAATAATCTTTGTATTTTTGCATCACGACAATAGTATACACCTATTTATATATTATTACTCAACGACACATATATGAATAATAGCGACAGCATAGTTATCATTCCCACATATAATGAGAAGGAGAACATAGAGAATATCATACGTGCGGTGTTTGCACTCGGCAAGTGTTTCCACATCCTTGTCATCGACGATGGAAGTCCCGACGGCACGGCAGCCATTGTACACCGACTCATAGACACCGAGTTTGCCGACCGACTCTTCATCAAGGAACGTTCGGGCAAGCTGGGACTTGGTACGGCATACATCGCCGGATTCAAGTGGGCGCTTGAGCACAACTACGACTATATATTCGAGATGGATGCCGACTTCTCGCACGACCCCAACGACCTTCCCCGTCTCTATGCTGCATGTCATGACGATGGCTACGATGTGGCTATCGGTTCACGTTATGTAAGTGGTGTCAACGTGGTGAACTGGCCTATCGGCCGTGTGCTTATGAGCTACTTCGCATCCAAGTACGTGCGCTTTGTCACCGGATTCAACGTCCATGACACTACAGCCGGATTCAAGTGCTACCGTCGTTGTGTGCTCGAGTCGATACCATTGGATCAGGTGCGCTTCAAGGGCTATGCCTTCCAGATTGAGATGAAGTACACCGCCTACAAGATGGGATATAAGATTAAGGAAGTGCCCGTAATCTTTGTGAATCGTCGTGAGGGTGTGAGCAAGATGAACGGAGGTATCTTCGGTGAGGCATTCTTCGGAGTCATGCGCCTCAGATGGGACGGATGGTTCAGAAAATATCCCGTAGCCAAGCACTAATTATGGAAATCAAAGAAATAAGTAGCATATATTCAGCCCTGCCGCAGTGTGGGGCTTTTTTGAATATAATATCTGACAAGTCGATGAGGCATGTATATCTGAAAGGATTACTTGCCTCATCGGCTTCTGTGTTTTTTGCCGCCGTAGGAAAGGAGAGTGAAAAGAGAAAAGAGAAAAGTGAAAAGGTAAAAGGGAAAAGTGAAAAATCAGGCGAGAAGAGTACGCTTACTTCTGTCTTTATCCTTCAGGACAACGACGAGGCTGGATACTTCTATCACGACCTGACACAGATACTTGGTACTGACAACGTTCTGTTCTTTCCGTCGTCCTATCGGCGTGCCGTGAAGTACGCACAGCGCGATGCTGCCAACGAGATATTGCGTACTGAGACGCTCAGCAGGCTTGCTGCCGTGAGTGGCAATGCCAAGAAGCGTGCCGACAATAGCGAGACGGCCCCCTTTCTGTATGTAGTGACGTGTCCCGAGGCACTCAGCGAACTTGTTGTTTCAAAGCGTCGGCTCGACGAACGCACCATTAACATAGCCGTAGGCGACATTGTCAACCTTGCCGACTTGGGTCGTAAGTTGCGCGAATTCGGTTTTGCCGAGGTAGACTATGTCTACGAGCCGGGCCAGTTTGCCATGCGTGGCAGCATTGTCGACGTATATAGTTATTCGTCGGAATTGCCATTCCGTATCGACTTCTTTGGCGATGAAGTGGACACTATACGTACGTTTGAAGTGGCCGACCAGTTGTCGAAGGTCTCAAAGCAAAGCGTCAGCATCGTGCCCGAGCTGGCCCGTACAGCCGAACAGAAGCAGCCTTTCACCACAATGTTGCCCGACGACACCATGCTCGTAATGAAAGACCGGCTGTATCTGTGCTCGTCGATAGAGCAGATATACAACGACGGATTTTCCAGTCAAGCCCTTACCGAACGCCTTGAGGGTGCCACAGAGGTGGAACAGCAGCAGATAATACGCGACATGCGTAAGGAGAACAACCTCGTTTCGCCCACCGTTTTCCGCGAGGAGATATGCCGTTTCCGCACGGTGGAGTTCGGCGCACAGCCTACGGGCACTCCGCAGACCACCATAACGTTCAACGTTTCGCCCCAACCTCTGTTTCACAAGAATTTCCAACTGCTTGCACAGTCGCTCGAAGACTATCTGCTGCAGGGCTACAAGCTGTATATACTCGCCGACTCGGAGAAACAGACACGTCGTCTGCGTGATATATTCGACAGCGATGAGATGAAGGCTTTGCGCAACACGCATGCCAGCGGGTCGGCCAATTCGGAAGCGTTGAGTGTAGCCGACCGACTCGATTTCACACCCGTCGACCATACTCTGCACGAGGGATTTGCCGATAACGACCTGCGCCTGTGCTTCTTCACCGACCATCAGATATTCGACCGATTCCACAAGTATAACCTCAAGAGCGACGCTGCACGTACGGGCAAGATGGCACTCACTATGAAAGAGTTGCAGGAAATGGAGCCGGGCGACTTTATTGTGCATGTCGATTACGGTATAGGCAAGTTTGGCGGTCTGGTGCGTGTGCCCGTCGGCGACACCTATCAGGAAGCCATCCGCATCTACTTCCAGCGTGGCGACATAGTCGACGTATCTATACACTCGCTCTATAAGATATCGAAGTATCGCCGTCAGGACACAGGTGAGCCGCCACGACTGAGCACATTGGGCACAGGAGCGTGGGACCGACTGAAGGAACGCACCAAGAAGCGCATCAAGGACATAGCCCGCGACCTGATAAAGCTGTACTCAAAGCGTCGCCGCGAGAAGGGATTCGCTTTCTCGGCCGACTCCTACTTGCAGCACGAACTTGAAGCCTCGTTCCTATATGAGGACACGCCCGACCAGTCGAAGGCTACACAGGACGTAAAGGCGGATATGGAACGTGCACGCCCAATGGATCGTCTGGTATGCGGCGACGTGGGCTTCGGCAAGACCGAGGTGGCCATACGTGCTGCCTTCAAGGCCGCTACCGACGGCAAGCAGGTGGCTGTGCTGGTGCCTACTACGGTGCTGGCATTCCAGCATTACAACACATTCTGCGACCGACTGAAGGACATGCCCGTGCGTGTAGACTATCTGTCGCGTGCCCGAACTGCCAAGCAGACGCGTCAGGTGCTCGCCGATTTGAAGGAAGGCAAGATTGACATACTCATCGGAACGCACAAGCTTATAGGCAAGACCGTGGAATGGCACGACCTCGGACTGCTCATCATCGACGAGGAACAGAAGTTCGGAGTGTCTACCAAGGAGCGCCTGCGCAAGCTGAAGACCAATGTCGACACGCTCACCATGTCGGCTACACCTATACCACGCACCCTGCAATTCTCGCTGATGGGTGCCCGCGACATGAGTATCATACGCACTCCGCCCCCCAACCGCTATCCGGTGCAGACCGAATTGGGCGTGTATGGTCATGAGATAATAGCCGATGCCATCAACTTCGAGATGTCGCGCAACGGACAGGTATACTTCGTCAACGACCGCATATCGACTCTGCCCGAGATAGCATCGCTCATACACAAGTATGTGCCCGACGCACGTGTGGCCATCGGTCACGGTCAGATGAATCCCGAGGAGTTGGAGAAGATACTCATAGGATTTATGAATTACGACTACGACGTGTTGCTCTCAACCTCGATAGTGGAGAACGGCATCGACATAAGCAATGCCAACACCATAATCATAAACGACGCCCACCGCTTCGGACTGAGCGACCTGCATCAGATGCGCGGACGTGTGGGACGCTCCAACCGCAAGGCTTTCTGCTATCTGCTTGCACCGCCCAAGTCGGTGCTCACACCCGAAGCACGCCGCCGATTGGAGGCTCTTGAGAACTTCTCCGAACTGGGCAGCGGATTCAATCTTGCCATGCAAGACCTCGACATACGTGGTGCTGGCAACCTGCTGGGTGCCGAACAGAGCGGATTCATGGAAGACCTGGGATACGAAACCTATCAGAAGATATTGAACCAGGCTGTTACCGAGCTTAAGAACGATGAGTTCCAGGACATGTATGCAGCCGAGATTGCACAGGGAAGGCAGATTTCGGGCGACGAATTTGTGGAGGATTGTGCCATAGAGAGCGACCTCGAGATGTACTTCCCCGAGCCATACGTGCCGGGCAGTTCGGAGCGTATGCTGCTGTATCGCGAACTCGACAACATAGCCGACGACGCACAGTTGGAGGCTTACCGCCAGCGATTGATCGACCGTTTCGGTCCTGTTCCGCCGCAAGGCGAGGAGTTGCTACAGGTGGTTGCGCTGCGCCGGTATGGCAAGCGTCTTGGATGTGAGAAGATAATACTCAAGCAAGGACGCATGCAGATGCAGTTTGTGAGCAATGCCGAGTCGGCTTATTACAAGAGTCAGGCGTTCGGCAAGATGCTTGCCTACATAGCATCGCACACCCGTCGCTGCAATCTGAAGGAGGTGAAGGGCAAGCGCTCGATGGTGGTGACGGGAGTTCCAACCGTGAGCGAGGCCGTAACGATATTGAAAGATATAGAGGGCGAAGAGTGATAAAAACACACTCAAACACCCGTATATACGAAAATAAATAGGTAATTTTGCATTGTATGAGAAAATTTTCAGCAAGAAACACAGCTCTGTCGGCTGTGGTCATAACAGTATTGATGTGGTTCTCTCGGGCTGCTGTGGCTTGTGCAGCCCCGGTAGAAGAACTTGCCGACGGCGAGAGCGCAGGCTTTCACCAGGTGTTGAAGGAGAAATTCATTGAGGGCGACGCTTCGTTCATGTCGCTTGTAGCCCTGGCGCTTGTGCTGGGACTGGCTTTCTGTATTGAGCGCATACTCTATCTGAGCCTGTCGGAGATTAACGCCAAACGCTTCATGCGCGACATTGACGCCAAGATAGAGGCTGGCGACATAGAAGGAGCCAAAACCCAGTGTCGCAACACACGCGGTCCGGTAGCCTCGATATGCTATCAGGGACTGCTGCGCATTGATTCGCCGATAGAGGACATAGAGCGTTCGGTGGCGGCATACGGCACGGTTCAGGCAGCCAATCTTGAAAAGGGATGTTCGTGGATAACTCTGTTTATAGCCATGGCACCGTCGCTCGGCTTCTTGGGAACGGTTATCGGTATGGTTATGGCGTTCGAACAGATACAGCTGGCGGGCGACATCAACCCGACAATTGTGGCTGCCGGTATGAAGGTGGCACTCATCACTACAATCTTCGGTATAATCGTAGCCTTGATATTGCAGCTGTTCTATAACTATGTGCTGTCAAAGATCGACCATCTGACAGCGCAGATGGAGGAGAGTGCCATAACGCTGCTCGACGCGATACTGAAGTATAAGGGTTGACAAGCACTCGCATTATGAAGAAGATAGATTTAAGACACTGTGCCACCGAGCGCCTTTCGGGCTTTGTATTCTATGTGCTCATAGGCTTGATAGTGGTGTTGGGCTTGCTGTTCAGGCTTATAGGCTATGACATGCCCTACGAATACAACTTCGACTATAACGCTCCGCTGCTTACGGGTGCTGTAGTGACGTTCATGCTGTTGCTCACGGGCGGCACGCTGGCGCTTATGGTGTGGACCATGATAAGGGGAATGCGCATTAACGGCGACGAAAACCGTGTCGTAAACAACATTCCGGCACGCCGCATTTCGGTGTGTGTGGCGTTGGGCACGCTGCTCTTGCTGGTGCTGACGTTCGCCTTGTCGTCAACCGATGCACTTAAAGTCAATGGCGCAGCCTACACCGACAACTTCTGGTTGCGTGCTTCGGGCATGTTTGTCGGCACATCGCTATTGATGATTGTAGCCGCCATTGCGGCTGTGGTGTATGGTGCCACACGATACATACGTAAATCTCACTGACCATGTTAATAAAACGCAGACAACACAGAGTGCCGGTACTCAACACCACCGCCACTGCCGACATATCGTTCATGTTGCTCACATTCTTCCTCGTCACTACGTCGATGGATGTGGACCGTGGACTTGTGCGCCAGCTTCCGCCGCTCGACAACGAGCAGGAACAGAATGCTGAGGTGGTGGAGGTGGAACGTGCGAACACCATGGCGTTTGCTATTGATGCCAACGGAAAGCTCACGCTCGATGCCCAGCCTATCAATATGAGTCAGGTGCGCAGCCGTGTAGCCGAGTTTGTGGGCAAGCGTGGCGAGCATCACGTTATAAGCATCGACACCGATCCGGCTGCCGACTACAACACTTACTTTGCTCTTGAGAATGCTATAGTGGGAGCTTATGCCGACGTGCGCGACCGCATAGCACGCAAGAAATACCGTACTGGCTATGCCCAACTGTCGGAGGCTGAACGCCAGAAGGTGCGCAAGGCGTGTCCGCAGCACATACTCGAAACGTACAGGACGTCGGCCGATGCCGCCACTACGACAGCACCGGCAGGTGCAGATGGCACAATGCAGAAAGGAGGCAAGCCATGATATTCGGCAATCGTAATAGCAGACAGATGCCGCAGTTGAACACTGCGTCTCTGCCCGACTTGATATTCACCGTGCTTTTCTTCTTTATGGTGGTGACGCACATGCGTACCGTTACGCTGAAGGTAAGCTTCCGTGTGCCTCAAGGCACCGAACTGACACGCCTGACGAAGAAGACGGCTGTGTCGTATATATACATCGGACGTCCGACGGCAGCGCCTGGGCTGGGCAAGGCTGCATCGGCACGGAGCCAAGCAGCGTCAGAGGGCGGTAATAACGGATTTCAGATGCAGATAAACGACCGCATTGCCACACCCTCGGACATTGCCGGATTCATGTCGGCAGAGCGCCGTCGTATGTCGGACGAAGACCGTGCGCGCCAGACAGTATCCGTCAAGGCCGACCAACAGACACCAATGGGAATGATAACCGATGTGAAGCAAGCACTGCGCAGGGCACATGTAGAACGCATCAATTATTCGGCTGAGCAGCGCAAATAAATCTTTTATTCTTATTGTCAGATTATAAATTGTTAGTTTTTGGGCTAATAATTGTGTATATCGTAATTTTATACTACCTTTGCGACGTATTAAAACAACATTTTATAAATGGCACATCACAATTTAGATTTACTTGACAAGAAAATACTCCGACTCATTGCCGGAGACGCCCGCATCCCGTTTTTGGAGGTGGCACGTTCTTGCAATGTCAGTGGCGCCGCTATTCACCAGCGCATTCAGAAACTTACTAATCTCGGAATATTGAAAGGTTCGCAGTTCATTGTTGATCCGGAGAAGGTGGGATATGAAACGTGCGCCTACATAGGTTTGTACTTGCAGAACCCGGCTAAGTTTGATGACGTAGTTGAGGAACTGAAGAAGATTCCTGAAGTGGTAGAATGTCACTACACGACAGGTGGTTTCGACATGTTCATAAAGATATATGCCCGCAACAACCATCATCTGCTCAACATTATCCACGACAAGTTGCAGCCCCTCGGTCTGTCGCGTTCGGAGACGGTGATTTCGTTCAATGCCGCCATCAATCGTCAGATTCCTATAAGCGAATTGCCCGTTGAGGAAGATTTTGATGACGAGCAGGAAGAAGTAGTAGAGGAGTAATAGATACTCAAAAGTCAAGGCAGCGCGCCCCGAAGGGGGCAGAAGCTCATAGCCCAGGGCAACACCCTGGGAAAAAAGTATCGTAAATACCAATGCGCCCTGTACACCCAGGGTGCTGCCATGGGTTATGAGCTTATTGGGCTTTCAGCCCGAATAATTGACTTTTGATACACCCTCCTTCTACAATTTACATTGTCAATTTACTCACAAAACTTGAATTTTACATCATTGTCACTCGAATTGTCGGATGAACAACAATTGACGATCAAACACTAATAATCAAACCCCTAAAAAATGTAGTCCTTTTGGCTTTCAAAAGGAGTCCTTTTACTATACAAAAGTAGTCCTTTTGCAAGGCAAAACGAATACATTTGCAATGCAAAAGGACTACATTTGAAAACGGAATGTATTTTCAGCTGTTTTCAGGCGTGTTTTTATCCGTTTTCAAGTGCTTTTTTATCCGTTTATTATTTCTTTACGTAGTCAACGAAAGCATAGTTTTGATGATGCTTCTCGTCGGTGGTATGCTCCTCGCGCATAGCTTCTTTCCATCCGTTGTATTCGGGGAAGAAGGCGTCGGCTTCGGCTGGTGTGTCGTGTACCTCGGTCAGACAGAGGCGGTCGGCAAGGCTGAGTGCCTGCTCATAGACGCTCGCTCCACCTATTATATATATATCCTCATCTTTAGAGCAGTGTGCCAATGCTTCGTCGAGTGAGCGATAGGTGTCGCAGCCCGGAAACTCGGTTTCTGTGCGGCTCAATACTACATTGCGACGATTGGGCAATGCTCCCTTGGGCAACGACTCAAATGTGCGGCGTCCCATGATTATTGTGTGGCCCGTGGTAAGTGCCTTGAAGCGCTTGAGGTCGTTGGGCAACCAGTACAGCAATTTGTTGTTAAGACCGATGGCGCGGTTGGCGGCAACGGCAGCGATTATTGTTATCATTTTGAGTTTTGAATTTTGAGTTTTGAGTTTTGAATTGTTGCCTTCGGCAATTTTGAATTTTGAGTTTTGAATTGTTGCTTTTGGCAATTTTGAATTTTGAGTTTTGAGTTTTGAATTGTTGCCTTTGGCAATTTTGAGTTTTTAATTCAAAATTGAATAATTTCTAATCGGCGTAGCCGACAATTCAAAAATCAAAAATCAAAAATCAAAACTCTTAATCGGCGTAGCCGAATAATTCAACATTCAACATTCAAAACTCAAAATTCCGCTTCGCGGCTAAACGCTAACTGTTGCAGCGATATGCGGCCATGGGTCGTAACCTTCGAGCTGGAAGTCTTCGTAGTGGAAATCGAAGAGGTTCTTCACGTCGGGGTTGATCTTCATTGTCGGCAATGGGCGCGGAGTGCGTGTCAGTTGCAGACGTGCCTGGTCGAGATGGTTGAGATAGAGGTGTGTATCGCCAGTGGTATGTATGAATTCGCCCGGCTGCAATCCGGTCACCTGAGCCATCATCTGCAACAGCAGAGCGTACGAAGCGATGTTGAACGGCACGCCAAGGAAGGTGTCGGCAGAGCGCTGATAGAGTTGCAGCGAGAGGCGGCCGTCGGCAACGTAGAACTGGAAGAGACAGTGACATGGAGGCAGCGCCATCTGTTCCACCTCAGCAGGGTTCCATGCTGTCACCATCATACGGCGCGAGTCGGGATGGTTCTTTATCATATCCACAACGTTCTGTATCTGGTCGATAGTGCCACCGTTGTAGTCGGGCCACGAACGCCACTGATGTCCGTACACCGGACCGAGCTCGCCGTTCTCGTCAGCCCATTCGTTCCATATACGCACACCGTGCTCCTGCAGATAGTGTACGTTTGTGTCGCCACGCAAGAACCACAGCAATTCGTAGATTATCGACTTGAGGTGCAGTTTCTTGGTTGTCAGCAACGGAAATCCGTCGGCCATGTCAAATCGCATTTGGTTGCCGAACACGCTCATAGTGCCGGTTCCGGTGCGGTCGGTCTTGGTAGCACCCTCGGTAAGGATGCGGTCAAGAAGCTTTAAGTATTGTTGCATTGTTTATTTTAATGTTAAGTGTTATATGTTAAATGTTATATTCAGGCAAGCACGTGGCATTCCGATTCGGGCACGTGTGTGCTCTTGATGCGCCATTCGGTAGGGTAGAGGTTGTTGGCACGGTTGCCAATGTTCTTTTCCATGCCGAGCGGATAGCCCAGGTATGTCACTACGACAAATCCGCGCGGTGTTCCTTCTGGCAGCGTTACGGCTTCCTTGCGCAGGAAGTTGATGGCTTCTGCATAGCTGAGTTCCACTTGCGGATAGGCGTCGATGTTGAGTTGTCGCGACAGAGCGAGCGACTGGTCGGGTATGATGTCGCGACCTTTCTCGGTGCCAAGTGTCACGCCAGCGTGCATAATCTTAAGCGTTGAGGCTGCTGCATCGTAAGTGTCAGCCCATCGTTTGGGTATAGCTACTATTTCATCGCCGTTGCGTCGGGCTGTGAAGTCATCGGGTGTGCGCAGCGCCTGCATCGTGTCTGCCGACTGCTGTTTGCCGCCTTGCGCTGTCTGCTTGCGCTGGTTCTTGCGGTCTTTCTTCGGTTTGGAGTTGGCGGCAGAGGCATTGAGAGCTGTCGTTTCGCTCTCGCCGTGTTTTCGCAGAACGGCTACAAACAGTCCTTCGCTACGGCTTATGCCCGGCAGGAAGCGGCATACAGGAGCATTGCCTACTACTGCAGGCGTTATGTTCCACGACTCTTTGATGGGCAATTCTATTATGTCGGCACCCAGTTCGCTTGCTATCCACTCCACGTTCTCCTCGTCTTCGTGCGCATTGAACGTGCAAGTAGAGTAGATGAGCAGTCCGCCGGGTTGCAGGCATTTCCATATATCGCTCACAATCTCGCGTTGCAGCTGCCAGCAGTTGTCCACATTCTGCTGGCTCCATTCCGCTCTTGCACCGTCGTCCTTGCGAAACATTCCCTCGCCCGAGCACGGCACGTCGGCAAGTATTGCGTCGAACATGATGCCAGCCTTGCGATAGTCGCGCGGATAGTTGTTGGTTACGATGACGTCTTCGTGTCCGAACTTCTGCAGGTTTTCGCTCAGTATCTGTGCACGGGTGCGCATAGGTTCGTTCGAGAAGAGCACCGATCCTTCGGGAAGGGCTGCACGCAGGGCTGTCGACTTGCCTCCCGGTGCTGCACAGAGGTCGAGCATGCGCACGGGTTGGTTGATGAATGTGCGCACAATGTGGTCTACTATCATCGAAGCGGCTTCCTGCACATAGTACAATCCGGCATGCAGCAGAGGGTCGAAGGTGAAGTTGGGGCGTTCGCGCAGATAACGTCCGGTGGCGCTGCACCATGGTACGGTGCAGTCGTATAGTCCTTCGGTCACGTCAAGCGACTGCGCCTTGAACGGATTGAGGCGTATGCTTACGGGCGACTCTTGTGAATCAAGTCCTTCCTCAAGGCGGCTGTACAGTTCGTCACCCATGAGTTGACGGGTGTATGAGATGAAGTCAGATGGCAAGTTCATGTCTTATTGTCTATATATAATAAAGTGGGGTGGGTTGTTGACTGCAAAATTAGGCAAAATAATTGATAAATATGGATGTATAGAAACAAATGTAGCTTATCTTTGTATGCGAATTTGTGACTTTCAGTTCTTTTCGTTAAATTTGTAGCTCATTCAGCCTTGTGTAGATAATTGTGTGCTATGAAGAAATTAAAGTTCGGCCTACTGCCTAAAATCATCGTTGCCATCATCCTTGGCATCAGTCTTGGCATCGTCTCACCCGACATGCCAGTGCGCGTGTTCGTTACGTTCAACGCGCTGTTCAGTGAGTTCCTCGGATTCTTGATTCCACTCATCATCGTCGGACTCGTTACCCCTGCCATTGCCGATATAGGCAAGGGTGCGGGCAAGCTGTTGCTTGTCACGGCACTGTTGGCTTATGGAGCAACGATATTCTCCGGCTTCCTCTCGTATGGAGTGGGGCAGACCTTCTTCCCGTCGCTCATCTCCGACAATCTGAAGATAGCCCAGATCAGTCAGGCTGAGGGCATCCAGCCCTATTTCACCGTTGCCATACCGGCACCGCTCAATGTCATGACTTCGTTGGTGATGGCGTTCACGCTCGGATTGGGCATTGCCCATCTGGACGGCAAGGCGCTGAAGAACGTGTTCGGCGAGTTCCGCGATATCATCACCAAGACCATACAGGTGGTGGTGCTGCCGTTGCTGCCAATCTACATCTTCGGCATATTCTTCAACATGACCCATTCGGGCGAGGTGTTCAAGGTGCTCAGCGTGTTTGTAAAGATTATCGGCGTGATATTCGTCATGCACATATTCCTGCTCATATTCCAGTATATTGTGGCATCGTTCTTCGTACATAAGAATCCGTTCAGGATGCTTGGCAATATGATGCCGGCTTATTTCACGGCACTCGGCACGCAGTCGTCAGCAGCTACTATTCCCGTCACGATGCGTCAGACCATTCTTAACGGTGTCGACAAGGACATAGCCGGATTTGTGATTCCGCTGTGTGCCACTATCCATCTGTCGGGCAGTACGATGAAGATTGTGGCTTGCTCGCTTGCACTCATGATGATGCAGGGCATAGCTTACGACTTCCAGATGATGGCGGGATTCATATTGATGCTCGGTGTGACGATGGTTGCAGCGCCGGGTGTGCCCGGTGGAGCCATCATGGCTGCCCTCGGCATCCTCTCGTCAATGCTCGGTTTCGACCAGCAGTCGCTCGCGCTGATGATAGCGCTTTACATTGCTATGGACAGCTTCGGCACGGCGTGCAACGTGACCGGCGATGGTGCGCTGGCGCTTATAGTAGACAAGTGTTTCGGTAGAAAATGAATACAAAACTCATATTGGCGGCTCTCTTCTCGTTTTCGGCTCTTATGGGGCAGGCGCAGGACGATTTCCGCAAAACTCACAACATCGGAGTCGGCATCAATCATCATGGTGCCGACTCTACATTATACAGCAGTGGCAATGTGGCGTTGTTTGGCGACGTTGACACTTTGCGCGGTGTGCAGATAGGAAGTTTCTCGGCTACGGTGCGCAGACAGTTGCGTGGTGTCAACATTGCTGGCGTTGTCAATGCAGTAGGCAGCGACATGCGTGGCGTGCAGATTTCTGGCGTGTCCAATCTGTTGCAAAGTGGCAATGGTGTTCAGGTGGCTATGTTTAATAATGTGGCTGGCGAGGGATTTCGCGGCATACAGTAGAGTGCCCTGTCCAATATCTCGCTGGGCATGAAGCGTGGCATGCAGATAGGTGGCACCAATATCTGTTCGTCGTATATGCGAGGCGCTCAGACCGGATTTTATAACTATGCCGATACGCTCAACGGTTCGCAGATAGGACTGCTTAACGTGTGTGTCGCACATCCGCGAGGCGTGCAGATTGGATTTATCAACTACAGTCGCGACACGCTCGCTCATAAGATTGGACTCGTCAATGTCAATCCTAATACCCGTATCGACATCATGACTTACGGCGGAACGGCTACAAAGACCAACTTGGCTATACGTTTCCGCAACCGAAGCACCTATAATATAATAGGTGTAGGCACCCATTACTTCGGACTCGACAAGCATTTCTCGGGCGCTTTGTTCTATCGTATAGGCCAATACTTCAACATCACTCCGCGTTTTTCGCTCAGTGGCGACCTCGGATATTATCATATCGAGTCGTTTGAGGAGAATTCCAACAGCAAGCCCGAACGTCTGTTCTCGCTTCAGGCTCGTCTTAATGCCGACCTGATACTGGGCAATTACACGAGCCTGTTTGCTACTGTGGGCTATGGCGACACACGATACTACAACCACGCACGACGCTACAGGCAACGTGCCATATTCGAGGCTGGTCTGGCATGGCGACTCACGCGCAACAGGCATTTCTATACTGCTGCTGACGATGAGTATGGTCTGAAGGGCTATGGGGCTGATACTACAGCATTTGCTTTCGATGATCCGATGCGACAGAAGAAACATCCGTGGCGTGCTGCACTCGAAGCATTCGGCATCAATGTTGGTGTGCAGTTCTTCGACCGGTATGTCATGAACGAGGAGTTTGCCAAGATTTCATGGAGCAGTATCAAGAACAATATCAAGACGGGATTCGTCTGGGACAACGACCAGTTCTCGACCAATCTTTTTGCTCATCCTTATCATGGCGGACTCTATTTCAATGCTGCCCGTTCGCACGGCATGTCGTTCTGGGAATCAGTGCCTTACTCGTTCTGTGGAAGCCTGATGTGGGAGACGACGTGCGAGATTGAGCCGCCTGCCATCAACGACCTCATGGCTACTACGTTCGGTGGAGTGTGCATAGGTGAGGTGACCAATCGTATTAGCAATCTTGTCTACGACGACCGCTTGCGTGGTTTTCCTCGCTTCATGCGTGAGTTTATCGGCACTTTGATTTGTCCTATCAAGGGACTTAATCGTATTCTGTATGGCGACGCTTGGCGTGTGCGCAGCAGCTATTACAAGTATCACGACTATGAGAGCATTCCGGTTCACTTTGCTGCGTCGGTTAGCTATCGCTATCTTGCAGATAATGGTGCGCTGTTTCGTGGTGAGGGCAATCCGTATATACAGTTCAACCTTGCCTATGGCGATCCGTTCGACCGTGAGCAGACTAAGCCGTACGACTACTTCACTGCCGACTTGCAGTTCGGACTAAGTGGAAACCAACCGCTCATCACGGGCGTTCATCTTCTGGGACGATTGTGGAGCATGCCCGTAACCATCTCGAATGGTGCTGATATGGTGTTCGGATTGTTCCAGCACTTCAACTATTACGACTCCGAACCCGTGAAGAACGGTTCGGACATTGTGCCTTATCGCATCTCGGAGGCGGCTTCTATAGGTCCGGGCTTTATCTGCCGTTTCCCCAAGGTGGGCAATCTTACTAAGCTCGAGCAGCGTATCTTCGTTGACGGCATACTGCTTGGCGGAAGCCTTAGCGACTACTATCATGTAATCGACCGCGACTACAATATGGGTAGCGGATACAGCGTTAAGGCAAGTTGCTTGATGGAATTCGGCAAAGTTGGCAGCATGTCGTTTGGTGCTGACTACTATCGTATATTCACATGGAAGGGTTATGAGAACAAGGATGTGGCAAATACCAACCCAATTTATCTCAATGCCCAGGGCGATAAGGGTAACTCTTCGCTGCTCGTGCTCAATGCCCGCTTCTGTCTGGCATTGTCTAAGCGCATCAATCTCGACATGAAAGTGTCCAATTATTGGCGCGACACGCATTATAAATATCACGACAAGGTGTTGTCTGACACTTTCGATTGTAGCATAGGGTTGCAGTATGCACTTTAATATGGAGCCTTAAATACATAATAAGGTGTAGTTGTTTGCGCAAACAGAGAATGGTTGATATGAATCAATTTGCGATAAAAATACAGCAAAGATGCTGAATTTTCTTAGCAAAAGTTTTGGAGATACGGAAAAAAGTCATACCTTTGCATCCGCTTTCAAGAACGAACGAAACCTCAAGCAAAAAGAGATTGAGAAGAGTTCGAGAAAAGCGAATGAAGAAAGAGTTCTTTGAAAAGATTTACATAAGACAGATAAAGTAGTACAAGAAGC